>CBINGY010000003.1:0-183930 GCA_966250325.1 uncultured Cytophagaceae bacterium | reverse complement strand
AATATCCTTAGTAGCATCAGAAATCTCGCTCACTCAGCTACAAAACCCGACGCATCAGCTTAATAGAAACCCTAAAATTCTTCTTTCAAAACCAATCTCTCGGTCTCCCCTCCTCTATTGATCTATGTAATTTTCGCCTGTTTTGGGCAAAACCAATCTTTCTTATTTCTGCCGCAGCCTGCAGGTTAATATTCTGTAAACTCATCGGGTTCAAAAATCATAAAACCATAAAAACCGGATAGGGTCCCGGTAATTTTCAGGTAACAGTAATAAAGGACTTTTGCAGCGATTTTTCGATAAACCTTAATTACAAATTACTCTGTTATGAGAAGAATTTTTACTGCCAGATTTTTGAAACAGTGGCTTGCAGTGATCTGTATGATCACTTCATACACCGTTTCTGCTCAGGTTTCGGTGAGCGGAACTGTGAAAGAGGCTACAGGCGGGGCTATCCCCGGTGTGAGCGTAGTTATTAAAGGCACCCTGAACGGAACTACCACAGATGCCAACGGAGCATTTAAGGTGAATGTACCTTCTAAGGAGTCTGTCCTGGTGTTTAGTTCCATAGGTTACACTCCGAAGGAAGTAAAAGTGGGAAGTCAGTCAGACTTCACGGTGACCCTGGAAGCCGACACCAAATCACTCAACGAAGTGGTGGTAACAGCCCTGGGTATTAAGAAAGACGCCCGCCGGATAGGCGTGGCTATACAGTCGGTTGATGGTGCTTCCACCGTGAAGGCCCGCGAACCAAACGCCATCAATGCTCTGGCCGGTAAAGTGGCAGGTCTCACTGTGGGAGCTCAGCCCGAGCTTCTAAGAAGGCCAAACATTTCACTGCGTGGCAATAAGGATGTTTTGTTTGTAGTAGACGGCGTACCTGTTAATTCAGATACCTGGAATGTAAGCCCGGATGACATCGAAACGTATTCGGTACTGAAAGGAGCTTCTGCATCGGCCCTTTACGGATTCCGGGGTAAAAACGGAGCCATTCTGGTTACTACCAAAAGAGGCTCTAAAGACAAAAGAGGTTTTCAGGTAGATTTCAACAGCTCTACCATGGTGGATAATGGGTTTATTGCCATACCCAAACTTCAGGACGAGTACGGCCCGGGTGATCACGGAAAATACTGGTTTGTAGATGGAAAAGGAGGAGGACTGAACGACGGCGACTACGATGGCGGCTGGGGGCCAAAATTCGAAGGCCAGCCTATTTCACAATACGACTCACCGATTGACCCCGTAACCGGAGAGCGTATCCCCACACCGTATATTGCCCGTGGAAAAGACAATCTTTCCCGTTTTCTGGAGCCGGGAATACTGAGCACAAATAACCTTTCGGTTGCCTCATCAGGCGAAAAATATGACCTGCGTTTGTCAACTTCTAATACGTATCAGAAAGGTCTGGTGCCTAATACCAAACTGAATATCCTGAATTTCAACATGACCACCGATTACAGGTTCTCATCCAGGTTGAAATTTTCATCAGGTCTTCAGTTTAACCGCCAGATGAGTCCAAACTTCCCGGATATTAACTATGGCCCTAACTCCATCATTTACAACATGGTACTTTGGGCAGGTGCAGACTGGGATGTAGATGACATGCGGAATTACTGGCAGCCGGGTAAAGAAGGTATCCAGCAGATTTATGCCGAATATCAACGTTATAACAACCCGTACTTTATGAGCTACGAGTGGCTTAGAAGTCATCATAAGACGGATATTATTGGTCAGGCCGCTATGACCTACACCTTCACTCCGTACATGGATGTAATGCTGCGTTCACAGGTAACAACGTGGGATCTGCTTCGCACTGAAAAAATGCCTTACTCAGCTGGTTCTTATGGTCGTGATGAGCGAAGAGGTGACTACCGTGAAGACCGAAGAAATCTTTTTGAGAATAACACTGACCTGCTTATTCGTTTTGACAAAGACATTGTGGATGGGCTAAATGCCAAGATCTGGGCGGGCGGTAACCTCAGAAACTTTTCCTACAGCTCGCAGTATGGAACTACAGATTATCTGAATGTACCGGGTCTTTACAATTTCAACAATTCATCAAATCCGGTAAGAATGGCCAATTTCAACTCGGATATGCGGGTGAATTCAGCGTATTATTCGGCCGACTTCTCCTGGAAAAATTATGCGACGGTTTCCACTACCGGCCGGGTAGATAAACTATCTACGCTTCCTGAAGGAAACAATACCTTCTTCTATCCGTCTGTAGCGGTTTCTACCTCACTGACAGATTACCTTCCACTGCCTCAGTTTATCACGTATGCCAAACTGCGTGGTTCGTATGCCAATGTGAAAGACGGTCTTACTCAGTCTACCATCGGAGCCACTCCGGTTTCCTCTTATCCGTTGGGTTACGGAGATCAGTATTTCTCACCGTATGACGGCCCTACCTATCAAAACTCTGCGGTGTATTCTATTCTTACCTCGTACAATAACTCGCCATCTGCCACTTTTACCAATACACTCAATAACCCGAACCTGCAGCCAAGCTCCACCTCACAAACCGAAGTGGGTATTGACCTGAAATTCCTTCAGAACAGACTGGGTTTTGATGCAACGTATTTTGTATCCAATGAAGGCCCGAAAATCTTTGAACTTCCTGTTTCAAGCACATCGGGCTATTCTTCGGCTCTGGTTAATGGAATTAAAACTCAAAAGAAAGGTCTGGAACTCTCATTGACCGGTACACCGATCAAAAACCTTAACGGCCTTACCTGGGACATTCTGACCAACTGGTCCACTTTCCAGGAGCGTTTGACCGAAATCTATCCGGGTGTGGAAAGCCTGAACACCTTCTTCAAAGTGGGCGATCGTCTGGATAAGTACTATGCCAGAGCCTTTGTAAGAACTCCGGAGGGTGAAATCATCAACGATGCCAGTGGCCGGCCTATTTATGCTCCGGTTTCTCAGTTTCTTGGATATCTGAATCCCGATTTCGTTTTTGGTATCAATAATAAGTTTGATTACAAAAACATTACCCTCAGCTTTCAATTTGACGGCAGAATCGGTGGTGTTATCTCTAACTATGTTCAGAAACAAACCTTCAGAGGAGGACGACATATCGAACTGGTTCAGGGCGAAATGGGCGAAGCCCGTTACCAGGATTACTTAGGTAACAAAACCTGGGTAGGTGAAGGCGTGCAGGTAGCCAACGGTGCCACCATCAATTTCGATGCCGATGGAAAAGTTACCAACTACGACGAGCTAAGCTATGTACCTAACACCACGCCTCAGTTTCTCCAGGATTGGGTGAGCCGTTACTACAACTCGGATGAAGGTAACCTGATGAGCCGCTCATTCGGAATGCTGAGAGAAGTAGTGGTAGGCTACGCTTTACCGCAGCAGTGGTTTGGCAAAGGTATTCAGAATGTCAATGTTTCACTGGTAGCCAGAAACCTGCTCTATTTTGCAGAGAAAAAGGACATTGACCTGAATCAGTACATTGATGGAGGATCATCTGGCCTTCAGACCCCATCTACCCGCAGATATGGTATAAACATCGGATTCACTTTCTAATTGAACATCAGAATTGCTTAATAACATGAAAAATATATTTCTAATATCGCTTTTTGCGGGTTTTCTTTTCCTGGCTACCGGCTGCGAAGAGAGCTTCTCTGAACTGGAGAAAGACCCGAACAGACCTGTAAACGTACCGGCAGCACTTGTTTTGAAAGAGGTGGAATTTGCCATGTATAACAACACCGGCCGGGCATTCGGTGCAGAAATGCGTTGGAACCAATTCTACTGCTCCAACTACAATTATTATGCAACGAACGAATACACCTGGACCGAAATGCCGAACCATTTCTTCACCCTTAAAAACGTGATTAAAATGGAAGAAGAAGCCTTAAGAGCCGGAGCTGCGGAACGTAACCCTTACTCAGCAGTTGGTAAATTTTTCCGGGCATTTTTCTACGATCAGATGACCAAACGGGTAGGCGATTTACCTTTGACTGAAGCTCTTCAGGGAAGTGAAAATTTTGAGCCTTCTTATTCAAGCCAAAAAGAAGTTTACAAGCAGATTCTTACCTGGCTCGACCAGGCCAATGACGATATGACTGCACTGATCGCATCGGGTGATAATAACCTGAGTGGTGATATTTACTTTGGCGGGGATCTGGCCAAATGGCAGAAAGTAGTGAATGCCTTCCAGCTACGGGTACTTACTACCCTGAGTAAAAAAGAAGCAGATGCCGATCTTAACGTAAAAGGAAGATTCTCGGCTATCTTGAGCAATCCGACAAAATACCCGCTCATGGGTTCATTGGATGACAATCTCCAGTTCATTAGCAATCAGTTTAACAAATACCCATCAAATCCTGATAACTTTGGTTTTGATGCCACTCGTCAGAACATGTCAGCGGCTTATGTGGAACCTGCCAAATTACGGAAAGACCCGAGGTTATTTGTGACCCATGAGCCGGCAGGCTCCGATATGAAGGCCGGAAAACAGCCCAATGATTTCTCTGCCTATCACGGTGCAAGTTCAGGAGAAGATCTGGCCGATATGAGTTTCAAGGCCGGGATAAGCAACGGAACAGATTTCGCACCAGGCTCTTACTCTTTCCAGAACAGATCCAGATACTACACCAATTACGTAGGCGAAGCAACGTTCATTGTAGGCTACCCCGAAATGTGTTTCAATATCGCTGAAGGGATTCACCGCGGCTGGGGAAATGGCAGTGCCTCTGAATGGTACGAGAAAGGAATTAAGGCGTCATTTGAATTCTATGGCATTACAAACGGCACTAATACGTTCACCTACTCAAAGACTGGCAGCCGTGATGCCTCAGATTTCAGAAGCTATACCTATGATTTCGATATGACCACGTATCTGAATCAGCCAACGGTAAAATATACGGCAGATGTAAACGGGCTGGAGCAGATACTTACCCAGAAGTATATGGCCTTCTTTATGAATTCAGGTATGGAGGCGTACTTCAACTGGAGGAGAACCGGCTTCCCGAAATTCTATACCGGTGTAGGTACAGGAAACTCTGGCAGAATAGCCGTGAGATGGCAGTACCCCTACTCTGAAAGAACCACCAATACAGCAAACTATAAAACCGCCATTGACGGACAGTTTGCAGGGAAAGATGATATCAATGAGCAGTTATGGTTAAATAAATAATCACAGTTAGAAGTAGTTTAAGCCCTCCAGAGACCCGTTTCGATTTTCGAGGCGGGTCTTTCTATTGTTAAGAATTTATAACCTTAACATGAAATAATTGTAAAATTCCCTTCACAGGATTAGGTTTGATAAAACACGAACTTTTATGAAATCAAGTTTAATCCTACTGCTAAGCTTTCTTTGCTTCTCTTGCGGCAGAGCGTATGTGATTGAACGTACCTCGGCCATTCCTATGGCAGATTACGGGCGTTCTTTTGCTATTGTTACAGGCCAGAACTCCACTCAAACCGAACAGCAGCTGGAAAAGCTGGTAAGAAAACATCTGCTGAAAGCCAAATGGAGGTATGATAACCATCAACCCGATTATCTGGTAACAGTTTCCTCAAAAAACGAAGAAATCCATATTAACCTGCTGAATGCTAAATCCTTTCGCTGCGATTGGAAAGCCCGGGTGAGTTCGTTGAAAAGCGAAGCAGTCATTGACCGGGCACTTTGGGCTACTCTGTGGTAGACGAATTAACCATTTGTTTATTTGGCGTGTCAATGGTTTCAGTCATTTTTGCGTTATAAACCATTTCCTTTGACCTATACGTATGCGGTATTCACCGGCTTTGTACTTGCCTTCGGTTTTGGGCCGGTATTTTTCAGTATTCTTCAAACAAGCATAGAGAAAGGGCAAAAAGCAGGATTTCTTGTCACAGCGGGAACCTTCAGCAGTGATCTGGTGCTTGCGTCTGTAGCCTATCTGGGTATGTTTTCCCTAGAAATCAACGGGAAATGGGGTTTCTGGCTGAAGATTGTCGGAGGTATTGTTCTGATAGCTTTAGGAATAAGCCAGCTCTTTGCCAGTCGAAAAAATGTGGGAAGCCAGATATCCGGAAAGCTATCTGCTCTTCAGTTATTCCTGAAAGGTGTAGTTCTCAATGTATTTAATCCGCTCAATTTTCTTACCTGGACGGCCATAGTACTGGCAATCAAAAGTCATAAAATATCTATAACGGGGGAAATAGCTCACCTGGCGGTAATTCTGCTCACCATCTTGGTAATGGAATTGATTCTGGCCCATTTTGCCTACCGGATGAGGTATCTGTTTCAAAGTCAGAACCTTAGACGCATGAAAATTTTTGTTTCGTTGGTCATGTTTCTGGCGGCACTAAAACTCTTTACCAGCCTTTAAGCTCCGATGAGCGGATCTGAAATACTATGCGAGCCCGTTTCAAGGCGGCCGGCATATTTTCTTACAAAGTTTCCACCGGCATCACGGACTTCGAAATCGTACCATCCTTTACTGGAAGAGGTATCCAGCACAATACCCTTTGATTCATCCGCAGCCAGGTCAATCTGTTGACTATTTTCCCGGTAATTGAGCTCCTTCAGACTAAGCTTCAGCGATTTATTCTCTTTGTTTTTCAGAATGATCCGCATTTTCCCATCACACTTGCCCTGTACCAGCAGAGGTTCACAGGTAATCTCTGCACCTCTGAACTTCTTGGACCCCAAAAGTTCTCTGAAAAATCCGTTTGGCCCGTGTAGGCACAAATGATACGCATCTCCCTGAAAATCCCTGAGCGGAAAGGCATACCTCAATTCATCACCCGCAGCCACCGCAAAAGACCAGGTTCTGTAACTTTCATTTCCCTTACCGCTCGCCTTTTTGAATAAACCAGGAGCTTGCACATTAAATGGAGCACCGAGCGATTTCTCTCCAAATTGCCTATTCCCGGCCTTCATGGAGAGCACAAAATTTGCCCCTTCCAAATGACCATCCGCATACAGTTCATAGTTCAAAGCCGTTGAAAGTCGGGTTCCGGGCTCCTGTCCCGGAAGTAAGCCCTCATCGAGCGGACTATCAGGTAAAATCATCTTAAAATTATCCGGTATATCCTTGAAACTCGCATTGTAGATCTCTTTCACAAACTGGTTTCGATCAAGCCACACAGGCAATTCCATAGCCTCTCCCTGATAGGGCCTGAAAACCGAGGTGAGATCGCCACTTATGGCTCTCCTCCATGAACTGATGTTGGTCTCTTTGATCTCCCTGCCGGTTTTTCTGGAAAGGAAATGCTCCATAAACTGGATAGTGGAGGTGATATCACAGACCTCAGAATTTACCCAACCTCCTCGTGACCAGGGAGAAGCCACAATAAGCGGCACCCTGAATCCCAGACCTACGGGGCTGGTTCTTGACCTGCCGGCTTCAAAACCTGCAGCCACTTCCTCTTCCAGACGAACAAACTCGCCGGCTGTACTCAGACCTTCAGAAATTTTCCCACTTGCAGGATCTGATGTATCCGGGGCAGTAAAAGGTGGCACATGGTCAAAATAGCCATCATTCTCGTCATAATTCAGAATGAAAATCGTCTTTTTCCATACCTCCGGATTTTGCGTTAGGATATCGAGCACTTCGGAAATATACCAGGCACCGTACCATGGAGCACTGGGGTGATCAGAGAATTTCTGAGGAGCCACGAGCCAGCTCACCGTAGGCAGCTCGCCGTTCTTCACATCTTCCCTGAACTGGTGAAGAATATCCCCTTTGGGCACAGCGGTGCTACGGGTCTCGGTTCCATCCTGATAGGTCAGTTGCTCTATTTTGTGGTAATCGGGGTCACCCAGGTTTGTGGTAAAACCCTTTCTATGTAAATTCTTCTCCTTTTCGCTCAGTTTTTCGAATCGCTCCGGAGTCCACTTTACCAGAATTTCTTTGGCCTGTGCAAGCTCGTTTTGTTTTTTCCGAAGTTCTTCTGCGATTTCTTCTGTCTGGTCTTTCTGTTTCAGCTTTTCAATCTCAACAGGCAAAACCTCCAGCTGTTTTTTGAGAAATGATTGAAAAGCTTCGGCATGCCATACGCCGTATTGGGTAAACCATTCCAGGTTATTATCTGTAAAATTGGCCAGTAAAGAGTCATCTTCCACATCGGTGGGGAGGCTTATTTCATTCTGGTAAACTTTCCATGAAACACCGTGCTCTTCAAGCCTTTCCGGAAAAGTGACCCAGTCGGCTTCTTTATGGTATGTGAGTTCACCGTTTCTCACACGGGGCTTTTCTCCTTCAGAGCCATGAGTTTTACCGGTCCAGAAATAACTGCGATTGGTAGTGGTGCCTGTAAGTGCTGCACAAAAATGCTGGTCGCAAACGGTAAAGGCATCGGCTAGTGCATAATAAAACGGAATATCTCTGCGGGTATAATAACCCATCGTTAGTGGAATATGCTGATAATCTGGATTACCCGGGCGTTTGGCCTCTATCCAGCCATCGTATTTGCCCTCATTGCGGGCATCTACCTGATCTTCCCACGAGTGTGGCACACCGCCCATCCAGGTAGCTTTCGTATCTTTCATATTCAGCCTGAACGGCGGAAAACGGTTCCCTTCCTTATCAGGCTGAAACCAAACCGGTTTATCACCCGGAATTTTCACGGCCCGAGGATCTCCAAATCCACGTACTCCTCGAAGCGTACCAAAGCAATGGTCAAAAGAGCGGTTTTCCTGCATAAGCAGCACAATGTGTTCGGCATCATAGAAGGTGGTGCCGGCATCTGGCGAAATAGCAAGAGCCTTTTGAATAGAGACGGGCAGGGTGTTCCACAAGGCGGCACCACCCATGAGCATAGCTGCTTTTTTTAGAAAATCTCTCCGGGAATCTGACATGACTAGAGTTTAAAGGGCTGTTAACATCTTCTCAAAGGAAAAGGAACAGGATGGAATTTCCGAACATTTAAAGCTACGGAATTGTAAAATTTTAGTAGAAATACTTCAGGCGGGCATGGATCGCTCTGCCATAAACCTTTCCCAGGATTCCAGATTGCTTCCTTTCAGCACGCGAGGGAATTTATGTTGCCCACCAGTTTTACCTTTCATTTGCATCCATTGCAGAAACAGTGATGAGGGAATAACCTCCAGTTCTATTCGTTCCAGAGCATGTCTGCGTTCAATGGCGTAGTCATCATTCAGTTCACAGAGCTTCTCATCAATAAACACCTTTAATGCTTCCGGATCCACAAGATTATCGGTGCCTACATACCATTTGTGACCAAAAAGTCCGTTTTCATTTCGCTTCCCGATGACCGTAAACTCACGGATCACCACATCAAAATGAGCCGCTGCCAGTGAGATACTTGCATTCAGATTTTCCAGAGAGATATGCTCCCCACATAAACTGAGAAAATGTTTGGTTCTGCCGGTAATCTTAAACTCAGCCAGACTCAGATTGGTAAACCGGATGGTGTCACCTATCAGATATCTCCAGGCTCCGGAGCAGGTACTTATTAAGAGGGCATAATCGGTCAGATGATTTACTTCATGAATCATGAAGGTCTCCGGATGTTCACGAAGATTTCCTTCTTCATCAAAATTAGCTGCGGTAAAAGGAACAAACTCAAAAAAGATTCCATTGTTCAGAATCAGCTGAAGATCTCCGCCAGGACAAACCTGAATTCCCAGAAAACCCTCGGAGGCAAGATAGGTTTCAATGTAATGAACGGGCTTTCCAAACAGTCGTTCAAAACCTTCGCGGTATGGCTCCAGCGATACCCCACCCCAGGCATAGGCTTTGAGGTTTGGCCAGATTTCATGAATATGGGAGGCCTTATTTTTCTCCAGCACCTTTTCAATCAGAATCTGAATCCATGCGGGTACACCTGCCAGAAAAGCGATATCCCAGGCAGGTGCTTTTTCTGCCATTTTCTCAAGTTTTGCCTCCCAATCGGTTTCCCGGGCTATTTCTACCCCCGGCTTGTAGAATCTGTGAAACCACACCGGCATATTCTTCTGCGTAATTCCGCTTAGGTCTCCTTCAAAATGATCTTCCACCACCTTGAGCGAAGTACTTCCACCCACCATCAGATAAGACTTTTCCAGGATTTCGGGTGTGATGTCCACAAAATTGGCCAATGAAATAATCTGACTTACTCCGGCCTTACGGATAGCCTTTATCATCTGCTTACTCACCGGAATGTATTTGGAAGAGGCATCTGAAGTACCCGAGCTCAAAGCAAAATTCCTGATTTTACCGGGCCAGGTGATGTCTGCTTTCCCTTTTCGGGTTTTATACCACCATTCCCGCTCCATACGCGGGTAATCATAAACAGGTACCAGGTGCTTGTACAATTCATAGAAATCTGCGGACTTCTTTTTTGAAAAAAGCTTAAGTATCCGCTTAAAATGATACTTCCTCCCGAAATCTGTGAACTGAGCCTCTTCCAGAAGCGATTCCAATACTTTTCTCTGCCATTTAAAAGGTTTAGGTTTGTCAAAATTCTTCAACCTTACACCTATTTTGGCTCCTCCGAGAATCAACTTACCAAGTACAGGCATCTTGTATCTATTAGCTTATATACGTAAGTCAAATGTAGAGTGCGTAATCCTTACTACTTTGGGCATATCAAAGAGTTAACAAAAAAATAATGCGGTCTCTCAGGCTTGGTAGGGCTGATAGGTGACTTCAAAGGAGCCGTCTTCAAACAAATCTGCCAGGGCATAACCCGGAGAGGTTTGTTTATAACTACCCATCCACCAGGCCCCGCTTACGGCCCCGTTACAGCAATAGGTGACATTGTTATAAACCACTTTATCCAGCAAGTGAATGTGTCCACTCAGAGCCAGCTTTACATTCGGATACTTATAAAAGAGTTCGGTTAATTCTGAAGCATCAGCGTGCATCCAGGAACCTGACAACTGCCAGGTTTGGCCCTTATAGTTTTTTCCATCGAAAAAGACGCAGGCAGAGAGAATAGGGATATGGCTCATAATGCATACAGGAGTATCTGATGAAACCGTATTCAGTTCATTCTTTAGCCAATCCATCTGCTCTTCCTGTAGTTTTCCCACGTAGTTCTTCTTACCGGCATCGTGCTGAACACTGTCAAGAACAATAAAATGCCAGCCCTTTTTCTGAAAAGAATAGTAAGGTTCAGGAAGCTCTAAAAAGTCCTGTGCCCTTTTCTTCTCCCCGTAAAAATCAGCCTTTTCGCTATGCCAGATATCATGGTTTCCTATACACTGATAGACCTCAAGTGAATTTTCGGAGGTGAGAACCTCTTTGAATAAGTCAAACTGCCTCTCATTTTGTCTTAGAGAAGCCTGTTTCAGTCCCATGATCGCATCACCGCCATTGAAAATAAAATCAGGTTTTCTATCCAGATTTTGCAAATGATGCAGGCAGCGTTCCAGACCTTTGGCAGCACCCAGAAAGTGCTGCATATGTATGTCTGTAAGATGAGCTATTCGAAGCACCGGTTGATTTGCTGCAGAACTTTTGGCGAGAGTTTCTGTACCTAAACCCAGCCCGGCAGAAAGCAGACCAAGGCTCTTGAGCACGTTACGTCTTTGCATGCGTAGTTTTTTGCAAAATTCGGCATGCGGTTTAACCTCAATATACCCGTAATGTTATGGATTTGTGATGTTTGCAGTGAGATTATCCCTGCTTAGTTCCACATCGGGATCCATGAGATAGGTGACCAGCTCTCCTGCCTTTGAGATTTCAAGTACCCGAAAGCCGCGGTACGGAGTGCCCCAGCTTCCACCTATATGCGAATCAAAAACATAAGGTTTTCCTTCATGCATTACTATCCCATCCTGGTCGTGTTCATGTCCATGAAAAATGGCCTTCAGATTAGGGTAATTACTCACCAGCTCAAAGAATTCTTTATTTTCTATTCCGTTGGCGGTCCATTTGGCCTGAGGAATATGAAGAACCAGAATAACGGTTTTCAGACGGGCATATTTATCAAGCTCTTTTTTTAGAAAATCAAGGTCTGGAGACAGATATTCCCCTTTTTCATTCGAGGTGGTTCCAAAAATAAATCCCGTTTTCTTTTTTTCGAAAGAAAAATTGACCGGCATTTTCCAAATCTCTTCCCACGCTGCATCGCTAAGTCTGTCGTGATTTCCCTTGGTAACATAATAAGGAAGAGAAAGCCTGTCATAAGAGGCCTTTGCCTTTTCGGCCCACTCGGGCTGGTCATGAATGAGGTCTCCGTTCAGAATGCAGAAGTCGCAGGAATGAGCCTTTGTGAAGGCATTGGCCTTGTTCACAAAAGTGGATGCCATGGCTTCAAAATCTGTTTTGGGTTGACCATAATGAAAATCAGAGGCGATGATTACACGCAAAAGAGGTTTCTGTCTGGCAGGCCATAAAAAAGGGCTCTGAGGAAACACGCCTAATACCGTCAAAGCCGAGGCTTGCTTCAGAAAATCACGTCTGCTACTGTTCATTGAAAAAAAATTTTGTGAATTTATTTCTTTTTGGCCCGTCATACTCCCAAAAACGGGTTATTTTTTGGTTAAGTAAAAGCCGTCTTTGATAAGTACTTTTCTCTCAGTCGTAAAAACATAATCCAATTATTGGAATAATACTCAATTATAGACAAAATCCAAAAAGGTTATTTTTTGAGCAATATGTCCATTTTCTGGAATCCGGAATGATATTTGCCAGTTGACTACAGGTAAGGTGTTCAGGTTAAATAATCTTATATGCCTGAGAGCCAGTTATTCAATTCTTAAAAGGCTATCTATGGAATCGTTCAAAATTTTTGTAGTCGAAGATGACCCGTGGTACGGTGAAATTCTGAAGTATCATCTGAGCCTGAATCCTGATTATGAAGTCATACTTATTAATTCAGGGGCCAAATGTCTTGAGAGGCTTCATGAAAATCCCGACCTGCTTACGCTTGACTTCTCTTTGCCTGATATTCCCGGAGATAAGCTTCTGGAACGCATTCGGGATGTAAAGCCCGGGCTACCGGTAATTGCCATAAGTTCTCAGGAAGATATAAGGATGGCTGTGAAGCTCATGAAAATGGGGGTTACCGATTATTTGGTGAAAGATGAGGCCACAAAAGAGCTTCTTTGGAATAGCATCCTGAGGGTTAGAGAAACCCAGTCGCTGCGACAGGAAGTAGAAATTCTAAAGGAGGAATTGGGTCAAAAATATAGCTTTTCCAATACGCTGATCGGCAACAGTGAAAAGCTTTTGAAGGTTTTTGCCCTGATGGAAAAAGCTACAAAAACCAATATAAATGTAACCATAACCGGCGAAACCGGAACCGGAAAAGAACTGGTAGCCAAGGCCATACATTACAACAGCCCAAGAAACAAAAAGAATTTTGTGGCTGTAAACATGGGAGCAGTACCCTCAGAACTGGTTGAGAGTGAATTGTTTGGCCATGAAAAAGGAGCCTTTACAGGAGCTGTGGCCCGAAAACTAGGAAAATTTGAGGAGGCAAACGGAGGCACCATTTTTCTGGATGAGATTGCCGAACTGGATCTCACCCATCAAACCAAATTACTTCGGGTTCTTCAGGAACGGGAAGTGGTTCGTGTAGGAGGAAATGAAAGTGTCTCTCTGGATGTACGGGTAATTACCGCTACCCACAAAGATCTGGCCGAAGAAGTTAAAGCGGGGAGGTTCCGGGAAGATTTGTATTTCAGATTGCTGGGTTTGCCAGTAGCTCTCCCTCCTCTTCGGGAACGAGGCAACGATGTACTGGTACTGGCCCGTCATTTTGCTGACACATTTGCCAAAGAAAATAAACTCGGTGCAGTAAAAATTGACGAGTCGGCCCGAAATAAACTCATGAAATACAATTTCCCCGGAAACGTACGGGAGCTGAAAGCGACGATGGATCTGGCCGCCGTACTTTGTACAGATAATGTCATTTCTGCCGAGGATATCTCCTTTCTTTCAGCCAGGAAAGAAGAGGTATTTATCAGTGATAATAAGACGCTTAGGGAGCATGTAAGAGATATTATTACCTACTACCTGAAAAAAAATAACTTTGACGTAGTGGAAACTGCCAGTCAGCTGGATATCGGTAAAAGTACCATCTACAAAATGAAGGCCGAAGGTGAGCTCGAATTCTAATTCCAAAAAATGGAATATTTTTCTACTATTTGGAAAACATAAGAAGTTATATCTTTGCAAGATACTGATTAACAAACAATTAGTAAGAATTTTGGAACTGGTTCAATTTTTATGGGTTAGTTTATCAAACTACTCATATATCGTATGAAATCTGCATTATTGACATACCAGCATGGCACGTGGAAAAGACATGAGCAAAGCTATCAGGGTGACCTGAGCGGTGCCCGGCTTGTTTTATGTTTCGGAGGGAAAGGACGCCTGCTGAAAGAAATGCCCTATGAAGCACTTCATACTCACTACCCACAGGCTCAGATTATGTGCTGCAGCACCGCTGGAGAAATCTACCATGATATGGTACTTGATGATTCTCTTACGATCGCCGTATTCCTCTTTGAATCAACCGAAGTGCTGGCCCAGGAAATTGATGTAAGACATTTTCCGGATAGTTACACTGCCGCGAAATACCTTGTAAGCAGATTTGACCGGAAAGATCTGGCGTATGTGATGGTATTTTCAGATGGAGCTTTAGTGAACGGATCTGAACTGGCCCGTGGACTCGCAGAAGAAGGGAAAGACCTCTTCATTTCGGGTGGTATGGCCGGTGATGATGACCGCTTCCAGAGTACCCTGGTAGGCTTAAATAAAAATCCTGAAGAAGGAAAAGTGGTAGCTATTGGTTTCTATGGTCAAAATTTTAAGGTATCTCACGGAACTCAGGGTGGCTGGGAGGAATTCGGACTTGAAAAGGAAATTACCCGTTCAGAGTCTAATGTTCTTTACGAAATTGATGGACAAAATGCCCTGGAACTTTACAAGAAATATCTGGGAGATGCCTCTCAGGACCTGCCGGGGGCAGCTTTGCTCTTCCCCTTATCCGTTACCTATCCCAACTCAGAGAAATCTGTGGTACGCACTATTCTTTCGATTGACGAAGCCGCACAGAGTATGATTTTTGCCGGGGATGTGCCCCTGGGCTCAAAAGTCCGATTCATGCGTTCACATTTTGGAGACTTAAATAAAGCAGCATTTTCTGCTGCAGAAAACGCAGCAAAAAACGGTCTTCCGGAAGATACCTTTGCACTTCTTATTAGTTGCGTAGGCAGAAAACTCGTTCTTGGCCCACTTGTTGATGAAGAAGTAGAGGCAGTAAAACGGGCCTTCGGTAATAAAGTACTCCTGGGAGGAATGTATTCCTACGGAGAGTTATCGCCATTCAACGAGGGTGGCTTTTGTCATCTGCATAATCAAACCATGACGATTACTTCTTTCTATGAACTACCACAACCTGCTCAATAAACAAATCAGAAAGCATCTGCCAGATGAACTGCTGCAAAATGAGCATCTGATTACTTTGTTAAATTCCGTAAGTGAAACCTACAAGGTACTTGAGCGGGACAAAATACTGGCAGAGCGGGCTTTCAAGATAAGCGAGCAGGAATATGTAGAAACCAATCAGCGGCTTTCCTATGAGTTGAGGGTCAAAGAACTCTCACTTGAGAAATTGAATCAGACTTTTCAAACCATTACCGGCGAGAGTACCTCTGCCGGCGAAGATCTGCTAAGTATTACCTCATTTATCCACCGGGAGATTAATAACCGGAAAAGTGCAGAGGTGGTTTTCCACTCCCTTATCAAGAGTCTGAACAGCGGTATTTTACTGGAAGATGAAAACCGGATAATCCGTTTTGCCAACAAGCAATTCTGTGAGCTATTTGATATACCTCTGGAACCCGATCAGCTTCAGGGAATTGATTGTGCGGTAAGCTCAGAACAAAGCTCCTCCTTATTTATCCGCCCCGAGAAGTTTCTGGAAGAAATCGACGAAGCCCTGGAAAGCAGAGAACCCAGACTGAATCATATTCTGGTGATGAAATCGGGTAAAATCCTTCAACGTGACTACATTCCCATATTTATAGAAGGAAAATACCAGGGTCATCTCTGGAACTATACGGATGTCACCGAAGCCAAAGAATCTGAAAAAATTCTGCTGGAAAGTGAGCTTCGTAACAGACTGATCATGAATGCCGCTCTGGATGCTATCATTCAGATTGACTCAGCTGGTAAAATTACTTTCTGGAATCCGCAGGCAGAGCATATTTTTGGCTGGAAGAAATCCGAAATTCTTGGAAAAACACTTCAGGAAACCATCATTCCATCGCAGCACCGGGAAGCTCATACGAATGCCATTTATCATCATAATCCGACCAGTGAATCGCGGGTAATGAACCGGCAAATGGAGCTCCCCGCAATAGATAAACAAGGCAGGCAGCTCACCATCGAATTATATATTATCCCTATTGTTCAAAATGATCAACGCTTCTTCGTTTCATTTATCCGTGATATTTCAGAGAGAAAAATTCTTGAGTCTGAGAAAGAGCGACTTAGCCTGGTAGCGAGTGCCAATGTTAACGGGGTGCTCTTTATTGACAAAAACCAGCACATCACCTGGGTAAATGATGGCCTCGTGTCTATGACAGGGTATAGTCCGGAAGAATTAATAGGGCGGCATCCCTTTGAACTCTTCATTGGGCCAAAATCCAGGGAAATGAATCAAAGTAAACTCCTGGAGGAGGTAAAGGCAAGAAAACAGGTGACGGGTGAGTTTATCCTGTACCGTAAAGACTCCAGTTATATTTGGACTCGAGCCAATGGTCAGGTCATCAATGATTCGGATGACGGAGCCATTTATTTCTTCATGATAGAAGACATTTCCCGGGAAAAAGAAGCTCAGGATATGCTCAATCAATACGAAGAGAGACTTCGCTTTGCATTGAATAACGTGGGTGACAATTATTGGGAACACGATTTTACTACAGGCAAAACGGAGTTCTCAAATCTAAAGGGCTCTCTGCTGGGTTACGATTTTGCCGAGATTAACGACAAATCCAGCCTTTGGTGGAGTTGCATTCATCCCGATGACCGGCATCTGCTTGAAGAGAGCGACTCCCGCTATCTGAGTGGACTGCAGGATCAGCACAATATGGAGTATCGTGTGATTTACAAAGATGGCTCTGTTCACTGGGTGCTTGACAGAGGTGTGGTCACTGTATTTGATGATAACGGCAAACCCGCCAAAATCATTGGAACCCATATTGACATTACAAGCCAGAAAGCCATGGAAGAAGAGCTCAAACGTGCCAAAGATGCCGCAGAAGCTTCTACCCGTGCCAAAGAAATTTTCCTGGCAAATATGAGCCATGAAATCCGTACACCTATGAACGCCATCATCGGAATGGCGGGTCAATTAATAAAAACACCTCTGGATTCGATTCAGCAGTCGTATCTTGGAAATATTCAGACGGCCTCTGATCACTTACTGATTATAATCAATGACATCCTGGATCTATCCAAAATTGAGGCAGGCCAACTAACCCTGGAGAAAATAGGCTTTGAACCACAGAAAGTACTACAACGAGCCATTCAGGTATTACACCTTAAAGCAGAAGAAAAGGGCCTTACTCTCCGTAATTCTTACTATGACCCGCGAATAGCAGATGTGATAATTGGTGACCCCTTCAGACTCAATCAGATTTTGCTAAACCTTATTTCCAATTCCATCAAATTCACCGAAAAAGGGGGTGTGGAAATCAGTTGCGGGGTTATTGAAGAAACTGAAAAAGAACAGGTCATAGAGATTGTGGTTTCAGACACGGGTATAGGAATGGATGAAAAATTTGTTAATAACCTATTCCAGAAATTCAGACAGGAAGATGAATCTATCACAAGGAAATTTGGTGGCACGGGATTAGGAATGAGCATTTGCAAAGAACTGGTAGAGCTTATGGGAGGAGAGATCCATGTGGAGAGCCAAAAGAATGTAGGCACACGGGTTATCATGAATATACCTTTCAGAAAAGGGTCTTATCACAATCTGCCTGAGCTGAAAAAAGAAGAAGCGGATATCTCCGTATTAAAAGGTAAAGACATTCTGGTAGTTGATGACAACGAAATGAATCGCCTGGTAGCGTCTACTATTCTTGGCAACTACGGCGTACATATTGTAGAAGCCGAAAATGGTCTTCAGGCCCTTGAAAAACTGGAAAACAACCCCATAGACCTCATTTTGATGGATGTTCAGATGCCGGTCATGGACGGGCTCCAGGCTACGCTTAAAATTCGGGAAGCGGGCAACAAAGTTCCGGTTATTGCTCTCACGGCATTTGCATTGAAAGGTGATGAATCTAAATTTTATGCGGCTGGTATGGATGACTACCTCACCAAACCTTTCAATGAGGAGCAGCTACTCAACACCGTGGCCCGCTGTATGTCAAATAACCCTTCAAATCATATGACTAGGGCCAACATAAATACTTCCGGTTCAGCAGAACCCCTGTATGACCTAAGCTATATCAGTAGTCTGGGTGGCGGTAGCTCCGAATTTGTTGGCAAAATGGTTGACCTGTTCCTTAATCTGGCACCTGCTACGCTTTCAGAGATGAACGCCGCCTATGAGGAGGACAATCTTGAGCAACTTTCCAGACTTGCTCACCGCCTCAAGCCTTCACTGGACAATCTCAGGATACAGACCCTACATGGCACTATTCGTGATATCGAAACAAATGCCCAGGAATATGGGAAAGGAGAAAAATTAAAGGCACTCCTTGACTCCACCGAATCGGCTATAAATGAGGTAGTTACTCAACTAAAAAAAGAGTTCTCAAAATAAAAGGGTAATCTGCCCGGTAGGCAGATTACCCTTTCAAAAGCAAACTTTCCTCTTATTTTTTCGAAATTTTGTAAAGACGACCCTGGTCGGTAACCGCATACAATGCTCCGTCATTGCCTTGGGTTACATCTCTGAAACGCTGAAGTTCGTCAGAAAGCAATCGCTCTTCTCCTACCACCTTATTGTCCTCAATAACCAGTCGCACTATGTGCATTCCGCTAAGACAACCGATAAACAGATTGTTTTTCCATTCAGGTATGGCATCTCCGCTATAGAATGTATTTCCGCTGGGAGAAACCGAGGGATCCCAGTAATACACAGGCTGCTGTAACCCTTCTTTCTGCTGAATAGCCTCTCCTACTTTTTTTCCACTGTACTCAATGCCATACGTAATGGTAGGCCAGCCGTAATTATTACCCGGAAGAATACGGTTTACCTCATCTCCTCCACGCGGCCCAAACTCATCTCCCCACAATTCACCGGTAACGGGGTGCAAGGCTATCCCCTGTACGTTACGGTGTCCATACGAATAAATTTCAGGCCGGGCATCCGATTTACCCAGGAAAGGATTTGATGAGACGGGTTTTCCTTCTTTGGTGATATGAAGTACTTTTCCCAAACCGGTATTCAAATCCTGAGCTAAGGGACGTGTCACCAGATCTGAACGCTCTCCGGTGCTTACGAACAAATTACCGTCTTTGTCAAAGATAACGCGACCACCGTAATGCAGATTACCCTTGTGAGCCGGCGTTGCCCGATAAATGACAGTTACGTTTTCAAGTTTTGATTCGTCGGCAGAAAGTTTTCCCTTAGCTACTGAGGTATGATTTCCACCCTGCACATCTTCAGAAAAAGCCCAGTAAAGCATTCTGTTTGAGGCAAAATCCGGATCTACGGCTATTCCAAGAAGACCGCCCTGTCCGTTAGAGTTTACTTTAGGTGCTCCGGTAATTGGCTTGCTGAGTTCGCCCTTCGCATTGGCAATTCGCATAGTACCTTCCTTCTCCGTAATAATTAAGCGACCATCAGGCAGGCTTTTCACACCCCAGGGAAACGATAAGCCCTCTGAAAGTACGGTAACTTCATAGGGAGTTTGAGTCTTGATACCAGCTACACGTGTCTGACCGGCGAAGGCTGAAGGATATTTTGAATTCGGCTCTTTGGTTTCTACCGGAGGCAAAGTGCCGACTGTATGTTGTCCGCATGACATATAACTGAGCAAACTGAGCAAGGCTGAAAAAACTAAAATCTTTTTCATAGGTGATCTGTATGTTTGATTCAAAGGTCCTGAAGATCTCCGAAATGTTATAAATTGACTTTCTAAACCGCTAAAATCTCATTTATTTGGCATATTTCCTCCTGTTCAAAAGAGATGTTTTCCAAAGCTTTTAACGAATCGGTAAGTTGTTCGGGTTTACTTACTCCCAGAATTACTGACGTGATTCGCGGATCTTTCAGAATCCAGCTAAGTGCCATTTGAGCGAGTTTCTGTCCACGCTTTCCGGCAAGCTCATTCAGTTTCCGAATTTTTTCAATCTGAGACTCCACGCCATGCCCGGCTTCCAGAGCCCCATTTCCCCTGCCCGATGCCGCCCTTGAATCTGCCGGTATGCCGGAAAGGTATTTATCAGTAAGCAATCCCTGAGCCAATGGAGAGAATGCCACGCAGCCGGCTCCGTTTGCTTCCAGAACATCGAGAAGGCCGTTTTCCACCCATCTGTCGAGCATGGAATACTTCGCCTGATGAACAATACACGGTGTACCGAGTTCCTTAAGAATCTTCATGGCTTTTGCGGAATCCTCTGCACTGTAATTTGAAATCCCGGCATAGAGGGCTTTACCCTGCCGCACGATCAGATCCAGTGCTCCCATAGTTTCTTCCAGCGGTGTTTCAGGATCAGGTCTGTGATGATAGAAAACATCCACGTAATCAATTCCCAATCGTTTGAGACTTTGATCCAGACTGGAGACCAGGTATTTCTTTGAACCCCACTCCCCGTAAGGCCCTTCCCACATATAAAAACCGGCTTTGGTGGTAATCACCATTTCATCCCGGTACGTTGAAAAATCTTTGCGAAGCACTTGGCCAAATGTTTCCTCTGCCGAGCCCGCCGGCGGTCCGTAATTATTGGCGAGATCAAAATGGGTAATCCCTTTGTCAAAAGCCAGTTTCAGAATAGTTCGGGCATTTTCAAAATGGTCAATTCCCCCGAAATTATGCCAGAGACCCAGCGAAAGTGCGGGTAATTTAAGCCCTGATTTTCCACATCTGCGGTACTCCATTGTTTTGTACCGGTCTGCTGATGCCTGATAGTTCATAAAACAGTAAGTATTGTAGTGTTTGAAGTTCTCATTGAGCCTCTTTCGGCTTACTGAAGAAGATTTAGATACAAAGCTCGGATTATTGACCGATAAAAAAATTGAACCAGGTTAAGAAATAGGATAACTTGCCTGATCTATGGATGAACCCATCTTCTCCTATATTGCCCGTTATACCGAACTCACCGATCAGGAAAAAACTTTTGTGCAGGATTGCCTGAGTTTTCAACAGATTCAAAAGAAAACTATACTGCTCAAAGCAGGATCTGTCTGCCATTTTGAGGCGTATGTACTTAAAGGGTGTATCAGAGAATATTTCATTGATCCTAAAGGTTCAGAAATCACGTTGGAATTTGCCACGGAAGACTGGTGGGTGAGCGATATCACCAGTTTTGAACAACAAACTCCTGCCATGATGAACATTGAGGCTCTGGAAGACTGTGAGCTGCTGATGCTTAGCCGTGAATCAAAGGACGAGTTACTGCGGAAAGTACCCAAGCTGGAGCGGATGTTCAGACTTATGATCCAACGACATCTGGCGGTACTTCAGCAAAGGCTACTAAAAACGATCAGCTTTTCTGCTGCAGATCAGCTGGAAGAGTTTCTGAAGAAATACCCTACCCTGCCAAACCGGGTTCCTCAGCAATACATCGCCTCCTATCTGGGAATCACACCGGAGTTTCTCAGTAAACTGCGTAGGCGGGGTATGAAATCCTGAGATCAGCTCAGGTTTATCAGATCAATTGATTGGTTTCTACTTGTTTATCAAAGCTTTTCCCGGCAAAAAAATAGGAAATACTAACTCCTAACAACAAAATCCCGACCAGAACCATGGCCAGGGTGAGGTCCAGTTCACGAGCAAGAAATCCCAAAGAAGCAGGCCCTGCCAGCTGGCCGGTATAGCCTAACGCCGTTACCGCGGCCAGTGCGGCGGTTCCGCTTATTCCTTTGATTTTTCCCGAATCACCAAATAGCACCGGTACGATATTGGCGGCTCCTGCTCCTACCAGAATCAAACCCAAAAAAGAAATCCATAAATCAGGAGCCAAAGCAAACAAAAAATACCCGCAACCAGCCAGAAGACTTCCCGCCGATACCACCACCCGTTTATCAAATCGGGTAATGAGATTGTCTCCGGTGAGTCTTACCACGGCCATAGCCACCGAGAAAAAGGTATAGCCCAGGCCCGCGAAAGCTTCGCCAATGCCACGCACTTCACGCAGGTAAACGGCACCCCAATCGAGAACGGCCCCTTCTGCCAGAAATGAAATAAAACAAAGTATACCCAGAAAAATCACCCCGGGATTTACCCAGGCCGATTTCCCAGAAGAGACCTGCAAATCCTGATCAATGGGTGCTTCCGTTAGAGACTGTTCCTGATTCCATGAGAGGAGTTTGGGGTATTGAGCCAGAAGAAGGAGTATCAAAGTCGCACTAATAATTACTGCTGCAAAAAACAGCGAGATACCCGATTTGAGAAGAAAAGCCACAACCAGCGGCCCAAGCAAACCACCCACGCTAAACAACCCGTGAAGGGATGACATAATCGGTTTTTTGTTTTGGTTTTGTACGGTTACACCATGAGCATTCATGGCTACATCCAGACTTCCGATTCCCGCTCCATACAAAAACAGAATTATTGCCATAGTTGCGGCTGCTTGTACCACCAGCAAAAGCGGCAGTGTAAGGGCCATCAGTACACCAGAGTACAACATCAGTTTTCTTGCACCTATTTTCGGTATGAATTTGCCGGTTAGGGGCATAGTGCAGATGGCTCCTACCCCCAGAAACAGCAGCAACAAGCCGAGCTGTGCATCGTTGAGATGGAGCCGGTCTTTTACAAAAGGAACCATGGGTGCCCAGGCAGAAACCCCCAGGCCGCAGATGAGAAAGACAAAACGGGTGGCCCTTATGGCAGCAGATGTGTTATCTGCTGAAAGAGCGGTTTTGGGGTAAGCGTTCAAATGCTTTAACTTGCAGTGAATTAAAAATCTGGCTAAAGTTGATCAATAATTCTGAAATTCATGCGAATAGAACACCTGGCTCTTTGGGTAAAAGATTTGGAATTGATGAAGAATTTTTACGAAACCTACTTTGCAGCACGGGCCGGTAGTCTCTATCATAATGAATCAAAAGCCTTCAAATCGTATTTTCTGAGTTTTGATTCCGGCTGCAGGCTGGAATTGATGCAACGAGCCGATATGCAGCGTTCAGGATCGGAAGCGGAACATTTTGGCCTGGCTCATTTTGCTGTTTCCGTGGGCAGTTCAGAAAAAGTAGATCAGCTCACCGCCAGACTGGACCGGGATGGTTACATCATTTACGGCAAACCCAGAACTACCGGTGATGGGTATTATGAAAGTGTGGTTCAAGACCCCGAAGGAAACCGCATTGAGATTACTATCTGATAAACATTTGAAATAAAAAAGGAACACGTCAAAGACATGCTCCTTTCACATTTCATTTATTCCTCTTTTACTATTACTGCATTTGCATTCCTTCCATATTCATGGAGTTTTTCTTCATTGATTTCATATCCATCTGCCCGAAACGGATTGACAAAGTGGCTCTGACCAGCTGCGGGTTTGACAGACGATAGTATTCCTGATAAAAACCACTGCCCAAAGAAATCTGGGTATTGCCACGGGTTCTGAACAAGTCATTGGCTGCCAGTGTGAATGAAGCGATATCATTTTTCATGAAGGACTTTTTCACAGCCAGGTCAATTCCGTAAAAAGGTTTGATATACCCTTGTGAAGAGCTCTGAGTCTGGCTCATTCCGCCTCCGAATCCCATACCGCCCTGAGAGACCGGCATGTTCGTTTTTCCCTGATAATCTGCTGATAACTGAATCACCCATTTGCCGGGAAGGTTAAAGTTACTGTTAAACTTACCGAAGACGGTCCAGATAGGATCATTCTGTAAAACACTTTCCAGATTTTCGAGATTAATACTGGAATTGTAAAGGTTTACATTGGCGGTAAAATCCCACCATTTCGTAATCTTATTGGTGTAGGTAAGTTCAGTACCGTAATTCACACTGTTATTTGCGTTGATATAGGTATTTATCAGGTCTGTTTTTCCACTCACCGGATTGATCTCCTCATTGAGGTATCTCGTGATCAGGTTTGTAGTGTATTTGTAATAGGCCGATGCCAGAAATATACCGGTACCCTGTGAGTGACTGTACGACATCTCTCCTGATGTAGTAAACTCCGGAACCAGATCGGCATTTCCCCGGGTGATATTCAAACTATCACTGTAGTCAATGAAGGGAATTAACTGAAAGAAGCTGGGTCTGTTTACTCTGCGGGTTACACTGAACTGCACCTGATCTTTCTGAGTCAGATTTTTACTTAAAAATACCGATGGAAACAAGCTGAGCGGATAGCTATTACTGAAAGAATCTCCGCTGTTAAGCAATTTGCCATCGTAAAAAGAGCTTTCGCCACGTAAACCCAGTTTATAGGAAAAGGCATCACCTGCTTTTCCGGCCATAGACAAATATGCCGCATACACATCGTTACGGCTATCGAAATTCATCGAGGCGGCAGTAATATTAGTGTAAACGTCACTTCCTACAGGTTTCAGAAAGTTTTCATTCAGATTTGACAGCGAGCTTATCTGAGCCCTTAATCCCGTTTCAAGGCTTAGTCCGTTTTTAAAAGATTTGGTGTAGTCGGTTTGAACGGTAAGAAAACTGTTTGAGCCTGATCCTTCATTTTTTTGAATCTGGTTTCCGGTGATCTGGCCATTACTCAGATAATTCGTTGTAAAAAGGCCGCTGTTGTCATTATTCCCGCCAAAAAAGTTAAGATCTGCCGTAAGCTGCTCGCCCTCAGACGGAAAATTATGGGTGAACCCCAACTGAACACCCTGCGGTCTGAAAGAACGGGTGCTGTTTGAGAGACGGTTGCTCAGCGAAACCAGCTCATTGGTCTGGCTTGTAATGCGGATATCTTCTTCAGGTTTGAAACTTCCGAAACCCAGAATTCCTGCGGTACTTAATGTGGTGCGATCGGTCAGATTATAGTCAAGACCCAATCTGCCAAAAGCCATATTTCCAATTGTTTTACTGGTAATGTCCTGATTCACCACGGAATTAACCTCTCCGATTGAACTTTCTCTCAGGCTGTTTCCCTCCACATTAGTACGCATTCCCATGTACATTCCCATCATAGAAAGGTTCACTTTCTTCTGTTTAAGATTCAGAGAAGTCATGACATTGGAACCACCAAAACGATCGGCACTGGCGTTAACCATTCCATTGATTCCGTTGGCCCGGTTTTTCTTCAATACAATATTGATAATACCTGCCATACTCCCGGATGCATCGTATTTGGCAGAAGGATTGGTGATTACCTCCACTTTCTCGATCACATCAGCAGGAATCTGATTCATACTTAAAGTAGTAGGTCTGCCATCAATAAAAAGAGTGGGAGCGGCATTTCTCACCTTCACATTACCGTCAATATCCACCTGCACAGAAGGTATGTTTCGCATCACGTCTACGGCAGTACCTCCAGTAGTAACAATATTCTTTTCTACATTGAAAATTTTCTTGTCAATATCCATTTCCACCAGGGCCTTGGTGGCCGTTACCACTACCTGATCAAGCATCTTATCGTCAGATTCCAGCTTAATCTCCCCCATATTGAGGTCAAATGCTGCCATAAATTTGGCAATCATAGCGGGGTCTGGCTGCTGCCCGGGTTTTGGAGGAGTAAATCCATCCATTTTGGGCATAGGAAATGCTACCAGAGTTTCAGCGGTTTTGTAGCCCACAGAACTGATCAGGAGTTTAAGTTTAGCATTGACAGGCAACTCTTTTATATCGAATGTGCCTTCCAAAGTGGTCTGGTCTGCTTTCACGAGAATATCCTTCAACCCTCCTGTAAGAGAGTCTGCCACAGATTGCATAACAATCACCGTCGCAAATTCCAGAGGCTTTCCCTCTGTATCTACGGCAGTACCAAAAATATGACCCACTTTCATTGGGGGTCTGTTACCACCGGCACCGGGAAACTGACCAAATACCGGCAGAAGCCCGAAAAGTAAACAAGTTAAAATACCCAGCTTTTTCATATTCTTAATGTTTCAGTAAAAGATTTTGGGCAACAAAAATTTTGATTGCCGGTTCAAAAGTACCAGCCTTATAAAGGTCAAAACAAGCTCAAAACCGCATGTGTATAGAGATACACCCGATGTGTAGATCGATTTATACGCCCGGGGCCAATCTGGTTAAAAAAGTGGAGAAATTGCCTAATTTTTAAGCTTCTGCAATTGGTCGGAAAACCTGCTCCCAACCGGGATTTCAGCAGAAGGTAAGAGTACAGTTCCTGAACCAAAACCTTTCAATTTGGTAGTATTTATGATATATGAGTTGTGAATCCGTAGAAAAAGCGAGGACGGCAGTCTGGATTCCATGCCTTTCAGATTACTTCGGGTAAGAAGCGGATGCACGCGGTTTTCCAGATATATTTTCACGTAATCCTTTAGGCCCTCAATGTAGATAATCTCTTCAAAAAATAGCTTGATCTTCTTATACTCTGCAAAAATAAAAAAGTAGTTCTCTTCCTGCAGGGCGGCTTGTTTTCCAATGAGCTCCAATTGATTCCTGGCTTTTTCAATGGCCTGGGCAAGTCGTTCTCTTCGGATCGGTTTGACCAGATAATCGATGGCATTAAGTTCGAAGCCCTCCACCGCATATTGACTATATGCTGTCGTGAAAATTACCAGCGGTGGCTTCTCCAGACTTCGGATAAGTTCTGTGCCCAGCAGGCGGGGCATCTGGATGTCTGAAAATAGCAGGTCAATTTCGCCGGTACTGAGTAATTCTCTGGCCATAGCCGGATCACTGATTTTACCGGCAATAGTGAGTTCAGGAAAATGACTGAGGTCATCTGCGAGTATTTCCAGGGCAAAAGGCTCGTCATCAAGAAGTAAACAGTTAATCATTGAGGTCCAGACTAAGTTTTACCAGAAAGTATTCGCCGGTATTCTCCATCGATAGATGATGCCTGCCCGGGTATAGCAATTCAAGTCTGCGTTGAATATTAGCCAGACCAATTCCGCTGCTTTCGAGGTTTGAATCTTTTACCAGAATCCTGTTTCGAGATTCAAACAGCAGGCCGTTACCCGGTTTTGAAATCGAAAATAAAATATCAGGTGCATGCTGACTGTCCACGCCGTATTTGAAGGCATTTTCCACGAAATGAATAAATAATAATGGCTCTATCTTTATTTGTTCGAGCCCTTCCTCTACCTGAAACTGAATGCTTCCAGGCACAGGAATTCGCAGCATCTGTAGTTCAATGTAATTTCGAAGATGAGTCACTTCTGCCGTCAATGGTACTTTTCCCTTGACATCGTAAGTGATGTACCTCAGCACTTCAGAGAGTTTAAGAACCGATTCTTCGGCGTCATCTGATTTCTTCCTTACCAGCCAGCGAATGTTGTTCAGGGTATTGAAAAGAAAATGCGGACTAATCTGAAGCTTTAGGAAATTGAGTTCACTGGTTACCTTCTCCACTTCAATCTGGTGCTGCAGATCTTTCTGTCTGTTTTTTTCACTGATAAGGTAAACGGTGTTACTCACCAGAATAGTGACCGAATAAATAATTGCCGGTAAAATGTAGCCGAAAAAATTTGCGAACTCTTCATTTTCCTGTCTGTCACGTGGTGGGAGTTCATCCGCAAAAAACCGAAACAACAGACTAAATAGGAGGTGGATATAAAATAAAAAACCAGCAAGTCCGGCCAGGGTTATAAGCAGATAGATCAGGTATTTTTCACGTATCAGAAAACCCGGTGCAGTAATGAAAAAATTGAGATAAAAGAACACCAGCAGGTATAAACTCAGAAAAACCGGAATCAGAAGAAAGGGTAACGGAGTTCTGTTGGCTTCAGATGGATTGATCAATAAGCCGACATACGGCAGCAGAATAATCCCCAGCCAAACCAGATAATGGGTGTAACCTATCCGTATATTCCCGGATTTCAAACTCATAATAAGCTCTCAAGGAGAATTGTCTGGTGTAATACTAGAAAAAAAAGAGGTTTACACAAAAAACACGCGATCTCACCATCGCAATCTCCGGAAAATGGCCGCGTATTACTTGTGGATTTAGTTTCTCAGGAAAGGTCTCCTGCGGCCTCCTGATCTGCCAATACGGTGACATTTTTATGCAACCAAAGAAAAGAAGCCGGGAAATTGGTCGAAATTTCCTTTAGAAGCAGCCGCTTGAAAACGTCCCGTTTATGAATTCCGTTAATGATCAGCAGGATTCTCCCCGATTGAAGCAGGTCACTCATACCGAGTGTTATGCCATACTCAGGAGTTTTGGCCAAGGCAGAAATCATGCTGTGAGACTGCGTTATATCCTCCAGATGCACCACATGCGGGCGAGGATACAAAACTTCTCCCGGCTCATTGAACCCGAGATGTCCATTCAGACCTACTCCCAGTAACAGAAGGTCTGGCGGTCCCAGCGTTTTCAATTTTTCCTGCATGTTTTGGCATTCGGCCCCGGCATGGGAAAGTTCTGATCTGAAGGTAATAACCCGATCAGAGGAAATTGCCAGAGGCTCCACCAGATTCTTTTGAAGATAAGAAAAACAGGAAGCCTCGTGAAATTCAGGTAATCCCAGCCACTCGTCCAGCATAAGTAACCGAACCCTCCTGAACAAATCCCTATCAGTCTCCGCCAGCATCTTGTAGGCTCGCAAAGGAGAATTCCCCGTAGCAGCACACAAGAGCGTATCGGGTTTGATCCGCAGCTGGTCTTTCACCATTTCTGCGGCCACTTTGCTTAATTCTTCGTAGCTTTCAAAAATCCGGATATCCATGGTATTGAGCTCTAATTAAAGATGGCAGAAGTAAGGTCAGAATCTTTCAGTTTTCTCACGGCTACCTTTCTGAAATAAACCAGATCGTGATCCCCATGATTCTGCAAGCCAAAATACCCTGAATCTGGTCTGGGCCCATGAAACGGTTCAAAGTGAAACTTTCTTTCCGGCAGAGGGTCTCCGGGAGTGTAATCAGTCACTTTTACGCCATTTACCATCACTACGGTACGTGGGCCGTTCAGATAAATTTCGGTGGTATTCCATTCAGGGCCTGGCTTACCCGGTTTTGCCAGAGCTTTTGTGAGCGAGTATAAAGTACCTGTATAGTGATAATCCCCTTCCCCTGAAAGCTCGGGCCTGTTATCAATCTGCACTTCATTACCGTAATACACGGGCATCCATTCTTCATAAGGTTCAATGGGAATTCTGATGAAAATTCCTGAGTTGCTATTTTCATCCCGCATTTTCCATTCTACTCTGAACACACAGTTGCCAAATTTTCCGCTCTCATGGTAAAGCAGACCCATCCCTCCTTCGGTGAAAATTTCACCATTTTCCACATGCATAGATCCTTTCCCCACGTGTTTCCAGCCGCTTAAATCGATGCCATTAAACAAATTCTGCCACTCGGGAGAGTCCTGCTCATTTCTTTGAGATTCAGATGACTCAGAGGTACATTGTATGAGCATCAAAAAAAGAAAACACAAAGTAAGGAGGAGACGCATACTATATCAATAAGGTGATAGGGGCAATTTACGAGGTTTCGATGGTTTTCAGACCATAGTCTAGGAGATTAGAAGGTCACTCAATAGTACGGTTGACTCCCATATACCTATTAAAACGACTCAAAATTCTGGTAGCAATGAGACTTGAGTCATATACCAAAAAGTTCAATTTGCACTTTCCGTAGTATTCTTTGTTTTCATTCCTTTCAGAGTCCAATACTTTTCTTGAAATTCTGTAACTCATTGATATTAAGCTAATATTAAAAAGCATTGCACTTTTTCAAGTACTTGTGTTATGATACGACTAATCATTGTATTATTCTAAGTTTTTCGTAGGATCGTGAGATGAACTTTTCAGAGGGCATTGACAGCCTATTGCCTCGTATTACGCAATAGACCTATGTTTGCAGAGTCAAAGGCTTTCAGAGATTACAAATCAGAAATGTAATTTTTTAAGATTTTAATCAAAGAAACTAAACAAAAACAGAAATGAAAAAACTAATTGTTTTAATCGTAATGCTGGTGGGAGTATCGGCATCAACAAGCTTCGCACACGACCACATGTTTGTTAAAAACGTAGTGGGCTCTGATCTTACTGTGAAAACCATGGAAGGTCTGAAATTCAAAGTGACTGCATTTAATCTTACAGATAAATCAATCGTAGAAGTTAAAGCTCAGGGTGGAGATGTACTCTACAAAGAAGTGATAACTGAAACGTCTTTCGCGAAAATCCTTGATCTGGCTTCTTTGCCAGATGGCAATTACACCATCGTACTTACTTCTGGTGACCAAAGCGTGAAAAAACCTTTTGAGATCAAAACTCAGGTGGTTCGTAACGCAGTAGCCCTGGGTAAGTAAGTATGAAAAGGGTATTGCAAACAAGGTAGTCTCTCAAAACCTTTGCAGAAAAGCTCCCGGCTCCGATGAGTCGGGAGTTTTTTTTATTTCAAAACCTGCCTGCGAATACCTAAATTTGCACTCCATTTTAAAAATCAGCTCATTAAGCATGTTTGAAAGCTTACAGGATAAACTGGCCGGTGCCTTTAAAACCCTCAAGGGGAAGGGAAGAATCACCGATGTAAATATCGCTGCCACCGTAAAGGAAATCCGTCGGGCACTTATGGATGCCGACGTCAACTATAAAGTAGCCAAAGAGGTAACTGACCGCGTTAAACAGGAAGCCCTCGATCGCAAAGTGAATATTGCCGTGGAGCCGGGTCAGTTATTCACCAAGATTGTTCAGGAAGAGCTTACCCGTCTTATGGGTTCGCGGGCAGAGTCTGTGAATCTCAAGGGCACTCCGGCTATAGTTCTTATCGCTGGTTTGCAGGGTTCAGGTAAAACTACTTTTACGGGAAAATTTGCCAATTACCTCAAAAAACAGGGAAAGCAGGTCTTACTTGTGGCCGGTGACATCTACCGACCCGCGGCCATCACGCAGCTGAAAGTACTGGGTGAACAGATCGGCGTAGATGTATATGCTGAACCCGAAAACAAAAATGCGGTAGAGATTGCTCAAAATGCCGTCAAAGAGGCAAAAGCCAAAGGAAAAAGCATTGTGATAGTAGATACCGCCGGTCGTCTCGCTGTTGATGAAGTGATGATGCAGGAGGTAAAAAACATCAAAAAAGCGATTAATCCTACTGAAATCCTGTTTGTGGTGGATTCCATGACGGGTCAGGATGCCGTAAATACCGCCAAAACCTTCAACGATCGCCTGGATTTTGACGGAGTGGTGCTTACCAAACTCGATGGTGATTCCCGTGGGGGTGCTGCTTTATCGGTGAAGGCCGTGGTAGATAAGCCGATCAAATTCATGTCAACGGGTGAAAAAATGGAAGATCTGGACATCTTCCACCCCGACAGGATGGCGAACAGGATCCTGGGCATGGGAGATGTCATCTCTTTGGTAGAACGTGCTCAGCAGGCTTATGACGAAGACGAAGCCCGCAAGCTGAATAAGAAAATGCGGGAAAATAAGTTTGACCTGAACGATTTCTTGAGCCAGTTGCAGCAGATTAAGAAAATGGGGAATGTAAAAGACCTCATGGGCATGATTCCGGGCATGGGCAAAGCCATCAAAGATATTGATATAGATAACGACTCCTTCAAGCCTATTGAGGCTGTAATCCTTTCTATGACGCCTATTGAGCGGGAAAATCCAGATCTGATAGACGGAAGCCGCAGAAAGCGGATTGCCAAAGGAAGTGGCACCTCCATTCAACAGGTCAATAATTTGCTGAAGCAGTTTGACCAGATGCGGAAAATGATGAAGAAAATGAACAAAATGCAGGGAGCCGGCCGCATGGGGAAAATGTTTGGCTAGACACTTATCATGCATAAGTAAAAATAGGAGGTGGTGACCTCCTATTTTTATATCCGTTTATTTGCCAGACAACAGAGCTTCCTATTCTTTGATCTTCCTGGAATAATATTGCAGATTCACCGATGCCGTACCATCTGGCCTCTCTGATAGCGTGAAATAACCTTCCTCTTTCTGATCAAAACATAGGGCTTCTCCCTGTGGCTCCACAAAATAAGGTAAACCTATATCCCGGGTACGTGAAAGAGTCTGATAGATACTTTCCCCATCTTTTCTTTTCCAGTAATAGGCCGCATCGTAACTTTTCATGATAATCTGCTGACCATCTGCCGAAATATCTGCTGCTGTAATAGCCGAGAGCGGAATAGTACCTATAAATTCCGCGGTATTTTCGGTAGTGGTGCTATATGGAAATTTCAGTCGGTAAACCCGAACACTGAAAAGCTGCCGTTTCGAAATAATGTAAATGTCTTTGGTTGCCGGGTCCACCAGCATGGCCTCACAATCAAGTCCCATGGGCCTGTCGGCATATTTAAAACGAATCTCTTCAAAAGCCGGGTAGTTTTCATTGAGCGAACGCGGCTCTTTTAACCTGAAAATCATGTGTACCTCCAGATTCTCTGCATTATCTCCAATGTCACCCAGATAAAGGTAATTCACACCAGCTTCCGGACCAGGCCCATCGGCTAAATCTTCCCAGTCGCGGTTATACGCCCACAAATCTATCTTACCTGCATACGCTCCTGATGTAGAAATCAGGTGAATCTCAGAAGGGCTGCCGCTATCTTCATGTACCCAAAGGTAACCCGGCATCGTGGTGGATGCTACCATTCCTGAGGCCTCGTCAATCGGACCCGGCTTAATAGGATAAAGCGTAGGAGACTCAAGAAATTCAGGAAGCGGATCAGGGTCTGGCCCAATCGGTTTAGGTCCGTCACCTCCGGTAAACAAAAAACAGGATTGACAAACAAAACCGAACAATAAACAGGCAAGGCCTCTCTTCATAACTTAATGGATCGCTTCGTAAGAAACGCCAAAACTAGGCCATTAATCTGTCAGAAACCTAAAAATGAGATTAAATAGGTGTAAAAAGCGGAATTCCCTTACTCAATCAGTCAATAAACTTAATGCAAACAGGCATAGACACCTTGATTTCCTTGCCATTAGGCTCCAGTTTTCCTGTCTTCATATCCCGGGTAAATACCACGATATGATCGGTTTCCTGATTGGCTACCAGCAAAAACTTTCCGTCTGGAGTAATAGCAAAATTACGAGGCACCTGACCCATCACGGAATGGTGACTTACCAGTGAAAGTTTACCCGTAGCCGAATCAATCGCAAAAACTACGATACTGTCATGAAAGCGGTTAGAGGCATACAAAAACTTGCCATCCGGCGAAATATGAATATCTGCCGAGCTGTTATCACCCTCATATCCTTCTGGTAATGTGCTCACCTCCTCTATTTCCACCAAAGAACTATCTGAATAGGTGTAAGCAGTTATACTTCCGGTGAGCTCCTGCACCACATAGGCAAACTTACCATTGGGGTGAAAGGTAAAATGACGGGGTCCCGAGCCCGCTGTTACTTTTACACTTTGACCAGCAGTAAGCCTTCCGGTTGCAGGGTCAAGTCGGTAAGCTACCACTTCATCAATTCCCAGATCCGGAACATATACATCGCGGTTATTGGGAGATACATTGACCGAGTGCACATGAGGTGCTTCCTGTCTTTCCTTATTAGGTCCACTTCCTTTGTGCTGAATTTCCTGAAGAGGATTACCCACTTCACCTTTTGAGTCAACGGGTAGTACACCGACCGACCCGCTGGAATAGTTCCCCGCAAATACATACTTGCCCGATTTATCCACCTCCACATAGCAGGGATGAACCCCACCGGAAGGAGCATAATTAAGAAAAGTGAGACTAGTATCTCCCAGAGCATAGGCATAGATACTTCCTCCATCGGTTTCACTAACTGAGTAAACAAACTTTTTATCGGGCGAAACCGCCAGAAAAGAGGGGTCAATAATATCTCCGGTAACCGATACCAGCCGGGCATCTCCCGTTTCTGGATTAAACTTGTAAAAATAAATCCCATCGCTATCCCGCTTGGTGTACGTACCCACCAGCATAGTAATTTCTTTTACAGGCTCTTCGGTTTGCTCCTCTTTAGTTTCAGATGTACATGCCAACATAGTAGCCAACGCACACATTGCGAGCGATTTAACACTTTTTATCATTTCTTTAATACCTTATCAAGTTCCTTTTTAATTTCTTCAGCCCAGATGTCATAACCATCCTGATTTTGATGCAGTTTATCGCCAATAAAAAGTTCATCACGAGGCGTACCCTGTGCATTGAGATACCTTTCTGCCGGATCAATAAAATACATATTGTCATGTGTTTCACAATACGCTCTGAACTCCGAATTCAATTTCTGAATTTCAGGCCATACTTTCCATCGACTGCTGGTGGGTGTTACAGCAATCTGAAAGATCGGTACATCGGGATATTTGACACGCACCGTTCTAACCACTTCTTTGAACAGAGTCATTACCTCTTTCACCGTTAGGTCGTTTTCTCCACCGGTAATATCATTGGCCACAAAAATGCACAAGGCCTGAAATTTATGGGGGTAAACAAGTCTTTTGGTAAAATGTACGAGGTCAGAAAAATGAGCTCCGCCGTAGCCTCTTCTTATAGGTTCGTACGGAGCCATATCTTCTTTAATATTCTTCCAAAGCCGAATGCTGGAGCTTCCTATAAACAAAACGGCATCATCTGAATAGGATTCAATATCATCCTGATACTCCAGATCAGTAATTTCGTTTTCCCATTTTTCTGCGGTGTCAGCATATTTCTTATATACATCGCAGCCTGTAAACAGAAAAAGAAGAGAAATTAGGACAAAGACTTTTTTCATTTCATAAGGCAGGTTAAAACACAATAATACGGCTTTTTGAGGAAGCAGGTACTATAAATAATCCATGGGATCTGCTGCCACGCGTGTACCGTCATGAAGGGTAGACAAGGCTTCCAAATCTGCCGCATCGAGGCGAAAGTTCAGACTTTCAAAATTGTCTTTGATACGCTCGGGCTTACTGCTCTTGGGAATCGTGATTACGCCCTGATCCAGAGCCCATCTTATGAGTACCTGAAAAGTGGTCATTCCATGTTTTTCGGCTACACCAAGCAGTGCCGGATGATTACGTTTTAATCCCCGCACCAGAGGCGAATAGCTCTCCACAGCGATGCCCATAGATTTACACTTCAGATGGGTATCGGTCATATTGCAAAAAGGAGTATGCTCCAGCTGATTTACTGCCGGCACCACGTTAGCATACGTTTCCAGTTCATCCAGATGCGGCACCAGGTAATTGGAAATACCGATAGCCCGTACACGTCCCTCTTCATAGATTTTTTCCAAAGCACGCCAGGTGTCTTTTCGTTTTTCACGCACCGGCCAATGAACCAGATACAGATCGATATAATCAAGCTGCAGGGCTTGTAAACTCTTATCAAAAGCCCGCAAAGCAGATTCATAGCCCTGATCTGTATCCCAGACTTTGGTAGTGATAAAGAGCTCATCGCGAGACACACCCACACATTTCAAAGCCTTACCTACCTCCTCTTCATTACGATAAACCGCGGCAGTATCAATGTGCCGGTAACCAAGCTCAATGGCAAATTTTACGGCTTCTGCAGTTTTGGATATATCAAAATCTTCTTCAAAAACACCCAGCCCCAGCTGTGGCATTTTGATACCATTGTTTAGAATAATTTCCGGTGATCTCATGGCTAATCCTGTTAATCAAAGCAAAACTAGGGAAATAATGGCAAAGAGTATTCGGTTGACTTAAGTCAGATTGCATCCCTATATTATGCTAAGTTTGAGACCTCGCAGGTGTGAATTGAGGCCTCCAACCTGAAAAGTAAATACCGACTTAGCTTTACTGCTGGCCGTCAAACTAGTCCAATAGTGCCAAATTTTGTATATACAGCCAACAATCCATCCATCAGATCAAAAATTCCTGAAAATTATACCTGTTAATCAGTTCGAAGGAGGAATTGGCATAAGTAGATTCCCAGGTAGCCGGCACTTTTGCTTTATGCTTTGTAAACTTGAATTCAAAGGCATCTAGTTTTCCGCCTTCTTCCTCAATATAATCCAGCTCCGCACCCGTATACGTTCTCCAAAAATACGAATTAGCTCTTTTCCCTATGTATTTGTTACGTTTGAGCCGTTCAATTACCAGAAAATTCTCCCAAAGAGCACCAACATCGGTACGCAGTTCAAGCGGCTGAAAATTTTGAATCAGTGCATTTCTTACGCCCAAATCAAAAAAATACAGTTTATCTCTTTTCGAAATTTCTTTCCTGAGATTTCTGCTAAAGCCCGTTAAACGAAACAGGACAAAAGACTTTTCTAATAAATCTACATAGCTGGCTACGGTATCTTTGCTCATTTGCAAGGCGTTGCCCAATTCGGTCATAGAAACCTCTGAACCTATCTGAAAAGCCAAAAGTCTAAGTAAGCGGCTCAATTCGTTGCCGTGTCTGATACTGGATATTTCCAAAATATCCCTGTACAAATAGGAGGAACTAAGTTCACTTAAATAATCAGCCTTTTCATTGAATGAATTCAGGTTTAAAACATCTGGATAAAATCCATAGAGCAACAACTCTTCCAGTTTTTCGTCCAACTCAAAAGCATTGATGCTCTGACGTAATTCTGCCACAGAAACCGGGAAAAGCGTGAAGGTCCACGTTCTTCCTGTCAAAGGCTCCTTCGTTCTATTGGCAAGTTCAAAGGAGGAAGAGCCCGTTACAATTAATTTAAGCTCGGGTCTGGCATCGTGTAATATTTTGAGATTCAGACCAATATCTGGCACCCGCTGAGCTTCATCAATAAATACCAGTTCATACCCTTCCACCACGCGGGTCAGTTGGTTTAAATCTCCAGAAGACAGAAGCGATTGATAACGATACTCATCTGCATTAATTTGAAGCGATTTGTAGGGTAAATCTGAAAGCAAGTGCTTCACCAGCGTAGTCTTTCCAACCTGACGGGCACCATAAAGAATGATTATTTTATCTGAATGTATCAGCTTCTCTTTCAAGGCATTCAGAATAATTCGTGATATCATTTTGACCGGATTTACATCAAAGATAGAAACAAATTCAAGAATTTATCCGATAAAACTTCTTTATTAACGCAAATTTAGCCAATATATTAGCCTTTTTAACGTGAATTTAGCTAATAAATAAACTAATGCAGCGAAGTCTGAGACTTCGTAGGTATGAATTAAGGTCTCCGACCTGAAGCAAATCCATAGACCATCTTTTCTTGCTAAATAAACAAGATCATCACACAGTAGAATCTTCAAAAAGGAAAAGAAGAACCCGTTCTGCGAAGTCTGAGACTTCGTAGGTGTGAATTAAGGTCTCCGACCTGGAGCAAATCCATAGACCATCTTTTCTTGCTAAATAAACAAGATCATCACACAGTAGAATCTTCAAAAAGGAAAAGAAGAACCCACAGTTTTTCAGTGATGCGTTATACCAAGAACAATTATGGAATCGATACGAAGGGCGTGAATGACAATTACGCCTCCACCTTCTCCAGATTGAAAAGGTCGTTGAGTACGTCTATAAGCGTTTCTGCTTCTCCGCGTTTGCAGGCAGCTTTTAGCTGAAGTACGGGAAGTTTGATGATCTTTTGCATCATGCTGCTTGTGATCTTTTCCATTTTGGCCACCTCTTCTTCAGAAAGAGACTTCATGTATTTGGCCATTTCCTCCTTTCTGATCTGCTCCAGCGTATTTTTCAGCTTCTGGATAGTAGGAGAAACTACCATTTGATTTGACCAGTCAGAGAAATCTGCCGTTGCCTCTTCAATAATTTGCTTTACATGAGGCACCGCCGCCATTCTGCTTTCAATTGCCTCTGTGGTTTTCTGCTGGATTTCATCCAGATCATACAAAACTACACCCGGTACATCTTCCACCGTAGGTTCTATGCTTCTTGGTACTGACAAATCAATAAGATAACGGACTTTTTTCTTATCAAATCCTTTCGCAATATCCATTGTAATTATGGGTTGATCGGTGCGAACGGATGAAATGATAATATCGAAATTCTTGATTTTCTGAGCTACTTCATCAAAAGGCAGAATATCAAAATGAATTTCCTGAGCCAGTTCTTCTGCTTTGGTGCGGGTACGATTCGCTACTGTAAAACCTGTATAACCTTTATCATTCAGCGTTTTTACCACATCCAAACCCATTTCGCCCAGACCTAATACCAGGATCTTCGGTTCTTTGATAAGAGGCAGAAAGGTTTCGATGGTCTCAACAGCGGCATAACTGGTGGAAGCGGCTCCATCACGGAATGCAGTTTCCTGATGTACCCTTTTATTGACAAAGAAAACCGTGTGCATGAGGCGATGCAAAAACGGACCAGCCATATTCATATCAGCACACCATTGATACGCATGCTTGATCTGATTCGGCAGCTGTACATCGCCTATCACCTGAGAATGCAACCCTGAGGAAACTTCAAAAAGGTAATTTACGGCTTCGGCTTCCAGATTTATGACTTCAAGATATGGCTGTAAGGTACTGAAATGGGTGCCTTTGTGGGTAGCAAGTAAGGCTATCAGATCATGGCTGAGATCCCGATCTGCGAGATAATAGAACTCGGTACGATTACAGGTAGAAAGAATCAGAACTTCACTGAGATTGAAAACATCTTTAAGCCTGATATACAAAGCTTTGGTTTCATCTTCATTTAATGCAATATACTCCCTGAGCTCTAATGGAGCCTTTTTGTAAGAAATTGATACTGCCTTAAATTGTTCTGTCATACCTTTCTTAAATCCACTGCAAATTTAACTCCCACCTCGTATATCATTGTTATGACCAAAGTCACAAAAGAGAATTTAGAATCAATCTAAATTATGAAAGATTTCTGTGTTAAGACCCAGAAAAAATCCAATTTCGGGTGCTCTCTAACACAACACAGACGAAAAAAAAGTTCAGATCGTTGGGTAGAATACATCTATGTCACAAAACAGACTGTTTTTCAATCTATATCAGCAGATTTCCGGGTGGAGAATCGCCGGTATTTCGATCCTTCTATTGATCGGAGCAGGAGTGCTTTATTATTTCAACTCATTAGGAAAAGCACTGGAAGAACGCGAGCAAAAATACGCGACACTTTATGCCACCAGCATCCGGTTTTTTATTGAACAGGGCATAGACAGTCCCTGCGATTATACCTTCATTTCTGAAGTAGTGGAAGCCAACGAAACCATCCCTACTATTCTGGTATCTGATGGTGTACCAGTCAATTACAGCAACATTTCTGAACTGGAAGACAGCACCAAAAAATACACTGAAAAAGAGGTAAACGCTATTCTTGAAAAACAAATGAAGCTCATGGCAGCTGAGCATGAGCCTATACCCATTACCCTGCCTGCCGATTCGGTCACCGCAGAGCAGGATCAAACCATGATGCTGTATTACTCCAGCTCTCTCACCCTTAAAGAGTTGAAGTTTTTCCCGTATATTCTGCTGGCTACTTTTCTCATTTTCGGACTACTGGCATTTATCGCCTACAGTTCATCCCGCAGGGCAGAGCAAAACCGGGTGTGGGTAGGATTGGCCAAAGAAACGGCACACCAGTTGGGAACCCCCATTTCCGGCCTTCTCGGCTGGATTGGCGTATTGCGTACGCAGGACAATTTTGATCAGAGTATTGGCGATGAAATGGAAAAAGATGTGGAACGGCTTGAAACCATCACCACCCGATTCTCAAATATCGGTTCAGTGCCCGTTATGAAAGAGGAAAATCTGGGTATTCTGGTGGTACAAACCGCCTCTTATCTGGAACGTCGTATCTCAACTAAAATCAAATGGTCAGTAATTAACCACTTACCAGCCACCCACATGTCTATGGTCAACAGACATCTGATGGAATGGGTTATTGAAAATCTTTGTAAAAATGCCGTAGATGCCATGGCTGGCACCGGAAATTTAGCGATCACGATTTTTGAGACATCTGGCAAAAAGGTTGGAATAGACATCACTGATACAGGCAAAGGAATAAGCAAAGCAAACCTTAGAAAGGTGTTCAGCCCCGGATTTTCAACTAAAAAAAGAGGCTGGGGACTGGGACTTACTCTGGCAAAACGAATTGTGGAAACGTATCATAACGGACGGCTCATGGTCCTGAAAAGCGAACCTGGAAGAGGAACCACGTTTAGAATCCTCATGGATTAGCTCAGATACGGTTCAGAATAATCTCGTCGGTCTCTACCGTATTTGAGAGGTTGCCGGCCCGGTCTTTTATCTGAATCTCAAATTTCACCGTATCGCGTTTTGGCGTAAAGGCATGAATAAATTCTATTGTATAACCGAGTGTGCCTTCAATTGGGCCCGGTTTTTCATCGAGTTTTAGCTGCGGAAAGTATCCAGAGAACGGCACCCCGGGCACAAAGGACTGAAAGGTACCATTGACTTTCCGAAATGGCCTCACCAGATAATTAAAGTCATCCGTTTTCTGAGCTTCCCGTTTACTTTCCTCGTCCAGACCCAGATCACCGTCACCATCCTGAAAACGTACGGTAACTACCACAGAATCTTTGGTAGCACCCAAAAACGCATCCAGTCGGATATCACTCGTGTAATTATCGAATTCTATAGAAGGAGTCAATGAAAATTCAGGTTCTTTAAAACAAGAAACCAGACTAACCGATACCAGCAAAAATGAAATTATCTTTATTTTCATAGACAAAGACCGAGTACTTTTGTAAACGAAACGCAAATGCGTTTGGTTTATTCCCGACTAAAATTACTTAGTTATTTCGTGAATCTCAAAGACGACTTAAAGGCTTCTGTACTGGCTCTGCAAAAAAATGATCCGCTTTTTGAGTCCATTGCTCTGGAGATCTTTCAGTATCAGTCTGTTCACAACCCCATTTATGCAAGCTATCTGCAGCACTTGGGTATTGACAAAACGCAGATTACTCATCTGGAGAAAATACCCTGTTTGCCGGTTTCATTCTTCAAAAACCACGAAATACTGACCGGAAACCAGGAAATTCAGCACATTTTTGAAAGTAGTGGCACCACCGGAGCAAGTACCGCACGCCATCTGATATCTGACCTTCCGTTTTATGAGTTTCTGAGCCTTAAAACGTTTGAAAAAATCTATGGTCCTGTAACCGACTACCACATTCTAGCCCTGCTACCCAATTATCTGGAGCGAACAAATTCCTCGCTCGTTTACATGGTCAAAGGCTTCATGTACCATAGTTTTTCTCAGGAATCGGGATTTTTTCTGCATAATCTGGACGAGCTTTACCAAAAACTCCATTACCTGCTTTCGCATCCTTCCGAAAAAAGGAAAATACTGCTCATTGGGGTTACCTTCGCCCTGCTCGATTTTGCAGAATACCTTAAAAGCAAAAAGATACGTCTTCCAGATACCTCAAAACTTCTCGTTATGGAAACAGGAGGAATGAAAGGCCGCAGACGTGAAATATTACGTGAAGAAGTTCATGAAGAACTAAAGCAGGTTTTCAGTTTACGGCAGATTCACTCTGAATATGGAATGACAGAACTTATTTCTCAGGCCTATGCCACTGCAGACGGTTTTTTTGAGCCGGGTCCTTCCATGCGTGTTTTGCTTCGCGAGCTCAATGACCCCTTCACCTATTTACCCGGCTTCAGTTTGGGAGAAAAAGGAATTGACAAACCCAAAACGCGAAAAACGGGTGGCATCAATGTCATTGATCTGGGAAATATAGACTCCTGCTGTTTCATAGAGACCCAGGATCTGGGATCCTATTCTGAAGACTACGCCAGGTTCAAAGTTCTGGGTAGATTTGACAATGCTGAACTTCGGGGATGTAACCTCATGACTTTGGGCTGATTTTTGTAATCAGACCGTTGACCATCAGTATATTTCCTATATTTACGGGTTCCAGAAAACCCCGTTCTGACCATACCAATGATTCATCTGCTTAAAACATATCATAAGCGACTCACTAACCTCACTTCTGCGAACCGCTCTCTGCTTTTGCTTAGGGCATTTAAATCACATTTTTTCGACATCAACTCCCTGGATCATGTCAGCGGGAAGCCCTCCTACCAGTTCATTGAGGACCTGATTCAGAATAATGGAAAGAAGGTTCTTATCCCGGAAATTGACCCTAGAATGGGCAAAACCAATGAGCTCTCCAGACACTTAAAACAACTCTGGAGACTCGATAAAACCATACAGGAAGAGCGAGGGGCAGAAGAACTCTATCTGGGATATCCTTTTGTTTATGGTAAAATGATGGATGGCACCTCAGTAAGGTGTCCGCTTGCTTTTTTCCCTGTAAACCTTGAACTAAAGAAGAAACATTGGATACTCACCCCGCGGGAAGGAGGAGCCGCCCTGAACCGCACTTTTCTGCTGGCTTACAGTCATTTCAACGGAACCAAAATAGACGAGGATTTTCTGGAAACATCCTTTGATGAAAAATGGGAAAACAGTCGGGTATTCCTCACTCACCTCTATGAACTATTGAAACGTAGCGATCTGGAACTCAATTTTAACTCTGAGCTTTTCGACCAAAGACTTCAGAACTTTGAGCCTGTAACCCGGGCAGATCTGGAAAAACTGCCTGTAGGTGAACTCAAATTGCATCCTCAGGCCTTGCTTGGGATTTTCCCTCAGACCGGATCCTACATTTCTACTGACTACGATATTCTTTTAAACACCCCTTTTCTGGATGAAAATCAAAATCTGGAAGACCTTTTTGCCACACCAGAAACCGAAACGCTTGCTCTCAAAGAGGAACATTTCAGGCTACCTCTGGCCGTAGATGCCTCTCAGGAAGAGGCTATTGCCCAGGCCAAAAAAGGTAGATCGATCGTAGTACAAGGCCCCCCGGGCACAGGAAAATCGCAGTTGATCTGTAACCTTATGGCCGATTTTGCCGCTCACGGGAAGAAAGTACTATTGGTTTGTCAGAAAAGGGCGGCCATAGATACGGTTTATCAGCGACTTGGAGAGGTAGGTCTGCACCCTTTTTCTGCTTTGATCCATGACTTCAAAAAAGACCGGAAAGCCCTTTATGAAAAAATTGCCGGGCAGATAGATCGTATTCTTTCCTACAAGCATGAAAACCAAAGCCTGAATGCCATTTTCCTGGAAAGAGAATTTGACGCCGTTTGCAGAAAAACCGATCAGGTGATTCGTGAATTTACCGATTTAAAAGGTCATCTTTATGACAAAAGCCACTATGGGATCACAGTCAAAGAACTATATCTTCTTGCAAAGCAGAAAAATGAAAAACAGCTTGATCTGAAAGACATCTACTCATTTTTTCATTTTTCAACCCTGGATGAGTTTCTGTTCAGACTGGATCAGCTGGAAAAATACAGGGATCAACTGATAAGATCAACCCATGACTACAGCTTCTGGCAATTGCGAAAATCGTTTGCCAGACATACTCCCGGTACGCTTCAGAAACTCAAAGAGGCCCTGGAGACTATTTCTAAGATAAAAGAACGTCTTTCAAAAATTTCTATCCCCTTTCTGGTCGACGTGGAAACCCAGCTCAATTTACTTTCGGCATACAGGCCGGTGGCTGGTATGGAGGGTAATTTCAGTTATTTTAAGAAAGCACTGCTTCACCCCGAGCGTCTGCAAACACTGGAGTCACTTCAAACCCGGTTTTTAGAAATTGATGATTCGGTTTACTGTCCTGAAATCCTTTCCATTGAAGCGTTAGAAGATAAAACTGCTCAAATTGAAGCCGCCATAAGCGAAACAGATTCATTTTTTAAACGTACGGCCTGGAATCTCCTTTCAAAATCTAAACGGGAGGTTTTTCAGATTTTGGGACAGCTCAATCTGGAGCCTTCACACCATCAGTTACCGGAAGCAAGAGAAAGGCTCTCTAAAATAAAAGTTCTCAGAGAGGAGGCAGAAGACCTGGGAAATCCGGATGCCGCCTTATCTATGGACGAACTCCGCTATGAAGTTCAAAAACAACTGGACATTACCCGACTAGCTCTTCAGATCAATGATTTGGCCGAAGGTCAACTACTAAGCGAGGACACTACTAAAACCGAATTTGACTTAAAAATAGAAGAATGGGTCTCTTGCTATCAGTTAATCAGCGAACAACAGAACATCTGGTTTAGTCTGTTATCAGAGGAGCAAATCGAGAAAATATATTCTGGAAATCTCGCTGAAATCCTGCAGTATCTTCAAAATGATTTTGACAACATTGCGGCAAGAGATGCCCTTTTCGAGAGTCTTACAGCGGTAGAAAAGAAGGCCTACCAACAAGTTTCGTCCACCTTTGAAACAGGCTATTCAGAAAACTTCAAACACAATCTCATCCTTCATCTGATTGATGACATTGAAGAAAAATATCCAGATCTGCGTCAGGTAAGTAGTCTGCAACTTGAGATGAAAGAAGAAGAGCTCCAGAAAGCCATTGTCAAGAAACAGGAGATCAGCAAGGAGTATCTGATCATGAAACTACGGGAAAACACCTATCGGAATATTGAGAAAAACCGACTAGGTAATCCCACCACCTACAGGGATCTGAAACATCAGACCAGTAAAAAGAGACTGATCTGGCCGGTAAGAAAGCTCATTGAAGCGATGAGCGAAGAGATTTTTGACCTGATCCCCTGCTGGATGGCCTCACCAGAAACCGTATCGGCTATTTTCCCGCTTACCAAAGAGCCCTTATTTGATCTGGTTATTTTTGATGAGGCATCTCAATGCTTTGCAGAAAAGGGACTTCCTGCCATGCTAAGGGGCAAATCGGTAGTGATAGCGGGAGATAGCAAACAACTCCAGCCCAATGACCTCTATCGGATCCGCGTTACGGAGGCCACCGAAGATGATACGCTGCTTGAGGTAGAATCACTTTTGGAAATGGCCGCTCAAATTCTTCCTCAATACACCCTCAGAGGCCATTACCGAAGCAAATCACTTGATCTGATCGATTTCTCAAACCAGCATTTCTATAAAAACAAACTTACCCTACTCCCCGATTTCGAAGATTTAAATAAAGGGAAACCGGCCATTGATTATATTAAAGTGGACGGTCAATGGAAATCAAACCGCAATCAGAAAGAAGCTGAAAAGGTGCTTGAACTGGTCAGGCTTCTGCGTACTGCAGGTAGCAGAAAGAGTATCGGGGTGGTAACCTTCAATTTTTTCCAGGCCGAGCTTATCCGGGATACTTTGGAAAAAGATTATCCGGAAGTAACCGTAAAAAACATTGAAAATATCCAGGGAGACGAGTACGATATCCTTATTTTCTCGGTAGGCTATGCCTCAGAAGACGGAGGAAAAGTTAAATCACATTTTGGATCACTGAGTCTGAAAGGCGGCGAAAACCGTCTCAATGTGGCCATTACCCGGGCAAAAGAACAAATCTTTGTAGTAAGCAGTATCTGGCCCGAGCAACTGGTTACCGATAAAAGCATGCATGCCGGCCCCGATTTGCTCAGAAAGTACCTGGAATATGCCAGAAATGTATCTGCAGGCCATTACAAACCTACCTTACGAACTGATCTTAGAAACGGCTGGACCGTCTATCTCAAAAGCGAAATTTCGGATAAGTTTTCAAATTTCAAAACCGAGTTGCCCTTTGCCGACCTTACAGAAAAGAAAGATAAGCAGTACAAATCGCTGATGCTTACCGATGATGAGCTGCTTTACTCAGCAGAATCTCTCAAAGAAAGCTTTGCCTATGTACCTCTTGCCCTCAGACAAAAGGGATGGAAGTACAAACGGGCCTGGAGCCGTAACTGGTGGCTTAACCCTGAGAAACTGATTCCTCCTTCGGTGGAAAAAGAAGAGATAGGATAATACTACCTGCCAGTATAGCCACTATCACCAATAAAGAATGAACATTGGTAAAACCCCATTCAGAAAGCCAGTGATGAGCCAGCATTTTTATGCCTATAAATGAAAGCAAAACCCCCAGTCCGTATTTCAGGTAGGCAAACATGTTAATAATGTTTACCAGGAAGAAAAACATGGAGCGTAGTCCCATAATGGCAAAAACATTACTGAAGAACACAATGTAAGGATCTTTGGTAATGGAGAAAATAGCCGGAATAGAATCTACCGCAAAGATGACATCTGTGAAGGCAATAACGATGATGACCACGAAAAGCGGTGTTACAAAAATCTTATTGCTTCGGTATTTGTGCTTAATAAAGAAACGGTCGGATACAAATTTCTCATACACGTTGAAATAGCGGGAGGTGAGCTTTACAGCCGGATGATTCTTGGTGTCAATCTCTTCATCCTCGTCTTTGGAAAACAAAATGTTTATACCGGTATAAACCAGAAACGCCCCGAAGATATAGAGAATCCAGTCAAACTTCTGAATAAGAGCCGAGCCCAGAAAAATAAAAATAAAACGCAGGAAAATGGATCCGAGAATCCCCCAGACAAGCACCTTTTTGTAATACTTTTCACGAACTCCAAACGAGTTAAAAATCAATATAAAGACAAATATATTATCTACAGACAGCGAGTATTCTACCAGATAACCGGTGATATACTCCAGAGCCATATTGCTTTCAAATTTCTGAACCGCCAGATCAAAAGATTCAGGCAGCTTGAGTGAGGTATAGTAGGTTGACCTCACTGCCTCCAGTGCTTCAGCACTGCTTATATCATGAATAAGGTACCCATAGGTACGTAAAAAGAAATAAAAGGCTACCGCCAGGGCCACCCAAACAGCACTCCAAATGGCCGCCTCCTTAAATTTCACAACATGCGACTTGCTTTTCGAAAATGCTCCCAGATCAAGAAGCATGACAAAAATCACAAAAACGGCAAAACCACCAAAAAACAAAACCTCATTTGATAACTCCATCTGTCTGCAATATTTTAGGCCCGAAAAGGCTTGCAAAAATGCAGTATTATCTCTGAACTTAAACTATTTTGGCACGAAAACTGGTCTTTGATCGGCCTGATACATCCTGTTTCTTCTCATGTACAAGAATAAAAAAGTGGTGATCGTAATGCCAGCCTATAAGGCTGCCAAAACCATAGAAAAAACCTATAAAGAGATCCCGCTCGATGTGGTCGATGAAGTTATTCTGGTAGATGATGCAAGTCCCGATGAAACCGCAGATATAGCCCAGAAGCTTGGCATTCATCACGTAATAACCCATGAAAAAAATCGCGGATATGGCGGGAATCAAAAAACCTGTTATAAAAAAGCTTTGGAGCTGGGAGGGGAGATAATTATTATGGTACATCCTGATTATCAATACACGCCAAAATTAATCAGAGCCATGACTTCCATAATTGGCGAAGATCTTTATCCTGTGGTGTTTGGCTCACGTATCCTTGGCAAAGGAGCACTTAAAGGCGGAATGCCCGTATATAAATACCTCGCAAACCGGTTACTTACGCTTTCCCAGAACCTGCTAATGAATCAGAAGCTGTCTGAATATCACACGGGATACCGGGCATTCTCGGCAGAGGTACTCCGTTCCATTGACTTTGAGAAATGCGATGAAGATTTTGTCTTTGACAATGAAATTATTGCTCAAATATTCTGGAAGGGCTACGAGATAGCAGAAGTTACCTGTCCTACCAAATATTTTGAGGAAGCCAGTTCTATCAATTTTGTCAGAAGCTCAAAATATGGTTTGGGCGTGCTGTGGGTATCGCTCAGGTACTTTTTAGCCCGAACCGGTCTGAAAAACTGGTCACTGTTATCCTGATTTCTGAGCCTTATATCTCCGGGTCCATTCCACAGCACCAAACACGGCAATGATCACAAAAACAAAGTAAAGTAAAGCATACAGTTTCACTTCTTTCATGTAATACATGTAGGTGGCAATTACATCTACACCCAGCCATATCCACCAGGCCTCTACTTTTTTTCTGATCAGCATAAATGTGGCTACTATACTCATCACGGTGGTAAAAGAATCCATATAGGGGAAGGCTGAAGGCAAACTGAATACTTTGGGGGCTATTTCATGTAAATTTTTGGAAAATGAACCCAGGGCCAGCGTTCCGGCAATTCCCGCTGCAGTAATAAGTGAAAAATGTCTTACGCTAAGTTTCGTAATTTGAAGTTCATCATTTGAGTTAGCCTCTGCTGCCTTAGGGAACTTCCACTGCCAGAAGCCAATGATATTCGTAATGAAAAAGAAAACCTGCAGAAACATATCCGGGTAAAGCTGAATCTGGAAAAACATCACAAAAGCCAGACACACATTCACCAGACCTACAATCCAGCTCCACACATTTTCACGGGTAGAAAGCCATACCGCATAGGCCCCGGTGATGGTGGCAAGCAGCTCCAGAAAGCTCATGGGATACCCCAGCAGGGTAAATAGAGGCACATTTACGTCAAAAAGATCCAACATAGAGCAAATTAACAGTAAAAATTACGGGCACCGAAATCTGCTGATCAATTAAACTTCCTGGGGAGCATTGAAAGTAGCCAGTACCCGTCGGTGTTATGCTTGCTGGTTGAAATTAACTTTCCATGACCTGGATTCTAAAAATAAACCGTGTAAAGCCTTATTTTGGTGCAAAGATTCTGTGTAATGAAAAAACTGCTGGTGCTATTTCTTGGTTCGATTGTCTTGTTCTCCTGTGAATCAAAGGTTCAGAAGATTGTTGATAGGGCCATTGAGGTCCATGGCGGCAAGGACTATGAAAATTGTCATCTGGAATTCGATTTCAGAGATATGCACTACGATTTTGAGCGGAAGAACGGACAATATATCTACCAGAGAATTCAGACCGACAGCTCTGGAAACACCATTACCGATATCCTCACAAATACCTCGTTCAGCAGGCTTATCAACGGAGAAAAATCCGACCTTCCTGATACCACAGCGGCCAAGTTTAGCAACTCGGTAAACTCAGTAGCCTATTTCCTCTTTTTGCCAAATGGTCTCAATGACGCCTCGGTAAACAAAGAGTGGACCAGAGAAGTTGAAATTGTTGGCAAGAAATACGACGAAATCAAAGTTACTTTTGATGAAGAAGGTGGCGGCAACGACCATCAGGATGTCTTCCTTTTCTGGATTAATCAGGATACCGGCATGATGGACTATCTGGCCTATTCGTACGAAACCAGCGGTGGCGGTGTGCGTTTTCGGGAATCAATAAGACAGCACCGAACGGGCAGTTTCCTGTTTCAAGATTACAACAATTACGGTCTGGAAGATCAAAACTATCCTCTGGACCAACTACCCACACTTTTTGAAAAAGGAGATCTGCCGCTCTTAAGCTCCATTGAAAATGAAAATTTAACTTTGAAAAAATAAAACTACGGGCTTGCAGCCCTTACTCAATTCTTACTATTGAATCTTATGAAATACCTTATCGCTTTAGGCTTGTTTATGACGGCAATAGCTTTCACTCCGGTAAAACCCAAAAAGATTATTTTCTTCGGCGACTCTATAACCCAGGCAGGTGTAAACCCTGGAGGCTACATCACTCTTATGCAGCAAGACTTGAAGTCCAAAGGCATGAGTGAAAAATATGAATTAAGCGGAGCGGGCATTGGAGGAAACAAAATTTACGACCTCTACCTGAGAATGGACAAAGACGTACTTGAACAACAGCCTGATGCGGTAGTGATATTTGTTGGTGTAAATGATGTATGGCACAAGGCCAGCTATGGTACCGGCACAGATCCAGATAAATTTGAGCGTTTTTACAAAGCCGTAATTGGTAAACTTAAAGCTCAGAACATTGAAGTAACCCTCTGCACACCGGCTGCGATTGGTGAACGCACCGATTACAGTAATCAGCAGGATGGTGACCTCAATTATTATTCTTCCATTATTCGCAATCTGGCAAAGAGCGAAAACTGCGGGCTTATTGACCTTAGAAAAGAATTTCATGAATACGCACTGAAAAATAATCCTGAAAACGCAGACAGAGGAATATTGACTACAGACCGGGTTCATCTTAACGAGAAAGGAGATCGGCTTGTGGCAGATTTGATGTGGAAATCGGTGATTCAATAATTTCCAAACGATCGTTTGTTTTATAGTACTTCCTTTCTGATATTTGTAGATGCCCGTTATAAAAACCAATCGCGAAGAGATTATAGAAACTGCTCTGAAAGTTTTCAGACAGAATGGTTACTACAATACCTCCATGAGTGATCTGGCACAGGCCTGCGGACTTCAGAAAGGAAGTTTTTATCATTATTTTGATAGCAAGGAAAAAATGATGTCTGCTGTTCTTGACAGTATTCTGACACAGCTTAACGATCAGGTTTTTCCGATTGCCTTTGATCAATCCCTTCCTGAAAGAGATCGTCTCAAACATCTTTTGTTGAAGATCGGTGAACTCATGCTTCAGCAGGATGGCGGCTGTATTGCTGCGAATACCGTACTTGAAACCAACGGGCAGACTGTGGAATTCAGAGATACGCTCAAAGCTATTTTTTCGGGATGGGAAAATGCCCTGTTTGCCATCTTCAAAACCCAGTACGCCGAAGGCACCTCAAAAAGGATGGCAGAACAGGCAGTAATGGAGTTTGAAGGAGCCGTAATGTTAAGTCAATTGTTCGCAAACGATCAATATCTCAAAGATGTATTTGTGCGAACACTGGCTAAAATGAAATAAAAAAAATTTGGACATTTTATTGAACAATCGTTTGTTAAAATGAAAAAGGAAACGTTAACCCAAAATATACAAACTACTTCCAGGTCCCTCTTAAGCAAGCTGAAGCCGGTGACCGAAGAAAATTTTTATCTGAGAATAGGAAACAAATGGTCCATCGCAGAGAACCTGGCACACCTTACCCTCAGTGCAAAGCTCTTTAACCGGGCTTTAAAAGCACCAAAACCAGGACTACTGATAAGATTTGGAGTAAATCTGAAGCCATTCAGAGGTGAAGAATGGCTTGATAAAACCTATCATGAAGCCAGCTTCCCGCAAACTACTGGTTTTGAACCCAGAATGCATCCCGATACCAGTAAAGCGTTTGAACTTGACGCTTTTGTTTTACAGCATGAACAGGTCACTCAGAATTGCCACAAATGGAGTGATTTACAACTGGACTACCTGAGACTACCGCATGTGGTTTTTGGATATTTAAGCGTTCGGGAATATCTCCTGTTCATGGAGTATCACATCAGGCATCATCAGAAGGCTATTGACCGCATACTCAGCAGAAATATCAACGAGACAGATACCCGTCAGTCATAAATTAAAAATGGATGTATATCTTCTGAAAACTCATTGACTTGAGTTAATTGAATTACTTGAGCTAAAAATATATCAAAAGGAAGTTCAAATAAAGTTTCAGAATCTGCCACACCGGTAAGTAAATCAAGATGGCGGCTTCCTTCTGGATTGGCACGGGTTGGATAAGGATTCCATGCAAAATAATCCCTGTATTGATCTTTGATTAATTTGAAAAGCAATAAACCTGTTATAACTGGCTGATATAACTTTGGATCAGTGATACGAATTTCTAAGCCCTCACAAAGTATTCCATTAAACTTGCCTTCTGATGGAGTAAACCGGCACTCGTTAAACTCAATACCTTGTAAGAAAGGCAGTAGGAGATTGAGGTCAGGTTGCCTGAGCCAGGGAGCCCCTATCCTGGCAAAGGGAGCTTCAGTGCCTCTTCCTTCACTTAAATTAGTGGCTTCAGCAAAAACCGTAACGGGATATGCCAGTAAACTTTCATCCGAACAGATTGCAGGCGAAGTTGCCTCAAACGCAAGGCCCCATTCTGTATGGCTCATGTCTCTACACCAATTCGTACAGGGTATTACTTCCAGTTCAGCATAAAGAGATCTCGTGGTATTGAAATATGAAGCTAGTTCACCCAGAGTACACCCATGCCTGGCAGGCAAAGACCATCTGCCAATGAATGAACTGCAATACTCTTCGTCCAGCATAGGACCTTCCATCACCGATCCCAAAGGATTAGGACGATCGAGAATAACCAATTTTTTATTCCAGTCTGCACAGGCTTCCAGTACATACGTCATGGTCCATAAATAGGTGTAGTACCTCAGCCCAATGTCGGGAATATCGAAAAGTACCGTGTCAATATCTTCCATATCTGCCCCGGAAGGAGCCAGCTTTTCACCGTACAAACTTATTATGGGCAATCCCGTGAGAATATCGCATCCATCAGGCATAAAGGCTCCATCAGCCCCTCTTGCCGAAATTCCATGTTCGGGTGAAAATAACTTTGTAACAGAAAAACCAGCTTGCAGCAAGGCGGTCCTTGATTTTTCATGTTTCGTGGTATAGGCAGCATCATTGGTAACTAGCCCAATGCGGCCATACTTCTCCCTTTTTGCGGAAGAAATGAACTGGTCAATCCCAAAAGCTACTCTCATGACTGAAAAAAGCAGCTTGCCCGTTGACAAACTGCCTGTACCTATTTCTTTGAACTACTACTTCAATTTCATGCTCACCGGATCCCAGTAGTAGGTTTTCTTTTCAAAATAACTGGCATTACAAGCCAGCACAGGAGCTGCTGCCCGGTAGCCAAATACCGGATCTTCTACCGTGGCCTGACTATTCTTACGCATATTTTCAAAGAAATTACCAAAATGCCTAACATGTTCGCCTGGTCCTTCGGGATTTGCAAAGAACTCTTCCTTCACATCGGGAGCTTTCTTATCATCTTCTGAATACATGGAATTGTATTGTTTTTCATAAGCCTTCTGCTGCTCTTCGGTGAAAGTAAAAAGACTGTCATATCCTCCCATTCCAGGTGCCTTCGGTAGTTTTCGGTTTGTCATTTTAAGTCCACCGCGAACAAACTCCAGCTGACCTTCCGAGCCGATTATACGGGTGGTATTGTTAATTGTTCCCGCATTGGCAAAATTAACCCGCATCACCAATTGAAATTCAGCATGTGCGTTCGTTTTCGGATAATCGAGTACGCCCACAAGTACATCGGGTACATTTCTGCCATCTTTCCAGTAGGTAAGTCCACCCGAAGCATAAATCCGCTCTGGCCCCAGTGAACCCGTCGCATAGTGTACACCCGTAATTAAATGCACAAACAAGTCACCGGCCACACCCGTACCATACTCCCGGTAATTTCTCCATCTGAAAAACTTTTTGGCATCAAAAGGGATTTTTGCGGTATCCTTCAGGTAAGTATCCCAATCAACTGTCGCAGGAGAAGCATCGAGAGGAATACTGTAGTTCCAGGCACCAATTGAACTGAAACGGTCGTAGCTAGCCTCTATAAAATTAATCTCCCCAATGGCCCCGGCAGCTATAAGCTCTTTGGCCTTTTGAAAATCAGAGCCACTGATACGCTGACTGCCCACCTGCATCGTTTTTCCTGATTTTCTCCAGGCATCTATAACAGCAGGCCCTTCTGAAATCTGCTGAACCATCGGTTTTTCACAATAGACGTGTTTGCCGGCTTTCAATGCATCAATCGTGATGGTATCATGCCAGTGATCGGTGGTAGCCACAATGACAGCATCAATGTCTTTTCTCTGTAATAGCTCGCGGTAATCGCGGGTCGTATAAAAATCCTTTCCGTAGAGCTCCTTCAGGTGTTCAAGTCTTCCGGTGTAGAGGTCGGCCGCACCCACAAATTCTACCCCTTCATTGGCCAGAGCAGAGCGTGTGTCGTAATGCCCCTGAATTCCCATTCCAATAGTTGCCAGTCTGATTTTATCATTGGCTGAAAATGAGGAGGAACTGAGTATCTGAAAAGGCTTTAAAACAAAAGGAGCAGCAGCGGCGATAGCTGCCTGCTGTACAAATTCACGTCTGTTTTTGTTCATTAGGTCGGTATTATTTCCAGAAAATTAGCAAAAACCGGAAAGTTATCCAATGCAAGAAGATGACGGAGTGAAATCAGACAAATAAAGATTCAATACCTACGATTTGTTCGTCTCAATTAAATTTCGGGATTTCTGAAACCAGTAAAGAAACCCAAAAGCCAATAATGCCATGAGCATGCCCGCCTGAAAGGCATAGCCAATCTGATCAGGTTTGTTGTCATACAGAAACATAGGAAGAATAGCACCCAGACCTATCCCGGCTTCCAGAGCAATATACATGGTGGCAATTGCCTTCCCCCGGGTTTCGTCGGTGGAGAGATCCACGGTCCAGGCCTGATAGGAAGGAGAGACTATACCCCACGACAAACCAAAAAGGATACCTCCGGCAAAGAAAAAATAAATATGTGAGGTAATTGAGGTAGCCAGCATGGCGAGTGAAAGGAGAAGACTGCCAATAAGAAGTACATTGACACGCCCTTTGCGATCAGAAATTCTGCCTGCAGTTATTCGGGCTAGCAGCGAGGAAAGGGTAAAGATCAAAAAATAAAGCCCTTTGTTTTTGATACCCATGATTTTGCTGAGATCGGGAGTGAGGGTTATGATGGTTCCGTAGGCAAATGAAGTAAGAAATACTACGACTGCCACCGGCCATACCCTGGGATAAAACACATCTGAACGCCCTACCTTGAACATCTGAAATGAAAATTTCTCTCTTTTCAACTCGGGAAGAGTTTCTTTCATAGAAATGAGGATGATCATAGAAAGAAAAGCCAGAAAAGAGGAGGTCATGAATAAGATATTCAATGAAAACCTTTCAGCCACCCAGCTACCCAGAAAAGGCCCGAAGGCCATCCCCGTGCTCGTAATAAAGCCATAAATACCCATGGCCTCTCCCCTACGGCCAAACGGAACAATATCTGCAATATAGGCCGCCGTAGCCGTTGGCTTGAACCCCGTAGAGAAGCCATGAACCAGTCGAAGCATCAGAAATAAAAATACGGTCTGAGCCACCGGATAAAATAACCCGCAGATGACACAAACCAGTGAACCTATCATCATAACAGGAATACGGCCCCAACGGTCGGTGAGTCGCCCGCTAAACGGTCTGGATAAACCGGCAGTAACCGTAAACAGGCCGATAATCAGCCCCTTGTAATCTGCCCCTCCAAAACTGCTGAGATAATCGGGCAGCTCTGGAATAAGCATGTTAAAGCTGGAAAAGAAAAGAAAGGAACTAAGTGAAAGTAAGATGTAATGTGAGGTAAAAATCCGTTCGTTTTGGATGGTTCCTTCCGGAGTTTCTTTCTGCATACGGGTTAAATCAAAAAGAGCATGGCTACCTGCCATGCTCTGTATTTTATCTCGAATAATTTGGTGCCTCCCGGGTCACCTGAATATCATGAGGATGACTTTCTATCATTCCTGAAGCCGTGATTTTAACAAATTTCGACTTCTGCAAAGCGGTAATATCTCCGGCACCACAGTAGCCCATTCCGGCCCGAAGTCCGCCAGTTAACTGATAGAGTACTTCTCCGGCTTTTCCTTTGTATGCCACTCTCCCCACAATTCCTTCCGGAACTAATTTTTTGACGTCTGCTTCTGCATCCTGGAAATAGCGATCCTTTGAACCATCTTCCATAGCTTCTACAGATCCCATACCCCGGTACGTCTTGAATTTTCTTCCTTCATAGAGAACTACTTCGCCGGGAGCCTCTTCGGTGCCTGCCAAAAGAGAACCAATCATTACCGAACTGGCTCCGCCTGCCAGAGCCTTAACAATGTCACCAGAAAAACGAATACCACCATCGGCTATAACCGGAACACCTGAGCCTTGAATTGCTTTGGCAGACTCCATCACCGCTGTGAGCTGTGGCATACCAATACCAGCGATAATCCGGGTGGTACAGATGCTACCCGGGCCTACACCCACTTTAATGGCATCTGCCCCCGCATCTACAAGTGCTTTTGCGGCTTCGCCGGTAGCAATATTGCCGCAAATAACCTGAAGATCCGGAAATTGGTTTTTAATTCTTGAAAGCGTTTCAATAACCCCCTTGCTATGCCCGTGAGCCGTGTCAATACTTACCACATCCACCCCGGCTTTTTTCAAGGCAGCCACACGAAGTTCAATATCGGGTGTTACTCCCACAGCAGCTCCTACGATCAGCCTTCCCAGTTTATCTTTTGCGGCATTGGGCCTGTCTTTTTTCTTAAGAATATCCTTATAAGTAATCAGACCTACCAGCTTATAGTCTTTATCTATAATGGGCAGCTTCTCAATTTTATACTCCTTGAGAATATTTTCTGCTTCATCAAGCCCGATTCCCAGATTCGCCGTAATCAGATTTTCCTTGGTCATCACCTCTTCAATGGGCTTGTAATTATCCGTCTGAAAACGAAGATCCCGGTTCGTTACGATACCGTACAGAGTTCCGTCATCCGTTATAACCGGAATACCACCCACTTTAAACTCGGCCATGATTTTCAGGGCATCGCCTACCACAGCATCTTTGTGAAGGGTTATGGGGTCAATGATCATTCCGCTCTCAGATCGCTTTACTTTTCGAACCTGATTGGCCTGAGCTTCAATACTCATGTTTTTGTGAATAATACCAATACCGCCTTCCTGAGCTACTGCAATGGCCATTTCGAAATCGGTGACCGTATCCATAGCTGCAGAAATGAGAGGTATATTCAGCCTGATTTCCCGGGTAAGAAAAGTAGAAGTATCGCAATCACGCGGAAGTACTTCAGAATAAGCTGGTACAAGGAGAACGTCGTCGTAGGTGAGTGCTTCGAAAAGAAGCTTAGATTCTTCTGTCATGGAGGCAAATAATTACCATTTATTATTTGCCACGCAAAGCTAGGAAGAATAATTGACAAACCCTGCGTGCTTCCAAAACTTTATACTATCTCTTTGAATAATAATAGTAAGATCCATCTGCCAAAACCGCTCCCACCGGGCATTTCTGGTAGAGTACCAGGTATTCCTTCTCTTTCCAAATCTCAAATGAGAACCAGTGATACATGTTTTCATCCAGAAGAATGAGAGCATCCAATCCTCCCTGTTCGCCAATTTTCAACGCCGAATTTTCAGGAGCCTTGTCTCCCAACTGGTGCTTGAACGACATTTTGTCGAGATCAATATGAATCAAATCTTTCTGCTCGATTTCGCTGCCCTGTAAATCTGTCTGAGAAAAACCGTTCACAATTCTGACGAGCTCCCAGTCGCCATGTAGTGCCGCAAATTTGCTTTCTGTCAAATAATCCTGAGGGCCTAGAGTATCCTCAGATTTGCATGCCGCCAAAAGCAAAAGGAGAAATAATACCAACAATTTTTTCATGCCCCGGGATTTAGAACTTTGCCAACGAACTGAATAGTACCTGATGACTTCTCATAAATAAAGAAGAGAAAAGGTTTATTGCAATGGAAGCTGGGATAAACCGGAGCAGAAGTAAGCTCTATGCCAATGGTGGTCACCGCTGCTGCCTCAGTCCCTTTTTCGTCAACCTCCACAAAGGCATTCTGTTTCACGAAACTCACCTGAATTTTGCCGGCAGGTGGAGATATTTTAGACAAATCTGCGGCATTTGTGAAAAGAACGGGCATTCCCATGGCAGACAGCACATGGTTCAGCTCCTTCTCATATTCCATCTTTAATTTTGGAAACTGAACGTCCACCTTTTGGGTTGACATAGCATTTGTCATGGAATCCCACTCTTCCATGTCCAACTTTGAGATGAGCTCATTCACATTGCCATCAACTGGCAAAACTACTCTCATCTCATAATTACCGCTGCCATAAGGCATAGCCAAAGCCTGATATCCTTCCCGCTGCACGTAAGAGTAATTTTCCAAAGCAGACATCATGGAAACTTTTCCCGCACCTTCAAAATTCTGAAGAGTTGTTTTATCAGGATCAAACTTCTGAGCCCAGTTGCCTTTAAAATACAGTGCATTCATCAAAAACATCACCTGGTTTTCACTGATCTCATCCAGTACTTTTTTGATTTTACCGTTCGTATGATCATCGGCCCATTTATTAATTTTGCTCAGTGTAGAAGTATCAAAGGGCTCTTCATAGATTTCCGCTTTAAATACATCTGACATGACCTTTTTGAAAGAGGGCTCTACCGAAAATCCCTGCCTCTGCCAAACGGAGTTAGCCAGAAGATTTTTAACCTTGGGGTCTACGTTAGGAAGATTCGTGATAAGATTTGTATAACTTTCATTAATCGTATTTTTATCCATTCCCTCAAGTTTCAGCGTTTTAAGAAGCTGCTCTTCAGAGGCTGTTCCTGAACCGTTTAACAACATTCCAAGAGCCATATGGAGACTTAGGGGGGAAACGAAGAAATTTTCCCCAACTTCTTCCTGCTCCAGTTTTTTAAGGAAATCGAAGGAAAATTCCGTGGTAGCTTGTGCGAATTCTTCATTGAGATTAATCGCCACAGGTTCTGGTTCGGTACCCAGCATATTGCACTGCGTCATGGTGCCTGTAATTAAGGCAGATGAAAGAATAATTCGGAAAACAGCTTTCATATAATTTGTATTTAGCTTTTACTTGTGCCAGAATAATGAAAGCAGATGGGCCGAGGTTGTATGCCTAATTTCCTGAATCGGGAAGAAATGTAAGATAGCGGCTTCCGGCATCATCCAGAAAAAATGTAACCCTATCTCCGGACGCACTCATTTCGAAGTATTTTACTTCAGAGAGGCGTTTAAGGTATTCCTTCTCAAAGTTTAATTTTGCCTGCTCACCTTTAATCTCTGTACTTGCAATATTGGAAAACCTGATCTGCCTGTTCTGCAGCTCAATCTGACAGGAAGCAAAGTAAAAATTGATACAACCCCTTCCATTAACCACATGATGCTGGTTCTGGTCCGGCTCGTCTTTAATCTCCAGCGTTATATCGAAATTAACCGGTGGCTGATTTTCATAACCAACCAACTTATACTGACCAAATGGAATATTCCGAAGCAAGCTGTCTGAGAGAGGCTCAGGCTGCCGAATTGAACAAGAACTCACTCCCTGCCAAAGCAACAGAGCTGTGAGTAGCCACACTTTTTTCACTTTCTAATTTGTTGATAAAGTAAAAGGTTGGAAAGAAAGTGATGAAACTTTCCTCCAACCCTTTATAACCCTAAAACCCTTTTCAAGAATATAGACACCTTCATTGTCAAAAGGGTTGGAAAGGCATAAAAAAAAATTAAATGAGGATTCCGGCAATACAGGCAGTAAGATTAGAAGCGATGGCTCCACCCAGCATGGCTTTCGTTGCCAGTTGGGCGATATCCTTTTTACGCTCGGGTGCTATCCCCCCAATACCTCCCAGCTGAATACCAATGGAGGCGAAGTTGGCAAAACCACATAAAGCGTAACTAGCGATGATAGCCGATCTCTCTGATAACTGATTTTCACCAAGCACTTTCTGAAGATCTGCGTAGGCAATGAGTTCGGTCAAGGCAATTTTCTCTCCCATGAGACCACCCACTATACCTGCCTCACTCCAGGGAACACCCATAGCCCAGGCCACCGGCCGTAGAACAATGCCAAGCAAACCAGAAAAGGAAGTATTAAAATAACCCAGAACACCATCAAGCATGGCAATAAGTGCTACGATCGCAATAAGCATCGCTGCAATATTAGCCGCAAGCCGTACGCCGTCAATAGCCCCTTCTCCTACGGCTTCCACTACATTACCTGCAGTACGTTCCACGCTGATATCCAAGGAGTTTTTCGTTTCAGATTCTTCCGTTTCCGGGTACATGATTTTGGCAATAATGAGTGCCGCAGGAGCATTCATAATAGAGGCGGCCATCAGGTGTCCAGCAATACCTGGAATATCTTCCAGCATTTTTACATACAATGCCATCACCCCTCCGGCAATCGTGGCAAACCCGCCTACCATGATTGTCATGAGTTCAGATCGGGTCATGGTTTTGATAAAAGGTTTGACCAGCAGTGGGGCTTCCGTTTGACCTACAAAAATACTGGCTGCTACACTAAGGGTCTCTGAACCGCTGGTTTTCATGGTTTTCTGAACTCCCCAGGCAATAACTTTTACGATTCGCTGCATGATCCCTAAATAATATAAAAGGGATACCAGAGCGGAGAAAAAAATCACGGTAGGCAACACCCGAATGGCAAAATTAAGATTAGGCTCATCTACCACACCAGAGACAAATGACTTAAAGAGAAAGTCTCCACCTTTATCGGCATAGGATAGAAGCCGGGCTATAAGTACATCAAAAAAACGAAAAAATGGCAAACCCACCGGTGTTTTAAGTATAAGCAGTGCAAACCCCAGCTGTAATCCTAATCCCCACAAAACCAGCTTATAGTTTATTTTTTTTCGGTTATTACTCATCAAAAAGGCAAATCCGAGCATGAGCAAAATACCAAGTAAGCCGATGTAACGTTCCATTAAATAGTTTTTGGTTCAATATTTGACCCAAAGTAAATGAAATTCAGTTATTTTCGACCCGAAAACGTGCTTTAAAAAACTAAGCTTTCCTGACTTGATCCTTTCAAAAAGAATATATCCTTTGATTCTTGGATTATTCCTGTTGGCTATTTCTGCCGAAGGGCAAATCATGTATCGCACACGTTATAAATCGGCTATACTACTTGAAGGCTTTGGAGTGAGCCCGATTATGTCTGTAAATTACGAACATGCTCCCGTAAGGCTTCAGCAAAGTTTTTACACTACGCGGGTGGGTGTAGGTTTCCTGCCGGCAAAAAAGGGAAGTGGAGCAGGTTTCTCTATTCCGGTACAGGGTTCGTATAATTTTAAATTGCCCAAACTGGTTCAGGATTATATCCGCAGTCTGAATACCTTTCCGCCGCGTTTTAAGTTTGAGACTTTTATCGAATCGGGCGTTGGTGCCGCTTACATTGTTTATCCGGGTCAGGAGCAACGTACTTACTTCAATCTGGTACTTGGTTTGCGGGAGCAGCTCATTATTGACATTCCGCCAAAACCTAAGGTTATTTATGCCCGAATAACTATTAATCCAAGGGTTCGTCGTGAGGGCCTGGTCTTCTATGAGGTGACCGATGGCGGCGGGCAGAATTTTTTTGGAGGCTTTGCCCTTGGCTTCTCCATTTAATCAGCCGTTACCATATTTGTGAAATATTCATCCAGACAACCCTGATCCAGATCACTTTCCTTTACCCTGTAAAATTCCCTGTGGATATTGAAAGGATCATGCTCAAAATCAAGTTTTTGATACTCCCCATTTTGCAATAGTACATACGAATTTACATTGTCTTTCAGGTTATATTTCAAGATCAGAATCATCTGCTTTTTCAAGAAGTCATCCTTGATCTCGAACATGGATTCAATACGTCGATCAAAACTTCTCACCATAATATCTGCACTGCTACCGAATACTTTGGGGCTTCCGGCATTGTGGAAGTAAAAAATTCGGGCGTGCTCCAGATAATGGCCTACGATTGATTTGACCCTGACATTCTCACTCAGGCCAGGTCTGCCGGGTCTGAGGCAACAAATTCCCCGTACGATTAACTCAATTTTTACTCCTGCTTTGGAGGCTTCATAGAGCTCTTCAATAGTAGCTTTATCTTCAAGCGAATTAATCTTTATACATATACCCGAAGCTTTGCCATTACGTGCATTGGCAGCCTCCTGCCTTATTAACCCGATCACCTTGTTCCTCATGTCTCTAGGCGAAGTAATAAGGCTTTTATAAACCTGCGGCTCAGAATGACCTGTAATAACATTAAAAAATTCAGAGATATCGTGTGTGTAATCGGTATTGGTGGTAAGAATACCAATATCTGTGTAGAGCTTGGCGGTATCTTCATTGTAATTTCCACTGGCCATGTGGGCATATTGCACCACTTCATCCCCTTCTTTTCTTACAATTAACATGAGTTTGGTGTGGGTCTTCAACCCGCCAATTCCATAAATAACAAAGCAGCCGGCTTTCTGAAGTTTTTCAGCTTCTCTGATGTTGTTTTCCTCGTCAAATCGAGCCTTAATCTCAAACAGTGCTGAAACATGCTTTCCATTTTCTGCAGCTTTTAGCAAAGCCGCCGTTATTCTTGAATTCTTGGCAAGCCTGTAAATCGTAAGCTTGATAGAGAGTACTTTGGGATCTGTGGCCGCCTGTTCTATTAATTGAAGTACAGGCTCAAAATTGTTGTACGGATGATGTAACAAAACATCCTGCTCTTTGAGCGAGTCGAAGATTGTGCGAAGCTTTTCCCGGTCAAAACCAAAAGGCTGAACGGCAGGCAATTGCCCGGGCTGCTCCTCTTTAAACTCCGGATGACCTATAATTTGCCACAACCGGGTAAAATCCATGAGCTCACGATTGACAAAAATATTGTCCTCATCAATCTCCCATTTTTTCTTTAAAATCCCCATCATCCACTCCGAAGGCTCGTCTTCAATCACCATACTTACCAGCCTTCCCACTTTTCTTTCTTTGATTTTCTGTTTTATCTCATCCACAAAATCTGCTTCCATATCATCACTTTCCTCCAGGGTAAAATCTCCGTTTCTAAGTATTCTGAAAAGGTCCACAGATTCTATTTTGACATTTCTGTATAACTTCTGAACCTCATGGATCACAATTCGCTCAATTGGCAAAAACAGGATTTGATTTTTCTCCTCAAAACAGTAAAATTTCGGAAGATTGCTTGGAATCTGTATGAAGGAAAGCTTACGGCCGTCATCGTCAGCAGACTTCAAAAGTCCTTTTCTTGACTGGGTAACCACTCCTAGAATAAGATTTTTGGCTAACAGCACAGGAAATGCATGCGTCTGATCATACAGCATGGGCGTGAGCATGGGAAAAATTGTCTGGTCAAAATAGTCTGAAGCCTTCTTTTTTTGCTCAGAGCTCAACCCCTTATAATCGACAATCCGAAAGCCATTCTTTTCAAACTGAGGCGTAAGTTCTTCTCGGAAGATACGGTTACGCTCCTCATAAAACTCCTTTATGGCTGAAAGTAATCTGACTCGAAAAGGTCTTTCCCGTAATCCGCTATAATCAATTCGTTCTTTCCCATAATCCAGATAATTATAAAGACTACCTACCCGAACCGTAAAAAACTCATCGAGATTAGAAGCCGTTATGGCCATGAACTTTAGCTTCTCAAAAATAGAAAGCTCCTTCTTGCGGGTTTGATCCAAAACCCGCTGGTTAAAAGTAAGCCAGCTAAGATCACGGCTGAGTAGGGGTGACTTTACGATACTTTCATTCTGTCGGTCAAGTTTAGATGGTACTGCCTCCAGAATTTTCACCTCCGTGATTTTTTCAGGGCTAAGCATTGATCTGATCTTCTGAATGATATTTCTCGCTTCTGTCATACGTATTATTTTATCTGACAAGATCACACCGGATCCTTTAATGAAGAACGAATATGTATTAATTTGAGGTTAAAATACGTCGCAATATTTCTACTACCCTGTCAACTTCTGCCGGTGTATTCTTTTCACAAAAAGAAAAACGGATGTTTGCACGCTCATCGGGTACACCCAGGGCCGTAAGCACATGCGAGCCTATATCTGTACCACTGCTGCATGCCGAGCCTCCGGAAACGCAAATTCCTTCAATATCTAAACTGAACAACAACATCTCATTATCTCGGTGCTCAGGAAAACTTACGTTCAGTACATGATATAGGCTTTTGTTCAAATCTCCGGAAGCTCCGTTGAAAGTCACCCCGGGGATGTACTCCAGCAACTGACTTTTCATGTAAGACTTTAAATCTTGAATTTTCTCTCTTCGAACATCCTGTTCGCGTATGGCCAGTTCCAATGCCGCTGCAAGACCAACTATCCCGGCTACGTTTTCTGTACCACCCCGCATATTTCGCTCCTGAGCCCCCCCCATTAAAAATGGGTCCATGCGGTTTCGGGAATTGATATAAAGAAATCCAACGCCCTTTGGTCCGTGAAATTTGTGCCCCGATCCATTAATAAAGTCTATGTCCCAGGCCTGTAAATCAATAGGCAGTTTACCAACGGTCTGCACAGTATCTGAATGAAATAGAGCACCGGCCGTTTTACAAATTTGAGCCGCCCTTTGAACGTCCAGAATATTCCCGATCTCATTATTCCCGTGCATAAGGCTCACCAGGGCAGGCTTATGTACTGAGACTTTCTCCTTCAGATCATCCAGGTCAATATCGCCGTTATCCAGAAGTTTCACCAAATGAATATGGGCTTTCCCCTGTTTCTCGAAATGCTCCAGCGGATGTAACACGGCATGATGCTCGAGAGGTGAGCTAATAAAATGCCGGATCCCAAGTGAGTCCATCGCACCTCTCAAAATGGTATTATTTGCTTCTGTGCCGCCAGATGTGAAAAATATCTCAGAGGGAGAAGTATTCAGAAGTGACGCCACCTTTTTGCGGGCATTCTCAATTGCAGATTTTGCCTTACGACCCATCATATGAATTGAAGAACCATTGCCATAAACTTCTGTAAGGTATGGCATCATTACTTCCAAAACTCGTGGGTCAAGAGAGGTAGTGGCGGCGTTATCAAAATAGATGGTGTCTTTCATTTCGTTTGCTGATTGGCCGGCAAAATTAGTGAATATGGTGTGTTTTCTTAGTTTTTGACCTTTTCTACCGGAACTCCACGTTTAAATGCCGCTCCAAAGTCAATGAGCGATTCGGTTTTCAAAACGCCCGGAATATGATCTATTTTATCATACAGAACCTGCCTCATATGAAGGCTGTTTTTAGCAACAATTCGGATATACAATGCGTATTTACCAGTGATGTAATAACACTCCGTAACCTCAGGAATCGCCTGTAATGCCTGAATGATCGATTCGGAGTCTGAGTCTTCCCGAAGAACAAGACCGGTAAAGGCACTCCACTCGTAGCCCATTTTACGCTCATCCAGTTGCAGTTCAATTCCTTTGATATAACCTGCCTGTTTCATTCTTGTTACCCGCTGATGAACCATCGTATTTGAGATATCAAGCAACCGTGCAATCTCAGAATACGGCCTTCGTCCATCCTGTTGCAGCAGCTCCAATATTCCGTTATCTATCTTATCCATACGTCATATTTATGATTATTTGACCCATATTGATAAATTTGACTCAAATTATAATTAAAAAAGTAAATATTAACTATTAAATGAAATAAACTGAGTCAAAATGCAATCTTTACCCTAAACCATTGATACATGGAAATGAACGCCTCAGAATATATAGAACTGGAAAACCGGTACGGAGCACACAATTATCATCCGCTACCCGTGGTATTAGAACGTGGAGAAGGGATCTTTGTATGGGATGTAGAGGGCAGGAAATATCTCGACTTCCTTTCTGCGTATTCCGCCGTAAACCAGGGCCATTGCCATCCAGATATTATTCGGACACTCATTGAGCAGGCTCAAAAGCTGACACTTACCTCCCGTGCATTTTACAATTCTCAACTGGGGCTTTTTGAAAAGTATATCACTCAATTATTTGGCTATCAAAAAGTTTTGATGATGAATAGCGGTGCTGAAGCCGTGGAAACAGCGTTGAAACTCTGCAGGAAGTGGGCCTATGAAAAAAAAGGTATTGCTGAAGGGAATGCAAAAATTTTATTTGCCAGCGAAAACTTTCACGGGCGTACACTGGCCATTATCTCTGCTTCTACAGATCCGCAAAGCCGTCAGGGATTTGGGCCCTACATTCCGGGAGTAGAAGTAATTCCGTACAATGATCTGGCCGCTTTGGAAAATAAACTTTTAGAAGACCCTCATGTGGCAGGCCTTATTCTGGAGCCTATACAAGGAGAAGCCGGGGTAAAATTGCCCGATGAAAATTACCTTAAGGGAATTTCGCAACTTTGTAAGGCAGCCAACGTACTATTTATTGCCGACGAGATTCAAACCGGACTGGGAAGAACAGGAAAAATGCTCTGCACCGATCACGCTGGTATTCGACCAGACATGGTCATCCTGGGAAAGGCCTTATCCGGAGGCACACTCCCTGTTTCTGCGGTACTGGCAGACGACGAGATAATGCTTTGCCTGAAGCCCGGTGAACATGGCTCTACCTATGGCGGAAATCCCCTGGCTTGTGCCGTAGCCATGGAATCTCTGCAGGTAATCCTAAGAGAGAATATGGCCGAGAATGCAGAGAAAATGGGTGATATTTTTCGAAATGAATTAAAAGAATTTGCAACGCAATGTAAACTCATCAAGGAAGTGAGGGGGAAAGGGCTGCTAAATGCCATCGAAATAAACCGCCCGGAAGAAGACTCACTTGCCTGGGAAATTTGTCTTGCAATGAAAGACAAAGGCCTTTTGGCCAAGCCAACACATGGCAATAAGATTCGTTTTGCACCTCCGCTAATTATCACAAGGGAGCAACTTATAGAGAGTATTGAAATTATTAAAGAAGCTTTTACTGAGGCCGAGGGCACGAACTGATCTGTCAAATACGTTTCAGAAAGCATTCAAAAACCTGAAAACCATTTGATTATCCAGATTTTTTTGTAATCTTTCTCTAATAAATCAAACCCTTACCTACATGAAAAAGTTAACAATAGGTGCCCTTGTGGGCGGCATAATCCTGTTTTTCTGGCAATTTATCTCCTGGGCGGCTGTGAATTTTCATAAAGAAACCCAGCAATACACTCGTAATCAGGTCAAAATCCTTGAATTCTTAGAGGAAAATCTGGAAGAGGGCTTTTATTATATGCCCGGTACAGCTCCAGGTGAAGACCCTCAAAAAGTAATGGAAGAGTCAATAGGCAAACCCTGGGCACAAATCTATTATCATGAAAACATGCAAGCCGGAATGGGCATGAGCATGACCCGTGGGCTCATCGTAGACATTCTGGCAGTAGCCCTATTGGCCTGGATTCTACTTAAAATGGGTAATGCCAGTTTCATTACCATCCTGTTAAGTAGCCTCGCGGTAGGGCTAATAGGCTATTTAACGATTAATTACACCCAAACTATCTGGTATGAGCTACCGTCGTGGTCACACTTGCTTGATGCTTTCGGAAGCTGGGGATTAATTGGTTTATGGCTGGGCTGGTGGCTGAGGAAATAAACGTATTGCAAAAAGGGTTGGCCGTATGTACAACCCTTTTTTATGGTCGATAGTAGAGAGAAAGGTTGTTTCCGGGCGATGGCTTTCGTAAATTTGCTCTTCTAACTGGTTATCCGGAGCCGTTCGCCGCATTCTCCGAACAATCCTTTGACTTATGGACAAGACAAAATATATAGAAAAGGCTATGGTTTGGGCCAAAAAAAATGGTTTTTCAGACCTTAAAGCGGATATAGATGGGCAGGAAAGCCCCTTCGCTTACGAACGTTCTGCTGATAAAGAAAAATTTATACCCAACCTCACAGGCAAGTTAATGAATAGGAAATCCTATTTCGAAGTGGTGATGAAGTCTGATGATGAGAGCCTTACACTAAGCCGCATATCGCTGTTTTATGAACTTGCCCGTATGAAAGGCTCCAAACTGTATCTGATGGCTCCTTCCGGCCATTTGAAGTACACTCGGGAGCTGGCTCAGAACGCCCGTCTCATTGATGTTGAGGTAGTGGGAATCTGAGAAACCGATCAATCATCCTGAATCGTCGACTAAACCCGGCAAAGACTGCAGGAATCGGATTTTGAAGAAGGTATCTTTGTGAAATTCTGCGTTCCCCGAATGAATCAACCACTGAAAGCCCTATTAATCTGGCTTTTGGGCTGCACCAGTGTGCTTGCTCAAAAACCCAACAATTCGTTTAATTATCATATTGAACGAGCAGCATCTTCGATCGAAATAGACGGTGAAGCGAAAGAGGCGGCCTGGCAAAATGCCACTTCAGTCAGTGATTTTTTCCAGGTTTTACCCATGGATACCAGCAAGGCCATCATCAAATCTGAGGTGAAGCTTTGCTACGATGAACGTAATCTTTACATCCTCTTCATCAATTATGATTCTCTTCCGGGCCCTTCAATGGTGGAGTCCATGAAGCGGGATTTTGTGTTTGTCAAAAATGACAATGATCTTATTTTCATTGATCCCTTTAATGACCTTACCACCGGTTTCTCTTTCGGATCAAACGCCCGGGGTGGACAGTGGGATGGACTTATGTCAAATGGATCGAAAGTAGATTTGAGCTGGGATAATAAATGGCAGTCTGAAGTAACTAATAGCGGCCATATTTGGATCTGGGAGGCTGCCATACCATTTAAAACCCTGAGATATCGGCAGGATATACCCAGTTGGGGTATAAATTTTAGCCGAAATGATCTCAAATCAACGGAAAAATCCTCCTGGACACCTATTCCGCGGCAATTTCCTACGGCTTCATTGGCCTACACCGGCAATCTCGTCTGGGATGCTCCTCCCCCGAAACCCGGGCTAAACATTTCACTGATCCCCTATGTAAACGTAGGCACTTCCGTCAATCAGGAGAAAGGAACTGAAGCAGCCTTCACAAAAAACGTAGGTTTTGATGCAAAAGTAGGTCTTACCTCCTCATTGAACCTTGATCTTACCGTAAATCCGGATTTCTCACAGGTAGACGTAGATGTGCAGGTAACTAACTTAGACCGATTTGAGCTTTTTTTTCCTGAACGCCGGCAGTTTTTCCTTGAAAATGGGGATATCTTTTCGGGTTTTGGATATGACGGAATCCGGCCATTTTTTTCAAGAAGAATAGGCCTCAATGCTCCTATTCAGGCAGGAGGAAGACTCTCCGGGAAAATTAACAAAAACTGGAGAGTAGGCCTTATGAGTATGAAGACCGGAGAATCTGAAACGCAGGTTCCGGGATCATTTTTCAATGTATTAAGTGTGCAACGGCAAGTATTAAAACGTTCTTTCATAAGTGGAATATTTGTGAACCGTGATCTGGCAGGTACAGCAGAAAAAGGTACCACCCCCGCCTATAATCGAACTGCAGGGTTGGAATTTAATCTGGCTTCTGAAGACAACAAATGGATCGGAAAGGCCTTTTTCATAAGTACTTTTTCTCCGGATCAAAAAGCAGATCACGGCATCTTCGCTGCCAATATCACTAAACTGGGAAGACACCTGAGGTATTCGTTTCAGGTGGAGAGTGTAGGTGAAGGTGTACAAGCCAATGAAGTGGGGTATGTTCAACGCCAAAATTATTATCGGGCTTTACCATCTGTTTCTTACCTGGCTTTCCCTAAAAAAGGACCTGTTCTTAGTCATGGACCCTATTTAGAAATGAACCAGTATTTCGGGCGGCAGAATACTCAGACTTTTGAATACCTTCATTTGTTGGGATATGCGATTACATTTAAAACACGCAGTGAGTTAAACTTTTGGTCTGCTATGGATTACGTAAATCTCCAAACCGACTTTGACCCGACCAATTATACTGGACAGAAACTACTGAAAGGCACAGAACATTATTGGAAAGCAGCCGGAGCAAGTTTTGTTTCAAAACCTCAAAGTCTGCTGACTTATTCGGTAAGCAGCCGCCTGGGAGGGTATTATGCGGGTTCAGAAAGATATCAGCTGAATAGTGAGATTGGGTACCGTTTTCAGCCTTATGTGGCAATCCTGATGAGAGCGGTCTATAACCGAATAGACTTTAAAGAGGATGATCGCCTTCCTGAAGGACTAAAAAATACCTCCCATACCATCTGGCTTTTTGGCCCCAGAGTAGACGTCACTTTTACAAATAAACTCTTTTTGACTAATTTTCTTCAATACAATCAGCAAAGCAACAATGTAAACCTGAATACGCGGTTACAATGGCGATATAGCCCTGCTTCCGATTTGTTCCTTGTCTATACAGATAACTACATGGCCGATACCTTTCGGGTAAGAAATCGAGCTCTGGTATTAAAGTTTACTTACTGGCTGAATGTCTGAGCAATTTACCGAACCGGTTTTTGTGGAACCAAAACCTCCGGGGCTGTCTCATCCTCTTCTTTGCGACCTACTCCCACAGGTATTCTGTGTGTACTTTTCCGAAAGAATGAATTAAAGTTTCTGGAAAAAAGAACATTGAAACCAGAAACCATCACGTTACCTCCAGAATTGAAATTAATCGTATAATTGGAAAAAGGGACGCTTCGCGAATGTACTTTTAGCCTCCAAACTCCATCTTCCGACAGCAAATACTCCAACTCTCCTCCTACTGTAAGCTGTCCCTGAGTAGGGATTACGGTATTGTTATTATTCAGGGCATCTTCGGTGAGCCCGTACGAATAGGAACTGCGACCACTCAATTTTATTCTGTTATTCAAAAACCTGTAGCTGAAATTAAGCTGCATATTATTCAGCAGATTTTGTCTGAAATCTCCCAGTAATACCCCAAACTCCAGGTTCGGATCCAGTTTATTGGCCAGATTACCGATCTGATTAGAAAGCATACTATTCAGATTATCAATAAGAAACTGCTGATCAAAACCTTGTAAAGGGTCATTTTCAGCATACAAACTGTTTAGAGCGATAACGGTGCTCACATTCAGGCTTCTTAATCGCTCATCTTCCCTAAGTCTCTGCTCAAAGGCCAGAATTTCAGTCTGAAAACGGTTTGGAATCCGGCTTTCGTCAAAATCAAGACTGTAATTGATAGTTGGTGTTTCCAGCTGGTCGGTCAGTGTCACAATAACGGAGACAGGATACCGCGGGGCCTCATTGGAATTACCCGAGCTTCCGATATTATCTGAAAGCAAAATTCCATTGATATCTACGTTTGCAGTATAAGCTGCACGCACATTCAGAACAGCTCCGTAGGGATCCCCAGACCAGGTTATGCGGCTTCCTTCCATGATGTCAAACTTTCTGAGTGAGGCCAGGTTTTGGAAGCTAAAATCATACTTACCAGAGGTAACCTCATAAGGACCACTCATTGTGAAGCTTTCATTGCGTGTGTCGTATTCGATTCGCAACCGGCTATTGCCAAAAGCATTCAACTTGTCATTGTTCGCACGGTCAAAAATGATTTCACATTCAGCCTCCGGGGTAATGGTGAGATTAAAGGCCATTTTAACTCCACTGAGATTGATCTTATTCATATCCGATTTCTGGCCCTCCTCCAAAATCACAGGTTTCGTAGCAAAAGGTATAGCAACTTCACTGGTATTTACACTGGCCTCATTATCAAGGGGTATGGTAATTTTCGTGTTTTTCCTACTCGTAAGGTTTGCTGAGATTCCCACATTGGAAAGATCACCTGTAATATGAATATCACCACTTACAAAAGCCGTCCCGTAAAACGTATCATTATCCTTTAAAGAGGTATTAAGTAAAATGAAACCATTGGGATCACGCATATATCCATGAAGACCTAACATAAAATTACCATCTCCCCCGTTAAACACCCCACCTTCAAGAGTAGCTCTATGTCCATTAATCGGAGCGTCATATACCGTAAAACCATCTGGACCTGCTACAAAACCCTCTTCGTTGAGATACACGGTATCATCAAAAAAGAGATATGAACCTGTGGCGTTTATCCTAAGCTGCCCTTTTGCAAGCTTTATCTCTCCCCGTAACAGCGGATCTCTGGGATCACCGGTAACTCGAATACGACCATCGGCCTTTCCCTTGAGATCAGAAAAAACTTCATCTACAAATGTTCCGAAAATTTCGAGGCTCGCGTCGTCAAGCGTTGCCGTAAGGTTCATTCCCCCGGGAGAATCCGGATCATAAGTGCCTTTGGCGGTCATTATCTCTGTACCCTCGAGCTCAATTCGTGAGTCCACTTTCACCATACTTTGCACGTTATCCCAATCGATTACCGCCTTCACATCGCCCACCAGTATATTTTTATAGCGAAGAGATGAAATCACGGCATCGCTTAATAAGATCGGACTTCCGTAATAATTACTCATAGATACGTCACCGTCTGCAATACCTTCAATCTGAAGAGCTGCCAGGGGCTGCAAAGCACGCAGATCAAAATGATTAATAGCTGCAAAAAGCTGTTTTGAAGAGTCTGGCGAAATAAATCCACTTAATGCAATACTCTGTTCGTCATTGGATATTCTGAAATCTTCAAACTGAATCTCGTTTCCCTTAACGGTAACCCGGTTTTGTTTGTCAAACTTCCAGCGATAATCCAGCAGATCTACCATGCTGTTTCTGGGGTTTACACGTACAGTGAAACCATCCCTGAGAAAGGCCACCTCGCCATAAAGCTGAGCTTTGTTGGAACTGTTTTTTTGACGAATTCCGCCATCAAAATTGATAAAACCGGTATCACCCCAGGACCCGCTTAGCTCCAGCCGCTCCGTTTCCAGTTTATTTGCCAGCCGCTGTTCTTCAGACGAAAAAATCAGGGAAGTCAGTACTTTTTGTGAAAAAGACTCTTTGGACGAAAAAAAGTCAATTTCATTATTAACGAGCTGATTGCCTTTATACGTGACCGTATCAATTTCAGAGTATAGGGTAAACTGTGAGGTGGATTGAATTTTCATCTTTCCTGAAACCAGCGTATTCTTTGAAATAGAAAAATCTGGCTGATAGAACTCAAAAAAATCTTTAGTGTCTTTAAGTAAAACTGAGTAATCAGCAGAGTAGCCTGATGTTAATGAATCTGGCTTTTTCGCGGCATAATAAGTAGCCCGGTCTGCTTCTGTACCGCTAAAGTAAAGCTTGTATTCACCTAGTAATTCGTCCAGATCTCTGATAAGTACAGAAGGTTTAAAATTACCCGATATACTGGCATCGGCATAGGCAGAATTCATCCCCAGCACCTTTGAATCTCCCTTTTCCATACTTACAAACTGAATCCAGTCAATTACCAGATTTCGCTGATCTGTGTACAGAAAAGTGTTTTCGAAGTCAGCCGTTCCCAGCAGTTCATCCACTGTACTACCGGTCACATCCATATCAAAATTGGTTTCAAGCACCATATTTTGCGAAGCAAACCCCAACTTCTCAAGATTGGCTTTTTCTATTTTCCCTTTGATTCGTGTGAGATTTTCCCACTTGCTTAATTGCAGCGAGCCATCGGCATGAGCCCTCAGATTAGGATCATTGATTTGTACTTTACCATCAAATCTTGAAGACCTGAGCACTCCATCCAATTTGATATTTTGATAAACATAGCGATCAAACCGAAAAGACTGAACATCACCGCTCAGGTCGAGAAACGTATTTTTTAGAGTAGAACCTCCTCCTTTGACCTTACCCTGAAAAGAAATCCTATCGAGTAATTGCTCTTCGCCTAAAAGTTTACCTATGGCAATTTCTCTCCCCGTAAGGTCAGCATTGTACGTGGGTACATTACTTGTCGGGTCTGTAATAAACTGAATTTTCCCATTCAGCTTACCCAAGGCACTCGAATTTATCTCGGCATCAGTAATAAAATCTTTGTAAGTACCTTTAAAGAGTCCTTTGAAATCGACCTGCCCAAACAAAGGACCGTATTTTTTATACACCTGCTCTCCGGAATATTGCCGGGAATCTTCTGCAAGAATACGGGAATCCGTAAGATCAAGGTGATAAAATGCGTTTACTACATCCGGAAAACCTTCAAAATGACCCTTTCCTCTCAGGTAGCTTCCGTTTCCAAAGCCTAGAGAAAGGTTATCTACATACAAATCTGAGACCTTTCCCAAAACATCTCCACTCACCAGATACTTTTCCTTGTATTTATACATAGCCAGCGAGAACCTTCCCAAATCCTGAGCATCGAGTTTTGACCCGTTCAGATGAGCCTTGATTTCCACCTCGGTATTAAATCGGTTAAAAGCCGATGGGCCATCGTAGTAAAATCCCAGAAAGTCATGAATCTCAGAATCATTAATCCGTGCATCCAGATTTTCAAGAAGCATTTGATCTCTGGAGTAAAAGAAATCGGTGTCAATATTCTTAATGTTTAGACCTGAGCGAAGCTCTCTGCCACGAATGTTGGTTCCTGCAAACTGTATGGTATCACCCTGAACAAAAAAGTTTTTCAGGTTTCCGTCAATTGAGGTCACCCTAAAATTAAAATAATCAAAAAGGCCTTGTTCAAAAGGTTTTTTCCGTGGATCTGAAAGCTCAAAAGTTCCATCTTCAACGATAGCCTCATCAATAGTAAAAGGCTTATTACCCTTCGATTTCTTTTTACCCGAATTCAGCTTTGAAAGATTGGCAATCCACCGATCCATATTCAGACCGCGATCATCCCGAAGCAGCTTTACATCGGGCTCTCTTAGCATGACGAAATCAAGATTATTATCAAAACTGAGAAACCTTTCAGGAGTATATTGAATGTCAAAATGTAAGGGTGACCATTGAAAATTAGTCTGTATGACCTCTGATGGCCGGAAAATAAAGTTGGATTTACAGTTCACATAAATTTCACGGACGTAAATCAGGTCATGGCCTTCCAAATCCTTCACATTCACATCTTCCAGATGTATTTCGTCAAGCCAGCTGATTTGTACATTTCCTACCGTAACTTTTGAACCAAGCTTACCTGATAACCAGGTGGCTGATCTTTGCGTGAGACTGGTCTGAATCTCTGAGTATTGCAAGGCATAAATAATCAGTACACCCACCCCTGCAAAAAGAAGCAGCAGAAAGATAAATGTTCTGAACCCTAATTTTAACCCTTTTTTCAACTGAATCTTCTAATTTTGCGGTTCAATTGACCTGCTGAATGCCAGAAAACAACGTCCTTTTGGCTATTGAATCTTCCTGCGATGAAACCTCCGCCGCAATACTTATTAACGGGCGGGTCAAATCCAACATTGTTTCTACGCAGGTTATCCATGAAAAGTATGGAGGCGTGGTACCCGAGCTGGCTTCCAGAGCCCATCAGCAGCACATTTTACCTGTTGTGGAAGCGGCCATTAAACAGGCAAAGATAACAAAAAACGACATCAAAGCAGTAGGTTTCACCCGCGGCCCGGGTTTGTTGGGTTCGTTACTTGTGGGTACCTCTTTTGCCAAAGGCTTTGCACTGGCCAATGAGATTCCGCTGATAGAGGTAAATCATATGCAAGCCCACATTCTGGCCCATTTTATAGATGATCCTCAACCAGAATTCCCTTTCATTTGCCTTACAGTTAGTGGCGGACACACGCAATTGGTGTTGGTTAGGAGTCATCTGGATATGGAAATTCTGGGAGAAACCCGTGATGATGCCGTAGGAGAGGCTTTTGACAAAGCCGCAAAAATGCTGGGACTCCCCTATCCGGGCGGCCCCATGATTGATAAATATGCCTCAGAAGGTAATCCGGATCTCTTCCAATTCCCTGTTTCAGAAATGCCGGGTTTAAGTTTTTCCTTCTCCGGAATAAAAACCTCGCTGCTTTACTTTTTGCAGAAAAACGTAAAAGAAAACCCTGATTTCATCGAACAGAATATCTCAGATATTTGTGCTTCTTATCAATCCACCCTGATAAAATCCCTTCTCCAAAAATTAAAAAAAGCGTCCCGATCTCTGAAAATCAAAAATATAGCTATTGCGGGAGGAGTAGCGGCAAACTCAGGACTGAGGGCAGCATTACAGGAAATGGCAGAAAAAGAAAACTGGAACATTTTTATTCCCCGGTTTGAATACTGCACAGACAATGCCGGTATGATAGCTATGGCAGCATGGTACAAGTACCAGGCCGGGCAATTTACCGGGCAGGAGATTAGTCCTATGCCGCGGTATAGTTTGTAATTCTCCTTCATTCCAAAATTAAAGCTCCTGCCGGTTCGTTAATAAGCCAAAACCCTTAAATTTGAGGGTTAAACTCAAAGGTTTTCCTATATGAAAATACCGACCATAGGCTTTCTGGCTAAGGGCAAATTCTACAAGCTGGTCAACTTCTTTTACCTGATTTTTTTCGGAGGAATAGGCCTCTTTCTGGTGTATCTGCTGGCTGTTAACTTTAACCTGTTCTGGCTTTTTGGCAGAATGCCCGGTGTAGATGATCTGGATAATCCCAAAAGCGAAATAGCCTCAGAAATCATATCTGCTGACGGAAAAGTACTCGGCAAATTCTTCTATGAGTCAGGAAACCGAAGCCCCGTTGATTTTGAAGAACTTTCACCCAAAATTATTGATGCCCTCATAGCTACTGAAGATGTACGATTTGACCGTCATGGAGGGATAGACGCCCGTTCTATGTTGCGTGTGGTAAAAGGTTTAGTCACTCTCAGCCCGGATGGCGGAGGAAGCACCATAACCCAGCAGCTGGCCAAAAATCTTTTCCGATTGAGAAATGACGAATCCTTTGAAGGTATTCTTTACAAAGTACCCGTAGTAAGAACACTGGTTATCAAAACCAAGGAATGGATTACGGCAGTTAAACTGGAAAAGAGATACACCAAAAAAGAGATCATGAAAATGTATCTGGATACCATTGAGTTCAGTAGTGGTGCACACGGGATAAAATCTGCTGCCAAAACCTACTTTCAGAAAAAGCCTTCAGATCTCACCACTAATGAGGCTGCCCTTTTAGTAGGGATGATTCAGAATCCATCCAGATTCAATCCTAAGTTCAGACCAGAGTACGCCAAGCCGCGAAGAAATGTGGTACTGGCTCAAATGGTACATTACGGCAAACTTACCAAAGATGAGTTTGATCAGTTAAAAGAGGAAGATATTGAGCTTAATTACTCACCAGATTCTCACAACAACGGGCCTGCACCCTATTTCAGACAGTTCCTCAAAGATTGGGCAAAGGAAGAAATACAGAAATACGGCTATAAACCAGAAGATTTGTACACCAAAGGCCTGAGAATATATACCACCATTGATTCCCGCATGCAGCGGTATGCAGAAGAAGCTATGGTAGAGCACATGAGCAAACAGCAGGAGCAATTTTACCAGCACTGGGGCAAACAAAATCCCTGGGTTCAGCGTAGAAATGCCGAAACTTCTGCGGGCGGTTATGTGGAAATCCCAGGGTTTATAGAAATGGTGGCGAAAAGAACAGGTCTCTACCGTTCACTGAAAGAAAAATTCAACGGGGATGAGCAAAAGATATTTGCTGAGATGAATAAACCCACCGATATGACCATATTCACCTGGCAGGGAGAGAAAGATACACTTATATCTCCGATGGATTCCATCAGGCATTACAAGAAATTTCTCAATATGAGTATGCTGGCCATGGATCCGCGAAACGGTGAAGTCAAGGCTTGGGTTGGAGGAATTAACTATAAGTATTTTAAATACGACATGGTGGCCCAAAGTAAACGCCAGCCGGGTTCTACGTTTAAGCCATTCGTGTATGTTACCGCCATTGATAATGGCTTCTCTACCTGTGAGACGGTGGTAGACGAACCTGTTACTTTCGGAGCCGAGGATGGCCTCGTGGGTACCACCTACACGCCGAAAAACGCAGACGGAAAGTACTCGTATCAGGCGTTAACACTCAGAACCGCTCTGGCAAAATCAATTAACTCGGTAAGTGCCCGGCTTATTAAGCAATTTAAACCTTCGAATGTCATAAAAATGGCCCACCAGCTGGGTATTGAAAGTGAATTGCCGAACAGTCCTTCGCTTTGTTTGGGTGTAGGTGAGGTTTCTTTGTATGAGCTTGTGAGTAGTTATTCGGTTTTTGCCAATGGAGGAAAATACACCGAGCCACTTTTTGTAACAAGAATTGAAGATAAACACGGAGAAGTCATTCGTGATTACAGACCTGACCAGAAAGAGGTACTCAGTGCCGAATCAGCCTATAAAATGATTCACCTGATGCGTGCCGCTACCACCAGAGGAACATCAACAGGTCTTGGAAGGTATGGCATTCTTGATAATAACGAGGTAGCCGGGAAAACCGGAACCACGTCAAATTATTCGGATGGCTGGTTTATGGGATTAACCTCTAACCTAGTAGCCGGTGTATGGTCTGGAGCAGATGACCGTGCAGTTCACTTCAAAACGCTGGCATTCGGCCAGGGAGGTAGAATGGCATTACCAGCTTATGGGCTTTTCATGCAAAAAGTGTACGCTGATAAAACACTGGATTACGGAAGAAGTACCTTTAAAGTACCCGAAGGCGTACGCATCTCTGGTGACTGTGTATTTAGTCCGAATGAAACCTACGCTACAGCCGACTCCAGCAGATCATTTACTCCGGCGGTAATCAAGCCGAGTGATGAGGATGAAATGCTCTGAGATATCCTGAAAAACATAAAAAAAGAATCCCTTTCGGTCGAAAGGGATTCTTTTTTTCCTACGAAATATTCCAATACTCCAAGTAATTCTGCCGGTTCAGGAATTAAAATGTTTTCAGAAAATTTTGAAAATTCAATACACTTGTTTTTCTTTGACTCCTGATCTTACGTGCAACCTAACAGATCTGGTCTAAAAGACGACTTTATGGAATTACAAGAAGCGAAGGATAAGTTTATCCATACATGGGGTACGCTTGCTACCCAATGGGGGATAAACCGTACCATGTCTCAGATTCATGCTCTCCTTCTGCTTTCTCCAAAATCGCTGAATGCCGACGAAATCATGGAAGAACTGAAGATTTCGCGAGGGAATGTTAATATGAACCTCCGTGATCTTATGAGCTGGGGATTAATATATAAGCAGCTGCTTCCGGGAGAAAGAAAAGAATATTTTATTGCTGAGAAAGACATTTGGAAAGTGGCTCGTCAAATAGCCAGAGAGCGGAGGAGAAGAGAAATAGAACCTGTATTAGACACAATGAGGGAAATTTCTAACGACCTCAAACCAGATACGGAAGAAAAAAAGGAGGCTCTCAAGATAATTGAAGATATTAATACGGTAGCGAGTTTTGCAAACAATACGGTAGACTCACTACTCAAATCTGAGGAAAACTGGTTAATAACCAATTTCATGAAAATATTTAAGCAATAATTTTTAGGGTTAATTATTAAACCGTAGCCTGCTTTATGGTTACGGTTTTCTTATGTTTTATTCTGTTACCCGCTCAATCTGCTTCTTCCATGGTGCAGTCGTTTGCCTGGCCATATCAATAAGCACCAGCACTACCACCACCAGAAAAAGCAAAAATACGATCTTAAATATCCTACGCCCGTTCTCCGGTTTCATATGGTTTAATTCTGACTGTTGATTTAACAATTCTGAAAGAATAAAGTTCTAAAACTTGAGATCAGCCACATCAATTCTTCGGGATAGACTGCCGGTTTTGGAGGAAATCTCCGCCCAGGATAAATCCGGAAACTCCAGGATTAGCACAGTGGCTTTATTAAGTCCACCACCCACATCATCCCGGGTTAAGTACTCGACGAAAAATGAAATATCGGGATTATGACCAAAAATACCCGCAGATTCTACGCTATCCGGAAGCTCATTGATTATTTTCAAATACGCCTTAGCACCACCCCCATAAAGCGATTCATCGAGAATAAGTCTCTCTCTGTCCAATTTTAGCTGTTCCAGAATAATTCGGGCAGTATCGGCAGCTCTGTTGGCAGGGCTACTTACAAAATAATCAATGTCTGCTCCGGATTCAAACAAATGCCTGCCCATACGAGCCGACTGCATAATGCCTTTCGAAGTTAGTTCGCGGTTAAAGTCACGCAGCATGGAAGAATTCCCAAGGTCTTCTGCATGGGCATGACGGATAATATATAAGCGTTTGATCATTCGGTCTTATTTCGACCTGTAAAGATATTAGCCTGCCACAGAGCCGGATATATAATTCTCTAAAAAATTAATGTGCTGTCTCTGTTCTTTAATTAGCGAATTTACAATATCTCTGATACTTAGCACTCCCACCACATTGTGATCAGCATCAACAACAGGTAAATGTCGTATTCCTTTCGCATCCATGAGTTCCATGCACTCCTTGGTGGTATCTTTTATCCCAACGGTAATTACATTGGCAGTCATCACTTCGCTCATCGTGGTAGATTTTGCCTTTCTGCCCTTAATTATTCCTTTGCGGGCATAATCCCGTTCAGAAAATATCCCTTTCAGAAGAGGACCATCCATGACGAGTATAGCTCCCACCCCATAATTTGCCATAATTTCAAGTGCTTCTATGACGGTGGTTTCCGGCTTCACGGAAACAATTTCATGGAGTTTTTTTGTTTCTAATACAGATTCTACCTTGGTTACCATTGCCGAATTCAAGTTTTTAGGGTGAATGTCTTCGACAAATTAACCAAATCTTACAAAAACACAAAGATTTCCATCAATCTTCGCATAAAACATTAACTTTAACGTATGAAACTTTTAGTAATAACACTGGTATTAGTCTTGCTGGCATTCCTCCTTTTCAGTGTTCGTATTCTTTTTGTGAAAAATGGAGAATTTAAGGGAACCTGTGCCAACAACAATCCCATGCTCCAGAAAGAAGGGGCTGTTTGCGGGGTTTGTGGCAGAAAGCCTGGTGAAGCTTGTGAAAATCCCTAGACAGGGAGGTTAATCTGCAATAACAATTAGCTCCTGAAAACCGGGCGAATGGCTGACAGAAAGCTCGCCTTCTACAGAGCTAATACACTGAATTTTCAAACCCAGATTCTCTGCCATCTGAAGTGCCTTTTCTTCACCCATTACCATAAACATGGTGGCATAGGCATCTGCATCCATTGCCGAGGGAGCAATCACAGAAACACTCAAAAGAGAATGGGTTACAGGTTTGCCCGTAGAAGGATCAATCGTATGACTAAAAAGTTTTTTGTCCTTTATAATGTATTTCCGGTAATTCCCGGAAGTAGCCAGGGCCCCGCCAGACAGTGCAATCACTCCCTGAAGGGGATTCATTCCGTCCCCTGAATTAAATTCGGGACTTTCAATTCCAACATGCCAGCTTTCGCCACTTTCATTTTTGCCTTTAGCCAAAACCTCCCCTCCAATTTCTACGAGGTAATTTTTTATCCCTTTTTGCTCAAGAAAACGGGCAAGTATATCTGCCGTATATCCTTGAGCTATAGCGTTGAAATCGAGTTCAATCCCCTCTATATCTTTCACTAAATAATCGCCCCTGAGATGACAACGGGAAAGACCTATGAATCTCTTGAGGCTGTCTACTCTGGTGTCATCAGGCACGGGTAGATTATTTTTTCGGGCAAAACCCCAGACCTCCATGAGCGGCCCCACGGTAGGGTCAAACGCTCCTTTACTGATTTCGTTGAAATATTTGGACCTCAGAAAAACCTCTTTAAAAAGAGTATCTACCTTGACCGAATCGGCGGAAGCATTAAACGCATTGATTATGGATTTGTCATCCCAAAGTGACATACTGTGATCAATAGCTTTGAGAATGCTATCTATCTCTGACCTGTAAGGATGATCTACATCCCCCTCATAAATTACCGAGAACGTAGTACCCTGAGCATTTCCTGCAAGACGCACATACGACTTGTCTTTTGACCCGCAAGCCCATACACCCAAAATACTTACTAAAAGCAGCAGATTCTTTTTAACCTCCAAAATCATCAAATGAAACATTTTCATCAGGTATACCCCAATCCTCAGCCATCTTAAGAACCGACTGATTCATCATTGGTGGGCCACAAAAATACAGTTCCAGATCTTCGGGACTTTCATGTTTGCTTAAAAATTCGTCAATAACCACATTATGCACAAAACCCTTGAAGCCGTCACCATTAGGATCATTAATATCTTTTTTCAATGTCCAGTTGTCTTCGGGTTGTGGGTTATCAAGAGCTACAAAAAACTTAAAATTGGGAAATTCCCTTTCAATGGCCTGAAACTCATTCACATAAAACAATTCCCTTTTCGTACGACCTCCGTAAAAGAAGGTAACTTTTCGCTTCGTTTTGAGCGTATGAAAAAGATGAAAAAGATGTGACCTCATTGGAGCCATACCCGCACCACCTCCGATGTATAACATCTCCGCATTGCTTTCTTTAATAAAAAACTCTCCATATGGCCCAGAAATCGTCACCTTATCACCAGGTTTTCTACTAAAAATGTACGAGGAACAAATTCCGGGATTCACATCTGCCCAACCGTTCTTTGCCTTATCCCAAGGCGGCGTGGCAATCCGGATAGTAAGCTTTATGCGGTTTCCCTCAGCCGGATGATTAGCCATGGAGTAGGCCCTGAAAATCTCTTCATCATTCACCATTTTGAGCGGCCACAAATTAAATTTATCCCACTCAGTTTTAAATTTAGCTGGTGTTTCGTGGTACTCAGGGTGTGCGGTTATATCTATATCGCTGTAAGGTACTGTCACCTTAGGAACATCTATCTGGATATAACCACCTGCATGAAAATCAAGGTTTTCTCCTTCAGGCAGTTTCACATCAAATTCTTTGATGAAAGAAGCCACATTGTAATTAGATACGACTTCGCATTCCCACTTTTTTACACCAAACACCTCATCCGGAATTCTGATTTCCATATCCTCCTTCACCTTTACCTGGCAGGCAAGCCTCATTTTTTCTCCCACCTGTCTTCGATTGAGGTGATTGGTTTCTGTAGGAAGTACTTCCCCACCACCACTTAGCACATGGCATTTACACATCGCACACGTACCACCACCTCCACATGCAGAGGCCAGAAAAAGCTTGTTATTGGCCAGGGTATTGAGAAGCGTATCGCCTGGTTTTACCACGAGTGCACCATCTGTTTCTCCGTTGATGACGATAGAAACATCATTTTGAGGCAATAATTTCGCTTTTGCCGTAAGGATCAAAAAAACGAAAAGCAGAACCACCAGAATAAAAACAACGATACTACTTAGAAGGATAGGGAACATAAAGCTTAAAGTTTAATTCCGGAAAAACTCAAAAAGGCAATAGCCATAAGGCCGGTTACAATCATAGCAATTCCCAAACCCTGTAAGGCCGGGGGAACTTTAGAATATTGCAGTCGCTCCCGAATGGCCGCCAGAAGCACGATAGCCAGAAAAAAGCCAATTCCGGTTCCAAATGAGAAAACGGCGGTTTCGGCAAAATTATATTCTCGTTCCTGCATGAAGAGAGAGGCACCCAGAATGGAGCAGTTAACCGTAATCAGCGGCAGGAAAATACCAAGAGCACTGTAAAGAGCCGGGGCAAACTTCTCAACGACCATCTCAACTAACTGAACTGCACCGGCAATGGTTGATATAAACAGGATAAAGGAGAGGAAAGTAAGGTCTACATCTGCTAACGAAGGGTGAATCCAGGCCAGAGCACCCTCGCCCAGCATATAGGTGAGAATGAAATAATTCAGAGGTGTGGTTAATACCATAACAAAAATTACTGCCAGCCCCAGACCAAATGCCGTCTTAATCTTTTTGGAAACGGCCAGAAATGAACACATTCCAAGAAAGAAGGCAAAAATGGCATTCTCAACAAATATAGATTTGACAAACAGACTTAATAGATGTTCCATTTTTGTTCAATGTTTTATTTATCAGGAAACATTCACGAGTTTCTCATTCCGGCTTCTTTGTACCCAAATGTAGATTCCAATAAGAAATAAGGCGGCAGGTGGAAGCACCATTAAGCCATTGTTTACGTAGCCCGCATCATAAGCCCATTGAGGAATGATTTTATAGCCCATTATGGAACCAGCCCCCAGCAACTCTCTGAAAATAGCGACTACGACCAAAATCGCCCCGTAGCCTAACCCGTTGCCAATACCGTCAAGAAAAGCAGGCCAGGGTTTCTGACCAAGAGCAAATGCCTCTAGTCTTCCCATTACAATACAATTCGTGATGATCAGACCCACAAAAACCGAAAGCTTTTTACTGATATCAAACATGTATGCCTTCAGGAGCTGGTCTACGATGGTAACAAGGGTGGCCACCACGATAAGCTGCACAATTATACGAACCCGGGTAGGTATTGATTTCCGGATAGAACTTACGATAAGATTAGAAAATGCCGTAACAAATATTACCCCTAAAGACATGATCAGTGCGGGTTTTACCTGAACGGTCACCGCCAGTGCCGAACAAATTCCAAGCACCTGCACCGTAACCGGATTGGTGTCATCCAGGGGATCTTTGATTACCTTCAGATTCTTTTTAGAAAACAAAGGTTCTTTTTTAACTTCCTTAATTTCTGCAACTTCTGCCATGTTAGTTACCTTTAATTTTGTCAAAATAACTTAAATACGGTTCGATACAATTACGTATCATTTCGTCGGTACCATTTGATGTAATGGTACCTCCTGAGATTGCATCCACTCTGTTTGATGCATCGAGATCTGATTTTGCGGTGGTTTTCATCACGTTTACCGAAACGAAACTACCTTCTTCATTCTTAATCTTTTTACCTTCAAACTGTTGTTGAAAAGATCTTTCGTTGATTTCTGCACCTAAACCCGGGGTTTCTCCCTTATGGTCAAAAAAGGCCCCGTGAATGGTGTTGAAGTCATCCTTTATGGAAATGAATCCCCAGATTGGTCCCCAAAGCCCTACACCCCTCATTGGAAGAATGTACGATTTTTCTCCCCCTTCACCCGTGTAGATATAAATGGGTAGCTGCCTTTCTTCTTCTGGTTTCACTACTTCTTTCTTCATGTCTACCGAGTTCACGTTCACGTTATCCAGCACTTCACCTTTACTGTTTACAACTAATTCCTGAACCGAATTCGTATAAGTTTCTTCGATTGCCTGCCGATCTTCCAGATTAACCAGTACAGACTTCAGGATATTCTTTTTGTTATCCAGAGCCACATTGGCCTCTTGCTGTGGCTTAAGCTTTTCACTGGTAACCACCAGAATGATGGCCGTTATAACCGATATGCCAATCGCGTATAAAAAAGTGTATCTGTTATTGTGCATGCTTTAAACGGCTTTTAATATGTTGTTCTACCACCATATGATCTATCAAAGGTGCAAATACATTGAACAAGAGAATACTGAGCATCATGCCTTCAGGATAGGCTGGATTAAACACCCGAAGTATTACCGTGAATGCCCCGATGAGTAACCCGTAAATAATCTTTCCTTTTTGCGTATGACTTGCCGTTACAGGGTCGGTAGCCATAAAAACTGCACCAAAAGCAAACCCGCCAATAAGCAAATGATTTAATGCCGGCATGTGCATGGCATGAGTAAGGTTATCTGCCGGTGCAAGTAAATTCATAAGCACTCCCATGAGGTATCCGCCGGCAAATACTGAGACAATAATTCTCCAGCTTCCAACGCCCGAAATGATAAGTAAAGCGGCACCAAGAAGGCAGGCAAAAACGGAAGTTTCCCCAATTGAACCCTGCTCAAAACCCCAGAACATATCTGCTGCCGATTGCATATTCATATAATTGGTATCAAACGCGACCAGATTGGTAGCCCCCGAATATGCATCTAGAACGCTATGGCCTTGCTCAGGTGAAAGGTCTGTCCAGATATCACCAGACATAAATGCCGGGAATGCAAAAAACATAAAAGCACGGGCCAGTAAAGCGGGATTCATGAAATTAAAGCCTGTGCCGCCGAAAATTTCTTTTCCAAGCAGCGTACAGAAAACGGCACCAAGAGCCACCATCCAAAGAGGAACAGTCACCGGTACCGTCAGAGGAATAAGCAGACCGGTTACCAGATAACCCTCTGAAATGCTATGACCTTTAATAACGGCAAAAATGAACTCTACGCCAAGACCAACCGCATAAGAAACCACAATAATGGGTACCACTTTAATGGCACCAAATACAAATTTCTCCAAGTTTGTGGCCTCCATTCCGAAAGCCAGGTAATGCTGATGCCCTGCGTTCCAGATCCCAAAAATTAAGCAGGGAATCAAAGCAATGATTACGGTCATCATGGTTCGTTTCATGTCCATGGCGTCACGGATATGAACCCCGTTTTTAGTGGTATGATCTGGCACAAAAAACAGCGTTTCGAACGCATCGTATGCCGGATGCCACTTTTCCAGTTTCCCTCCTTTTTCAAAATGAGGCTTAACAGAATCAAATAGACTTCGGATAAATTTCACTTAGCAGGTACGTTTTGGGTATTCAACATTATGCTTCAGCCATCATCATGTCCAGGCCTTCACGAACAATCTCCTGAACATTGATTTTTGAAGTACAAACAAACTCACACAGGGCAAGATCTTCTTCAGAAACTTCATGTATTCCCAAAGCTTCCATCCGTTCTATATCCTTGGCAAGTATCGCCTTCAAAAGCTGTACAGGCATGATGTTCATGGGCAATACTTTTTCATATTGCCCAGACACCACGAAGGCTCGTTCTTCTCCATGCAGGTTTGTGTCCAGACTATATTTCTTATTCGGCATAAGCCAGGAGAAAAATGTTCTGGATAGGCTTAACTTGGAGGTTGATGGCAACAGCCATCCCAGAAATTCCGAATGAGCCCCTTCCGGAATTATGGTCAGTTGCGAGACAAAAAATGAAAGAAAATCTTCTGAATGCGAGGTAGCACCAGTAAGCACGTTACCCTGAATGTACCGCACATTATCCCCATTTATGTTTTCACTGAATAAAGACTTCAAAGACTGACCTAGCTTTAATCTGTAATAAGCTGGTTTTGATACTTCTGAACCGGTGAGTGCTATGACTCTTTCCGGATTAAACCTGCCGGTAGTAAATAAATTCCCTATAGTTATTACATCCTGAAAATCCACATACCATGCCTTCTGTCCGGGCTGTAAAGGATGCGTATGGTGCATCTGTATACCAACGTTCCCTGACGGATGCGGCCCCGAAAACTGATTTACCTCAGCACCCGGGAATGAAAAATCGGAGCCGGCATTCACTCCAAGATACAGTTTACCTCCGGCCAGTGCATGAAGTACTTCTAATCCTCTTTCAATACTTTGCCGGTTATCTGCCAGTAAAAATCCGTGATCAGGAGCCAGGGGAGCGGTATCAAATAAAGAAACAAATATACCTTTTGGCTCATCAGCAGGATCTGCCGTGATATTGAAAGGACGTTGTCGTATTAAAAACCAAAGATTGGCCTTTAGTAGTGTTTCTTTGACAGTTACCGAAGTAAGAGACTTTGGTATTTCCACCTGCGAGTACTTTTGCTCCTTATCTGGTAGAATTTTAATTTCCAGTATTCTTCGTTTAGCCCCACGTACGATATCCACAATCTCACCACTTACAGGAGATGCAAACTGAATCGTTTCATTCTTTTTATCAGAAAACAGTGGATCACCAATCTGTACTTCATCCCCCACCTTTACCAGCATTCTTGGAACAAGTGATCTGAAATCGGTAGGCTTTACTGCGTAAAGTTCGGCTGCGGATACGTCGAAGATTTCTTTCTGTGCTTCACCTGTGAGTTTAATATCGTAGCCTTTGGTAAGGCGTATAGATTTTCCCATACAATCTGAAATGTTCTTAGGGTTCTTTTCCAATCACGACTCCTTGCAAAATTATATTTTTTCTCAAAATATCAAAGAAAAAACAAACTTCTGTCTTACTAAAATACAAAAAAAAGTATTTAAAAAAACCTAACACCTTAATTTTCAAAACGATAAATAGATGAACGAACTAACTACGGCAGGGAAATTCAAAAGAATATTGATACATTGAGCATCTTTTGGTTATAATTTTGCGTAATAAGATGGTATCAAACAGGCATCACAATCATATGAATATCAGGAAGAAAATACCTCTGACTTATCTGGCCGTGCTGTTGATATTTGCCTCCTGCCGGAAACAAGCTCCCGACCTCGCCGAAGATGAAACGTCTTCTGTGAAAAATGAGGTGGTAAATGACTGGATCTACTCTAAAATGAAGGAGTATTATCTTTGGGAGGCAGACCTACCCGGCAAAGAAGCCACTAACCTTACATTGGACCCGGAAGCGTATTTCGAGAGTATTTTAGTTAACCCGGGGGTTACAGATCGTTTTTCATGGATTGAAACAAGTTCAGAGGAACTGAGAAATTCATTAAACGGCCTTACCAGCACTTTTGGGCTTAAATACAAGCTCTATTACACCAGTTCCCAAAGAGATCGGATTGCTATGGCTGTCACCTATACTTTAAAGAATAGTGTTGCCGAACGCATGGGTGTAAAACGTGGCGATATCATTATGAAGGTAAATGGCAAAAATATCACAGCAGATAATTACACCACGGTACTTCAGAATGAAACGGTAACACTTACCCTTGGAAGTTACCAGAACGGAACCTTCACGGATACGCAGAATTCAGTAGAACTTACCAAGGAAGTGACTCAGACAGATGCTCTTCAGCATAGTTCCATTCTTGATTTTGGGGATAAGAAAATAGGATATTTTGTCTATACGCAATTCTTAACCAGTAATGACCGAAGCCTGAATACGCTTTTTGGCACTTTCAAATCTGCCGGAATCAACGAACTCATCGTGGACCTAAGGTTTAATCCCGGGGGTTATATATCCTCAGCAGAATTACTGAGCTCGCTTATTGTCAAGGATCTGGATCCTTCAAAACTTATGACCCGACAAATATGGAATAGCGAGCAAACAGAAAAAATGACCAAACAATACGGTTCCGGGGTTTTCGACAGCTATTTTTTCAAAGATAAGCCTGGTTTCGGTTCAGTAAATAATGTGGGGGATCAGCTAAGCAGAGTTTACTTTCTGGTTTCAAACAGCTCTGCATCAGCCAGTGAACTTCTAATTAATAATTTACTCCCTTACATGGAAGTAAAACTTGTAGGAAATCACACCTACGGGAAAAATGTAGGGTCTATTACCATAGATGATGAGAATGATCCGAAAAGGTGGAACTGGGGGATGCAGCCTATTGTGTTGAAGTCTGTGAATGCTTTAGGAAAATCAGACTACGGCACTAAAGAAGGGTTTACCACTGACATAGAAGTTAATGATAATTTACTTCCGTTTAAACCATTTGGAGATCAGGATGAAACCCTGCTGAATGCTGCACTTGTTGATATCCTTGGAACGGGAACCTTAAGTAAAGCCCGTAATGGTAGAAAAACAGCACCTTCAGGCAAATTCAGCGAGGTCTTGAAGGAGAACTTCTCGGATAATCCGCTGCTGGATAGAAAAGATATGTGGATCACAGAATATCCCGGCAGGTAATTCTTCAGAGCACCTTGTTTGAACAGCTCTTCGAAGAGTTAGCTCTCCGTTAAAAAAGATTTTAGTTGTTTTGACAACTATTTTAATCGAAATGCTTGACAGTCTGAATATTATTCCCAAAAATTGTTGAACATTTATTCAGCGAACCGAATTTATTTAAAAAGTAAAATTTGTTCTTTGAATGGTTCAAAATTTGGGTATAACATCATCAAAACAATAAAATTATGGTAGAGTCAGCCACGGAAATCAAAATTACCAGAGTTAAGGAAAGTCGTATCAGTCAGCTGGATCCAGAAAATATCGTCTTTGGATCACTCTTTACTGACCACATGCTGGTAGCTGACTGCATAAACGGCGAATGGCAGACCCCAGAGATACTACCTTTCGCAGAAATTGGCTTTAATCCTGCTCTCGCAGCATTACATTACGGTCAATCTATTTTTGAAGGTATGAAAGCCTTTAAAAATGATCAGGGTGAGGTTCTCATGTTCAGACCACTCGAAAACTTTAAACGCTTCAATATTTCCGCTGAAAGAATGTGTATGGAGCAGGTGCCCGAAGAAATTTTTATAGGTGGCCTTAATGAACTTTTGAAAATAGACGCGGCATGGGTACCTCGTGGTGAAGATAACTCCCTTTACCTGCGTCCGTTTATGTTTGCTTCAGATGTTTATCTGGGGGTACGTCCTTCCATGAATTATCGCTTTATGATCATCATGAGTCCGGCGGGCAAGTACTACTCCTCTGCTCCTAAAGTGAAAGTAGAAACGGAGTTTATTAGAGCCGCTGAAGGTGGGGTGGGTTATGCGAAATGTGCCGGCAATTACGCTGCATCTCTTTACCCGGCGAAACTTGCCCAGCAGCAGGGATATACCCAATTACTCTGGACAGATGCCAAAAGTCATACACGTTTTGAGGAAAGTGGAACCATGAATGTATTCTTTGTTCAGAACGGTAAACTGCTAACGCCCAAAACGAGCTCAACTATCTTAAAAGGTATTACCAGAGATTCTCTTATTCAGATTGCAAGGGCTCTTGGTTATGAAGTATCTGAGCAGGATGTATTGGTGAAAGAAATCATTGATGGAATACGCAACGGTTCGGTAACAGAGGTTTTCGGAGCAGGCACAGCGGTGGTAGTGTCTCCTTTCTCTGCAGTCGGTTATGAAAGAACAGATTACGAATTACCCGCCATTACAGAAAGCTCGGTTTCAACAAAACTGAAGAATGCTCTGAATGATATCCGTACAGGTAAAGTAGCCGACACCAACGGATGGGTTTGGAAAGTTTCGTGATAAAGCAATTCTAATTCAGAAACGGCCTTATTAATCTACAATGAGGCCGTTTTCAAAAAGCCTCCCCAATGGTTGCGTAAAAATTACCTTTGGCATAAGGAGATAAACCGTAATCGAGTCTCACATTCAAATGCTTTCTACTTGCCAATCGAAGGCCGACACCATAGGTAAATTTAGGCAGGCCGAGTCGTAGAAAATCGGCCTCGTTACCCAGAAAACCGGAAGACCCAAATGCCGTCATTCCCACAAACTTCCAGATTTCCCACCGCAGCTCTGCCTGAAGAAGCAGAGTATTTTTATCCCGAAAAAAGCCCTGGTAAATGCCCCGCATTTTTCTGGGCCCGCCCAGCTGAGCCAATTGACTGAAAGGAACATCCCCTCCGAAACTGAATACTGAAAAATAATTGCTTGCCAGAACCAATTTGGGTGATATAGACCTGTACCAGGATAAATCAGCAACAAGCTGACTAAAATTACGATCTCCGCCAAAAACTCTAAGGGAAGGTTGAAAGCTCAGTTCCCCAAATATCCCTTTTCTGGGATAAAACACATAATCACGGGTATCTCTCAGGATTGCCGGGCCTAAGGCAGAAGTTCTGCTGTAGTCGCCTCCTGAAATCTTTCCTGACTCCAGTTCACCACCGGGAGTAGTGGAAGTAACCGTATACTCTTCATAATTAACTCGCAGACCGAGGTAAAGCTGCGGGGCAATTCTACGTGAGGCAAGTAGTCTGACACGCGGAAATTTAACGTCATACCTTTCTTCAGGAACACTCCCTTCACCAATGCCGTAATAATAAAAATTGTATTTAAACCACCCGATGTCGGCATTCAGATAATACGTGTTATTATCCAAAAATACCTGAAAAGGCAAAAATGCAAGTACTTGCTTATTTTGTGTATACGTGAGCCCTATTGAAGCCTGGCTGGGGCTTGAAGTACTGTCGTCCTGAGCCCACTCCCAGCTCGCAGTACCGGCTAAGCCTCCTCCCCATCCCGTTTCCGGAAAACGGAATACTACAGGAAGTCCGATAATTGATTTGTTTCGGAAAACTGGTTTTCCTTTTTGAGAAAAGGTGCTTACAGATCCGAAAAAAAACAAGATGAGTAGAACAAGTCGCATGGCAATACGTACGAAGTGTTCTTCTGTTTGGTTGTAAAAAAAATGGAGGTCTCCGCGACCCCCACTTTTTAACTTGACAAACTTAGCAAATGACTCACCTCTCAGAGGAGTATGAGTAATTCGCTACGGCAGAATCTTAAAATTCATACCAGGTTGATAGATAATTTTGTTCAAAATCTATGCCACGTTTACTTAAATTTGGGCATGAATCAAAAACGCTGGTCCCTGCAACCCCAACCCTCTCAAGATGATGAGATTGAAACTGTAAAAAAGCTGGAAGCATCACTTGGGATTGATTCCCCTTTGGCTACGCTTCTTTGGCAAAGAGGAGTAAAAAATTTTGATGAAGCCCGAACATTTTTCAGGCCAACGCTCGAAGACCTACACGATCCTTTCCTCATGAAAGACATGGATCTGGCTCTGGAAAGGCTGGAGAAAGCTATGGATAATAGCGAAAAGATACTTATTTACGGGGATTATGACGTAGACGGAACCACAGCAGTAGCCCTGGTATATGGCTTTCTTTCCACCTTTTACAACCATCTGGAGTATTATAATCCAGACCGATACAAGGAGGGTTATGGTGTTTCAAAAACAGGAATCGACTGGGCAGAGCAAAATGGGTGTACCTTAATTATCGCCCTGGATTGCGGAATAAAATCAATCGAAAATATTGCGTATGCCAAAGGTTTAGGAATAGATTTCATTGTATGCGATCATCATGAACCCGGCGAAGTACTACCACCAGCCGAAGCAGTACTTGACCCTAAAAGAGCCGATTGTCTTTACCCGTTCAAAGAATTAACAGGAAATGGCGTTGGCTTTAAACTTCTTACAGCCTGGTGCCTGAAAAAAGAAATCCCTCTTCAACATCTTTTTGAATACCTGGACCTATGTATGGTGAGTATTGCTTCCGATATAGTGCCGATCATTGGTGAAAACAGGATTATCGCACATTTCGGGCTCAAAAAAATGAACGAAAACCCCAGAACAGGCCTGAAGGCCCTCAAAGAAGTTTCGGGTTTTCAGGGAGATATGAGTATTGAAAGTGTAGTTTTTACGCTGGGCCCACGTATCAATGCAGCGGGTAGAATAAAACATGCCAAAGCTGCGGTACAATTACTTCTTAGCAATGATTACAAAGAAGCGGTTGATTTTGCCTATGAAATTCAATCGCATAATACCGAACGCAAAACGCATGACTCACGTATTACGGAAGAGGCCCTTCAGATGATCCGGAGCAACGAGTGGATGCTCCATGAAGCCAAAAGTACCGTTTTGTTCAAAGAAGACTGGCACAAGGGAGTGATAGGAATAGTAGCCTCGCGTTGTATAGAGCATTTTTACCGGCCTACTATCATTTTCACAAAAACCAGAGAAGGTTATGCTGCGGGATCGGCCCGTTCTGTACCGGGTTTCAATCTTTATGAATCTCTGGAGGCCTGTTCAGATCTTCTGGAGCAATTTGGAGGACACATGCATGCAGCCGGAATGACTATTCCTGTTGATCAGATAGAACCATTCAGAATAGCTTTTGATGAAACAGTGCGACGTATGATCTCAGAGGAATCTCTCATTCCTCAAATTACGGTTGACCTTGAAATCACTTTTCCAGAGATATCCCCGAAATTTTACCGGATCATGAAACAGATGGGACCTTTTGGGCCGAAAAACATGCAGCCGGTTTTCAGAACAAACGGAATAAAACTGGCCTCAGAACCCAGAATAATGAAAGAAAAGCATTTTAAGCTGGAACTAATGGATGAAGAAAGCGGGGTATTATTACCGGCACTTGGTTTTGGAATGGCAGAAAGTCATCTTCATCTTATAAAAAATTCCCCGCGGCTTGATATTGTATACAGCCTGGAAGAAAATAATTTCAAAGGTCAGAAAACACTTCAGCTGTTTTTAAAAGATGTTAAGACTCATTCGTTTTAGTTGAACCGAACCATCAGAATGTATATTTGCCAGTAAAAAACTAGACATCGTGTACATCTGCATTTTTCAAGGGCTTCAATTCTCTCAAAATCGAATGCAGTAATTGATTTAAGGCACCACAATTGATATGATACTCAAAACAGAAAACCTGGTTAAGAAATACGGACAGCGTCTGGTCAATGATCACGTGAGTTATCAGGTGGAGCAAGGTGAAATAGTAGGCCTTCTGGGCCCCAATGGTGCCGGCAAAACCACTTCCTTTTACATGGCTGTGGGTCTGGTGAAACCAAATTCGGGCCACGTGTGGCTTGATGATAAAGATATCACAGACCTGCCAATGTATAAACGTGCAAAGCTGGGTCTCGGTTACCTGGCACAGGAGGCATCGGTATTCAGGGATCTAACTGTCGAAGAAAATATACTGGGTGTGCTGGAGCTGGCAAAACCTGAGCTGGACAAAGCAGCCCGTAAAGAGCGAACAGAACTTCTTATGGAAGAGTTTTCCCTGCAGCATGTTCGAAAAAATAAAGGGATTGTGTTATCCGGAGGTGAACGGAGACGAACCGAGATCGCCAGAGCCCTTGCTGTAGATCCTAAATTCATTTTGCTGGATGAACCGTTTGCGGGGGTAGATCCAATTGCCGTTGAAGAAATTCAAAGTATCGTGGCAAAACTAAAACACCGCAATATCGGTATATTGATTACAGACCATAACGTGAATGAGACTCTTTCCATAACCGACAGAGCCTATTTACTTTTTGAAGGTAAAATTCTGAAGCACGGCTCTGCAGAAGATCTGGCAGCCGATGAAATGGTAAGAAGAGTGTATCTCGGTAAACATTTTGAACTGAAACGTAAAATATAATTATCGGGATGCGGAGCCTTTTAATTCTTCTCCTGAGTATCTGTTCACTTTCAAATTGTCACGGACAAGTGAAGAGCAAATCATTTAATTTACTACTCAAAAGCATGCTGAGCGAGTCAACACCTTCTATTACAGTACCTGAACTCGCCAATAAGGATCTGAAAAAACTTACGCTGCTGGATGCCCGTGAAAAAAACGAATTCCAGGTAAGTCACCTCAAAAACGCCCGTTGGGTTGGATTCAATGATTTTGATCTTAGCCGTCTGAACGGAATTGACAAAGACACCGAAATAGTGATCTACTGCTCCATTGGTGTGCGAAGTGAAAAGATTAGTGAAAAATTACGGGCGGCGGGTTTCAACAATGTAAAAAATCTGTACGGAAGTATTTTTGAGTGGGTAAATCAGGGGAATCCTGTATATGGGCCAGACGGAAAGCAGACACAGAAGGTTCATGCGTACAATAAAAAATGGGGTGTTTGGCTTAATAAAGGTGTAAAAGTCTACGAATAAGTCAAAAAAAACGGGCGAAGAGTATATCCTGCCCATTTCTAATTTCTTCATATCACACTCTACAAGCCATCAACCGGAGCCTGCTGAATCGCTTTTTGAGGAAGTCCGTAATTCAGAGTAACTCTCCAGGTATTTGCCAAAGGATTTCCTGAAGTGGTTGGTATCAGATAAGCCAGATCCAAACCATATGCATCTTTCAGTTTCAAACCTACACCCATGGTTACGTATTTACGGCCACCTTTGGAATTGGGCTCAAAAAAGTAACCTGCTCTTACGGCCATCAGGTTCTGATAAATATATTCGGCACCCAATGATGTGTTAATTTCTCTCATCTCTTCGCCGAAACCATCCGGAGCATCACCAAATGATTTAAATATCGCCTCTACCGTACCATAGTTTGGCAGTGTTCCGTCTGTTTGCGGGGTTGGTACCAGCAATTTATTGAAGTCCAGAAGGAAATTAAACCTATTCTGAGCATCTGGTTTAAGCGTAAAACAGGTTCCCACTTTAAGATTCATAGGAAGGAAATACTCTTTATCCACGCCGTAGTTCACCTTACCACCAATGTTACTCAGATTAAGCCCAAAAGATATATCCGATTTTTTTTCTGAATCCGTAGGGCGATCCTTGTGATAGTAGAGACTAAGGTCTGCAGCAACCGTTTTGGCTGGCTTACTGGCCTGATTATTAACCGCCTGATTCCCGATAAGATTGGAGTTAACAAACTTTACATTAAGCCCTCCGGAAAAATCCTGACCCAGTTTCATGGCATATCCGCCGGCCAATGCAAATTCCCGTGACTGAAAATCCCCGGCAAATGCACCAGTATTGGTAGTAAACTCTATCAAACCCTGATTAAAATAGGTAAAACCAAGAGTTACCGCCTTCCCCTCTCCTACTTTTTTGTACATGGAAGTATTCAGCAAACCCATGTCATTTACAAGGTCTCTAAGCCATGGGGCGTAAGAAAAGTTAACTGCAGCATCCCCTTCAACAAAAGCAAGTTTGGCCGTATTCCAATATACTGAACTTACATCTGGTGAGGAAGCCACACCAGCATCACCCAATGCAGCCGCCCGGCTATCCGGAGATAAGGTAAGAAAAGGAACTGCAGAAGATACGATTCTATAGTCTTCTGTTATGGCCTGTCCGAAGGCACTGCAGGAAATTAAGCCTAGAAAAGCGATCGTTACAAAACGATTCATCATAGAGTTTTTATTAGTAATGTGCTTCGTTGAGAAGGTCAAATTTACCATCTTTTTAATTTCATTTCCAAAAGAGAAGATGACCGCTCACCGAACTCTCCGTTTTATCATGATTAGCTTTGGCTCTGATATGATAGATATACCGGCCATTTGTATGAAGATATGATTCAAGATTCGTACCAATCCGAACTTTATTTTCACACTCAAAACATTCCTTCAGTTCCTCTCTCATTAATCTACCCGAATGATCGAAGATTCGAAATTCGAATTCTATGTTTTCACCCGTGGCACTTTGGAAAACCTCAGCATTCAAAATCCCATCTGAAGGATTTGGCCCTAAACTTAACAATTCAATCGCAAAAGGCCTTGATCCAACTGTAAATTCAAACGTAAGGCTTGCCCTGTTAGTATAGACATCAGAAACTTTTAGGTTCAGCATATATTTCCCCGCAGGAAGCTGTCCCACTGGATACCTGATGACTCCTGATTTACCAGTTTCATTCATCAGAAGGTAGCCGGCCGGCAAAATCTCCAGTGTATCATTAAGCACCAGGATCATCGAGTTTTCTTCCCCATCCGGCAAAAAAATGCCTGATTCGTCACTAATAACAATTTCAATCAATCCCTCAGATAAATTATAGCCCAATTCACCCTTGGGTGCCTCCCTATCAGTAGTTTCTTGGATTTCTCTACCCCGAATTAATACCTTATGTAAAGACCCGATCGCCTCCCGGGTGCTATCAGAACTTACCGCATACACGTAAATATAAAGAGTGCCTTCCGTGGTATCTTTAACAGTGGGTAGAACGAGTGAAATAGCAAATTTCCCATCCACAAGATCTGTTAATCCGTCGAAAAGCTTTCGATCGGTTTCTTCATAATTCAATCGTAAATTACCAGCACCACCAAGTGTGCTTTTTTTAGATTTTTTATCAAAAACAGTAACCTTCACCTTTCCGTTAAACGATTTATCTGAAAGTTCACCGGATAGACTAATGCGTGACCCATAAGCTACAACTGCATTTTCAGGTGTCCCCGCGTTCACTGAAGTGATGAGAATTTTGTCTTTCGGGTAAATCAGCCGTAATGAGGGATCTCCGAGAAGGGAAAAATTACGATTAATCTCTCCGAGAACCGACTCATTTTTGGTTTTTCTGAACACATCTCCAATTCGGATTCCATCGGATGACGTTTCGAAAAGATTTTTGTAAAAAGCTGAATTAATAGGGAAATTGGTACTGGAAAAGACCGGCCGTGTAGTGGTAAGCAATGCAATAGCCCCTCCATCAGGATTAAGCAATGCCAACTCCGCTCCCGAAACAACGGAAGGATTATCAAACCTTCCAAATTCACAGGTAGCCGTTACAAAAACGGGCATTTTGTCGCGGTTACGCCAACGTTGAATCTGACCAATGGTAAGTAGTTTTTCGTCTGTCCACCCATCTTCAGACCCATGACCATTAAAGTTCACTACCAGAACGCCCCTCTTGAGAGTCTCCTCAAATTTTGCAACGGCCTGTGGAACATGTTCACCGGTGGCAGAAGCAATCTGGGGAAACGCGTCAACATACACTTTGACAGCTCTTGAGGAAGGATTTGTAAGCTCAAGCAAATCTGAAAATGCTTCAGCGTCTTTTTCGTGCGTGTTTCTGTCACCATCATCGGCCGTAAACAAGACATTTCTCTTCCAATCGCCCAGCGAACCACCTGAAGACCCATAATAGATCAGTTTATCTACCAACAAACTCGCCTCTATACGGTTTTTGACTGGTAGCCTCCCTACTGCAATATCCAAGGTATGATCATTGTCCTGATTTGACCTCCATATTCCTCTTTCTGAAAAACCTTCTGCCCAAAAACCCTCGTGATCTTCCAGAAAACCGAAGTAGTCATCCGATGAATAGCTAAATATTGGTTCAAGCGACTCCCGGCTTTCGTAGGTGGGAATATAAGCCTCAGGCTTTACAAAGGAAAGACCGTTATTATTCTTTGGGTCAAAAGTTGTATCTCCAAACAGTAGCAGATACTTCAGTTTTTCCGGATTTTTTCTCCAGAAATACTTACATAGATTCCGGATGGCCGTAGGATCGGTTTTACCGCCTGAAAATTGATAAAAGACATCCTCAAGTCCAATAGTAAACACGCTAAGCTGGTCAGTCCTCTGCCTGTATTCTGCCAATCGAAGGGCTTCTCTTTTAAAGAGTTCGGGATAAATGATAATGAGATCAGGAACTTCCTCTGCCAGTTCTGCCGGTTGCAAAAAGTGTGTTATTCCCTGAGGTTCAAAAACATTTTCATCTGTAAAAAATGCCAATCGGGTAGCACCTGTGGTCGTACCTATTTCATAATTAGCCGTATTACCGGAAAGCACCTCGGGTTTAAGTGGTTCTGATACATTCCATACATAGCCCAAACCGTCATTTTTGAAGCTAAAAATTCCGGAACTAAAAAGGTAGGAAGAACACTGCAAAGTGAAATGTTTTGGCTCTCTTTCCACCGTAATTTCGAGAAAATCAAGCCGTACACCAGATGAGATATCGAGATCGGCAGGTAATTGAAAAGTAAACTCAGGATTATCTCCTTCTACCAGAAAGCTCGCATCAGTCTTTCGTATTTCTCCTGCCCGGTCGTACCTTCTGAAGTTATCATTCCATCGATAAGTGATCCTCGGGAGCAGCATTTTCCCGATTTCCTTATTCTTGTAAAGGATTCTCAATTCAGCGTCTTCATAGGTTTGCCCCACCATTTGGGCTGTAATTCGGGCAGAGCTCCCCTTTACTATCCCTTGAATTGAAAACTCTTTACTCCATTCAGAGAAAAAATACTCCCCAAGCCACTCCCGGCCGCTGTCCAGCAGATTGGCTATTTCGGGTTCATAGTACTCAAAGTAGGTAAGACCAGGAAGTGGTGTCAGATCACCTGCTGGTTTTAAAGATTCCCTTATTCGCATAGAAGGTGTTTCGCCGGAGAGGTCAACAAAAACGCGGGAATATGAGTCAAATGGATGCAGCTGATGTGAAAAATTCCCTGAAGAATCCACCAAAATCTGATGAGGCCCCTCGGCATAGAACCTTATGAAATCTGATTTATCAAATTTGCCGTCAGAATCTTTAAGCTCTACAGGTATCTCTATTAACTGCAGATCTGGCACCGACAAATTGCTCTGATCCAAAAGCTTCTCCCGAACCGTAAACAGCCTGATTTTCCCCGGATCCAGATCCTTGACCTGAATTCCATTACGCTCAAAGTAGCTCCTGTTAAGTTGATAAACGCCGTCTTTTTCAATTTTCAATTCATACCATACTCCCTCATGAAAACGGGTTTGAGCATGAGCCGAGAATCCGCCAAAGGATAGTATGTAAAGAAATATGCAGAGTTTTTTTTTCACTTTAAGTTATTACGGTCAATCAGTTCTCTTGATCTCTGCTAAAAGCGGGATAGTATATTTTCTTTTGCTATGCAATTCCAGACAGAGTGCCCGGCTTCTTCTGCTTTCCAGCTTCTGAAACACCCGGTCCTTAAAAATAAACGTCTCTCCGATCGAAATACTTTCAAGCTGGAGCAAATTTTGGGCATTTTTATCGAATTCTCTGAGAGCTTTAACCAGCAAAGGATCTCTGGTAGAGCTGGCCGCAGGATTTCTCATGTGTTTTATGAGAATATACAACAGCTCTTCAGGAAAAACTTCCTCATTTAACAGCGGAGCAAAAAGGTCCTGAAATTTCCTTTTCCATTCCTGGCCATGTGGTTGTGCCCTTCTTCTGAAATTTTTATTTTCCAGCTGAACATACATGTGAGCCACCTCATGAATGTAGGTGATAAGAAAACTGTAGGGGTTCAGGTCATTATTGACGGTTATGGTGTGATTTCCTGCTTCAAACTTGTAATTCCCCAGGCAGCTGTTTCGTGAACGCGTTACTTTGAATGAGAAAGGCTGCTCTTTCCAAAGACCCAGGCAATAGGACACCGCAAAACCAGGAACATGTTTCGTCAACAAGCTCTCCAGTTTGTTTTCATTCACAGAATTTACACTAGCCTTTGAGGCTGGTTTTGACAGAAAACTTAACATCCTACTTTTTTTTAATCCAGCATGCAATCCAGAGCTTATTGGTACAGACTTTATTTCATGTCCGTCTATGATTACGTTCAAATCACGTAGATTTGTGCCGAATTAAGCGAGTTTCATGAGAGAAATCAAAATTTACAACACCCTCACGCGACAAAAAGAAATTTTCATACCTGTAAATGAAGGATATGTGGGCATGTATGTGTGCGGCCCTACAGTCTATAACAATGTTCACCTGGGTAATGTAAGAAGTTTTCTCACGTTTGATGTTCTATTTCGCTTTTTCAGACATCTGGGTTACAAAGTGCGTTATGTACGAAACATTACCGACGTGGGCCATCTGGTAGGTGATGGCGATGAAGGAGAAGATAAAATTGGTAAAATGGCCAAGCTGGAACAACTGGAACCCATGGAAGTGGTACAGCGATATACCAATGACTTCCACCATGTGCTGGAGCAGTTTAATTTTTTGCCGCCCTCCATTGAACCAACCGCTACAGGGCATCTGATAGAGCAGATTGAAGCTGTAAAAACGCTGATAAATAAAGGAATCGCCTACGAATCAAATGGTTCTGTCTATTTTGACATACATGCCTACAACAAAAATGGAGGGAACTACGGTAAGCTATCCGGAAGAATTCTGGAGGATCTGCTCAATGAAACCCGTGAGCTGGATGGCCAGGCAGAGAAACGCAATCCACTCGATTTTGCTATTTGGAAAAAGGCTGCTCCGGAGCACATCATGCAATGGCCAAGTCCCTGGGGTATGGGCTTTCCCGGCTGGCATCTGGAGTGTACCTGTATGAGTTCAAAATACCTGGGAGAGCAATTTGACATCCACGGGGGCGGCATGGATTTAAAATTCCCGCATCATGAATGCGAAATAGCTCAGGGAACAGGCTTAAATGGTAAAGATCCGGTAAGGTACTGGATGCACAGTAACATGCTCACCGTTAACGGCCAGAAAATGTCTAAATCACTGGGAAACAGCTTTTTGCCAGCAGAGCTCTTTGCCGGAAGCCACCCCTTGCTTGACCAGGCATACAGCCCAATGACCGTACGGTTCTTTATGTTACAGTCGCAATACAGAAGTACATTGGACTTTTCCAATGATGCCCTCAAAGGGTCGCAAAAAGCATTCAGACGCTTATTAAATGGCTACAGAATGTCAAAGACGCTGGTTTTTGAGGAATCAGAAACGTTGGCAGACGAAAAAAAGGTGAAAGACATTGAGGGGGCCTTAAATGGTTTTCTGGAAGCATTGGCCGACGATCTCAATACCGCAGTGGCCTTAGCACATATGTTTACTCTCTTGAAATATGTGAATATGCTTTATATGAATCAGCTCGCCCCTTCTGCCATAGGCAGAGAGCTCTTTGAGCGTCTTATTAATGATTTCGGGGTCTACTTCACTCAAATACTGGGACTGAAAGAGGAAGACAACGGATCTGACAAAGCGGTAGTAGACGGCATGCTGGACTTGTACAAAGAATATAAAAATAACCGTCAGTTTGATAAGGTAGACCAGGTAAGAGCCTACTTTAAACAAAACGGAATGGTGATCAAAGAATTGAAACACCGTATTGACTGGGCCTGGGAAGAAGTCTAAGACTGTCCTGTAACTTTCTTTAAAAGCTGAAGGGCCTTTTCGCCAGGCAGGAAATAAGCCAGCAGGCCAAATAAAGAATAAGAGAGAGCCCGGCCATTCATAACAGAACTAAAAATAAATGCCCGGCCTAGTTTACTGAATCCTTCTCTTTTGAGGTTGATACCGTAGATCAGTTTATTAAGCTTCAGTAGCCTAAGGTTACTGTTTTTTACCTCGTTATCCGTAAATGCCCGGTCCCACCTTCTACGCATCATCATTTGTGAGCTAAGCATGGCTTGTTGTTTGGTACTCATACTTCCCCCATGTAACCTCAGCAGAGAATAGGTATTTTCCGCGGTTGGAATTTTCATAAACCGTGCTCCTGAGATGGCTGCCCGCATCCAGAAATCCCAATCGTCATTGCCCTGAATGAACTTATACCCTTCTTTCAGAATAGCACGTTCCATAAGCTTCCAGTCTGAAACACTGGTATGCTGCTCATCAAAGAGTAAGGTAGAAGCCAGCTCTTTTTTAACTACTGGCATATTGACCAGAAAGCGGTTAAACTTAAGAAACTCGTAAATAATTTTATTTCCAGAACCTGATATGTCCAAAGTCCAGTGCATCTGCTCCAGATCCAGGTAATTCAGAAACAGATTTTGCTTATCCTCTTCGTTAAAAAGACGGCCTTCGGCATAAAACAGATCCACCTCAGGGTTAAGAGAAATGTACTTTGCAAAGTGAGCCAGCTTTTCCGTCTGGAGAAGGTCATCAGCATCCAGAAACTGTAAAAACTTCCCCTTACTAAGTGAAATACCCTTATTTCTGGCACTTGACAGTCCAGAGTTTTCCTGCCAATGGTAGTGAATCCGGGTATCAGACCTGGCAAGTTCAGGGCCCAGAACCGAAGTTTGATCTGTGGAGCCATCGTCAATAATTATACACTCCCAGTTACTGAATGACTGATTTATTACAGATTCCACACATTCCCTGAGGAAGTGCCCGTAATTATAACTGGGAATAATGATGCTGAAAAGCGGTTGAGACTCCAATTCAGTATTTATAGAAGGCAGGTTTCTGCCGCAAAATTGTAAAAAAATAGGCTGACCATCGAGTAACCTGACGGGTAAATTGGACTGGTGCCCTCAATTGACCTTTCAAATCGAGTTTAAATACGCCTTTGGCAAGCCTGATAAAAAAATACACAGGAATAAAAAGGTAATAATTGAGCATTACCAGACAGAAGTACGTAGCACCCAACCAGTTTCTAAGAAAAACCAGATTCGCAAGATGCATTTGAGGCCTGGGAAAAAACGTGTCCGGCTTTTCAGATGATGGAGTGCTCCCCCCTTCCAAATGAATAATTTTGAGATCCTGAAAAAAGGTTAATCTGCCAAGCTTGGCCAATTTACAACTTAGGTCCACATCTTCACCGTAAAGAAACTGATTCTCATCAAAGCCACCCACTTTCTGAAAATCTGAAAGCCGGCAAAAGATAAATGCTCCCAATAGGAAATCCAGACCCTGATTTCCCAGCCTTTCACGGAGTTTCTTTACTTTATTTTTAACCCATGGCGAAAAAATGTTTCTGGTAGGAATAAACGCGTAGGTAGCTATTCCTTCAATAGAATAATTAGGATCCACATAGTTGGGAATATGGTCTTTATCCAGCATAAGTACACTACATGCCGAGATTCCTGCATCCTCTCTCATCCTTTTCAGGCATCTGAGCAGCACGTTGTCTATAAGAAGCGTATCTGTATTCAGGAATAAAACAAATTCACCTTCAGCCCGGCTTGCTCCAAAATTGTTTGCCCGGCTGAATCCCGAGTTATAGCCCATATTCAACCATCGCACATCAGGATGTGCCCCGGTAACCAATTCTTCTGATCCATCATCGGACTGATTGTCTACCACAATGATTTCATAGGTAAACCCTGATGAAAATGTCTTGACAGTTTGAATACAGTCAATACATAACCGGGCAGATTTATAATTGACAAGAACAATGGACAAATCGGGCATGAGATACTCAGGCAATAATCACTCCTTTTGATTTCCAGAAGTCTGGCTCAAATTTAAGATATGCATGGCAGCCAAACGGCATTTTATTTCCATTTACAGCAAATTCTGCTGAGGGCGACTTTTCAAAAGCGAAGGTGAGAGCTGTAGAGTAATCTGGAAGTCTCAGTAAAAATTGAACCGGCAAAAAGCGGGCATAATGAGCAGAAAAGTAGGAGTCTTCCAGTCCTCTATAACCTTTTCGATAAAGTATGTTATACAATTTCAGAGCTTTGAGCATTCCGGCAGTTTTTCTAAGCGATAAGCCTCCATTCATTAAATGCCTGCCAAATAAGCGAGTATGCCATGAACTTGGATGCGTCTTGTACATGTAATCAGGTGCCCCCACATAATCATACCCCTGCTCAATCCAGTAATCAAGACTATCCTCAAAAACCCACGCATCTAGCTGAAGAATTAGTAAATAATCATAGGCCACAAACCGCTTGTAAAACTCTTCTGACAACATGAGTTCGTTATACCCCATAATACCGTCAAAAAATCGGGCTTCGAAAGATTCAAATGAGGCTGATGAATAAACCTTCCGATAATAGGAGGTATTCAAACCGGCAGGATGCACAAAAATCACCTCACGGTTTTTGAGTACAGAAAGGTTATGAGTCAATGCCAGCTGTTCGTTTGCATCCGGAACCTCGGCATAAACGGGCACTATAACCCCGAGGCTCACTGTAAAACCAGTTTATGATTGAGCAATTCGCTATATATGAGGGAACGGCTATCTACTACAGTTTTGGGGCTGAAATGTTCTCTGATAATCTCGTTCGCCTCTTTTCTGATAAGATTTCTCAACGAGTTATCTGATTTCAATTTGCGTATTCCATCTACAAACCCATGAACGTCTTCAGCCTGCATAATACTTCTTTCATGAACACATGGGATGCCTTCATGCCCAAAAGCTGTTGAAACCACAGGTATACCCTTTGACATGGCCCATTGGATTTTAGTGCGGATTCCTCCACCCGTTCTTACAGGCACCAGCATGACGCTGTTTTCAGCGTAAATATTCAGATCGTCTACAAATCCTTTGAAAATAACATACGGACTTTCAAGTTGCTTTTGTTTCTCAGCAGGCCAGTCACCAATTACTTCCAGTTTAACACCGAGCTCTTCAAAAACTGTTTTCGCCATGCTTTGAACATACCAATCTACCGCATCAAAGTTTGGATGATGATTGCCACTTCCCAGAAAAAAAACGTGTTCAACAGGTACATGAATAGGCTCAATTTCACTGATATCCTCCCAGCTGGCTGAAACCGGTGCCTGATAAATTGGTTTGGAAACCGACTTTCCAACGAGTTCCGTATCTTCCTGATTCAGGCAGATAACAGCGTCATACAGATCCATGAGATCATTCTCAATTTTATATTGATATGCCTCAAGGTAGCTTCCGTATTTTTTTTCGAGTAAACCTCCCTGATTTTGAACCATGGTTCGTCTGAAACGAGGCTCATGATTTACGGCTACTTTAATCGTATCTGCGGGCAACATGAATATTGCAGGAAATTTCTCCACGTAATTGACCTCTATGATATCATAACTTGCCGCGTCGAGTGCCCGCTGAATCACGGCTGCCTCATCAGGCCTCAGAGGCGAATAGTTAAACTGAGCCGTTTCTGTGAGTGTATAAACGGGTGCTTTCAAAATTCCCGTTTTATATAAGCCTTTTCTTACTTTCCCCATGAATCCCTGGTGGCCTGAAGAATGACCAGCTCCGTCACCATGAAAAATCCGAACATTTGACCATCGGCTTTTTAACTTTTCCAAATCTTCCTGGGAGGGCACAAACGGATTGGTAATTACCACCGAAACTTTATGCCATTTCTGCATTTCCTCAATGTATGACACGGTGGTCATGGCTGCCCCTGAATCTACGGGGAAAACATTGTGATGCGTTATGATCAGCAGTTCGAGTTTTCTTGACATTTCAAATTGTCTCTTCAATAAAATGAATCACTTTTCGAAGCGGATTAGTAATAGCTGCACGAACCCTCTTAAACCTTTTCAAAGGCTTTGGTTTTCTGCCATATGCACATGGAATTTGCTTCAATTCTTTGAAATAGTTGGCATTTACCATCTCCTCGTATTCTGCATAAAGCATCTGCAAGTCTGGTCTCTCAGATAATTTATATCTGTTCTGTTTATCGGCAATATTGTCTTCAATAAACGGATTGTATGTGCTAAAGTGAAAAAATAGTAAATCAAAATTATCATTTACTTTATACTTCCCTTTCTCCCCGCTTATTTTCCTTTCCTGCAGATTCCAGTAGGCCATGTTCATGCCCGGATGCTTGTCTATGAGTACCTTATCAAAATAACAGGGCACCAGATTACACCAAAGCTGATCTACAAAGAGTCCATTGCACAGATCATGTCTGCATTGCTCACTTAATCGCTCTTTCCACCATTGAATAAACCGGTCTGTTTCGGCATTTCTACGTATGGCAATATAGCCCAGATTGAATATTCCATGATTCAGAATATCTGCCTCATGAATCCGATATACGTGCCGGTCATCCTCAATGGGATGGAGAACATGCGGAGTTAAAAGAATATTCCACTCGTCCAGCTTTTTTTCTATTTCGGCAAGCGACGTATAAACAAGAATGTCAGGATCAAAGAAGATGAGATTCGCAGCAGAAGGAAATTTGGATGCCAGGTACTCAAAATAGAAGGGCTTAACCGCTGTATTTATTTCTATTATATCATATTCTGAGTTCATCCAGTCAAAATTGGGGATTCCAATTTCCGATACTTCAATGATCTCATAAGAGGAATATATTGCCCGAAATTGCTCAGGAATATGTTCGAATTTATCCAGCAGTCCTATGATAAATCTGACTTCGGGATTGGTTCGCTTCAATGAATCAGCCAGGGCCTTTGCCTGAGAAATATAATTATTGGAACAAATAGTAAAGGCTATGGTCATTGATTCCTGCTTGTTGACTCGTGTTTGGCCCCAAAGTTAAAAAATTACAATTTATGGGCAATGAAGGCCCGGAAATCAGGGAGCTTGCAAGATGCCCTGAACCATCCAGTTAGCCAGTGCCTGCCGGTTGTTTGGCAAAAGCAGACGCTTCTGATCAAAGCTATTTGAAATATTGCCCAGCTCTACATACACTGTCGTAGGAATACTTTCTCTTAGCATCCATAAATTTCTAGAATGCACCACTCCTTCATAGCCGCGTCCATTCTGGTGCTCTTCATATTCACTTTTCACCGTGGAATAAATATTCTGTGCCAGTGATTCCCCCAGGGTGCTTCCCGGATTAAAATAGAAGAATACGTCCACTTTTTTGTCTTCATACCGCGAATCAATATGCGTTTCAAGGGTACGTTGAACTTTGTAACCTTTTGCCTGATTTTCACGATATAATTTGTTGATAATATCTGTACGCTGAGCCAGCCTCTCCCGCTGATTGAGCGGCATGGTTAAACCTCCCCAGACCGTTTCATCTTTGTCCATTTCGAGGAGCTCTTCATCCCGTATTCCGTCATTTTCATCACGGGTAATCATGTATACCTTGGCACTGTGTGTGATGAGATTTCTGGCTATACGCAAGCTTACATCGTAGGCATATTCATCTTCACTGATCCACTGATCCCCTTTCTTGGTCATGGCACCGGGGTCTGGCCCGCCGTGGCCGCTCACCACATAATAAACATGCCCCTTCAGTTGCTCATCTAAAATAGGAGTATCTGCATATTTAGACCCAAAAATTGAATAATTGACATACCTCAGAGCACGAGTTTCAGAAGGCAAATCTTTGAATGATGTCAGTGAAATAAAGACCATGCAGACAGCACCGCCTGTTAGTAATTTTTTCATTTTTTTTCGGTTTATTAGAAAAGCAGGTATTAACCTTTGTTTATTTGTCTGCCCTTAAACAGGTACAAATAGTGATCAAAAATAGGAAGATGAAGCTTACTTTCAAAATTACCGCCCTGATAGTTATGGCGGCTACTCTTTTTCAATGCAATAGTAATCCAAAGGAAAATTCCTCTCAAGCTAGCGAAAACGAGCCAGAGACCCAGACAATTTCAACTCCCGACTTTAATGCTGACTCCGCATTTGGCGGTATTGAGAAACAATTAAGTTTTGGAACCCGCGTACCCGGCACGCCAGGCCACAAGGCTTGCGGAGACTGGATGGTTAAAGAAATGAAACGATTTGGACTCGAAGTAACTGAACAACCGTTTGATGCCTTTTCTTATAAGGGTGAGAAAAGGCCGGCCAGGAATATCATTGCCGCATTCAATCCGGCTGCAACCAAACGGGTAATTCTCGCCGCTCACTGGGATACCCGCGAGCTGGCAGATCAGGATGACGAAAAACAAACCGAGGCAATTCCAGGGGCAAACGACGGGGGCAGTGGAGTAGCGGTGCTCATGGAAATTGCTCGCAGTATTGCTGCCAGCAATGAGAAACCCATCATTGGTATAGATTTTATCTTTTTTGATGCGGAAGACGGCGGTGCTCCCGATGATTTTAAAGGAAACCCTATAAACGAATACGGAGGCTATCTACTAGGCTCAGAGTACTGGTCGCAAAATCCGCATAAAGAAAACTATTCAGCCTTTTACGGCGTACTTCTTGACATGGTAGGGGCAAAAAACGCCACCTTTTTAAAGGAGCAGGCATCCATGCAGGTGGCACCCTCTATCGTTAATAAAATTTGGCAGATTGCATCTTCGGCAGGTTTTGGAAATATTTTTATCCAGCAGAATGGCCCAGGCATTACAGATGATCATTTGCCGGTGATTATAAACCGAAAAATTCCGATGGTGGATATCATTGACCTGAAATCAGGGAATAAGACGTTTTTTGATCATTGGCATACTCATGATGATAACATCCATGCAATAGACAAGGGCACTCTGGAAGCCGTTGGTGAGACTTTAATTCGATTGTTATATCAGGAAGGTGGCGTATCCTGAAAAGATTATTCATTCTGTACAAAAAAAGGAGTCTGGTTGCAGACTCCTTTTTTTTAAACGACCAATAGGTATTTACTTAATTGAGAAAGTTGTCTGACCTATGCGATATCCCTCAGAATAAAACTCTGCTGTATAATCACCAGACTCATAGGCACTACCTCTGTCGTAAATAAAATCGACAGTCTGACCATTATTTGTAAACATAACGGCTTGTTTTGCTGTATAAACCATTTCCTTTCCACCAAAATTGAAAGAGCCGGAACCAGTTGCCATATCTGAAATTACGGCACCTTTTGGATCCATCAGACGCATATAAATGGTCTTATTTTCCTTTTTGGTAAGAGGGTTCTCTGCCAGTTTGAAGGCCACCTTAATTTTATCTACCCGCTTTGATTTAAATTCACCACCATCTCGCTCTTTACCACGCGAGTTAATCGCAGAAATCGAGTAATTCATGGGTTTAAGAGCAGAAGCAAGAGACACTTTCTCCGATAACTCCTGATTCTTCACATTCACAGCATAAACGCTGTCTGTCAGTTGAGCTTTGGTAGTTTCCAAAACCTCCTTCTCCCCTTCCAAAGTGGCCTTCTGGGTAAGAAGCGTCTCATTTTCACTGGTAAGAATCACATTAGCCTCTTTGAGTTTGGCTATTTCTTCGTCTTTTTTCACCAAAGCCTGCTCGTACGAGGCGATTTTATCCTGATACTCTTTCAGACTCACATTTTTAGAGTAAATCAGATTCTTCTTGTCTTTTTCAAGCTGAACCTTCAGTGCTTCAAGTTCGTCAACCTGACCTCCCAGGGCTGTAATTTCGGCGATGCGGGCATCAAGCTGCGTACTGATCGAATCAAGTTTCGAACTGGTGAGCATTAATTCCCGGTTAACCTCACTTACTTCTACTACTTTCTCCTCTACCTTACCCCGTTCTTTGAAATAAAGGTACCCGAAGATCGCCGCCACTGCTGCTGCCAGTACCAAAGCCGCCTTCAGTGCCGAGTTATTGTTTCTTTCAGAATTTTCCATTTTCGTTTTTTTGAATGTTATCTAGGATATAAGGACTACAAAATTACGCAATTATTCCCAACTTGTACCCCCGGAAGGGTTTCAGGCAGAAATGCTGTATATTAACTTACGCAGGAAGCATCCCAGCCGCTCATTCAATAACTAAAGTTTTCGGCCTTTATTTTATGTGGCCTCAGATTTTAAGAAATTCTTAAGAATTATAGCACGCCGGCCCTATGGCACTAATTACAAAAAAAAAGATACCCTACAAGATCAATCAGGAATTGAGACAGTACCTTATCAAGTATGGACGGGAAAAGGAACTACCTCTCAAATATTCAGATCTTTTGCGTTTTGACAACCGCATCTCTCTTCGGGACAAACACAATAATGATACGCTGTGGGAATCTGTTACCTATTCGCCTTCGGATGTCAGCGAGATTTATGAAAACCTTAAAATTATATATGCTGATCTTAAGACTGATGGAGACGCCTCCGTCATCGAACACCTCGTTGTAGACCGTGTGGATACCTGTACCTATGCCAATACACTCCCTTTCAGAATAAGGATCATCAATAAAGTAAATGACAATTACGATTACTTCTACATAAAAAACGCTGATTCATCACGGGTTTACGGGCTGGAGCTGGAGCATTTGCTATCTCCTAATGTGATCAACTACAAAACTTTCAGTGATACGCTGGTGGAGGAGCATATTGCAGGAATCCCTGGCGACCTATTTTTTGAATATCATCTCGGCGACAAAAACCTTAACCCTATACGATTGGCCAAAGAATTCATAAAATTTAATGAGCGGTGCTTTGCCAGGCTACTAGGGGATATGCATTCGTCTAATTTTGTCATTATTGTTACACCCGATTTTGAGGATTTTCACTATCGCATCAGAGCCATAGATTTTGACCAGCAATCTTATGAAGGCAGTAAATCGGTGTATATGCCGCAATATTTCAAACAGAATAATCCGATAATTGAGCTTGGGATGAAGTATATGACGCCCGAGTCTGTCAGACAATATCAAAAAGAGGAACGGTCACTTATAGCCAACCGGGCAAAATCTGAGAAGGTTAGGATTAATGACCTGATGAGAGTTATGAAAAATGATCACAATTACCTTGAAGAAAATCTTCAAAAACTCAAAAAGGAACTCAATGAACATTTCAAAACTTCAGAATTCTCGAAATGCAAAAATATGGGTGAAGTCATGGAACTTCATCTGAAACGATTAACTCTGGCCTGATCTAATTTCTGAAATCAAGTGCTAATAAGACCCAACCGGCTATAAAAGCCACCCCGCCAATGGGTGCAAATGCTCCGAAGATAGTATTCCCGGTGAAACAGATCATATATAGTGAACCACAGAAAATGAGTATGCCGGCAAGGAAAGCATAACCGGCAGAAATTACCAGCCTGCTCTTTGTTTTCTCCTCTCTAAAACCCACGAACAGCAAAGCAAAAGCATGATAAAACTGATACTTCACGGCAGTTTCAAAGGTATCTGCACGGCCGGCTGATTCCAGCATTTCTTTAAGAGCATGAGCCCCGAAAGCTCCGATTGCCACTCCCAGGGCTGCAATGACTGCCCCTAAAATGTAAAATTTATTCTTCATGATCTTTTTCCAAAAATGGCAGAGCCTACCCTAATTAAGGTGCTACCCGATTCCACCGCCAGTTGCCAGTCATCACTCATTCCCATCGATAGCTCTGTCATAGAAAATGCCGGATAATGACTATTTACTTTATCAAACAGCAATTTAAGGGAAGTAAATTCAGCCTTCACCACATTCTTATCCTCCGTAAATGTACTCATTCCCATTAAGCCTTTTAAAAGAATGTTAGGATGATTCTGTTTACTACAATAATCCAGGATCTCAAACAACTCCGATTCTGAGAGTCCAGTTTTTGTTTCTTCCTGAGCGATATGAATTTGTAACAAAACAGGAATAATCCGGTTATATTTAGCAGCCTGTTTATCAATTTCCAAAAGCAATTTGAGAGAATCAACCGAATGAATCATCGATACAAAGGGGGCAATGTACTTCACCTTATTACTTTGCAAGTGACCTATCATGTGCCATTCGATATCCTTGGGGAGCCGATCATACTTTGCCTGTAGTTCCTGCACATAGTTTTCTCCAAACCGCTTAAAACCACTCTCATAGGCCAGAAGAATCTTATCGTCAGACTGTAATTTGGATACAGCGATAAGTCTGGCTTTACCATCTATTTGAGATTCAATACTTTTTATTTCATCTGCGATTGCCATAGCAAGCTCCTTATCTTTCCACGATAGTTTTCAGATCGGCAGGAGAGTAATTGACGCTTTTCAGGGTTTTATTATCCCCTTTTCTGAAAACCAGAAACTTATCTCCGTCCTTTTTGTAATAACACTCTGTTCCTTTGGCAGTATAGTGAGATACTGTAGCTATAGCTTCCTCTTCATTGGCACATGCCTTACTCATATTGGAGCGTTGAACCTCATCAAAAAGTTCTTTGAATTTTGACCCAAGACCAAACTCCAGTACGGCCCCTGATAAAACATATTGTATATCACACAGAGCGTCTGCCACCTCCACGATATTATTATCCTCAATCGCCTCCTGAAGTTCACGAAGCTCCTCTGCAATGAGTTCAACTCTCAGCTCACATCGGTTTTTCGGAGGAATCTGAGGGCTTTCCAGTATCGGATGGTGGAAGGTTTTGTGAAAATCAGCTACTTGATTAAGAGAATCTGGTGAATGCATTTTTGTTTGGTTTATCAGGCTCAAATTTAAGGCTACCGTAAAATAAATTATCAAAACATATGGTTTGCAAAGTTGTCCAAATTGAGCTAATATTGCTAGTAAACTAGAAGTCATTATAAAATTAAACTAGAATTATGAACAAATTAATCCGGCTTTTAAGCGTGCTTGCTTTGGCATCCACAGTAGCTTTCGTTTCTTGTAAAGGTGATACTGGTCCTCAGGGTGAAGTAGGACCTACCGGACCAACCGGTGCTACAGGTGCCACAGGAGCCAAGGGAGATAAAGGAGACAAAGGAGACAAAGGAGATAAAGGAGACACAGGAAACTCAAACGTACATTCTTTTACGCATACCATAGCTGTTGCAGATTGGGCTATCGTTGAAAGATCTAGCTTTGGAACTGCAGCGACCAGCTCTTGGGGTGCTGTAGCTATACCAAACGCTGAAATTACAGCAGACAGACACGTACTTGTGTACGCTATGAAAGGCGAAGAAAAAGTTCAGCTTCCTATGTCTGTTATTACCGATATTTCTGGTTCAGAAGAGCGGGTTGAAGTTTCTGAGCAGGCTGGTCAGCTGAATGTGTACTACAGAAAAAGAACGGTAGCCACCGGGGGTGCTGTTTCATTTGTATTTGCTCCTGCTTCCGATATTTCTATTAAGTATGTAGTTATTGAAGAAACTGTTGATACTGGATTGAAAGCAGCAGGTATCTCAACTTCTGACTATGATGCGGTAATGAATTACCTGAATCAAAAGGTAGATATGCCTAACAAACTGTAAGCAGTAGTAATAATTGAACAAAAGCCTTTTCGGTAACCCGAAAAGGCTTTTTGATTTTTGCGGTGTGATAATCTTTCGAATCTTTCTTCTTATACTACTATCATTAACTGGCTATGCTCAGTTTCTTTCAGACGCTGCATCCAAAAGCATAGCAGAAGCCGGAATAGAAAAAATTTATAACTTCCAGTTTAAAGAAGCTGCCGCCATTCTGGCTCCAATAACCAGAAAGTATGCCAGCCATCCGGTTAATTATTTATTGCAATCACAGGTTATCTATTGGCAAAACTACCCGATCGAAAGCTCACCAGAAGCCACACAGAGGTATTTATCCGTGTTACAGAAATGCAAAACAGCCGCAGAAGCCCTTTACCGCAATGAAGCTTACAAGCACGAAGCTACCTTTTACCTCTTATCGGCACATGGCTCTATCAGTCGTGTCTATCATCACCGTAAAGATTATCTGAAAGCCGCTATCGAAGCCAGAAATGCATACGGTTACCTCAAAGACGGTTTTGAATTAACCTCCAAAATTCCAGACTTCCTGTTTATGAGTGGTCTCTACAATTTTTATAGGGTGCAATACCCGGAAACTCATCCTCAGATTAAGCCCGCCATCTATTTTTTCAGGAATGGAAATAAAACAACTGGCCTCAACCATTTACGAGAAGCCGGCAATAAGGCTCTATTTACAGGGGTGGAGGCCAGGTATTTTCTTGCAGGAATTTGCCTGAAGTACGAAAACAGAAACGCAGAAGCCCTTTCAATCCTTAAAACATTACATCAGGAGTTTCCGGAAAATCCCCTTTTCACGATGAGACTTACAGAGGCACTTCTGGTCTCGGGTGAAACAGAAAAGGCCAAACTAATGAACAGCAAACTTGCGGCAGTGCCTTATACAGATCATAAAATGGCCTACTGGGTATTCAAAGGCATGATAGAGTTCAAAGAAGGTAAACTGAATGAAGCACGAAATTCACTGGAAAAATCACTTCAATCGAAATCGGAAGGTAACTTTACAAAAGATTTAAAACCAATGGCCGAGCTTACCCTTGCCAAAGTCTGGATGAATCTGGGAGAGAAGTCAAAGGCATCTGTTTTTGTCAATAAAGCGATAGATAATTCAGAATATGCCTGGGTAAGCAAAGAAGCCAAAAGCTTAAAACAGAAACTATAACATGGAATCTATTCTGATAAAAAATGGTCGGCTTATCAATGAAGGCCGGTCACAGGTTTTTGACATTCTTATTAGAAAAGGAAGGATTGAACGTATAGATTCATCTATTTCGGCCACATTGGCACAAACCATTATTGATGCATCGGGAAAGATTGTTATTCCCGGGGTAATAGACGATCAGGTGCATTTCAGAGAACCGGGACTTACTCACAAGGCGTGTATCGAAACAGAGGCCCGTGCAGCTGTAGCAGGAGGTACCACGAGCTTTATGGAAATGCCCAATACTGTTCCGAATGCACTCACCCAACAATTATTACAGGATAAATACGAAATCGCCGCCAGAACCTCTCTCGCCAATTACTCCTTTTTTATGGGAGCATCCAATGAAAATTACGAGGAGGTCATGAAAACAGACATCAGAAGTGTCTGTGGTTTGAAAATATTTATGGGCAGCTCCACCGGAAATATGCTCGTGGATAATGAATCAACGCTTACGCGAATTTTCTCTTCTTTCCCATCGCTCATTGCTACACATTGTGAAGACGAGGCCACCGTACGAAGCAATCTGGCGTATTACAAACAAAAATATGAAGCGGGTGAGCTCCCCTATGATATTCATGCCCTAATCCGGAATGAAGAAGCCTGTCTTATTTCCTCCTCCATGGCCACAGACCTCGCAAAAAAATATGGCACACGCCTTCATATTCTTCACATCTCCTCTTCGGATGAAATCAAGCTTTTCGACAATTCCATTCCGCTCGAAAAGAAAAAAATAACGGCAGAGGTCTGCATTCATCATTTATGGTTTGATGCCGAAGATTACCGCAGATTAGGTAACGATATCAAGTGTAATCCGGCCATAAAACATGATCACCGGGAGAAATTATTCCAGGCTTTACTTGATGATCATTTCGATATACTTGCCACCGATCATGCACCCCATTTAAGAGAAGAAAAGGACAAAAATTATTGGGAATCACCAGCTGGTCTGCCATTGGTACAGCACAGCCTGCTGGCCATGCTTGATTTCTATCACGAGGGAAAGATTACCCTGGAAAAGGTCGTAGAGAAATCCTCTCATGCACCGGCCATTTGTTTCCAGATTGAGGAGAGGGGCTTTTTACGGGAAGGCTACTGGGCAGATATCGTAATTGCTGATTTGAATAAGCCTACTGTGGTCACTAAAGATAGTTTACATTACCGGTGTGGATGGTCGCCTTTTGAGGGTCACAGCTTCAAATCCAGTGTGGAAGCTACCATCGTATCAGGACATCTGGCCTATGCCGAGGGGAGATTTTTTGAACAGAACAAAGGCAAAAGATTACGATTCGACAGATAAACAAAAGGCCCTGTTTCTTACAGGGCCTTTTTCTTCAGGCAAACTGAGGTCGATTAAAAATCCGGTTCAGGATATTCCTGTAAACTGAACCGAACCGGGTGTAACACCAATCTTTCAACTGTTTCACTTCGCCTGGTACCAGCTGCTTGATACCTTTTTGTAATTCTTTCTCAAACAGCCTACGGTCAAAACTCACCTTTTCCAAAATCAATTTTACATAATCGAGCATGCTCATTTTTGTAAAAGGTTTAAGGTTAAACAAACAAGTAATCTTTAAATAAACTGTGGAATAAATCTATATGAAAAAGTTGAGAAAGTCAAGCGTTTAGTTCAACTCTTCCACTTGCTTAATAACGTCCTGCCAATCGGGGGTATTGCAAAAAAAAGAGGTCAATTTTTTCAACACCCTTTCCATGATCATATCAGGGCAGGAGGCTCCGCTGGTAAGTAAAATTTTTAGGTTCTCCTTCATCGGAAAAGGATTTTCTGTCAGGATGATCCCCTTGGTTTTCAGATCAAAATGTTTAATCTCGGATACGGAAATCAAATCATTTTCTGAACTGATAAAATACGTGGGAAGTACATTTTCACTAAGTTCCACCAGATGCGTTGTGTTAGAGCTGTTGTAACCACCCACCACGATCGCCACGTCTGCAACTTGATCAAGCAGAGCCCTGGTTGCAGATTGATTATCGTTGGTGGCATAACACAAGGTATCGCGTGTATTTGCAAAACGTTCCTGCGAGCTCTCATCAGTGAGAGCATAAAATCCAAGGATTTCCTCTTTCAGGTAATCGGCAATTTCCTGAGTTTCAGAAGCCAGCATCGTGGTTTGATTTACCACTCCAATCTTTTGTAGATCTTTCTCAGGGTCAAAATTTTCGGAATATCTTCCCTCAAACTCTCTGTAGAAAACTTCAGAAGATTTTTCCTTTCGGATATACGAAGCCAGATTTTTTGCCTCCTCCATATTTTTGACAACGACCGTTGGTGTATTCTCTTTAGCGTGTGAAAAAGTGGCTCTTGTTTCTTCATGATTTGGTTTACCATGAACCACCACAGTATATCCTCTCTCACCTATCTGTGCTGCCCTGTTCCAAACTTTCTCCACAAAAGGACAGGTGGTATCAAACGTATAAGGATCAATACCCATGGTGTTAAGCTTTTTCTGAAGTTCCACGGTAGTTCCGAAAGCCGGCACAATGACCACATCTTCCTTGGAAAGATTATTCCAGTCATACATACTATTGCCTGCGGTATCCATCAGAAAAGTAACCCCTCGCGAAAGCAGATCAGCATTTACTTCCGGATTATGAATCATTTCGCTAAGTAGGAAAATTCGCTTTCCCGGATTTTCTTCAATAGCCCGATACGCAATTTCAACTGCATTTTCGACGCCGTAGCAAAACCCGAAATGCCTGGCGAGATAAACAGTTAAATTGCCTATTTTCAATTCAGTAGGAGAAAAATCACGCTTTAATTTGTCCTTCCTACGTCTGATCTCCTTTATCTCTCCAATGATTTCGCTTTTGTAAAATTCAGGAATATTGAATTTCTTCATGATGCCAAACTTTGACTGAAAAACAGTAGGGTACAAGTATTGGTTGCAAAACTAACCCGAGTCCTTTCAAAAACTAACTAACTTTGCGGTCTTATTTACAGCTAATGCCCAAGTATTACAGGCTTTTTTTGTTTCTGTTCTCGTTTACGGGTTACGGTCAAAGTGCATTTTTGCCTTTAAACCAGGATATTTATCATTTCATTGATCGATTTGAAATTAAAGCACCCGGCCTCAGTAACTACTTCCATTCAAATATAAGACCCTATGAGGGGATTCAGCTTGCAAGGTTCATGAATGAGTTATCCCCGGATACACTGGATTATTCCAAATCTGACAGCTCAAACCTTCTCTACCTAAAAAGATTGTATTGGGAATATTCCAACGATAGCCTGATTAGTGGCAAACCGTTTCTTAAACATTTTTTTACTCAGCCGACAGATTTCTATTCAGTTAAAACAGAAGATTTTAACCTGCACGTGAGCCCCGCATTTGCTTTTTATGGAGGAAATGAAAATTTCTCTCAGGGAAAGCAAGGACAGTTTGTAAATACCCGGGGAGTGGTTTTGCGAGGGGCAGTAAACAACAAATTGGGATTTTACTCCAGTTTTACGGAGAATCAGGCAAGTAGTCCGTCTTATATGAAAGAATACCAGAAGTACACCGGCGGTTTTCCTTACAGCGGATTTACTAAAGTAATTGGTGAAGATTCTGCCCGCCTTAGCCGTGATTACATGCAGGCTATCGGTTATCTGGTTTACTATCCATCAAAAAATATTATGCTAAGACTGGGGCATAGCAAAAACTTTATAGGATCGGGAATCCGCTCGCTGATCTTAAGTGATTTCAGTGCTCCTTATTTCAATTTTGCAGCTCAGGTAAAACTTGGGCGTCTTGAATACACCAACCTTCTGGGAAAGCTTAATAATACACAGGAAGATTTCAGTGTGGACGATTTGGAAACTATTCCCGGGAAGTTCATGGTGTTTCATCACCTGAATGCCAACGTCACCCGAAAGCTCAATATCGGCTTGTTCGAAATGGTTTATTTTGGCAATAGAAAGTTTGACATGAACTACCTGAATCCGGTTATCTTCTACCGGTTTGTGGAAGGTCTCATTGGCAGTTCAGACAATGCCATCGTAGGTATAGATTTCCGCCTGAATTTACTGCGTACAATGGGTGTTTACGGTCAGTTTGTTCTTGATGAGTTTAACCGGCAGGAAAGCCAAAATGAAGGCTGGTACGGCCAGAAAAACGCCCTTCAGCTAGGTCTCAAATATGTAGATGTTTTTAAAATCAACAATCTGGACCTGCAGGCAGAGTTCAATCAGACCAGACCTTACACCTTCAGCCATTTCACCACATTTACAAATGCCGTTAATTATAATACACCTGTAGGCCACCCGCTGGGAGCAAACTTCCGGGAGTTTATCGGAATCTTAAGATACCAGCCTTCTCCCAGAATTCTGTTGAAAGGTACCTATCTGCATTACCTGAAAGGGTATGATGGCCCCTTTCAAAACTGGGGGGGCAATATCCTGAAAAGCTACCGGCTGGATCGCCCGCGTGATACCGAAAATGAAATAGGACAGGGAATTGAATCAAGAACTTCGCTTTGGAGAGCAGATCTTACTTACCTAGTTTTTCAGAATATTTTCATCGACTTAAGGTATCAGAGGCGTCATCAAACTATGCAAGCCGCAGATAGCAACACATCGCACCTCTTCACATTCGGAATCCGGTTCAATATAGACCCTTACGATATGTTATTCTAATCCGGAGCAGGTTCAATATCGAATGTGTTGAGTCCCGGATTCATAACACGTTCAATGATTTCAATCCGGAAAAAAGGAACTTCATTTTTTCTTACATATTTCACGAAACTCCCTTTTTTCTTCACTGAGCGATAAATTGCCGTGTAATTTATCCCTGACATACCCCATCCATTAACTGTAAGAGCGGCTACAAGTGCGGCAGAGGCCTTAGTTAAATTGGAATAAAAAGATTGATGCGGCTTGCTCCCTTTTAGAAAAACTAAAGAATGACCAAAATCTATTCGAACCTCATAAAGCTTTGTAGATGTCATAATTTTTCAACCATAGAGATATCTGATAGGCAAGTAAAGAATTATTTGAAAAATTATTTGATAATTTTTCAATCAGGAAACAATTTGACATGTAAAATCGTTTTTACCCTATCGATTCGATGATTACCTCTTCTCTTCGAAAACGATAAACTGTCGTTCGCAGGCAATTATGCCGTTCCCTAAATCTCATATTCCAAAATTTTTAGAAAATTCTCAGATTTACAGGCTCTACTTTTCGCTCCTAATTCCTGTTCTTATTGCACAATATAATGATTGGTGGCCTTACTTACCCATTCTGAAAACATTCCCTGTACTATTACTTAGTGGCGTGTATTTTAGAAATCACCTTCCGGAGCGACGTTCCGCTCATTTCAGAAATACATTTGCCGGGCTTATTCTAAGTTCACTAGGATTTTTTCTAATCTCCTATCATCCGCTGGAAATAACAAACTTTGTGGCTATGTTACTCTTCATCACCGGACGACTCTGCTTTTTCTATAATATCAGGCGTGTTTCCGGCTTTTTGACCATTCGTAGCTGGAAGAATTTTATAGGGGTGATTTTAGTGGCATTTACCTTTTTCCTTTTTGTGGCTATTTACCTTATCCCGGAGATGTCATTTTTAATAACTCTTGCTGTCGTATTGTTTGTATTTCTGGATACTCTGCTGGTCTCGGCCATCTATTTCTTATGGCGTGACAAAAAACTGCATGCCACCGGGATATGGGCTATTATCATTCTTTTCGTTTTTGACATCACAGGAGCTTTCAGTATGTACATGAAAGACTTGAACGATCGCTATGCCATCTCTGTTTACTTTGGATACCTGAGTCTATACCTTATGTACAGATTTATGTTAGACCTTAAAATGGCAGAACAATTAAAAAATACAGAACTTTGAGAAAATATAAGGTCTCTCGAAAGAAGTTCAATAATCTAAAACAAACGCAGATATGATAAGTCCAAAGATGCAGGAAATGCTTAATGAGCAATACCACAAAGAAATTTACTCAGCCCATATGTACCTCTCTATGTGCTCGTATTTTCTGGACCGCGATCTGGATGGATTTGCCAATTACTTTAAAGTACAGGCACAGGAAGAACTCATGCACTCAGAAAAACAATTCAATTACATGCATGAAGTGGATGGAAAGATAACGATGAAAGCCATAGCTGCTCCACCAAATGAGTTTGAAAGTATTATAGACTGCTTTGAAAAGACTCTCGCTCATGAAAAGGAAGTAACTAAAAGTATCTATTCTCTGGTGAGACAAGCACTCGATGAGGGAGATTTTGCTACGCATACTTTCCTGCAATGGTTTATCACAGAACAGGTAGAGGAAGAAGCCAGTGTTAAAACACTCCTCAAGAAACTGGAGATGATTGGTGATAATTCTTCCGCCTTATATCTTTTGAATGATGAACTTTCTAAAAGAGTACTCACGGCAAATAACGAAGCCTGAGAATCTCAGATAATGCTGTAAAAACGGGGCTTTCTTAGGAAAGTCCCGTTTTTCTTTAGTTTTCAGCATAGGTCTTCCATAATTTTGCCATTAATTTAGACTTGATCTAAATTAATTTTATACATTTGCAAGGTCAAAGGATTCGTATGGAAAATACAATTGAATTTGGTCTTTCATCTGCCACTTCCCGTGATGCAAATCCTCTTTTTAAGATGGTTTGGGAAGCCGGCGACTGCTGTGTACACAAAAAATGCTGCAAAGCATATAAAAAGAAGGGCAAGCATTGTAAGAAATGCCCTAAACACTGATTCCCTGATACATCTCTTTTGGCCGGTTGGTCAATAATTTAGCAGCGTCAATGATCTGCATGCATACTTTTTTATTAAATTGCATGATCAACAAACCCTGTAAAAACCTGCTGCATGAAAATCTGGAAAGCGGTTTGGCCTACACTCGTACTGGCAATAGTCCTTTACTTTCTGGGAAATTCAATTGGGACAATCCCCCCTTTGGGCAAGCTTTTTAGCCCGTTTACAGGTTTCTGGCAAAATGCTCTCAACGCCGATTTGCGGAAAGATCAATTGGATATACCCGGACTAATCGGTCCCGTAACAATCCATCTGGACGAAAATCAAGTTCCCCACATTTTTGCTCAAAACGAGCATGACCTTTACATGGCACAGGGTTATATGGTAGCTTCTGATCGCCTCTGGCAAATGGAGTTTTACACGCTGGTAGCCTCTGGCAGACTTACCGAGGTGGTTGGTAAACAGGCCCTTGAATATGACCGGTACAATCGCCGATCAGGCATGGCAAAAGCCGCTGCAGAAATTATCGAGAGATTAAATGAAGCCCCAACGGTCAAATCAGATCTGGAGGCCTACTCCGCTGGCGTGAATGCTTACATTGAGAGATTGTCAGACAAAGATCTTCCGGTGGAATATAAAATTCTGAATTATTTGCCGGAAAAATGGTCTCCTTACAAAACCATGCTCATGATGATGAACATGAGAAATCAACTTAACGGCGGAAGTAATGATCTCAGAATGACAAGGACTGCCCAAAAATTTGGTATGGATGTAGTCAATGACCTGTTTCCCAATTACCCTTTCGTTGAATCTCCCATCATTCCTGAAGGCACCCGCTATGATTTTGAACCTCTCAAAATCCCTCAGCTTCCTGAGCAAATAATGGCGAGCCTTGACCCTGAAAATAAGGAATTGAGTTGGATATCCCCAAAATCAGAAATTGGAAGTAACAACTGGGCAATTGCAGGAAAAAAATCAGCAACCGGGCTTCCCATTCTTAGCAATGATCCTCACCTGGGCCTTACTCTACCTTCAATCTGGTACCAGGCACAGCTGATTAGCCCAGAAGTAAACGTGTACGGAGCCTGCCTGCCAGGGGTACCAGGCGTAATCATAGGATTTAATAAAAACATAGCCTGGGGCGTAACGAATACCGGTCCTGATGTCATGGATTTCTATAAAATTAAATTTAAAGACAGCTCTAAGAAAGAGTACTATCATGATGGCAGGTGGAAAAAGACGAAAATTAGACTCGAACAGTATAAGTTAAAAACAGGAATGGTAATTACCGACACTCTTTTTTATACACATCATGGTCCGGTAATTTACATAGAAAACTCTCCTGACAATTACAGGAGAGACATTCCTGCAGGCTATGCCATGAGGTGGATTACCCATGACTCCAGTCCTACAGATTTGCTGTGCTTCAGATCGCTCAATCGGGCCAAAAACTATGAAGACTACCGGAAAGCACTTACTTACTATACTGCACCAGCTCAAAACTTTATTTTCGCCAGTAATGAGGATGACATAGCCATTACTCCCAATGGTAAACTTCCCTTGAAATGGCCTTCACAGGGCAAATTCCTGTTAGACGGAACCCTTGCTTCTCATGACTGGCAGGGTTTCATTCCCGCTGACCATAATCCAACAGTAAAAAATCCGGAGCGGGGTTATGTAAGTTCAGCAAATCAATCTCCCGTAGCACCCGATTATCCTTACTACATAGATTGGCAATACGCTGACCCTTACAGAGGAATTCGGATTAATGATCGTCTGGAGGCCATGACACAAGGAACCACAGACAGCCTCATTTCAGTCCAGAATGACAATTACAATTTATCAGCAGAGTGGTTTCTTCCGGAAATGCTGGCCGTGTTGAATACTTCAAACAAAGAGATCCTCAAATATCTCGTTAACTGGAACTATCAAAATGACTCAGATGCCGTAGCCGCATCCATTTTTGAATTATGGATTAAACTATTCATGAATGCTGTTTGGGATGACGAGTTTCCTGAAGCAGAATTACTTTATCACCCTTCGGAAGACCGTACGCTCAAGCTGATTAAGGAAAACAAGAGTTCCGTTTACTTTGATGATATTAGTACAAAGACCAAAGAAAGTTTTTCAGATATAGTTCGTCAAAGTTTTGAGGAAACCATTGATTCATTAAGCAAAACCTATGGCCCTTCTCCACAGAACTGGGGCTGGGGAAAAGTGAAGGATACCGGAATAAGACACCTTGTACCAGCCTTTGAAGCATTTTCCCGACTTCACATCCAAACAGGAGGAGGTAAAAAGATTGTGAACGCTACTCAGGACAAATGGGGCCCCAGCTGGAGAATGATTGTACAACTTGACAAAGAGTGGCCAGTGGCATATGGTGTTTATCCCGGTGGACAAAGTGGAAATCCATCCAGCAAATATTATGACAGCCTTTTGGAAAAATGGCAGAATGGAGAACTGTTTCCGTTGCTTTATATGAAATCTGCAGACCAAAAAATAGATAAAATAAAGATGACCATCTCGTTAACTCCAAAATCATGATCTATCTACTTATCCTGCTTGCAGGCGGATTCCTCTCGTATTTTGGCCCCTGGTGGATCATTGCACCCGTGGCCTGGATCGTTTGTCGCTGGAAAGCCCGGGCCGCATCTCAGGCAATTAAACAATCTGCTTCTGCTGTTGGCACATTGTGGTTATCGTATGCGGTTTATATACACTTTGTTACCGATGGAACAATTACTAATCACATGTCTGGCATATTGACAAGTACGGAAAACGGACCGGGAACCGGAACAAATACCGTATTGATCTTTGGAATAGTGATTGTTCTTTCCGGACTTATCGGTGGATTATCTGGCCTTGCCGGGTATAGAATGAAGGGATTGGAGAAATAGTTTTTCGGCCAATTATAATACTATTTTGAACTTGACAATTGAGCGAAACAAATTCAAAAACCAATTATTCGGACAGGAAAGATTCATTGATTTGTAAGACTCTAAAGTTATTTCATATTTTCCTTGATTCACTTCATATAAACTGAATAGCTGATTAGGCTTTGAATATTCAGCCAAAATAGTTCAAAATCAGCATTAAAAGATGACTATTGTCAATTTTTAGTCATTTCTTTAGTCATCATAATTCGTATACATCTATCAACCCAATTTTATTACTTTTTACCCTTGCAAGGAGTTAGAAGTGTTCCAACATTTGTCCTGAGAAAATTTTGACTCTCTCCACAACAAAAAACTTTCAAATCATTAAGACTTTAAGGGGACCTTTATTAATTAGAGGTTTTTTTCATTTTACCAATCAAAGTTAGAAATCCGGATATTCGTCCGGATTTTCTTTTTGCGTCTGTTATCACTCCATCAGTGAGGATCTTATTCTGCTCAGCGTACTGGAATTTATAGCCAGGTAAGAAGCAATATACTTGTCCGTTAAGCGATTAGCCAGCTCCGGATTCTCCGAAATAAAGGTTTTGTAACGCTCCACAGATCGCCTGCTTTTCATAAACAGATCTATCCGCTTACTCTGTCTTAACAAACAATCTTTGAATACATGGTTGATCAGTTTAGAAAAAAGCAGAGAAGACTCCATATTTTCATCGATAGTCTCCTTCGTCAATATAAATGCCTTCACCGGCTCGAGCACCTGGGTGTAATATTCGGTAGGCTTGTTCTCCAGAAAACTTGAAGTGGGGAAATAAAACTCGCCCTCACGTATAAACTGCGTAGTATTATCCTCATCATTAACCCCGTCAAAAAGATAAAATTCTCTGGCCAGACCTTTACTTATATAAAATATCTCATCTGACATTACCCTCTGCTGAACCAGAAAGGAGTGTTTCGGAAAGTTTACGCCCACGAAAAGCTTGATTAGTTCACTGGCATTTTCTTCGCCCAATCCATATCTATTGGCCAGCGTTTCCTTAAGAACAATCATTTGGTACGTTACAAGGCGATTAGATTATAAATATCGAAGTAGGGTAGCTTCGTTTAGCACAAATATATGCTATTCAATAATGTCATTTCCATAAAAGGTTACTTTTTGCCATCCTCGACAGGTACCTTTAAGAAAGAAAATAAACTAGTTTCGTATATGAACCAGTTATGCTTCTGGTATTAAAGTGTACCTGCAAATACACCGGCAGGTAATCTAAAGTCCCAAAAAAAAGTATATTTGCAACTCATTTCTGAAAATTAATTAAAACGCATTCAATGAAGCAATTAGCAATCATTTTACTATCAGCCGCTGCACTGGCTTCCTGCAAACAAGGAAAATCTGAAAGTACAGGGGGGCAGGCAGCTGGAAGAATAGTTTACGTAAACACAGATACTCTTCTGAACAATTACGACCTGTACAAAGATGTAGTTAAAGAATTCCAAAACCGTCAGTTCGCTTTGGAGAATGATCTCCAGAAGAAGTCTGAGTCATTTCAAAATGAGGTGGCTTTGTTTCAAAGAAGGATTCAGGCCGGTGGCATGACCCAGCAGCAAGCAGAAACCACTCAGCAGCAGTTGGCTAAAAAAGAACAGGATATTCTGATGTATCGCGATAATGCCGCAGCAGGTCTGGCACAGGATCAGGCTTCGAGAACCGAAGAAATCCTGAACAAAATACAGGAATATCTCGCCAAATTCAATGAAGATGACAAATACGACATGGTGATCGGTTATTCAAAAGGAGGCGGAGTTCTTTACGCAAAAGACAATCTTGAAATTACCCAGGAGGTCTTGAAAGGTTTGAATGAAGACTACTCCAAAAACAAGGATAACAAAACAGAAACAGCTGCAGACAGTACTGCTTCCAAGTAAACGATATCTCATTCCTGAAAGGCCATATCTTGCGGTATGGCCTTTTTTTATGGAGAAATAACAGGTATTCGTCTAGAAAATACGTCAATGAATGGAAGGGTTGCAGCCGTGAAGGCATCGGGCGGTACCTTTGAACAGACCTATATCTGCACAGGATTCGAAACCTTGAATATTCGGAAATAAAGTCCGGCAAAGTTGAAATGAAATTTCATGGTAGATAAGGTTAACTAATTAATCACATTGGAGAAAGGCCCGCACGTGCGGGCTCTTCTTTTTAATTTATCCTCCTCTCTTGAAGCTATAGAGATAAGGAGCTTTATGAGCAGCCCCTGAAAATTGTTTCTCATGCCTTTGAAGCCTTCCAGAACTCAGCATTTTTCGCTGAAAAGCACCCCGGTGAAGACTTTCTCCCAGAATTGCCTCATAAACCTGCTGTAATTCGTTCATTGTAAACTTTTCAGGAAGCAGATTCACACCTTCCAGTTTTCTGTCCAGGTTCTCTCTTAAAGTAAGCAATGCTTTCATTACTATCTCTTTATGGTCCTGAATTAAGGGAGGCAAACTATCGATATCATACCATTCACAGGAATCGGAAAGAGCATCAGGAGAAGGTACCACTTCTTCAAAATTTATGAGAGCATAGTAAGCCACAGAAATCATCCTTTGTAGAATCCAGTGAAATTCATCTATCGTTTCATAGTTTGCTTTGAGAATAGTTTCCATTTCGCCTGTTTGATTTCTGTCTGCCCTCCCAAACGTATGAAACTGTTCAAGATAAATATTATCAAGACCGGTTCGCTCTTTCAAGCCTCGTTTAACAGCGGAATCAACACTTTCGCTTACTTCAACGAAACCTCCGGGTAATGCAAAAAGTCCTGTATTATGATATTCCAGGATAAGTATTTTTAGTTTCCTGCCAGAAAAACCGAATATAACCGAGTCATACGCCAGATTATTCAGAAACTCTTTCTTACCTATAAAACCCATTTGACAGTATTTTTTTGCAAAATAATAGGATTTTTTGAACCATTAGGATATTATTGTATCACAATGAGACAATAAGTCCTTTTTCATTTAACCTATGATTAAAGTAATCAGCTCACTTCTAATCACTTCCGTGCTTTGTTTTTCAGCAGCCGGTCAAAACATGAACGGATTTCCTGTTCAAACCAAAATCCAAAACGGAATCATAGAAGGCAACTATGACACCAAAACCGGGATTCAGAAGTACTTTGGTATTCCTTTTGCCAAACCACCACTGGGTGATCTCCGATGGAGAGCTCCTCAGCCGCTGGATAATTGGGCCGGAGTAAAACAAACGAAAGATTTCGGGCCACGGCCTATGCAAAAGCTCGTTTTTGGTGACATGAACTCACGTTCAAATGGAGTTAGCGAAGATTGTCTCTATCTCAATGTCTGGACACCCGCGAGTAGAAATACGCAGCATTTACCCGTTCTGGTTTATTTCTATGGGGGAGGTAATGTGGCTGGTGATGCTTCTGAACCCCGATACGATGGAGAAAACATGGCCAAAGAGGGCATCGTAGTGGTTACCTGCAATTACAGGTTGAATTTGTTCGGTTATCTGGCTCATCCTGAGCTTTCAGCCGAGGCTCCTTATCATGCCTCAGGTAATTACGGAGCTCTTGATCAGTTAGCGGCTTTAAAATGGGTGCAAGATAATATTTCATTCTTTGGCGGCGATCCTTCCAAAGTAACCATTGCTGGGGAGTCTGCCGGTTCCATAGGTGTAAGTACACAGATGGCCTCTCCATTGACAAAAGCACTGATAGCAGGAGCGATAGGCGAAAGTGGAGCAGCCATTTCTCCAACTATGGCTCCGGTATTACTCAAAGATGCAGAAAAAGAAGGGCAGGCATTTCTTGAGAAAAACCATATTAAGAGTATTTCGGAATTAAGAAAGCTTTCGACCCGTGATCTCTACGAAATGTACAACGAATCCGGAAGGTTTGGATTCCCGATTGTTATTGACGGATATTTTCTCCCAAAATCACTTCCGGAAATTTTTGAAGCGGGAGAACAGTCTATGATACCTCTTTTAGCTGGCTGGAATTCTGCCGAAATTCCCGGTATGGCCTATATGCAGGGACAACCCTATACCAAAGAGGCGTTTATTGAAAAAACAAAACAGACCTATCCAAATGATTATGACGAAGTACTAAAACTGCATCCCCATCAAACTGCCGAAGAAGTAGAGCTCTCTGCCACAGCCCTGGCTGCAGATAGATTTATTTCATACAGTACCTGGAAATGGCTCGACCTTCACAAAACCAACAGCAACCAGCCTACATATCGTTACCTGTATAGCAAACTGAGACCACCCTTAAAAGACAAAGACTTAGTTTCTGGACTAGCCGGAGGTACTATGCGTGCCGAGGGAACTGCACCCAAAGCTGTAGGAGCACCTCACGCCTGTGAAATTGAATATGCCTTGGGAAATCTTGATTTGATTCGTGAATATGAATGGACGGCAGACGACTACAAAGTATCTGAGACAATGTTTAATTATTTCGCTAATTTCATCAAAACCGGAAATCCAAACGGCAATAATTTACCCCGGTGGGATCCCATGAAAAAGAACGACGCAAACCCGGCTTTCATCAATATGGATGTAGAAACCAAACTGGAAGCTTCAAACGTGGAGGCCAGATATAAATTTCACGATAAATTCTACGGTAACTCAAATTAATTGTAATTCTTATGAAAAGTAAACTACCTATTATTCTAACCTCAATTATGCTAATCGCCGTTTGTGGTTGGGCCTCTGCTCAGCCGCAAACCGGTGAGAGCATAGCGGTAACCAACACTACGAATGGAAAAGTAAGAGGTTATGTAAACAATGGAATATATACCTATAAAGGAATCCCCTACGCGAAAGCCGGGCGATTCGAGACTGCACAAAAACCTGCAAAATGGGAAGGTGTGAGAAGTTCTCTAACCTATGGCCCGGTTTCCCCCTTGCTTAAACCCACTACCTCGGTAGATGATGAGTCTGAGTATGTATTTCAGCATGACTGGGGATATACCAGCGAAGATTGCCTGGTTTTGAACGTATGGACACCTTCCGTTTCTGATAAGAAAAAGAGACCTGTACTCTTTTGGATTCATGGCGGAGGCTTCGCCGCAGGTTCATCGCAGGAACTTGCCTCGTATGATGGAGAGAGCCTTGCAAACTACGGCGATGTGGTAGTAGTTTCAATCAATCACAGACTAAACATACTAGGTTTCCTCGATTTATCAGCTTACGGAAAAAAGTATGAAACATCAGCCAATAACAGTATCCTTGATATGAAAATGGCCCTGGAATGGGTAAATGAAAATATCGCCAATTTTGGCGGTGACCCGGGAAATGTGACCATCTTTGGTCAATCTGGAGGCGGGGCAAAAGTAAACACCCTAATGGCTATGCCTTCTGCGAAAGGGCTCTTTCACAAAGCCGTAAATCAAAGTGGAGCATTTGCTTCTACCATGCCTACAAAAGCGGAAACTCAGGCTATTGCTACCGAAGTTCTGAAGGAACTGAATATTAAGAAGGAAGAAGTTGACAAAATCCAATCTGTACCATATCAGGAACTTGCAGATGCCGGTCAGAGAGCCTTAAAAACCATTTCTGATAAAATGAAAGCGGAAGGTAAGACCATCAGTGGTTTCGGCCTCAGCTGGGGACCAAGTGTAGATGGCAAGCTACTGCCCTATCAGGTTTCATCAGATGAAGCGTATGAACTTTCCAAAAATATTCCACTTATGATTGGAACGGTTAAGAATGAATTTATGCCCAGCCTGCGTGCCAAGATGACACACGCTACAGAAGAAGAGGTAATTGACTATCTGAAAAAACAGCATAAAGAAAAAGCTGATGCGTTTATCAGGGCAGCAAAAAATGCCTACCCCTCTTACAAAATGCCTTCTGACCTGATGGATATTGACTTAACTTTCAGGCCCGGTTCTGTTCAGCAGGCAAACAAGAAATCTGCCCTTGAAGGCGGTGCAAAAACGTATATGTATCTATTCACCTGGCAGAATCCTGTAATGGATGGTAAATACAAAGCGATTCATTGCGGCGAGCTCCCGTTTGTGTTCTATAATGTTGACAAATGCCCCGGTATGACAGGGGGCACAGAAGAGGCCTACGCACTGGCTAAAAACGTGGCAAATGCCTGGATAAGCTTTGCAAAAACAGGTAATCCAAATCACCCCGGTTTACCATACTGGCCTGCGTACAATGAGTCTAACGGTGCCAATATGATCTTTGATAATCAATGCGAAGTTCGCAATCATCATGACAAAGAGTTACTTGATTTAATGGCTCAAAAGTAATTTTAACCAACCCTAACTATTGTTCCATAAAGGCGGCTCAGGCCGCCTTTTATTTTTGATTATCAATAAATTAAATAGAAAAGCTTGGGCAAAATTGAATTCATCCAAGAAAAACTAACACAATGCAGGGCGTCGACTAAGAATTAAAAGAATGCTCTGTTCTGTAATCTTGAAAATGTCTAATTTTGCGGACTTTTTTAAAAGCCTAAATGCAAGACATCAGAAACATTGCCATCATTGCTCACGTTGACCACGGAAAAACTACGCTGGTTGATAAAATCATTCATGCCTCAAAGATTTTCCGTGAAAATCAGGAATTCCAGGATCTTATTCTAGATAATAACGACCTGGAACGCGAGCGTGGAATTACCATTGTATCAAAGAACGTTTCCGTTAGATACGGAAATACCAAGATCAACATTATTGACACTCCCGGTCACGCAGACTTCGGTGGTGAGGTAGAACGCGTTCTTAAAATGGCCGATGGGGTAATTCTTCTGGTTGATGCTTTTGAAGGCCCTATGCCGCAGACCCGTTTTGTGCTTGGCAAAGCCCTTTCATTGGGTTTAAAGCCAATCGTAGTGGTGAATAAGGTAGACAAAGAAAACTGCAGACCAGATGAGGTACATGAGATGGTATTTGACCTCATGTTTAACCTCGAGGCCACGGAAGATCAGCTGGACTTCCCTACCCTTTATGGTTCATCCAAACAAGGCTGGATGAGTGAAGACTGGCAGAAGCCCACAGATAACATTACTCCCCTACTTGATGCTATTATAAAGCATATTCCACCTTCCAAAGTAAAAGAGGGTGCATCACAGATGCAGATCACTTCGCTAGATTATTCATCATTTGTGGGAAGGATTGCGATAGGCCGCGTAGAAAGAGGTACTTTTAAAGAAGGGCAGTCGGTACTTCTTTGCAAGGCAGATGGTAGTCTCAAAAGAAACCGCATCAAGGAAATTCATGTCTTTGAAGGCCTTGGAAAAAACAAAGTAGAATTGGTAAGCAGTGGTGAACTTTGTGCCATTACCGGAATTGAAGATTTCGAAATCGGAGATACCATTGCAGATGCTGATCAGCCAGAGGCCTTGCCAAGAATATCGATTGATGAGCCTACCATGAACATGCTTTTTACGATCAACAATTCGCCATTCTTCGGGAAAGAAGGAAAATTTGTTACGAGCCGGCATGTACGTGATCGACTGATCAAAGAAACAGAGAAAAACCTGGCATTACGCGTAGAGCAGGGAGATACTGAAGATAAGTTTATCGTGTTTGGCCGTGGGATTCTTCACCTCTCAGTCTTAATAGAAACGATGAGAAGAGAGGGCTATGAGCTCATGGTAGGCCAGCCGCAGGTTATCTTCAAGGAGGGTGAAAATGGTGAAAGACTGGAGCCGGTAGAAACACTAATTGTAGATGTCCCTGAAGAAACCGCCGGTAAAGTCATTGAACTTGTTACTCAGCGTAAAGGAGAAATGCTCATCATGGAGCCCAAAGGAGATCTTCAGCACCTAGAGTTTGAGATACCCTCACGAGGTATAATTGGCTTAAGAAACAATGTCTTGACCGCTACTCAAGGTGAAGCCATAATGAACCATCGCTTTAAGGAATACCAACCTTACAAAGGGGTTATTCCTGGCAGAATTAACGGCTCCCTTATATCAATGGGACAGGGACCTGCAATTGCCTACTCTATCGACAAACTTCAGGATCGCGGCAAATTTTTTGTTGAACCAGGAGAAGAAATTTATATGGGAATGGTAGTAGGTGAGCACAATCGTCAAAACGATATTGTTGTTAACCTTCAAACTTCCAAAAAGCTGACAAATATGCGGGCGAGCGGTTCGGATGATAACGTTAAGATTGCCCCTAAGATCCAGTTTTCACTTGAGGAGTGTATGGAGTACATTCAAAAGGACGAATACCTTGAAGTGACTCCTAAGTCGCTAAGAATGAGAAAAATATACCTGGACGAAAACGAAAGAAAACGTATGGGTAAAACAGCCGAAATGGCTTAATTCCTTAGGAAACTAAGAAATTCAAAAGCGGAAATTCAGGAATGAGTTTCCGCTTTTTTGATGACCCGTACGCTTTGATATTCGTAAAATTTAGAGCTAATTTGATCTCTCAACTTATAATCAATGCCTCAGTTTCTGGTAATTGCAAAAGATTTCAATGACTCGAAAGCCCTGGAGAGAAGAATGGCTGCAAGAGCCAATCATCTTCAGATGGCACAACAGTTAAAAGAAGAAGGAAATTTTATTAAAGCAGCGGCATTTCTGGGAGATGACGGTCAAATGAACGGCTCAGCCATGCTGCTTGAATTTCATTCCCGAAGTGATCTTGACCTCTGGCTTCAGAATGAACCCTATGTAAAAGAAAAGGTTTGGGATTCCATAGAGGTGAGCGAAGTAAAAGTAGCCCCTTTATGAAACATGAGCTGTACATGAAACGCACACTGGAACTTGCCTCATTGGGTAAAGGCCAGGTAAGCCCAAACCCAATGGTGGGTTGCGTAATAGTGTACAACGATCAAGTCATTGCGGAAGGCTGGCATAAACAATTTGGTGGACCACATGCCGAAGTAGATGCGATACAAAAAGTGAAGGACCCCTCAGTTTTAAAAGACTCCACCTGCTATGTAAATCTGGAACCCTGTTCTCATTTCGGCAAAACCCCACCCTGTGCCGATTTACTTATTCATCACCAGGTAAAACGGGTAGTTATTGCCAATGATGATCCCAATCCCAAGGTGAATGGCCAGGGAATCCGGAAACTACGCGATGCAGGAATAGAAGTTATTAAGGGAGTTTTAGCAAAGGAGGGAAGAGAATTAAACAAACGATTCTTTGCATCCATTGAGCAGCAGCGTCCGTATGTCATACTCAAATGGGCAGAGAGTGCAGACGGTTATGTTTGTCATAAAAATGGCTCGCCTGTATCAATAAGCAGAGAACTAGCCAGCATTCAAACCCACAAGTGGCGGTCAGAAGAAGATGCTATTCTGGTAGGTAGCTCTACCATTCTGAATGACGATCCATCTCTCACTACCCGCAACTGGCCGGGCAGAAATCCGGTTCGTGTAGTTTGGGATCCGTTCAGAAAGACCAAAGCATCTTCCAGGGTATACGACGAAAGTGTACGAACAATCGTTTTTGGCGGCCCGGAAATACTTCCGGAGGCTATAGAAAAAGTCTCAACAGAAGGAAATGAAACAAATCTGAAGCTGCTCACGCGGACATTGCACCAGAAAGGTCTGGGCTCGGTTCTGGTAGAAGGAGGTCCAAGACTACATTCGTTCCTGATAAAAGAGGGTCTGTATGACGAAATAAGAATAGTAAAAAGCAAGGGATTAATACTTAATGAGGGAATGGAAGCCGTATCTGTGCCTGCAGGATTAATTGCAGCGGAGGCTTTGGATTTGAAGCATGACATAATACGTATTTTTTCCCGTTAATTCCAACCATTTTAGTACATTGGGTGTCCTGATAATTGACTCTTCAACGGTCAAGAGAAAATTATCAGTAAGATAAAAGTTCTGCTCCGTTGAAAATGTTAACCGAACAACAGATAATTGAGGCCTGCCTGAATGAAGACAGGGCCGCTCAAAAACAGCTCTTTGAGATGTTTTCGGGCAAATTATTTGCGGTTGCGTTAAGGTACATGAAAGACCAGGAAAGTGCAGAAGACGTCCTTCAGGATTCGTTTGTGAAGGTATTCAGACATTTAAACACTTTTCGATTTGACAGTCCTTTGGAGGCCTGGCTAAGGAAAATTGTTGTCAATACAGCATTAAAAGCACTGAAAAAGAACTCCGGTCTTACTCAAAGCCTTGAGGGAGATTATATGATACATGAGGATCTGCATTACGCAAACAGCGGATATGAAAACCTCTCGTATCAGCAATTAGTAGGTTTGATGAACGAGTTACCGGACGGCTGCAGAACAATATTTAATCTCTACGCCATAGAAGGATTCAAACATCATGAAATCGCCAAGATGCTGGGAGTTACAGAAGGTACTTCAAAATCTCAGTATTCAAGGGCCAAAAGCTTGCTTCAGGAGAAACTGGAGCGGGAACAAAACAGGTTAAATACGCAGGAAAAAACAAAGATAGAATTTAAAGGATGAAAAAGGGTTCTTTTGAAAATCAATGGAAAACAACTCTCCTCAACCATGAGGAGAAGGTGCCCGTTGATTTTTGGGGGAAAATTGAGGAAGAGCTGGATGCTGAAAAAAGCATGGAGGTGATGATTCGTCATAAATTGCTGACGGGCTCTGTAACTCCATCAAATAAAGTTTGGGCCCGGATAGAAGCCGAACTCAACAAAAAAGAACGAAGACCTTTCCTCTATTTTACCGTGAATAGAAGAGCACTTGCAGGCATAGCCGCACTTCTTCTTGTAGCATTGGGGTTTGGCATTTATCAAATTGACTTTCGAAAAAGTGCTTCCGAAGTCTCTGCAGTTACTGGTGACGCATCTTTGAATAAAAGACGCAGCCTACCTACTTCAGAGGGCCCTGCCCCCCTTTCTGCCCTATCAAAAGAAAGACAGGTTCGTGCTGCTGCAGTCCTCCCTGTGGATAATCAAAAACTTAAGGAAATCACACTCCTACACGATAAAGGTTCCTCATACGAAGATGCGAACCCATTGCCAGCATCAGACGCTGAAAGAGAAAATCCTGTTATTGATGAGAAATCATTGCTGGCAGACCTCACTTACATGACCGGTAAGGCCTTTAACGAATTTGGCAATTCTATCATTCTGAAAAGAAATAAACTGGGATATGAGACTCCGGAAAAGTTCCTGGATGACAACCGCACATTTCTTCAAAGGTCATGGTTCAGTCTAATTTCTGGCATTTCGCCCTTCAATCCCAATATCAGGATCAATAACTTCGAACGTGCAGCTCTTGTATCGGCAAGTGATGTACCAAGGTCATCATTTAACAGTATCGCTGAGCCTCCGGTTTCTGCGGGAAAAAGAGAGACTTTCGCTATTCCTCTCTCTCAGCCATACAATGAAATTCGAACAGGCACAGCCATCAATCTTGGTTTTGATTATGGCAAACGCCTCGGAAAGTTCCTGTCTATAGAAAGCGGGTTTCGTTATTCTTCGGGTCAATCCATGGTAGGTAGTAATGTTTACTCGTACAATCAATTTACCGGAAACGTAAGAACATTTCTTGAATCCTACTACATACGTAAGGACCAGACGGTATTTGACAACACCGTTATTTCTACCAAAGCATATATTGATAACGATTACCGCTTTGTTAATCTACCAGTTCAACTGGGCTTTTATCTACCGGTTACTTCTAAAATGGAAGCAGCTGTAACGGGTGGTGTTTCCGGCGATTTTATCATTAGTAACGTTCTGGATAACCTTGCAGAGGGTGGAAGTAGACTCACCGCCGCAAATTCGGCATATAAAGTTATGAATTTGAGCGGAATAGGCAGTTTGAAGATAAACTATATGGTATCAAAAGACTGGCAGGTTTCGCTGGGTTCAAATATCCAGCAGACCCTCACTACCGGGGTAGAAAAAAGTGAAGGATTTTCATTTAAACCCAGATATATCGGGCTTTACACCAGTATTAACTACCGTTTTCATTAAAGAGAAACAAGCAATAAACCTTTTATAAACTGTACAATTAAAAATACCCCAAGGAGGTTTCCATGGGGTATTTTCTTTGGCATTCTTTTAGAACACTTCTTAATTCGCCTTAGCCTCTTCCTCTTCTTTCAAAGCTCTTCTTAATATCTTGCCTACATTCGTTTTGGGAAGTTCTTTTCGGAATTCTATATGCTTGGGACACTTATACGCCGTAAGGTTCTCGCGGGCATATGCCTTAAGCTCCTCCGTGGTAAGGCTCTCATCCTTTTTTACAACAAAAATTTTAACGGCTTCTGTGGAATGTTCGTCTGGTACACCAATGCAAGCTACCTCTAAAACACCGGGATGACCTGTAATCACCTCTTCGATTTCATTGGGATAAACGTTGAAACCAGATACCAGAATCATATCTTTCTTACGATCCACTATTTTGAAGAATCCGTCTTCAAGCATCATTCCGATATCTCCGGTTTTGAAGAATTCCCTACCCTCTTCATCTTTAATAAAGACTTTGGCGGTCTCTTCAGGCCTGTTGTAATAACCTTTCATCACCTGTGGTCCGTATGCACATATTTCTCCTACTTCACCAGCCACGCCCCATGTTTCATCCTCTTTAAGAATTTTCATCATTGTGGATGGGAAAGGCATACCAATGGTACCGATTTGCTGGGTATCATCAACAGGATTGCACGAGAGCACCGGGGCAGTCTCAGATAAGCCGTAGCCTTCGGTAATTCTACAGCCAGTCAGTTTTTCCCAGTTCTCTGCTACAGCTTTCTGCAGAGCCATACCACCAGCTATCGTAATTTTGAGGCCCGAGAAATCAAGTTGTCTGAAGTCCTGATTGTTTGCCAAAGCATTAAATAAGGTATTAAGACCCGGAAAAATAGAAACCGGATGCTTCCTCAGATCTTTAATAAGTGCCGGTTGATCCCTTGGATTCGCAATCATAATGTTATGAAAACCAAGTTTCATCCCCGATATAGCATTGAGCGTGAGTGCAAAGATGTGATAGAAAGGTAACGCTCCCAAAATGGTTCTCTCGGCTGTTTCTGAAATCTTAGGCTTAAACCATTCAGCAATGCCTTCACAGTTGGCAATCATGTTTCGGTGATTCAGTTCTGCACCTTTTGATACACCCGTTGTTCCTCCCGTGTATTGGATAAAAGCAAGGTCTGAATTTACCAGTGAAGGTCTGGAGTAGGCAGATGGACTACCCTTAACTAACGCGGAAGAAAAAGAAATAGAACCAGGAAGCGAATAGGCCGGCACCATTTTTTTGACAGATTTCACAACAAAGTTTACAATCTGTTTTTTAGGGAATCCCAGCAGATCCCCCAACTCTGTTATAATCACCTGCTTCAGGTCAGTATCGGCAATGACCTTTTCCAAATTAAACGCAAAATTGGCGACAATTACGATGGCCTTTGCTCCTGAATCTTTAAACTGGTGTTTCATCTCCCTTGGGGTATAAAGTGGATTGGTGTTTACTACCACCATACCCGCTCTTAAAACTCCGAAAAGTGCAATGGGATATTGAAGACAATTCGGCATTTGAAGAGCAACCTTATCTCCCTTCTGAAGGCCCGAACTCTGAAGGTAAGAAGCGAACTGAAAGCTCAGTCGGTCAATCTGATCAAAGCTAAGCGTTTTATCCATGAAGGTATACGCGGGCTGCGACCGGTATGAATCAAAACCCTCATCAAAAAGCTCGAGTAAAGTGGGATAGGCGTCGGGGTTTAGTTCATGGTTTACTCCCTTCGGATATTTTTTGAGCCAGGGCTTATAATCACTCATAGTTTTAGGTTTTATAGTTTGTCTTCTCGTAGGTAAAAATATACTTTTTTGAAGAATTCCTTTAAGATATCCATCATTTCGGAAGAAAATCTAATCAAAAATTAATTTCTGTTTGCCGGGTTAGATACCAGAAGAGAAATCAAACAAAAAGCCCCTGTTACACCGGGAAACAGGGGCTTCTAAAAATTCAATCGAAACTCTTAAACATCTACCTTCGCGTATTTGGCATTCTTCTCAATGAAGTCTCTGCGAGGCCCTACCTCGTCACCCATAAGCATCGAGAACAGGTGATCTGCCTCTGCTGCCGATTCGATAGATACCTGTTTCAGAGTACGACCTGCCGGGTCCATGGTCGTCTCCCAAAGCTGCTCAGGATTCATTTCACCAAGTCCCTTGTAACGTTGAACGGTTACAGAGTCTTCTTTTCCTCCACCGGCCAGGCGTTTAACCGCTGCCTCTCTCTGCTCCTCTGTCCAGCAATACTCAGATTTTGTTCCTTTCTTAACCAGGTAAAAGGGCGGCTGAGCAATGTAGACATATCCTTTCTCAACCAGTTCCTTCATAAACCGGTAGAAGAATGTAAGAATAAGCGTTCGGATGTGACTACCGTCAATATCGGCATCGGTCATAATAATGATCTTATGATACCTCAGTTTTTCAATATCCAGAGCTCTTTCGTCACCATCTTTACCCATTCTTACACCGAGGGCAGTGATGATATTTTTGATCTCTTCGTTTTCATAAATGCGGTATTCCTGGGCTTTCTCCACATTCAAAATTTTCCCTCTTAGAGGAAGAATGGCCTGAAAAGCCCGGTCTCTTCCCTGTTTCGCTGATCCACCAGCCGAGTCACCCTCAACCAGATAAATTTCGCAAACCGCAGGATCTGAATTTGCACAATCTGCCAATTTTCCAGGAAGACCTGTACCTGTAAGTACATTCTTACGCTGAACCATTTCGCGGGCTTTTCGGGCCGCAATACGGGCTTTCGCTGCTAATACTACCTTATCCACTATGGTTTTGGCCTCTTTCGGATTTTCCTCCAGATAGTTTTCCAGCATTTCCTGTACGCAGCTACTTACTGCAGAGGTAACCTCTGAATTACCCAGTTTCGTTTTGGTTTGTCCTTCAAACTGAGGCTCCGCTACTTTTACTGAGATTACGGCTGTTAATCCTTCTCTGAAATCGTCTCCTGAAATTTCAATCTTTTCCTTTGCAAGAATCCCCGATTTATCCGCATAGGCTTTCAGGGTACGGGTCAATGCCATTCTGAAACCAGAAACGTGTGTTCCGCCTTCATGGGTATTGATGTTATTCACAAAAGAGGAGACATTTTCAGAGTACGAGCTGTTATAAATCATTGAAACCTCCACAGGCACACCGTCTTTTTCTCCTTCCATGTACATGGGATTGGGAATAAGACGTTCTCTGCTCTGATCAATGTATTCAACAAACTCCACCAAGCCACCTTCCGATAAAAACTCATCAGACACAGGATTCCCATTCTCGTCCAGATCGCGAAGATCTGTCAGAATAAGTTTGATGCCCTTGTTCAAGAATGAAAGCTCACGCAAACGGTTAGCTACCGTTTCATACTTGTATTCTGTTGTTGTAAAAATGCTTCCGTCTGGCTTAAACGTTACAATAGTACCCCTGGAATCGGTAGTTCCTATTTCGCGTACCGGATACATCGGCTTACCAATTTCATATTCCTGCTCAAAAACTTTTCCCTCGCGATGAACTTCCACTTTGAGGTGAGTTGAGAGAGCATTCACGCAGGAAACACCCACCCCATGCAAACCTCCGGACACTTTATAGGTATCTTTATCAAATTTACCACCGGCATGAAGTACCGTCATTACTACCTCAAGAGCCGACTTCTGCTCTTTTTCATGAAAACCTGTTGGAATCCCCCTTCCGTTATCTTTTACTGTTATTGAATTATCTTCATTAATGGTCACATTGATGGTGTCACAGTAACCTGCCAGTGCTTCATCAATGGAATTATCCACTACTTCCCAGATCAGGTGATGAAGGCCCTTGGCACCTACATCACCAATGTACATGGCGGGTCTTTTTCTTACTGCTTCCAGCCCTTCAAGAACCTGAATATTATTGGCACCGTAATCTTTTTTCTGTTGTGATTCGTCAGACATACATTAAGAGGTTTTACAGTAGTATTTTTCTATTTTTGAAAAAAGAAAGAAGTATTCACTTCCTTCCAAATTAATCTGTAAAGATAGCTTTTTTTTGCCTATTTCAGGGGAATGAAGAGTGATTGAGTGCCTTAAATTTTCCACAAAACCAGTATTGTTTGATGGATACGAATTCCAGAACTGAGAGAATAGCCTCTGTGGATATTTACAGGGGTTTTGTCATGTTTTTAATGATGGCCGAAGTATGGCATCTGGAAAGAATTTCAGAGTCAAATCCGGAAAATAATTTCTGGAGTTTTCTGGCGTTTCACCAAAGTCATGTTCCATGGGTCGGATGTTCTTTGCACGATCTGATCCAACCCTCCTTTTCATTTTTGGTAGGCGTGGCACTTCCTTTTTCAATAATGAGCAGGAAAAATGCCGGTCAGTCAGACCTGGAGATGTGGTATCATGCCTTCAGGAGGTCGGTCATTCTGATTCTACTTGGAGTTTTCCTGAGATCCATGCACAAAGAAATGACCAACTGGACTTTCGAAGACACCCTTTCTCAAATTGGCCTGGGTTATCCATTTCTATTCTTTCTAGGGCGAAAATCAGCTTTATGGCAGTGGATCTCCTTTCTTTCGATTTTATTTTTCTACTGGCTGGCTTTCGTCATTTATCCGTTACCGGGATCAGAATTTCCCTACCCGGCAGTAGGTGTACCTGAAAACTGGGAGCACCTTCAGGAAGGTTTTGCTGCTCATTGGAATAAAAACTCGAATCTGGCCTGGGCATTTGACACCTGGTTTTTGAATCTCTTCCCCAGAGAGAGTACGTTTAAGTTCAATGGAGGAGGTTATGCTACCTTGAGTTTTATTCCCACGCTGGGCACCATGATTCTTGGGCTTATTGCAGGTACTGAGCTAAAAATGAAAAAGGACTGCCTTCTTAAAAAATGGATTTCAGTAGCTCTGATTCTACTACTTACCGGATTATTCCTTCAATGGACTGGTATCAATCCAATTGTCAAAAGAATCTGGACACCTGCCTGGACCCTATTTAGTGGCGGCCTGTGCTTTTTAATACTTTCATTTTTTTATTTCCTCACAGACATTTATCAGATTCGTAAACCCTTTCATTGGCTAGCGGTTATTGGCATGAATTCTATAGCTGCGTATGTTCTTGCACACACAGTCAACGAATTTATTGACCAGAGTTTCAGGATTCATTTGGGACAAAACTACGATGCATGGGCCGGCCAGGGAATATCTACACTCATTTCGGGATCAGTCATTTTACTGATACAATGGCTTGTACTCAAATGGATGTATGACAAAAAACTGTTTATCCGGATCTGAATTAGTTAACGACAAGTCTGAATTCTTTTCCTGCCGCTCTTATCAGGTATATCCCTCCGGGGTAAGGACTTAAGTCTATCCGCAATGATGATGTCCGCGAAGTTTGCTCCAGAAGCATTTTCCCGTCAAGCGAATTTAATTGCACGGTATTAGGGATTGAATTATCCGGGAAAAAAACATCTACATACCCTCTGGCAGGATTTGGGAATACCTTAACAACCAGTGTTTCTTCAGAAGAAAGTGGTGCCAGCATCTGGATTCGGGCAGGATCAAAAATTCCTACCCCACAGATGTTTGTAACTTTAGTAATCTCAAACGTTCGTTCAGTCGAAGTTGGAACCTTGACTTCAGAAATCTTATTCGTAAGTTTTAATTGCAAGGAATCGTTAACTTCAATATCCACAGGCAGGCTGCCTTCGGATACCTCCAGATTCAACAGAACCTCCGCGGCATACGGGATTGTACCAGCATTGGAAAGCCTCACTTTTGCCCGACGATCCACCAATACGTTTTTTGAGATGAGACGATACTCTTTTTCTATAACCTTCAACCTTAATGTATACATCCCCACAGCATTCTCTGGTACCATATACCGATAAGGGAATAAACCTATAGCTTGTTCCTCCTCTTTTCCTTTTTCCGACCATATTTCAAGAACAACCGATTTCCCGATCAGATCGGCATTGCTAAGATGGTAATTAACTAAAATCTCACCACCGGAACAGGCATTTTCAGTTGAAAGAAGTGTTTGGAGTTCAGGTTGAGGCGTAACCTTTAGTCGAAATTCATCTTTCAGATGACCATACAAATCATGAACAAAAAGGAGGGTATCCTTTTGGGGAGATAGAGTTACAGCTCTTTTGGCAGATCCATCTGGCCACTCATAATCGCCAATCCAGGAGGCCGATAAAGTAACAGGCTCTCCCCACGGAGTATCTACCGTTTTCGAGATATTTACCTTCTTAAAAAACGAAAATGAATCTTTGACCTCCCCATCAGCAGCTATCCAGAATGCATCCATCCGGTTATCATTCACGGTGATTTTGAGTGACCCTCCGATGTCTTTGTTCTGATAGATCACCGAAGGCAATTGTCCGTTTATACCATTCCAGTCGATTCTTCCGGCAGAACCGACTACGGCATAAACGGTACCTTCTGTTTTGTTCAGATAGGGTTTTTCTCCAAGCAGGTAGTTTCCTGAACCCGGCTGGGCCAAATGAAATTCGTCCCTCCAGGTCTCAGAGCCATAACGGTGATTTTTTATGAGACGTGTACGCTCGTAATCGTGACTGTGACCGTTCAGTACTAAATCCACTCCATAGGCATCAAAAAGAGGAATAAGATTCAAACGAATATCACGTAATTCCTGTGTGGCGTCAGAGATATGTCCCAGAAGTGTATACGGCGGATGATGAAAATATACGATCGTCCATAGCTGGGTGTTTTGTTTCAAATCTCTTTCCAGCCACTTGTATTGAGAGCTTTGAGGGTCTGAAAGCCTTTTACCATTTTCAAGTCCGTATGAATCCAACGCTATGAAATGAACATTTCCGTAATCATAGGAATAATAAGATTCTGAACCCGATGCCAGCCCACCTGACTCACCGGCTTCCGGCAAAGAAAAAATATCGTAGTAAGGAATGATACGATCACTCTGAGCGGTGGCCGTGGCGTAATATTCATGATTGCCCGGAACAGGCATTACAGGCGTGGCATTGAAAATTCGGGCTTCATAAAAATCAAACGCACCAGACTGGTATTGCGGATCTGTGCCACAACAATAGGAATTATCTCCCAGCCAGAGCCAGAGATCTAAAGGCTCTGGAGTTTTTGAGAGAAAAGCATTTTTTACACTGCGTTGATTTTCAACATATTTCTGCTGACTTAGGTCACCAAAATCTCCCATAGCCCATATCACAATGGGATCAGTATCACCTGCTTCGGGGGAGGTCCGGAATTTCATCCCCGGATTTTCTGATAAAACCGAGTTCCCATTCATCAAAGCATAAGCATACCAGGTGCCGGGAGCCAGTCCAGCTAAAGAAATTTCATGGTCAGTGCGTAATCCGGGCAAGAAAGCCTCGTTCCATTGAACCGGATTATCGTTTAGTCGGTATTTCAATTTTGTTTCTGTAGGCAAATCAGTACGCCATTTTATGGTCATTGACGTTTTACCCGGTTTTTGAAGAAAGGGCGTACGAGTGATTTGCTGAGCTGTCAACATTTGAAATCCCAGAAGGCAGAAGACAAAAAAATAATTCCTGAAGTTCACTTTTCTGATTATGAAAGAGCAAAGCTATCAGGAATTCAAGAAAATTGTATGTGTCTGAAAGTAAAACTATTCAAACGATATTTCGTAAGGCATACGTGCCTGAAGACGGTCCATTCGGGTTAGCTCATTTACCTGCTCTAACAGTGGAGCCAGAATACCTAATTTCTCTTTCATATCTATATGCGTTTCCTCCGAAATCTTCTCCATGATCATTTCAATTTCACTCTTTGGTGTGGGGTAATACTTCACGCTGTATTCTTGGGCGATTCCAGCCCTTTTGGCAGCCAATTCAATCGTATCGTCGAGTGTACCCAGCACATCTACCAGGCCATTTTCTTTCGCCTGTACACCGGTCCAAACTCGTCCTCCTGCAATTGCCTTTAATTTATTGACGTCCATTTTCCGGCCTGCAGCGGCTTTTGACGTAAACCTCTCATACCCCTGGTTCACCATATTCTGGATAAGATTTTTTTCGGCTTGCGGCATTTCGCTCACCATCGATGGGAAATCGGCATGCTCATGCGTTTCTACTCCATCAAAGGTGATTCCCAGTTTGTTATTCATTAACTCCTGGGCGTTGAACAACATCCCGAAAATACCGATAGAGCCAGTGACCGTAGTAGGATTCGCCACAATCGTATCACACGGCATCGCCATATAATAGCCTCCAGACGCCGCATAATCCCCCATGCTGGCATAAACAGGCTTCTCCTTTTTAGCCAATTCTATTTCCCGCCACATTAGGTCAGAAGCCAGGGCCGAGCCACCACCGGAGTTTATTCTCAGAACAATAGCTTTTACCTTTTTATCCTTCACTGCTTTGCGAAGCTCCTTGATCCAGGACTCAGAGCCAATAGACTGACTATCAGCTTCACCCGTGTAGATATTTCCTTCTCCAATAATGACAGCTACCCGGTTATTTCTGTCTCCCTTATCCACAAACTTCTTGGCCTTTCCATATTTTGAAAGAGTTACAAATGATATTTTGGCACTCATTTTCAACTCCAACTTACTCCGCAAAGCATCCTCAAACTGATCATAATATCCGATATCCGTAATAATATTATTTGCCTTGGCCTGCTCCATGGAAGTAATGGTAGCATTAATGATCTCATCAAGTTTTTCACGAGACAGGCCTCTGGATTTGGCCAATTGACCATAAATCTGATCAGCCACAGAATTGACGTACGAACTGATCTGCTCCCGGTTTTCAGGGCTCATATCTGTTCTGATATAAGGCTCCACGGCACTTTTATAATCCCCTACCCTGAAAATTTCTGGCTGAACTCCTATTTTGTCAAACAGCCCCTTCATAAAAGAGATTTTGGCATTAAGACCATTCAGCTCAATATCACCTACCTCTGGCATGTAGATTTTATCTGCCACCGAATTGAGATAGACCGCCCCCTCTGTCATCATTTCGGCATAGGAATAGATGAATTTGCCCGACTTCTTGAAATTTTCAAGTGACTCCCTTAACTCCGCCATGGTGGCAATACCTGCCTGTGGGGCTTCGGCTTTAAGATAAATCCCCTTAATATTTGGATCAAGAGCGGCATTTGCCAAGGCCTCTTTTAATTCTACCAGTCCTATTTTAGAGGCACCAGATTGAAAAATCTGGTCAAATGGATCTTCTTTGGGAGCATTTTCAACAATTTGTTGGTTCAGATCAAGCTCCAGAACCGAGTTTTCACTCACTTCCGTAGTGCTGCTGCCGCTGGATAGGGCTGACCCAATAGCACCCAGTATAAAAATAGAGAGGATGCAGAAAATAAAAATTCCTGCTATTGTGGCCAGAACATATTTAAAAAACTGAAGCATATCGACTGGAATGTGTTTAAATTCAAATTTACCGATACAAAAGTAGGTTTAGCAAAACCGCTGCTGCAATATTATTGATAAATGGTATTTTGCAGACTTAAAAGGGAGCATTTTTGGACAAACAAATTTTCCTGAAAGCATGTAACTTTTGTGCCTATCAGGAACGCACACACGGAGAGGTAAGAGATCGACTTCAGGAATGGGAAGTGACGGGAGATGAGGCCGATGAAATCATCTCTGTGCTCATCGAAGAAAACTTTCTGAATGAAGAACGCTTTGCCAGAACCTACGCTGGCAGCAAGTTTCGGGTCAAAAAATGGGGAAGAAACCGAATTTTGCTGGAACTCAAACGAAGAAATCTGTCTGATTACTGCATCAAAAAAGGTTTGGAGGAAATAGATGAGGAAGAATATTTTCTGGTGCTTCAGGTCCTTCTGCATAAAAAACTTCACAGTTTACGCACCGAACCCAACGAATACATCCGAAAGAAAAAAGCGTCAGAATATGCCATGAGGAAGGGTTTTGAAGGAGAGTTGGTTTGGGAGGTTTTGAGGGGGATGTAAATTTAGCCCTCGCAGATTTAGAAACCTGTGAGGGCTAAGGCGATATAGTTAGAATTTACTTCTCAAGTCTGACTCTTATTACCAAAACAACGCATACAATGCCGCCACAAGTAAGGTAACCGCAAAAGCCGGAATGTTAAAGCTTGCCTGGGTGTCAAAAAGTCCTTTGACCAGCTGAATGGCTTTACCATCTTCGGCTCCTTTGTTATCGATATAACTAATGAGTATGATCAGCAGGCAGGATAGAATCACAGCGATACCCATTTGGTGCATGAAGGGTATATCTGTACCCAGACTCAGGCCTGCGGTAATAAATATGGATAGAATAGCTCCCCAGATGGCTCCTGTGTTTGTAGCCTTTTTATAGAACAGCCCCAGCATAAACACAGCCAGAATTCCCGGACTCACCCAGCCGGTATATTGCTGAATAAACTGAAAAGCCTGATCTATTCCACCAAGCAAAGGAGCAGTAAAGCAGGCAATCACCAGGGCAACCAAAGCAGAAATACGACCGATGCTCACCAGTTTGGCCTCGGAAGCGGTGCGATTGATATACTCCTTGTAGATGTCCATTGTAAAAATGGTGGAAGTAGAATTAAGCATAGAAGCCAGTGAAGATACGATAGCAGCTGCCAGGGCAGCAAAAGCTACACCTTTCATTCCTGCCGGCAGTAATTGAAGTAGCCAGGGATAGGCCTTATCAGTCTGCTGAAGGTTGGGAAGGTTGGTCTGAGCAATAGCACCCAAACGCTCCATCACAGCAGGGTCATAAATCATTACATACGCGGCAATGCCAGGAATAACCACAATAAATGGAATAATCAGCTTAAGAAAGGCAGCAAGTGCTATACCTTTTTGTGCTTCGGCCAATGATTTTGCCGCCAGCGTACGTTGAATGATGTATTGATTGAATCCCCAGTAATAGAGATTAGCTACCCATAAGCCCCCAATAAGCACCCAGATTCCCGGAAGATTCTTGTACTCGGGATTTGACTTGTCCAGAATCATATGAAAACGCTCGGGAACGGCATTGAGCACCTGATTAAAACCAGCCATCACTCCAGCCCCATCCGAAAGGGTATTTAAAGCCAGATACGTAGTAAAGAGACCACCAAGTACCAGGAAAACTACCTGTACCACGTCTGTCCAGGCTACGGCCGAAAGTCCTCCGTACAAAGAATACGCTGCAGCGAAAAGAGCCAGCCCGGCTACCCCGGTCATTAAAGGAACGCCCATGATGGTTTCCAAAGCCAAAGCTCCCAGATAGAGAACCGAACTTAAATTGACAAAAACATACAGGCCAATCCAGAAAACGGCCAGAATGGTTTTGAGCTGTGTACTATACCGTTTTTCCACAAACTCCGGTATAGTGTAAATGCCCTTTTGAATGAATATCGGAAGAAAATATTTACCTACGATCAAAAGAGTAATTGCCGCCATCCACTCGTATGACGCAATGGCCAAACCGCCTGCAAAGCCAGAGCCAGACATCCCAATGAACTGCTCGGCAGAAATATTTGCGGCAATGAGTGAGGCACCTATAGCCCACCAGGGAAGCGACTTCGATGCAAGGAAATAGTCTTCGGAGGTTTTTTCCCCTTTTCTGGACACCCAAAGGCCAATACCCATAATTAACACAGCATAGGCGGCGAAAATCAAATAATCAATGGTGGCAAAATTCATTTCATTCAATAGGTTAGAGTGAGTAAAGTATGGCAAATATAAAAATATCCGCTCAGGTTCAGCCTGGTGGAGAATGAAGCTTAAAGCAGAGCCTGTAAAACCAGATAAAAGACTGATGGGCACAGCAAACATCCCAAACCGGTGTAAAAGGTGGCCGTAAGGGCTCCGTACGGTACAAGTTCCGGATCTGTGGCTGCCAGCCCGGCAGTCACCCCGCTGGATGTACCTAACAAACCGCCAAAAACAAGAGCTGAATTGGGGTTATTCAGACCTATTTTTGAGGCAACCAATGGCGTTACAATGGTAGTAACGATTGTTTTCACCACGCCAATAGCAACGCTGATAGCGACGATATCTGAACTTGCTCCCAAAGCTGTACCGGTGACCGGTCCCACAATGTAGGTACAGGCCCCTGCTCCTATTGTGGCCAATTCTGCGGCATTTCTGTAACCAAGCAGATAGGCTAAAGCCACTCCGAAAAAAAAGGAGAAAAAGACCCCGGCAAACAATGAAACAATCCCGGCCACTCCCGCTTCACGAATTTTCGAAATATCAGCCCCCATGGCAGTAGCCACAATGGTAAAGTCTCTGAGCATAGTTCCTCCCAAAAGTGCCATGCCGGCAAAAAGTGGGATATCAGAGATCCCTTTGGAGTCTCCCAGGGTGGCTAAACCAAGTCCCGCCAAAACAGCCAGAGCTACTCCTGGTATTGTTTTAGCCAGAAGCCTGTCAGATATCCAATAGGAAAGAGCCATGATAAGCCCCACCACCAGAAAAGCGACAATTAGTCCGTTATCCGCAATAAGCTCTTGAATTATTTCGGGTATGTTCATTTCTTTTGACCAATTTTTGACAAAAAAGGTACCCATGCAAAGGAGCTAAGAGTAACCACCAAACCAACAATTACCGCCGCCCAGCCTCCAGACAAAGCCGCTTTCACATTTAGTACAGAGGCCATAGCTACCACCACCGGAATATACATCGAACTCCAGAACAGCAGACCCTGCTTGGTTTCAGGATGTGCAAAGCCTTTTTTCTGCATCCAGTTATTCAAAAGAATCAATGAGAGCATGGCAAAACCCACACCGCCCACATCGGCGTTTATACCAATCAGGCTACCCAGAAGATTTCCGAAAAATTTGCCCAGCAAATAGCAGAATGCCAATAGAGAAACGCCATAAATCTTCATCGCTAAAACAATTGTTTAAGTTCCTGCTTGGTAACTTTGCCCATCACATTTCTTGGTAATTCATCCGGAAAAAGGTACTTTCTGGGAATTTTATAGTTGGGAAGCTGTTCGCGAAGCCAGGAATTCAGCGTATCCAGATCAAGGCTAATCCCCTCACAAATGAGTGCTGCACCAATAATTTCACCCCATTCGGCATCGGGCAGGCCCACCACTCCACAATCTTTCACACCCGGGTAATTTCTTAGTACCTCCTCTATTTCCAGTGCAGATATTTTGTAACCTCCTGATTTGATAATATCCACAGAATTTCGACCCAGAATACGGTAGTAGGAATTCTCCAGAACTGCGGTATCACCGGTTTTAAACCAGCCATCGCCGGTGAATGATTCTGCCGTGGCTTCTGGTTTGCCCCAGTACTCCTTAAATACGTTGCCGCCAAGTATTTGAATTTCCCCGGGAAGTCCCTCTTCTGTGATCAGGGTATGCTCGTCCATAAGCCGTACAGATACTCCGGGGAGAGGTTGACCAATATACCCTGGCCTTCTTTCTCCTTTGAGCGGATTGCTGATGGCCATGCCTATTTCCGTCATACCGTAGCGTTCCAGCAAAGTGTGACCACTTATTTCCCTCCACTCTTCTAAAGTAGAAACGGGTAAGGCCGCAGAGCCGGATACCATAAATCTGAATTGACTGAGTTCTTGATTAATCTCCTTTTGTTTCTGTTCCGAAAAAGATTTCCATTCATTCACCAGCTTGTAGTAAATGGTAGGCACGGCCATGAAAACATTTACCTTGCCTTCAAGGAAAATGTCAAAAACCTTGTTCGGGTCAAATTTTGGCAGGAAATGCACACTGGCTCCTGAGGCCAGGGGACAACAGGTGGCATTGAGAATACCATGAATATGGTGCAGCGGGAGTACATTGAGAATCCGGTCTGAAGCGGTCCATTCCCAGGCTTTTGTCAAAGATGAAACCTGAGCCGCCAGATTGGTATGCGTGGTTACCACTCCTTTCGGTTTTCCTGTGGTGCCACTGGTGTAAAGAATCATGGCATTATCTTCCTCAAGAACTGAAGGGAGCGAAACTATACCTCCTCCTGAGAGAGAATCAGGAATAAGTTTCAGATCCTTAAATTCCCGGAAAGGCGAAATTAATTCGGCATAATTTTCACCAAAAATGAGAGCTTCGGTCTTGGTATCTTCAACCACATAACTTAGCGAAACAAAAGGATGTTTGACACAAAGAGGCACGGCCACCCCACCTGCACGCCAGATTCCCCACTGAGTAGTCACATAGGAAAATCCAGGATCGATGATAAAGGCTATTCGTGCACCTGAAAGGCTCTGCCGTCCATTCAGTAAAGCCGAAGCAATTTCTTCCGATCTAAGCAATAAGTCACTGTAAGTATATTCCCGGCTTTCAGAAACTATGGCGGTTTGATGAGCAAAGTTTAGGGCCTGGTCGATAAATCGAATCATGGAGTACGCATAGGTTAAAGTGACTCAAATATAGGTAGGTTCCGCCGATCTGTAGCCTGGGTTTCTACGCTCACCTGCCAATTATCAGGAAATTTTACTTTGAAAACTTGGTTCGGGTATTTTTATTCGTACCTTTGCAGTCCAATATCGCGGGATGGAGCAGTTGGCAGCTCGTTGGGCTCATAACCCAAAGGTCGCAGGTTCGAGTCCTGCTCCCGCTACAACACAAAAGGAGGCTGAGTGCCTCCTTTTTAGTTTACCCCTTTAATCTTTCCAAGTTCCATCAGTAAGCATCAGTACACTGAATTCTTCAAGGACGGCGTATCCGGGTAAAGCTAAACCAGGAATCGGCACCGTCATAAGCGATTTGCAGACCTTGAAGATTCCTTTTGATTTCATTTTAAACAGACTTACACCATGGCAAAATCACAGGAAACATTCAGCAAAAAGGAAAAGGAAAAGAAGAAGCTCAGGAAGCGTCAGGACAAAGCCATGAAGCGTGAAGAGCGTAAAGCGAATTCGGGCGGAGGAAATCTGGAAGACATGATTGCCTATGTGGATGAATATGGAAACATTGTAGATACGCCACCCGATCCTACTCAAAAGAAAAAAGTGAAGGCGAGCAGCATTGAAATCGGAGTACCCAGACGTGCTGCCGAAGAGGAATCAAATGTAAAGCGTGGGCGTGTGGATTACTTCAACTTTGACCGTGGCTACGGATTTATCAAAGAACTGAACGGAAATAATAAGTATTTCTTCCACGTAAATAACTGCATTGACGAAGTGGACGAAGGGCAGCTGGTTAATTTTGAGCTTGAAAAAAGTGACCGCGGACTCAATGCTGTGAAGGTGCAGAAGGAGATTTGATATATTTACGGAAATGGATTGGAATACTGGAAATTAACTAGAAATTTTGGTTGAAAAACCTTAAAATCCATTTCTGAATGTATCGAGCCCTACTGCTTTCATTGCTACTTCTTCCACTTACTTTATTTTCTCAGCAAAACTTCCTTCCGGGATATATCATACCCAAAAACTCAGCGGATACGATTCGTGTACAAATCAACTATCTTAATTAGGGGATAAATCCAAGAGCTATCGAATACATGGAGAATGAACAGTCTCCGAAAAAAGTAGAGATATCTGAACTCGAAGCTTTTGGTATTGATAATACCGAGCATTACCTGATTAAAAAGGTAAATCTGGACATAACACCTCACCGTGATACTGAGTTATTAAAGACTTCACAGAGAGTGATTGTTTCAGACACCCTTGTAGCTCTTCTGTATCTGGTTAAGGCCAATTACGGTTTAACTTTTTTGAGAGATAAAAACTATAAAGAACACTTTTTTATAGATGAATATGGCTTTACCACCGAGTTGATCAATAACCGTTTCATTACCCATCAAAATGATAAAAAGTTTATTAAATCACAACCCATTTACCGATCTCAGCTTGCTCAGGTGTTCGTATCATGCTCCAGAGAAATTCCCACAAAGGATCTTCCCTTCCATCAAGATGCCCTGATCGACGTGGTAACCCGATTCAATGAGTGTATGGGGTGCGATTATTTATGTTACTTCGAAAAAGAAAAGGATAAAACTCAAATTTCATTTGGAGCTGGAATTGCTCTTAATTCAGAAATAAAAAATTTCAGGCACAGAAACTACTTTGTAAGTATTGATACAAAATACTCTACTTTCTTTTCTCAGGGAGTATCCCCTCATCTAAATGTTCTGGTGGGTCTTCCAAGAAATCTTTTTAGATCCAAAATCCTTTTGGAATCAAATTTTCACAGTGAAAAAATAAGTTCTCCTGAACAAGATTATTCTCTTCAACTAAATTTCATCAATTTCCTGGGTATGTATCGCAAGTCTGTTGGCCCTAAAGTAGGCAAAGGCCCTCAGCTAGGTCTTGGAATACAAACCCGCTTTCGTTTACCTGCCGAAACTACATTGGTGTTTGAAGAGTTAGACAAATTCTATCTGCAAATTGTAGGAGACTTCATTTATGATGCATCTCCATTGGAGTTCTTCCTTAGATGCAAACTTCATGTTCAAACTCGCGAATACATGTATGAATACAGGAAAATTGCCGAGGTGAGAGATACGTTCTCCTATTTCCCGATTAATATTAGGGCCGGATTGACGTATTACTTCGTGAGGAAAGAAAAATAATCTTGAAAAAAGATCAAACAGGGGCTTCCAGAATCAATTTCATGAATAAAATCCAGCTTTCCCTACCTTTGTCCCATGAACAGCAATCATAAAGCCGGATTCATCAGTATAATTGGAAAACCCAACGTGGGCAAAAGCACGCTTATGAACCAGCTGGTGGGAGAGCGGCTTTCTATTATCACCTCAAAAGCTCAAACTACCCGTCACCGCATCATGGGTATTGTAAACGGGGAACACGAGGGGCAGGAGTTTCAGTTGGTCTATTCAGACACCCCGGGAATCATCAAACCACAGTACGAACTCCATAACAGCATGATGGAGTTTGTGCATGGCTCGCTGGAAGACGCCGATGTGATCCTTTTTGTTACCGATATCTTTGAAAAATACGACGAAGAAGATGTGATCGCCAAACTTGGCAAGAGTGAGGCTCCGGTTCTGCTGATCATCAACAAAATTGACCTGGCCATGCAGGAACAGATTGATGAGAAAATGGAGCACTGGAAATCTGTTTTAAACCCCCGGCTTATTCTCTGCATCTCGGCGTTGGAAGGCTTTGGAATTGACCAGGTGCTTCGTCAGATTATTGACCTGTTACCCGTACATCCCCCCTATTTCCCCAAAGATGCCCTCACAGATAAGCCCGAGCGTTTCTTTGCCGCAGAAATTATCCGAGAAAAAATTCTTCAGAACTACAAAAAGGAAATTCCATACAGTTGCGAAGTAGTCATTACTGAATTTAAGGAAGACGATGACATTATTCGGATGATGGCAGAAATTTATGTGGAGCGTGCCACGCAGCGGGCTATTTTGCTGGGTCATAAAGGGGAGCGTATCAAAAAAGTGGGTACAGAGGCCCGTGAGTCGATGGAAGAGTTTTTTGAGAAAAAGGTATTTCTGCAGCAATACATCAAAGTAGAGCCCGACTGGCGTCTGAAACGGGACAAACTAAAGAAGTTTGGTTATTGAAAATTGATTGGAGATTTTTGACTGTTTAAAAGCTGGTCATTCCCTATGCTCAATCTGGTACTCAGCATTTTTCTGTCTGTTTTACTTCTTATTAACTTCCGGATTTTCCCGAGATACCGTGTAAATACCACTCAGGCTATCGGATTGAATTACCTGGTCTGCTTTGCGGTAGGGCTTTTGTTTATCCCGACCGGCCAGCAATTTGAACTAAACTTTGGCGAAAATTGGACCTGGTATTGTCTTGCTTTGGGTGTTGGATTTATCGTTACCTTTCTTTTGTCGGGCATGTCAACGCAGAGGGCGGGAATTACGGCCACTTCTCTGGCAAATAATTTATCGCTTGTTATCCCGGTTCTGGCCAGCCTCACACTTTACAATACACGGTCGAAAGAATTTGATGCGATTAATTACCTGGGGATGGCTCTGGCCCTTATCGCAGTGGGAATGGCCACGTACTCCAAACCAGATACCGGGCGGCCAACCCACAAAATTAATTCATCCGTTTGGCTGCCGGTAGCCGTGTTTCTGCTTTATGGCATAACCAATGCCGCAATCAATTACATAAATATTGAATTCATTCCTGAGCCGGAAAAGGTAATTCCTGTGACCCTGGTGATGGTATTCGGGGCATTGGTGAGCGGTGTGGTGCTGGTTCTATACCGGCTTTTAAGACATAAAGAGCGTATAGCGTCCCGAAATCTGCTGGCAGCGGTTACGCTGGGTGTCCCCAATTTTCTTTCTTTCTATTTTCTCATCAAAACACTCTCGGCGTTTGGAAACAGCGGAGCTTTCGTATATCCGGTTTATAATATGGGGGTTATATTCGTTTCATCTGTGGCAGGTATCTTTTTTTTCGGTGAATCTTTGAGCAAGATCAATAAGATAGGTCTGGACCTGAGTTTTGCTGCCATTCTCCTGTTGTCTTACCAGGAATTGTTTTTTACATAGCCCTCTCTTTTCCAAAGACTTATTTCAGAGCAAAAGGCCAAAACGCCGCAATTTTTCGTATCTTTGCAGCCCTTTTCAAAAAAGGCGGGCATTTTTAGCATTAATCATCTGGACTCATGGCCAATATCGTAGCAATAGTAGGAAGACCAAACGTAGGGAAATCGACACTCTTTAACCGACTTATTGAAGAGCGTATTGCCATTACAGACAATGTTTCCGGGGTAACCCGTGACAGGCATTACGGTCAGGCGGTCTGGACAGAGAAGTATTTCACGGTAATTGATACCGGGGGTTACGTAGTAGGCTCGGAAGATACATTTGAAGGGGCTATCCGGGATCAGGTGGGTATGGCACTTGAAGAAGCCAGTGTGGTTCTTTTTGTGGTAGATACCATGACAGGCCTTACCGATTTGGATAAGGAGTTTGCCAATGTGCTTCGCCGCACAAAAAAACCGCTCTATATCGTAGCCAATAAAGCAGAAACATTTGAAAGACAGAGCCTTGTAGCTCCGGAATTCTATGCTTTAGGTTTGGGAGATATTTACCCTATCTCTGCCATGGATGGCTCCGGAACAGGCGAACTTCTGGATGAAGTAGTAAAGCATTTTGAAGATGAGGGCATAGAAAACCCGAACGAGGGAATTCCGCGTATTGCGATTCTTGGCAGACCCAACGCCGGGAAATCCTCTTTTCTGAATGCCCTTTTAGGAAAAGAGCGAAGTATCGTAACCGATATTGCCGGTACTACCAGAGACAGTATTGACACCCATTATAAACTATACGGTCAAGACTTCATTCTTACGGATACTGCCGGGATCAGAAAAAAGGCAAAAGTTCAGGAGAGTATTGAGTTTTACTCAGTTCTAAGGTCCATTAAAGCCTTGGAGGGTTCAGATGTCTGTATAGTATTACTGGATGCCGAAAAAGGCCTGGAGGCTCAGGATGTTCACATAATAGCTCATGCACATAATGCCAAAAAGGGGATTGTCTTAATGGTCAATAAGTGGGATTTGATGGAAAAAGATTCAAAAACCGCAGACAATATGACCAAAGCCATGATGGAAAAACTGGCCCCGATGAACTATATGCCTGTGATTTATGCTTCGGCATTAAATAAACAACGCATTTTTCAGGTGATTGAAAAGGCCATGGAAGTATATGAAAACCGGGGTAAAAAAATCCCGACCTCGAAAATTAATGAAGTCATGTTGCCGATCATTGAACGTACTCCTCCTCCCGCTCTTAAAGGAAAATACATCAAGATCAAATACATTACACAGCTGCCTACACCTTCGCCTACCTTTGTTTTCTTCTGTAATTTGCCGCAGTATATAAAGGAAGCTTATGAGCGGTTTCTGAAGAATCAGCTCAGGGAAGCCTTTGGCTTTGAGGGATCTACCATTACTGTTCTCTTCAGAAAAAAATAGGCCTGTTGTAACTTTCTGTCAGATTTCAACGTATTTTGGTTACCCTTATTCCTGACTATGAAATACGTTGTAAAGATCCTGGTTTTCGCATGGGCTGTGATGTCCTGTAACAGGGATGCCAATCCGCAGCCAGAGAGAGTAAGACTGAAATCGTACCGCATTATCTACGAAACAGAGAAGGAAAGAGAAGTGTACAGAGGTGTTTATTCTTATGATAAAAGCGGCAGGCTTCTTACCGAAATTCAAAATGACACCACCTATCTCAAGACTCAGGGATTAATTCAACCCGTGCAAACAACTTTTGAAAATTTCTATGATGAAAACGGTTTTCTCACAAAACGGGTACGCTCTGCGGTGAGTATTCAGCTCACCAATACCACCACTACCACCTATGAATACCGGGAAGGTAGGCTATCCCTTGAAAACTTTGGAAACCGGGTGACAGAATACCGGTACAACGCCGATGGAACGTTGAAGACCACAATCTCAACCTCATTGACAAACGGCAGTAAAACCGTGGTTGATTATCTGGATGATATTCCCAAATTGCTGGAGAGAGCCGGGAATGGATATATTTTTAAGGCTACAGACGAAATCACCCTGCTTTCCAGTAATCTACTTATTACTCGTTATGAAAAATATACAAATGGTAATCTGGTTTTTGAGCAGGATTACGATCAGCAAAAAGAAGGTGTTCCGCAATCTTTTCTTCCAGATTATCAGGGTTTCCCCAAAATAAAAAACGCGGCTTACAGACGGGGTGTTGAGCGAAGTATTGTTACCTATCAAACAATCAACGGAAACCGGCTCCTCACCGACGAAAAAAGACTGAATCCTGAGTTTGACGAGGCGGGCAGACTCATTCGAAGTACCGGGTATGAAAAGATAAATCAGGAGACTTCAAAACCCGAATCCCGGAACCTCACTTTTGAGTATGAGTACGAATTCTGGTAATTAAAGCCTGACAATCTTCTTTGTCTGCACCCCATCGCTTGTCAGGATTTGAAGAAGGTAAATTCCTGATGGTAAATTATTTAGCTCTACACGAGTATTCTTTCCGGTATGTACCATCTGCCCCTGCTCATTGATCAGAATCCATTTTTTGAGGCCCATGACCGAATCAATACGTATGATATCATTTGCCGGATTTGGATAAACGGCTATGTCAACCCGTTTCTCTTTGCCAAGGGCCTGTTCTGTAACCTGGGAAAAATTCAAAAACAGATCACTACCTCCCATCCCCTTACCTTCCCGGGTTCCATCTGCATTTCTGAAAACCATTCCCATACGATACCAGGTGGCACTGGCTGGCACAGACTTGAAGTAATCACGTGGCCTGAGCGTAATTTCCCAGGTATTGGTACCCTGTACGCGGGTCATGCGTCCCACGCCATCATCTTTGCCCCAGTTTCCCACTACATGCTGCCAGTCTGTTCCATTTTCTGAGCTCGTAATAATACCGGCATGCATATAAACTTTGTCTGCTCCAAGGAGCCCCGCAGTACCGGCAGCATCTGCCTGTTCTGCGTCAAACGTAAACGTTACGGTGGTGTTCTTGTCAAACTTTTCGGGTGTGGCCCATACCACAGGTGAACGAACGATGAGCGTATCACGTGCTTCGAAAAAGGTTATAAGACTATCCTCAGTCCTGGGCTGTTTTACTGAAGTAAATAAATGAAACTCTCCCGGCGATAGCTCAAATTTTACCGGACCGGTTACCTGAATGGAGTCATTTTGAAAGTAATCATACCACCAGCCATTTTGAGGAAATGTATAGTTTGCTTCCGCATTCCGGATATCAAAATTTCCCAAAACGGAAACTTTCATAACCTCGTGATTATACGTGAGCGACTTTACAGGTGAATTCATATTCCTGGTTAACTGTCCTTCAGAAAAAACCTTTCGGTTTTCATTTACCAGATGGATAATGGCTGCATGGGTTTTATACAGTTTTTGCCGCTCGGCTTCGGTATAATAGTTCAGGCTTCCAGCACCCCAAACCAGAGGTTTATTTCCCACCCGTCCGTTAAAATTAATATCGATGTCATAGCCAAGCTCCTGAAACTGCCACATCATTTTTGGCCCGGGCTGAGTATAAAAAAAAGCCGCCATGAGTTTGAGTCTGTTAAGAGCAATGTACTCAATACGTGGATCGTAGGTAGATTTGAGAGCCACAGAGGCGTTCTTTGCCAAAAACATTTGCCGCTGCTCATCATGGCTTTCCATATAACTTACACGATTGGCATCATCTGTTCCGGTAAGTGTTACATTGGTATTACCTTTCATAAGATTGGCAAAATCATGATTGTCATTTCCCCAGGTAAGCATACCCGCCGCTCTCAATTCATTTTCCTCAGAGGCGTCTGCGAAGTGTTCAAGTATTACATAAGCCTTTGAATCGGCTTCCCAGATTTTGGTGGCCATACGCTTCAGCAGGGCTATCCGGGAATCATCCCGTGCAGACCACCGGCCCACATCGGAATTCTGTCTCTGAGTAAAACCTTTCGACAGATCAAACCGATAGCCATCAAAATGATATTCGCTGAGCCAGTAACGATTTACAGAATCGACAAAAGCCTTCGTGTAAGAACTCTCGTGATTGAAATCGTATCCTACATTAAAAGGGTGAGTGGCTTCCTGATTAAACCAGGGATTATCTGCTGAGGGTCGGTTATTGGGGGCATCCCAATACATTTTAACCAGGGAATTCTGACCAAAAGCGTGGTTTAGAACCATATCGAGAATAACGGCAAAACCCTGTTTGTGAGCCTCTTCGATAAATTTTTTTAACTCATTTTTGCTTCCGTAATATTTATCCGGAGCAAAGAAATAGGACGGATTATACCCCCAGCTCTCATTTCCCTCAAACTCCATGATAGGCATAAGCTCAATAGCGTTTACTCCCAGACGTTTCAGATAAGTTAAAGTATCTGTCAGGTCCCGGTAATGATGAGAGCCCATAAAATCCCGAACGAGTAACTCATAGATAATCAGATTATTCTTATCTGGCCGTACAAAGTTCTTCTCGCTTTCAGCCCAAATAAAAGGCTGCTGCCCGGTCTGAAGCACCGAGGCCACACCAAACTCTTGCCTTACGTATGGAGGGAGATCGGGATAAACCTCAGAAGGTATGAACCCGTCGTTCCAGGGGTCGGCTACTTTGTCGGCATAAGGATCTCCGATCTTGATCGTTCCGTTAACCCAGTATTGAAACACATACTCTTTCCCTGCCTCAAGGCCTTCAAGCTCCAACCAGAAGAGCTCGCCATCGGGCGTCTTATTCATCAGGAAATCATCTTTGGGTTCCCAGTCAGAAAAGTCCCCTACTGCATAAACAAAATCTTTTCCGGGGGCCTCCAGCACCAACACTACCTTGCCAGGATCACTCGTGTAATTTATGCCTTTTCGAATACCTTCGGGAAGTTCTTTGGTGAATACAGATCGTAACTGATTGATTCGGATATCTTTGATTAAGAGCACCGTATCTTGTTCAAACACCGCCTGAACCTTAAAGACAAACTTTCCACTATGCGTTACTTCAAAATTGTAGTCAAGAGTTCGGGCATTTTCCTGCTCAGAAACAAGCTCAAAACCCTTACCGGAGTCAACAAGAAAACTGAGTTCATTTGCCTGCCCTGAGGCCTGTATCTTGACAGGAATAGAAGCACCTTTCTGAATGAATAACTCATTTTCAACAGGAGCTAAAAGTTGGACGTAATTTTTGACATTCAGATCTATAAATATATCCCGGTTTGCAGCTACAACTCCTCCTGAAAAATTGCCCGGATTCCCCTTCCCTTCCTTAGAGCCATCCGCATTTCTGAAAACCATGGCCAGTCTGAAAACGGTAATTGCTTCGGGAATGCCGTAATAAGCCCTTATGCTACTCAGCTTGATTGACCATACGTCTGTTTGACCCGGCACTTTGGTCATCTTCCCGAGACCATCATCTTTGCCCCAGTTGCCCTTCACATATTCCCAGGAGGTTCCTGCAGGAGAGGCGATAACTACCCCCGAATGCATATAAACCGATGTGGCACCCACCAGCCCTGCGGTTCCCTGTTTAGCATCAAAAATAATTTCGAGTCCCTCCTCGCTGCCGGCGGATGAGGGGTTGATTTTCACAATCTGGGCGATTGCCGTTTGCTGAAGAACTATACAGGCAATTACAATGAATCTTTTCACTCTGAAGATTTTAATAAATTCAAAAGTAGGGAGTCAATTTTAATTGGAAGTTCCGGTTTCGTAAGGTGGCACCTGAAAAAACGAATTTTTGCAGGGCTGTTCCTGTTTCGATAGTGAACAATTATCGATAAATGCCCCGCCCGCCCCTTCAGAAACTGGAACCAAAAAAGATCAATTTCTTTGAAAATATCAGCTCATTGAAATTTATCCCACGGTTTTTTGGACGTATCTGGAATATCAGTCCTTCACTTTTTCTTGTTAATCTCAGCTGCCGCTTTGCCGATGCCTTTATCCCTCTGGCCATGCTCTGGACCGGCAAGAAAATCATTGACGAGGTGATTTTACAAATGAATCAGGAGGTCAAAAACTTTCATCTCCTGTGGATATATATTGCTCTGGAGTTTGGTCTGGCTATTTTATCTGATCTCCTGAGCAGGGCTATCAGTTACACCGACGGTCTGCTGGGAGACCGCTATGCCAACGCATCATCGGTAGAATTGATCAGAAAAACCGCTGAACTTGACCTTGAACAGCTGGAAGACAGCGAGTTTTACGATAAACTGGAGCGTGCCCGTCAACAAACAACCAGTCGTATCGGATTGATGTCAAATGTACTCACGCAGGCTCAGGATGTGATTGTCATTATTTCACTACTGGCAGGTATCGTTGCATTTGAGCCCTGGCTTATTCTGCTACTTGTTATTTCTGTGGTGCCTACCGTAATTAATGAAATCAAATTCAGCGGCACCAGCTATTCCCTTACCCGTAGCTGGACACCCGAACGCCGGGAACTCGACTACCTTCGCTACGCGGGAGCCAGCGATGTTACAGCCAAAGAAGTAAAGCTTTTCGGCCTTTCCGGGTATCTGGCAGAACGTTTCAGCGAGTTATCAAACCGTTATTACCTGGCTTCAAGAGCACTTTCAGCTAAAAGAGCTCTGTGGGGTTCAGGATTTAGTATACTGAGCACATCAGCCTACTACGGAGCTTATCTGCTTATCATTCTCAGAACCGTTTCGGGTGTCCTGAGTATTGGAGATCTCACATTTCTGTCGGGTTCTTTTAACAGGCTCAGAACCAAACTACAAGGCTTTTTCACCAGGTTTACATACATCACGGAGTCGGCCCTCTATTTGGGAGATTATTTCGACTTTCTTGATCTCAGTACAAATGATTCTTCTGAAAAAGATCTGATTGATCTTCCTCAAAAAATGAAAACAGGTCTTCAGCTCAGAAATGTAGGTTTCAAATACCCCAAATCTGATCAATGGGTGATCCGGAACATAAGTTTTGATCTGAAAGCGGGAGAAAAACTGGCCTTTGTGGGGGAAAACGGTGCCGGCAAAACCACCTTGATCAAACTTATTCTGAGGTTCTATGACCCCACTGAAGGAGAAATTCTTCTGGATGGAATGGATATCAAAAAGTACAAAAAAGACCAATACCAACAATACTTCGGAGTCATTTTCCAGGATTTTGTCAAATATGAACTCACTACCCGTGAAAACATTGCGGTAGGAAAAATCAATGAAATAGAAAACGAAACACGTATTGAAAATGCAGCCTCTCTTAGTTTGGCCTCCGAAGTTTTAAATCAACTTCCCAAAGGTCTAAATCAGCAGCTCGGCAAGCGTTTTGCCCAGGGAAAAGAGTTATCTGGCGGCCAGTGGCAAAAAATAGCATTGGCCCGGGCCTACATGAAAAATGCAGAAATTCTGATTCTGGATGAACCCACCTCGGCTCTTGACGCCCGGGCCGAGTACGAAGCCTTCCAGCGGTTTATTGGCCTCACCCAGGGCAAAACAGCCATCATCATTTCTCACCGGTTTAGCACCGTGAGAATGGCCGACCGCATACTGGTACTCAAAAACGGGGCACTACTTGAAATAGGCACGCATGAAGAGCTTATGCGAAACAAATTACTGTATAGTGAGCTGTTTTCTTTACAGGCCGCCGGGTATCAATAACTGATTCTGCTTTTTGTCAATGGGAAAACCAACCTTCTTTCCTTTTTTTGCATTCTAGCAGAAAACTGAACCTACATATATGATAAGCAAATTGATCCTTGGAGCAGGAATACTAACAATGAGTTTTCTACAGACATGCGAAACAGCTCAGGTCAACGCATCGTCAGATCTGGAGGGCGACTGGATTTTGAAACAGGTTTTTCTGAGCGATGCGTATGATTCGCCATGCGGATGGGAAGCCGGTGAAGTTAAACCCATCACCTTGAATATCAAGAAAGAAAGTGATGGATATACACTAAGTGGCAAATCTACAGTAAACAGCTATTTCGGGTCACTGAAATTTAAGGACGGAAGCACCACGCTGGTAGAAATAAGTGCACTGGGAAGCACTAAAATGGCCGGCCCGCCCGAACTCATGGCCTGCGAAACCCGCTATTTTGATTTTTTAAGTTCAGCTGCAGAGCTGGCAATAAATGAGGAAGGAAAGCTGCTCATTGGAAATTTCAGAAAACCAGATAGTCACCCAAGAGACGGGGGCACGTATCTGATTTTCGAAAGAGCAGAATAAACCCTTTGATATCAATAATTTTTCAGGAAAGACAAGGAAAAATTTAATGAAGGCTTAGTGCAATGCCAGTCCTGGAATTACTGTCAATTGCCTATCTTTGACCCATTAAAAATCTAATTCTTAGCAATGAAAAAATTAGTCCTTTGTCTTTCCTTCTTCCTGTCTCTGGCAGTTTCGGCACAAAATCTGAAAACGCCATCTGCCAGTCCATCTCAAACAATCAAACAGGAATTTGCCCTTTCGAGCATTGAGGTCAATTACTCAAGACCATCTATGAAAGGTCGCAAAATCTTCGGAGCATTGGTGCCCTACGGAGAGAAATGGCGTACCGGAGCAAACGGTGCCACTACCATCAAATTCGGTCAGGATGTAAGCATAGGCGGTAAAGCAGTTAAGGCCGGAACCTACTCAATCATCACGATTCCTGCACAAGGCAGCTGGCAGGTAATGCTCTGCAAAGAAAGCAGCAGTGTTTTCAATTTTAAAGATTCTGATGTAATTGCTACGGTTACGGCAGAGACCATGGAAATGCCTTTCGACTTTGAAACATTTACCATCGTGATTGATAACTTAAGCAGTAACTCAGCAGATGTCTCATTCCTTTGGGAAAAAACAGCGGCTACTTTCACGGTAAAGGCTGATATTGACTCTGAGATCATGTCGCAGATCGATAACGTGATGAATAAGGATAATAAACCTTATTTCGCGGCAGCGAGCTACTACTTCGAAAACGGAAAAGATATCAACAAAACCCTGGAGTGGGCAAAAAAGGCGGCTGATGCTCAACCAGATGCGTATTGGGTACGCCATCTGCTGGCCAAAGTGGAGGCGAAATCAGGTAACAAGGCAAATGCCCTGGCTGCAGCAAAAACTTCAATGGATCTGGCAAAGAAAGCCGGCAATATGGACTACGTGAGATTGAACGAGGCTTTGATTAAGAGCCTTAATTGAAAGAACACTCACTTTGAACCCATAAGGGCTTTTCTAAATCAGTAGGAAAGTCCTTATTTTTTTGATAACTGGTTTTGTAGCATTTTAGACTAATATCAGTACTTTCAAGCCATATTCTTAAATAATGAATGAAGAACTAAGAGTAGTCTCAAAGCTTACAGAAAAGGAGCTTACAAATGGCTTAAAATTACTTACTTCCAATCCAAGCATGATTACTTTACGAATTATAGGTATAGTATTCTGCTTAATTGGTATTTTTTCAATAGCTAGCAACTACAAAATATCGGGTGAAATTAATTTAGGAGACAACATTCCTATCATCATTCTTGGTCTAGGATTTAATTTTTACTTTATTATTTTGCCAAAAATTCAAGCCAATAAGTTATTCAAAAACCAGAGCTCAATTACAGAAACCATTGAATTCGTTTTTGACTCATCAGGAATTTCAGCAACTGGTGAGACCTGGAATTCTAGCACCCGTTGGTTTGCACCTAAACCAATAAAAATTAATAAAGATGTTATCTTGATTTTTCAATCCAAAAACTCGGCCTATATTATTTCCCGCAAAGTTTTTAAAGATGAGGACTTTCTTAAATTAAAAAGGTTAGCTGGCGTTTCCTAATCGGCCTTTACACAAAATGGCAGATAAGGGCCATTATTACTGATATGAAATTTGATCAATGCATCCCAAAAACAAATATTCGGGAAAATACCCCATTAAGCAACTGCTTACCCAGGAACCCGTATTAAAGAACTTCTTAATAAAGATTAATAATGGAGATAAAAGCATTGATTTCGCCCATCCACAGGCTGTCAAAGTTCTTAATAAAACCCTGCTGAGGAACTATTACGATTTAAATTTCTGGGATATTCCTGAAGGCTACCTGTGCCCGCCCATTCCAGGTAGAGCTGAATACATTCATCACCTGGCAGACCTTCTGAAAGAAACTGCACCACAAGTGGCAGGTTCCGAGGTTCGCTGTCTCGATATCGGAACAGGTGCTAATTGCATTTATCCTATCCTGGGAGTCATGGAATACGGCTGGAATTTTACCGCATCTGAAATTGATGAAAAAGCCCTGCAAAATGCCAAAGATATCGTGGATAAGAACACTGCACTAAGGGGAAAAATTGAAATCAGACATCAATCCAATCCACGGGATATTTTTCGCGGGGTAGTGGGTGAAAGTGACTATTACCATCTGATGTTTTGTAATCCTCCCTTCTTTGAATCTGCCGCTGAGGCAGAAGAAACCACAGACCGAAAATTAAAAAACCTGAACCTGAAATCAGACCGAAGAAATTTTGGTGGTCAAAATCACGAGCTTTGGTGTATCGGTGGTGAAAAGAAATTTATTAATGACATAGCTTTCCAAAGCAGGTTTTTCAAAGATCAGGTGCTTTGGTTTTCAACACTCGTATCAAAAAAAGAAAACCTGAGAGGACTTTATAAAACGCTGGAAAAATCGGGCGTAAACGAAGTAAAAACTCTCGAAATGCCGGTTGGAAACAAGGTGAGCCGGGCGGTGGCTTGGACCTTTAAAGATTCTGAAAATCAAAAAGTTTGGCTTGCTGAAAAAATATAGATTTTAGTTTTTACCTTGCTCAAAAATAACCGCTCAGAGAGCGATACAAATATGGCAAAGGGTAAGAATGCTCAAAAAACTGTCAAAAAAGAGGCCCTGAAATCTCCGAAGGAAAAGAAGGCAGAAAAGCAGGAGAAAAAGTTAAAGAAGTCGAAGCAGGAGTAAATTTGATTTGCTTATTCGAAGTTATAAATCTCGTCCCAACTCACTTTTCTGAATTGGTAAAGGTTCACATCTCCTGCAGCTCCACCAGTTTCCTGTAAATTCCATTTTCATTTTCCAGAAGGGAGGAGTGATTACCCCGCTCCACTATCTGCCCGTTCTGTATCACCAGTATTTCATCTGCCGCTTGTATTGTGCTTAGGCGGTGGGCTATCACCAGGGTGGTGCGGTTTTCCATTAAATGCGTGAGGGCATCCTGCACTAATTTTTCAGATTCAGTGTCCAGGGCAGAAGTGGCTTCGTCCAGAATTAATATAGGTGGATTTTGCAGAATGGCCCGGGCAATAGAAATACGCTGTCTTTGACCACCTGAGAGTTTGGCACCCCGGTCTCCTATCACCGTCTGATACCCGTTTGGCTGCTCCATGATAAAAGCATGGGCATTCGCTATTCGGGCGGCCTTTTCTACTTCCTCGAGTGTGGCAGCTATACCAAAGGTGATATTTTCAAATATAGTATCATTAAAAAGAATGGCTTCCTGAGTTACTATTCCCATCAGATTACGTAGTGAATCCTGTGACACATTTCGCAAATCATGGCCATCTATCTCGATACTTCCTTCTGTGGGATCGTAAAAACGAGGGACCAGATCTGCCAGTGTGGATTTACCTCCACCAGATGGCCCCACAAGGGCAATCGTTTTTCCCTTGGAAAGACTGAAATTAATCTCTCTCAGCACTTTTACTCCCTTCTCGTATTCAAAAGACACATTTTTGAAATCTATTGATTTTTCAAAGGATTTCAGATTTTCAGCACCTGCTTGGTCTTCAATTTCAGTATTTCGGTTCATTAATTCCAGAATGCGTTCTCCCGCAGCAATACCTCTTTGTGAAGTTGAGAAAGCCTGTGCTATTTCTTTGGCGGGCCGCACCACTTGAGAAAAAAGAGCTATGTAGGCCAGAAAAGTAGAGGCGTCCATCCCACCCTGCTCATTTAACACCAGGCTGCCGCCAAACAACAGCAGTGAAGCCACCATAGTAACACCAATTACTTCGGAAACTGGATTGGCCAGCTCACGCCTCACGGCATAGGAAAAAATAGATTTCTTGTACCCCTGATTTTCCTCACGGAAACGGTCTCCCACAAACTTCTCTGCCACGAAAGCCTTAACTACCCGCATACCACCATACGCCTCATCCATCACTGAAATGAGATTTGCCAGCCTATTCTGGCCCTTGCTTGCATCTGTTCGCAGGCGTTTGACGATAAATCCAAGAAAACCGCCTGTGATAGGAATAACTATCAGGGAAAACAAGGTAAGCTTTACCGACAAATAAAACAAAGCAACCAGATAACCCAGCAGCAACAAGAATTCCTTTATAGCCGCAGAAAACGTATTCCCAATGCTGTTTTCTACCTCCTGCACATCGGTGGTAATCCGTGAAATAAGGTTTCCTTTACGTTCATTACTGAAAAAACCGAGATGCAGTTGTAGGGTTTTGTCAAAAATAGACTGGCGTAAATTGGCTACCATATTCACCTTAAAACCCTCCAGTAAGCGGTTACTCAGATATCTGAAAAGGTTGGTGATAAAAATGCCCGCTACCAAAAAGAAACAGACAAACTGAAGAGCTGCAAACTTTCCACCCTGATCAAAGTAATGAGCAAAGTAGTAGTTGAACCAGTCAATGGGGTTTAGTCCTGCCGGTTTTACCATCATTGCACTAAGAGCATCTTCCCCTACCTGCCCGAAAAGAATATCCAGCATAGGTTTGATCAAAACCAGATTAAGCACCCCAGCCACTGCAGAAATGAGTGAAGTGATCATAAACGGTATCACAAAATTGCGGAGCTTACCGGCAAAAGAGAGAAGTCTGAAGTAGGTGTTCATTGATATGTTCTGAAATTGTGTCGTAAACCTTACACACAATCCATTCGCAAATCTCGTTAAATCCTTTTACTTTGAACTTATGAACCTCCGTTTGTTGACAATACTTCTCCTATTGACTTTTACAGAGTGCCAGCCAACAGAGCAGGAGGAAAAACACCTGTCATCGGCCATTTATCATTGGAAATCAAGCTATAATCCCTCAAAAAACTCGCTGGAAAAACTGGATCAACTACACATTTGTAAGCAATACATCCGCTTTTTCGATATTGATCTGGATGAAACCACCGGAAAGGCTATTCCGAAAAGTGTGATCAGATTTAAAGTGAAACCCGCAGGCGAGGTAGTTCCTGTGGTGTACATTACCAATCGCACCATGTCGAAACTCACAGACTCAGAGCTTCCTGAGCTAGCCGGGAATACGACCCTAAAAATTAAGGATTTGGCAAAGCAGAATAAGTTGACTATAAATACTCTGCAAATAGATTGCGACTGGTCAAAATCAACCCGGGAAGCCTATTTCAACTTTCTGAAACACCTCCGGAAGGAATTTCCGGACACTCAGATTTCAGCCACTTTACGGCTCCATCAGATAAAATTTATGGAGCAAACGGGAGTTCCTCCGGTAGACAAAGCCACCTTAATGCTTTACAACGTAGGCGACTGGACCAACCCAAATACCCACAATTCGCTTTTTGATCCCGAGATTATTGACCAATACGTCTATCGGATTCCTGAATACCCGCTGCCTATCGATCTGGCATTGCCTATTTTCCAGCAAACCCTGGTTTACCGCAACCATAAACTTTTTACCTTTCTGAAGAACAAATCTCCGGAAGACCTGAGCAAGAACCTTAAACTGAAAAAAACTGAAGATCGTCAAATTTTTATTTGTGCAGAAAATGGCACATTACAGCATCTGGATTTCAGAAAAGGAGATATTTTTCGTTTTGAAGAGGTAAACTTCAATGAATTACTTCAGGTAAAGAAAGCCGTGGTATCCCGGATCAAAAACAAGCATCCCGAAATCCTTTTTTACCACCTGGATGAGTCAGCTATGGATAAATTCAGTATGAAGCAACTCAGACAATTACTTCGCTAATAATGCAGAAACTTTAATATACTATGTGGTTCAAAAAGCAGAATTTTACCTTTTCCCGTTCTCTGGCCTGGTTCATTTTGTTTTCCATAGCCTGTGGGCCGGGTCCTCTTGATTTTGAAGAGTTTTTCACGCTGTTTGACCCTAAAATTAGTACCCGTCCGCCAGCCACTGAGCCCTATTTCTTTACTCATAACTACCTAAGCTTTTCATCTGATTCACCCAGCTCCGAGATGCTGGCAGACTCGCTGAATATTGAAACCTGGGTACAATATACGAATGGAAAAATAACAAGAGAGGAGTTTAAAAAAGGCTTATATGAATCAGAAGGAGGCCACGATCTGATTCTGAAACTACAGCAAATTGGCAAAAATGAGGCAGCAACTTATCTGCAACTCACCCGGCAAATTGACAAAGAAACCGAAAAATACAGCAATGACTGGCAGCCGGCAGAACCTTTGAATGAGCAACTTCTGGGAGATTACCGCGAGCAGGCTCTCAATCAGATTCTATTGGCCCGCGAAGACTTCATAAAGGAAAGGTATGTCTTTCAGATTACAAAAATCAATGCCAAGCTCAATGAATACGGCATGCTCATTGACGATCACAGCAGACTTTCGGAAGAATATAAAACCAGAACCTACATAAGCGAGTGGATTGAAAGCCGTGTGGCGGGTGCACATCTGGCACTGGGAGATACCGCCCGGGCAGTTTTAGAGTTCTCCCGAATTTTCGCCCAATCGCCCACTCGCCGGAATCAGGCCGATCTCAGTGTAAGAAGACTGGCCAACCACTATTTTTCAGGAGCCCTGAAACTCGCTCAAAATACGGAAGATAAACTCGCCTTGTATGCTCTTCAGGGTATTCAGCCCTATCAGGATGGGCTGGATCTCATGGAAAAAATTGCTGAAGCAGATCCAAATTACCCGCTGCTTGAACTCATCATGACCCGTGAAATCAACAAAAATGAGGTCAACTTTTACGCAGGCCGTGGCTCGGGCCTCTATTCCTGGAATATGGATATTTACGATGAGAATTACGAAGTAGACTCCGCCAAAATAATACAGGTACAGGATAAGGCCGCCAGCTATTTTGATCAGTTAAAAACATTTTCTGAAGCTCAGGCGGGCAACAATTCGGTGAAAAACCCCGATTTCTGGTATGCCTGCACCGCTTACCTGGAATACATCGCCGAAGATTTTGAGGCCATGAAGGAAAACATTGACAAGGTGAGTTCGTCAAACCCGGCACTGAAAAAGCAGGTAAATTTCCTGGATCTGCTTTATGAATTGGAAACCGGAGATTTTTCAAAAAAAGAGATTGACCTATTAAATAAGCTTGCCGCCTACCGACCTGCCGAAAACTTCCGGGATAACAATCTTCTCGTATTCCTTTCAGAAAAACTGGAGGCCCGATATATTCAAAATACCTTTGGAAAGACAAATGGAGGTTTACTATCTTCTTGTAGTTCAAAAGAATCTCAACGTAAAGATGATAATGCCTCCGTTAAGGCATTCCTGGCCAGGGCCTATGGAGCTTCAGACTTTGATTACACCTATGAAACCGGCATTACAAAGCCCGGAATGCTCGATAAAGCCGATGAAGTTCTTCTACAGAATGTATTGAGATTTATCAGTAACCCGCAGGCTTCCGGGACAGATAAAAAGCTGATTGAACTAGCCTCGCTTGATCTGAATGCCACCCGGATGGTCTATGCCAGAAAACTGGTAAAAACCCAGCAATATGAAGAGGCTCTCGCTGTGTTTAATCAAATGCCAGACAGTACCCTGAATTCAGAAACCTTTCTTACCTATTTTTCTCCTATTCCCCGTCAATATATTGGTTACGGAACACCAGACGAGTCTCTTTTAAATCCGAAAGCTTATTTCGAAAAAGTGGTGGACTATAAGAGGCAAACTGAAAAAAGCCCGAAAAACGCTCAGGTCTGGTATAATCTCGGCCTGGCAGCGTATAACATGAGCTATTGGGGTAATGGGTGGCTATTTTCCGAACGCTACTGGAGCTCTGCAGAAATAGAGTATGGCCAGCCCACAGAGACCGACTATTACACCAATTCGTATGCAAAAATGTGTTTTGATAAGGCCCTTTCAGCAAAACCAGATCCTGAACTTGCGGCAAAGATCTGTTATATGGGAGCACTATGTGAACGTAACGCCTACTACATTTCATACGCCCTCGGTAAACCCAAATCCTTCAATCAGGAAGAAATAGATGCTTACCATATACGAATGGAAACGAAGGTAAAACCGGAATATCAAACGTATTTCAAAAAGCTTAAAACGGAATTTGACGAAACCGCTTATGAAAGCGAAGTCATTAAAGAGTGCATTACCTATGTGAATTATAAACTTCAGTGATGTGGATTCCGACTCATTTCAAATTTTCTTTCATTAAACCAGCCTATTCCCAGGCTTTAATAACCCAAATCCGTGCTCTTAAGCAAAAATTAAAGTATTATTAATACCTCGCTTTAACTTTGACCAACCGATCAATTCTATAACTATGATATTTAAACCAAAAAGCCTTTTACTGGCTTTGCTGCCTCTGGCCTCATTGGGCCAAAGGCAAATCCTTTCAGAAAATCTGAAGGAGTTTACAAATCCGGCCGGAAACTGGAGCATAGCAGCTGAGGCCACCGCTCATCCCTTCAAAGAAAACGATTTGCAATCTACCCCTGGAAAAGGGGTTCTTGTCAACATTCATGAACATGGGAAATATGGCGGAGATTACGAGCTGGTATCTTCATTTAAACATGGAGACATTGATCTGGAGTTTGATTTCATGATGGCCAAAGGTTCCAATTCGGGCATCTATATGCAGGGCAACTATGAAATTCAACTTCTGGATAGCTGGGGGAAAAAGGATGCCAAATACAATGATTGTGGAGGAATCTACGAACGCTGGAACGAGGCCATGCCTGAGGGTGAGAAAGGATACGAAGGCTACGCCCCAAGGGTAAATGCCTGCAAAGCTCCGGGCCTGTGGCAGCACATGAAAATATCGTTTCAGGCTCCCAGATTTGATGCTTCCGGAAAGAAAACAGAAAATGCCCGGATTCTGTTAGTTGAGCTTAACGGACAAATCCTTCATGAAAATGTGGAGCTCTCAGGAGTCACCCGTGGTGCCCTCACAGAAAAGGAAGTTGCCAAAGGTCCTCTGCGTTTTCAGGGCGATCACGGCTCACTGGCATTCAGAAACATCCTGCTCACAGAATATGACAAGCCGGCAGCTACTCTGAAAAACCTCAACTATGAGGTTAGCTATGCACCGTATAATCCCGACGCTGACCCTCAGGAGCTTAAAGTTGATGCAACAGGCCCTCTTCAGGAATTATCCTGGGAGTTTCTTAAACAGCCGAATGAATACTCATATAAATTAAAGGGAGAATTACAGGCACCCGCTACGGGAGAATACCATTTTTCGCTCTTCTCTTCATCGAATAATTACCTGAAAATCGGCAACGAATTCGTAATACCAAACCGGTATACAGGCCCTAATGATGAACGCACTGGATCCGTAAACCTTACTGCCGGTTCACATCAGATAGAAATATACAGTGCCAAATACGACGGATGGATGAGTCCTGCACTTGGTTTATTTATCTCTGGACCCGGTTTCAGACCTACAGCTATGCACTCCCAGGGCTCTATGCTGGGCAACAAACCTTCAGACCCTATTCTGGTGCTTGCAGATGATTACAGTAACCTCCGCAGCTTCATGGATTTTAGCGAAGACGGAAAAAGAACCAGAGTGGTACACGGAATCTCAGTAAGCACTCCAGCAGGCGTTCACTTTACCTATGACCTCGACAAAGGAAATATCATTCAGGCATGGCGGGGAGGTTTTCTCAATGCCACACCTATGTGGGACAGCCGGGGCGACGGAAGTTCCCGCCCTCTCGGTGCCGTTACAGGTTTCAATGATGACCTGCTGTTTAATAAAAGCACCTCTTCAAACTGGCCTTCAGACACCACAGCTACCGGATTCCGGCCCCTGGGTTACCGATTGAATGATCAGAATATCCCCACCTTTGAATATCAACTATTTGGAGCCGTAATAACCGATAAAATCGAGGCTTCGGAAGGTCAAAAACTAAAAAGAACACTCGAAATCAAAGGCACGCAATCTCTGGCCGCAAGACTGGCAGAAGGCACCTCCATTGAAAAGATAGAAGAGGGATTATACGCCGTTGATGGGAAATCCTGGTACGTAGAGATTCCTGAAAAGATTCAGGCAGGGAATGTAACCGTAAGAAAATCAGGAGAGAAGCAGGAGCTTCTGGTAACGGTTAAAGGTCAATTCAATTACAACATTATTTTCTGAGAAACATGAAGAAGTTTATTAGTTATATATTCCTAGCGATGATGGCAGGAAGCCTTCTGGCTCAGGAATCACCGAAAGAAGAAGATTTTTTCAAAATTGTAACTCCCGCAGTGCCAGAAGGTGTACTACTTGAAGTGGGTGGTCTATGTTCTCTGCCAAAAGGCTCTCTGGCCATAAGTACCCGCCGCGGTGATGTTTGGATTATGGAAAATCCGACGAGCCGTACGCCGTATTTCCGCAAATTTGCCTCCGGTTTGCACGAAATTCTGGGCCTGGTTTACAAGGATGGTTCACTCTATTGCTCACAGCGAGGTGAACTAACCCGACTGACCGACACAAACGGTGACGGCAAAGCCGATCACTACGAAACCGTACACGCCTGGCCTGTTTCCGGTCATTATCATGAATATTCCTTTGGACCAGTTATCGCCCCTGACGGAAACTTCTTTGTGAGTGGTAATGTGGCTTTCGGAGATGAAGAGTGGTGGCGGGGTGAAGCTCGGGTTCCTACCCGTGGTACAATTTTCAAAGTATATGCTGACGGCAGACGGGAGGAGTTTGCTGCAGGAATGCGTTCCCCTGCAGGTCTGGGCATGATTGATGGCGAATTATTTTATACTGACAATCAGGGAGACTGGATTGGCTCAGGAGGCCTTTGGCATATCAAAAAAGGAACTTTTGTAGCACATCCGGCAAGTTTAAAATGGGTTTCTGAAAATTCACCGGTGAAGATTACCGAAGAAAAGTTCTTTGCCGAGCGGGATAACAGAAAAGTTAAGAACGAGGCAGGGGCCTATATAAAACCCGAAAATGTAATCAATGAGACACCGGATATGCTATGGCAGCTGAAAGAAAAATATCCTTCGGTACAAACGCCTGCCGTTTGGCTGCCTCACGGAATCCTCGGGATTTCAAATTCTGAACCTATCAAAGACGAAACCGGTGGTGCTTTCGGACCATTTACAGGACAGATATTCGTGGGAGATCAGGGCCAATCGAAAATTATGAGGGTCTTTCTTGAAAAAATAAACGGCGAATATCAGGGAGCTGCCTGGGATTTCAGAAATGGTTTTCAATCAGGGGTAATGAGGCTTGAGTGGGCCAAAGACGGCTCTCTTTTCGTAGGCGAAACCAACCGTGGCTGGGGCTCTGCCGGTGATGCCAATCAGGGACTTCAGCGATTGGTATGGAATGGGAAAATGCCATTTGAAATGTTGGCTGTAAGAGCAATGCCAGATGGTTTTGAAATAGAATTCACTTTGCCTGTTGATAAGAAGTCGGCAGAAGATCTTGCCTCCTATTCGGCTGCAAGCTTTATTTACAAACATCACCCGGTTTATGGCTCACCACCCATTAACCGCGAGGAACTGGGCATAAAAGGTGTCAAATTATCTGCTGATGGGAAAAAAGTGAGAATCGTAATGGATGGGCTTCGCAGATATTATGTACATGAGCTAAATCTGGAGGGAATAAGATCGGCAGGAACGTATTATTCACTGATTCATCCAACGGTATATTATACCCTTAATGCCATACCGGAAGGTCAGAAACTGAGTACATCAGAGGTGAAATCTACAGATTCAGGTAAAGCAAAACCTGCCTCAGCTTCGTCAAATGTAAAGAAAACCGAATCTCCTGATGGCAAACCTGCCGCAGCATCTTCCAAGGCCGCACCTACCTTTGCCGAGGTCAAGCCCTTACTACAGAAGCACACCTGCCTGGCCTGTCATTCAGAAGAGAAAAAAGTGGTGGGGCCTGCATTTAAGGATATCGCCAAAAGAAAATACAGCAATACCAAAATCGTGGAGCTTATTTACAATCCCCAGCCTCAAAACTGGCCGGATTACTCCACGCCAATGGCTCCCATGCCTCACGTGCCAAAAGCCGATGCTTTGAAAATTGCTTCGTATATTAACGGCCTGAAATAGTTTTAACCCTACTGAAATAATGAAAAGTACATCGAGAAGAAACGCATTGAAAGCACTGGGCACCATGGCTGCGGCGGGCTCAGTCTCTGTGGGTGCGGTAGCCAAAGAAGCTTTCACTCCCACTGTAGCACTAAAAAATAATATCAAGCACTCTGCCTGCAGGTGGTGCTATGGCTCCATAGAGTTTGAAGAACTTTGCAAGGGTGCCCAGAAAATGGGCTTAAAGTCAATCGAACTTACCGGTCCAAAAGAATGGCCGGTTCAGAAAAAATATGGTCTAGACTGTGCCATCGGCTGGGGAGATTGGCCAGAAGTAGACCAGAACGGCAAAAAACGCGGCACCAATCTCACCTGGTTTTTTTCAGATCCTGCTACACACGATGTACTCGTGGCATTTTATGAAGATCTCATTCCTCAGGCTGCCGCCAATGGCATAAAAAACCTCATCTGTTTTTCAGGAAACAGAAACGGAATGAATGACTATGTGGGTATGCAAAACTGTGCAGCCGTTATTAGAAGATTAATCCCGACCTGTGAAAAACACGATGTGGTTCTAACCATGGAGCTACTAAGCTCTCGGGATAGCCACCGCGATTACATGTGTGATCATATCGACTGGGGTGTTTCCCTGTGCGAAATGGTCAACTCTGAGTATTTCAAACTTCTATACGATATTTTCCATATGCAAAGTATGCACGGAGATCACATCCGGAATATCCGTAGATACGGAAAATACATCAGCCACTACCATACAGGTGGCATGCCGGGCCGTAAAGAAATCGACGAAACACAGGAAATTTATTATCCTGCTGTAATCAAGGCGATCATTGACAGTGGTTATAAAGGATACCTGGGACAGGAATTTGTTCCTACACCAAAAGATAAAGAGGGTATGTTGGCCTCTCTGGAAAGGTGTGTTAAAATTTGTGATGTATAAACTTCAAAGTGAAGTAAAGTCAAAAGGCGGGAAGTAATTTCCGCCTTTTTTCTATGGTTCGATAGACAGAATCTTCATTTCCACCCTTCGGTTGAGTGCAGCATTCGAATCAGAAATAGATTTTTTAGGACCATAACCTATAGTTTCGATCCGATCTGCAGCGACTCCTTTCTTCATCAGGTAGTCTTTACAGGCACGGGCCCGCATTTCAGAAAGCCGGATATTCTCTCTTCGGGGTCCCTCATCAGACGTATGACCACTTAATTCAATGAGAGCATACGGGTATTTCCTCATGAAATCAAAAACTTTGTCGAGCTCGGCCTGCCCGGTACTATCGAGATCTGCTCTGGCACGTTCAAAACGAATGTTTTCAAGAACCAATTGTTCTCCAACATGTACCATTTCATCACCAAGACCTACCTCTTCTTCTGTTTTCTTTTCCCTGGCCTTTTTAGCCACCCAGATGCGTCTTCCTTTACCGGCTCTGTTCCTGAAGTTGAGCGTTTGTGAAACAGTTACAAATACAGAATTGACCGTATGATTAATCGTATTGCTACCTATTTCTGAACCATCCCAGAAGAAATCAACACGCTCATTAAAGAGAGATTCCGGCGAGAAATTGATTCCAAATTCAAGATTGGCAGGGCTTTCCCCCAAGGTTATTTCCTGACCCATCGCCAGATATAAAGTACCCCTGATAGGTTCAAAACGCGTATCTGAAAGCCTGAAACCCTGACCAAACTCGTTGATAAAATTACCCGAATCCACATTTTCTTTGCTTCGGGCTGCCTGCTTCTCGCTATTCCTGAAAACATCTGGTATATATTCCAGAGATCCTTTAAGATAAAGATTTCTTGTGTAAAAGGTCATTCCTGCACTTCCGTGCATGTATGCAAAGTTCTGAAAAAGATTACCCACCTGTCGTCCACGAAATTGAAAGTCAAGGCTAGGCATATAAGCCTTCAACAGATTTATTCTGCCACCCCCCACCTGAACATCCAGCTTTGGCAGTATACGGTAACTAAACGTGAGGCCGAATCTATTTGTAGATTTCATCGTCATAGAACGGTCACCCGAGGCATCTACAGACTGACTGAACGTCATGAACTTATACTGATACCTCATCCATTCACCCCCGGTTTGTCGGGTTTGCTCACCGGGCAGGGCCATACCAAAACCAAAATAAGGTGTTAAACTAAAACGTGAAAGCTGACTTTGACCAAGGGATATCCGGGTCAAACAGATCAGAAGAACGAAAAGTATATTTTTTGTCAAAACCCGAATTAATGGACCTATCAAATCTACGAAAAAGCAAAGTTTTTATTCTATTTCAGATTCTCTTATCCTGAAGACCATAGTAAAAATCTGCCATTTGGGCTTCTTCCTTTAGTCTTTGAACTTCCCGATCATTAGGTCTATTCAGGAAAAAGGCTAATTTTACAGGATAACCCTTATATCATTCATGAAAATAACACTTACTGCCATAACCATTCTTTTGAGTGTGATGTCAACTCTCGCTAAGCCAGACACGAAAGTGTACGAACTTCGTGTTTATCATTGTTTTGAAGGCAGAAGACCTGCTCTCATCAAACGTTTTCAGGAGCACACTACCCGTATTTTTGAGAAACATGGGATGGAAAACGTAGCCTACTTTCTTCCTACTGCTGAAGATAAAAAAAACGATTTGATTTACCTGCTGGCCTACCCTTCAATGGAAGCAAGAGAAGCGGCCTGGAAAGCTTTTGGTGCAGACCCTGAATGGAAAAAGGTAGCGGAAGAAAGCCAGATGAATGGCAAAATCGTGGCCTCGGTGGATGCCAACTTCCTCAAAATGGAACCCGAACTTACCAAAAAACTAAAGCTGAAGGCCGAGACCCCAAACCGCACCTTTGAGCTACGGTATTATTACTGTCTGCCAGGCAGATACCCAAACATAGTGGCCCGTTTCAGAGATCATACCCGAAAACTATTCGAAGATCACGGAATCGAAAATATTGCATATTGGGGTACTATTGACAAAAAGCAAGAGCAACCTGTACTCATCTATATTATTGCCCATGAAAGCGAAGAAGCCGCAAAAGCCTCCTGGGATGGATTCAGAAACGATCCCAAATGGTTGGCCGCCCGCGATGCCTCAGAAGCCGATGGCAAAATTGTTGAAAAAGTAGTTTCAGTAATGATGAGCCCTTTGCCCTTCTCAAAACTTCAATAGCCATTTAAAGCCTTAAGGTACAAACTGTATAATACCTTGTTGTCTGAAGCCACCCATGTGGTATCTTGTCGGGCATCAAGGTATTTTCTTTTAAACGCAGAAATCACAGCTGGTTTGTTCCTTACGTCATATCCCAGAACTTTCAGACCGGCCATGTGGTCAAAAGCAGGAGGCACTTCCAGTCCTGTAGTATCACCAAACCATACGCCAAAACCCTTATCGGCCAGTCGTTTCCAGTCAAACCATTCACTGGGATCTACCTTTCTGGAGGGAGCCAGATCTGAATGCCCGATAAAATTAGGGGCGGGTAGTTTATAGGTGTTTTTCAGTTCAGCCAATAAAGTTTCCAATGACTCCATCTGAGGTTCTGTAAAAGATTCAGAACCATTATTATCTAATTCTATGCCTATACTGCTTGAGTTGATATCCGTATCGGTTCCCCACATACCCGCACCCGCATGATGCCCTCTGAAATAATCGTTTAGCAGATGATAAACCGTGCCATCCTCGCAGATGACATAATGAGAGCTTACCACTTTATCGGGTCTGGTAAATGTTTCGAGGGTTTCACGGCAGCTCTCCTGAGCCGTATGATGAATCACCACCAGATTGGGCTTCCTGATGCCAAAGTTTGTGGTACCTACCCATTGGTCTGGATTTTTGTAACTACCGCTCAAATCCATTTTTCGATAAATTTCACTGAAGGATTTAGCCTGTTTCCGGTAAAACTTATTAGACTTCCGGAATGTGTTATCTGCACAGGCAGGCAGGATCAACAAGAGACCTGCAGAAATTAGCCAGAATTTCGGATTCATAAATAGGAGCATAAAAAACTTAAGTATACATGAGGAACCACTACAATTTAGCTGATAATCAAACAACGTGTATTCCGGAGATTAACATAGAATAGAAAAAGAATATTTTTTGAAAGAATGAGCCAAAAAAATAGACCCGGCTGCCCGGGTCTATTAACTTATTTACTTGTATAAATGATTCTACGCTACCGCATCAAGTGCTCTTTCCGCAGCTTTTTCCTCTTTCCAGTTTTTCCATTTATGCCCCAGAAGTTTGGTCATACCTCTGTCAACCAACTGATGACGCACCAGATTATACCCTCCGCGTACAAAAGTAAATACAGAGTCATTTGCTCGTAAAGCCAGGCTGAATCCACCATCCACATAACGGATGTGGTGCCACCACAGAGAAGGAATAAATGCGGTTTCTCCATGGCCAAATGTGGCCTCGTAGCCCACCAGATTTTTCGCTGCAGGGAACTTATCGTAATCTGGATTTTCAGGGTCAAAATGACTCATCACCGTGAACGGATGATGATACAACTTCTTGCTTTCTTCCGGAGCAAACACAATGATCTTTTTCCGGGTCTCAAACTGCGTAAGGAATACATTGGAGCAGTCCATGTCATAGTGCAGATTAGTCACTGAATCACGTCCTCCAAAAAACACAAACTTGTAGCTTTTGATAAAGCCGTCCATGATATCGGGGAAGATAATGTCATTGGCCAGTTCCGGCACTTTTTTGAAAATGTCAAAAAGAAAAATCCGTAGATCCACTGGCTCATTTTTTTCAATAAGAGCCAGATAATCCCCGAATTTCATGGTCTTGGCTATCTTGAAATAATTTTTCGGATCATGGTAGTTTTTGTCAACAAGCGGCACTTCAATATCGCCATGATTCTTCTTCAGCCAATCAAAGCTCCACTTTTGGGTAGCCGGCCAGTCTTTTACAAGGTCAGTGAAAATGACAGGCTTTTTAGGCTTGAGATAATTTTCAATAAACTCTTCCCTGCTGAGATTACTTCTTCGTTCTATCGGTAATAGTTCCATAACTTTTTCTTAATATGAATGGTGAACGACGCCTGAATTGTCTTTATTTAAAATTTGTTCAAGGAGAATAACGTTCTGTAAAAAGAAGAAATTCCGAATATTCTCATGAATGTTCTGCAAAGTTAAGGTCTTACTTTAAAAGCGATATCACCGCTTACGTAAAAAATATTTTAATGACAAAAATCATAAACCGCGTTATTATTCTGTTTCTCGCAGCCTTGGTCGCCTATTTTGCATTCAAGAGCGGCGTGGTAAATCTGTTTGGAATCAAATCAAAAGAAACCACACATCATCTTATTCTGGAAGAAACCCGTACTCTTGGGAAAATGGAACTCACCAGTTACATATTCAGAGATATCGTGGAACAGAAACTGGTCATAGATTACTGGCCAGATCCAAAAGCTTTGCTTATCGTTCATGGCGAGGCCATTGGGTGCATTGACCTCTCGGCCATAAAAGAGGAAGATATTGAGGTACAAAAAGATACGCTGCTGGTAAAGCTACCGGCTCCTGAGATATGTTCGTACAAAATAGACCATTCGAAATCTACCATCTATTACGCCAGCAATGCATTCATGAATGAAGCTGTTTTGTTTGAAGAAGCATATAAATCTGCTGAGAAAAAGCTTAAAGAAGAGGCTCTGAGGGCAGGTATTCTCGAAAAAACCAGGGAAAACGCCCAGACCATCCTGGTTCCCTTATTCGAGAAATTGTCTGGACGGAAAGTCAGGCTCGTTTATCCAGATTAAATCATTTTGGTTGTAAAAGAAAGCATAGCCCGTGAAATCAGGTCAATTTGGCCGATTTCGTATTCCTGCATCATTCTTGTTTACTAAACCCCTGAATTCAGTAAATTTGCGAGTTCAAAGAAGCATATACAGCATATTAACATAGAACTAAATGTTTAACTTTTTAACCAAAGGCATTTCCAAAGTATTCGGCACCAAATCTGATCGTGACGTAAAGGAGCTTCAGCCGTATGTGATTGCCACCAACGAAGAATATCAAAAGCTTCATAGTCTTAGCAACGATGATTTCAGAGCTAAAACAACAGAGCTTCAGGAGTATATAAAAACCTCTCTTAAATCGTATACCGATCAGGTAGATCAGCTCAAAAGCCGCATAGAAAATGAGCTTGAGCTGGATATGCATGAGCAGGAAGCCATCTTCAAGCAGATTGATGAGCTCAAAAAAAGTGAGGATGAAGCTCTGGAAGATGTACTCATCGAAATCCTTCCTAAAGCATTTGCGATAGTAAAAGAAACTGCCCGCAGGTTTAAGGAGAATGATTCACTTACGGTCACCGCTACCCACCTTGACCGGGAGTTGGCCATGAAAAAAGGTCATATCACGATTGAAGGAGATAAAGCCATCTGGAAAAACGAATGGGAAGCAGCAGGAAATCTCATTAAATGGGATATGCTGCATTACGATGTCCAGATTATTGGTGGGGCTGCTTTACACAAAGGCAAAATTTCGGAAATGCAGACAGGAGAAGGTAAGACTTTAGTGGCTACTTTCCCTGCTTTTCTCAATGCATTGGCAGGAAAGGGAGTACACATTGTAACGGTCAATGATTACCTGGCCCGCCGTGACTCAGAATGGATGGGTCCCATCTTTGAATTTCATGGCATAACCTGTGACTGCATAGACAAATATCAGCCAAACTCTCAGGCAAGAAGAGCCGCTTACAATTCGGGAATCTGTTATGGTACAAACAACGAATTCGGCTTTGATTACCTGCGGGATAACATGGTAACCAATCCGAAAGAACTTGTACAGGGTAAACACCACTTCGCTATGATAGACGAGGTAGACTCCGTACTTATTGATGACGCCCGTACACCGCTCATTATCAGCGGACCCATGGCCAAAAAAGGAGATGAAGCACTTTTTAACTCCCTGAAACCACGTATTGCCAATGTAGTTGAAGCCCAAAAAGGCCTGGTTAATAATTACCTGAATGAGGCCAAACGTCTCATCAAAGACGGTAACCTTAAAGAAGGAGGCCTGTCGCTCTATCGGGCCTACAGGGGTTTACCTAAAAGTAAACCGCTGATCAAATTCCTTTCTGAAACAGGAAACAAGAAGATTCTACTTGATACTGAGGCCATCTACATTGCTGAAAACAATAAACTGATGCCTCAGGCCGATGAGCCTCTCTATTTTACCATTGACGAAAAGCACAATTCCATTGAGCTTACCGACAAAGGAATTGATTACCTCACCGGCCACGACGAAGACCCCGAGTTTTTTGTGATGCCAGATCTTTCAATCAAACTCAACGATATTGAAAAGAATGGTGAACTGGATGAGCAGGGAAAAATACTCAAAAAAGACGAAGTAGTTCGTGATTATGCTACAAAAGCTGAGCGAATTCATGCTGTTAACCAACTACTTAAGGCCTATTGTCTTTTTGAAAAAGATGTAGAGTATGTGATCATTGATGGCAAGGTGAAAATAGTGGATGAACAAACCGGAAGGGTAATGGATGGCCGCCGCTGGTCAGACGGACTCCACCAGGCCGTAGAAGCAAAAGAAAATGTAAAAGTGGAAGACTCCACCCAGACTTACGCTACCATCACGCTTCAGAATTACTTCAGGATGTATCATAAACTGGCCGGCATGACTGGTACGGCAGAAACTGAAGCAGCAGAATTCTGGAAAATTTACAAGCTGGATGTGATGTCAATTCCTACCAACCGCCCGGCTGTGCGGAAAGATCTGGAAGACAAAGTTTACAAGACCGTTCGTGAAAAGTATAACGCCGTAGTGGATGAGATTGTGGAACTTACGCAGGCTGGCAGACCCGTGCTTGTGGGTACTACTTCCGTGGAAAATTCTGAAATTCTAAGCAAAATGCTGAGCATCAGAAAAATACCACATCAGGTACTGAATGCTAAACAGCATGCCCGTGAAGCAGACATCGTAGCAGAAGCAGGAAAACCAGGAACGGTAACCATAGCAACTAACATGGCTGGTCGTGGAACTGACATTAAGCTTACTCCAGATAGCCGTCAGGCGGGTGGACTCGCCATTATTGGTACCGAGCGTCATGAATCCAGACGCGTGGACAGACAGTTGCGTGGTCGCTCAGGTCGCCAGGGAGATCCAGGATCATCCCAGTTTTTTGTGAGTCTTGAGGATAGTTTAATGCGTCTCTTTTTCTCTGACCGCACCGCCAAAATCATGGACAGACTCGGTATGGAAGAAGGCGAGGTGATTCAGCATAGCATGATCACCAGCTCCATAGAAAGAGCTCAGCGGAAAGTCGAAGAGAATAACTTTGGAATGCGTAAACGACTCATCGAATACGATGACGTGATGAATATTCAGCGTGATACCATCTATAAAAGACGTAAAAACGCACTTTACGGTGATCGTCTTTCACTAGATATCGCCAATGTACTTTATGACACCTGCCATTCCCTTATCGTAAATGCAAACAAAAACTACGATGAGTTTGAGTTACGTGCACTACAAAATCTGGGCTTCAAACCAGAAATAAGCCGTGAAGAATTCGAGAAAGGAGGAGCCGGCCTGGAATCCAGATTTTATGAACTGGCACAGGATTACTACCGCAGAAAAAATGAAGCGATTGCCGGTAACATTCTTCCGGTTATAAAGAAGGTTCTGGATGATCGAAATGCACTGAAGGATGAGCCATTCATGGCCATAGTAGGGGACGGCACCAGAAACATGGCCGTTTTCTGTGACATGAAAAAAACGGTAGAGACCAATGGCCGTGAATTAATCAAAGAAATGGAGAAATCCATTTCGCTTGGAGTTATTGACCAGGAATGGAAAGAGCACCTGAGAGACATGGATGACCTGAAGCAATCTGTTCAGAATGCTTCTTACGAACAAAAAGATCCTTTGCTGATTTATAAATTTGAAGCCGTAGAATTGTTTCAGAATTTCCTTACCAAGGTAAATGCGGATATGATTTCCTTCCTGATGAGGGCAGGTATCATGGAGCTTAGGTTCCAGCAAATGGCCCCTCCGAAGGAAGAGAAGCCCAAGCTTTCCACCAATCGTGCAGAGGGCGAGTCTTCAGAATCTGCACGTGCACAGGTTAACTCGGCAAAAAGCCTGAAAGTGGCAAACAGAAATGACCGGGTGAGCGTGCAGTACAAAGACGGTTCTGTGAAACGGGATGTAAAGTACAAGCACGTGGAAGAAGACGTTATTAACGGCAACGCCGTTCTTGTTGACTAACTCCGAAAGGCCTTGAAATCAAGGCCTTTCTCATGATATATTTATGCAAAATAAAGTAATCTGGATCACCGGGGCTTCTTCTGGAATTGGCGAGGCTACTGCCTATGAATTTGCCTCCAAAGGCTATAATCTGGTTTTATCTGCCCGTAGAAAAGAAGAGCTGGAGCGGGTCAAAAAGCAAACCGGTCTGCCAGATTCACAGGTGCTGGTTCTGCCTATGGACATGGAACAATTCGATAAATTTCCATCCCTGTTCGATGAAATTCTGAAAAATTTCGGGCAACTGGATATACTCTATAATAATGCGGGGGTATCACAAAGAAGCTTTGTTACAGAAACCGAATTATCTGTGTATGAAAAAATATTACGACTTGACCTGCTCAGCGTCATTGCACTCACCAAAGTTGTACTTCCACACATGATTGGCCGAAACTCCGGGAAAATAGCCGTTACCAGCAGCGTTGCGGGTAAAGTGGCTACGCCCGGAAGATCTGGATATGCTGCAGCCAAATTTGGCCTTCATGGTTTTTTTGACGCACTCAGAGCAGAAGTATACAAACACAACGTTGATGTTACTGTAATTTGTCCGGGATACATCCGCACAGACATTTCACGCAATGCCCTCAGCTCCGACGGATCAAAATATGGGATCATGGACAGCAACCAGGAGAAAGGTATGCCTGTAGATGCGTGTGCCCGCAGAATCAGAATGGCCATAGAGAAAGGGAAATCGGAAGTATACATTGGCGGGAAAGAGGTACTCGGCGTTTATCTCAAACGTTTCTTCCCCTCGCTTTTGGAAAATATTATCAGAAAACATGCCCCGAAATAACA
>CBINGY010000002.1:0-204195 GCA_966250325.1 uncultured Cytophagaceae bacterium | reverse complement strand
TTGTCTGAGGGGTATCTGTACTCCAGCTGTACGTGTAGCTTCCTGTGCCGCCACTAGCTGTGACTGTGGCTTCCCCTGTATTCCCACCGTTACATGCTACGTTTTCTTTGTCTGTACTTAAACTTATCGCTGTCGGTTCGGTGATGGTAACACTGGCACTCGCTGTACAACTGTTTGCATCGGTCACCGTAACCGAATAGGTACCTGGAGCAAGACCTGTCGCCGTGGCCGTTGTCCGAGGGGTATCTGTACTCCAGCTGTAGGTGTAGCTGCCACCGCCGCCACTAGCTGTGACTGTGGCTGTGCCGCTATTTCCGCCGTTACAAATTACGTTTGCCGAACTGATGCTTGCAGAGAGATTATTGACAGTGACTACTGAAGTGTTGACACGCTGGCTTTCGCAACCATTTACTTTACAACTGGCCTGATAGCTGGTAGTGGATGTTGGGATTAGTTTGAAAGAACTCCCCGTACCCAAAAGCGTACCCGGGGCCAAGCTTGAATACCATTGAACAATACCCTGTGAACAAGACGCAGACAGAGTTACTTCTGTGCCTTTACAAATAAGTGTTGAACTTGATGGACTTACCAACGTTGGTACAGGTATGACCAAACCGGTACTAACCGTGTTTGAAGCGGTTTTTGAAAAGTTACTGCCCTGAGCATAGGCGGTATTGGGAATATTACAAGAGCTGGGTTCAGCAAGTACCTGAGTACTGAATGTGATCGTAGTGCTTTTACCGGCGGGAACAGTAAATCCGGATCCGGTTCCGTTTACAAGAACCACATCCACATCATTTGACTCCCGCAGATTTGATTGAAAAAGCTTCTTGTTGTTTGCAAACGAAGAATCCGTCTTTGGATAGGAAAGCGGTACTTCAGCACCCACCTCAGAAACGGTTAATTCCTCCACTTTCTGATTAGTAAGAGAAGGTTTACTTCTTACAGTATCGGAATTGGCCAGAACGGCTTCTTCATTGATTGACAAATCAGCTGCCTTTCGCAGGTTCAATAAACTATTTTCAGGCTGTACACAGGTATTTTGGGCAACCAAAGTCTGAGTTCCTGGTATGGATCCTACATTGATATACGTTGGGGTAGTGTTTGTAGTTATAGCCGGTGTATTTGAATTGGCATTCCAGACAGTGACATGGGGTTGTGAAAGATCACTCCCGGACCCTTCCAGCTTTAGAACCGACCCAGATACCGGAGATCTAAACTGAGCGTATCCGGTAACATTAGCATTAACGGTCAAGCTATTATTTGCAACTCTTGCACAGGTCTCAGCTCCGGAAACCGTCGCCGAAATCCGGATAGGATAGCTGGCAATGGTTGTTCCTTCCGGCTGAAGATTTATGCTATTCCCGGTACAGATGATGCTGGATTTTCCCGCCTGAGTCAGTGAACTTATCCCCAGGATACCGTCTGCCTGAAAGCCTGTGAGTGTGTTGTCTGAAATTTTGACACGACAATCCGTATTTGTGCTCAACTGGTTATACACTATGCCAAAACCCAAATTGGAAAAACCCGCTTTATGATTATAGGTGACAACGTTAGAACTCACTGTACCCTCCATTCTTGAAGAACCTAGTGTACCTAACCCTATCAGGTTTCCTCCACGACCTGTGACTGTATTGCCTGAGATATTAAATTTCAAAGACGATGTACCTCCTGCTTCCATTAAAATGCCGAGTCCCACATCTTCTCCAGAACTTAATGAGGCGTTTGTTGAATTGAATGTGCTGTTTCTGACATCTGCCTGTACTGAAGCCGCATCTGATGAGACTACATTGACCCCCTGAGAGGCACATCTGAGAAACGAGCAGGAAGATTTAATGTCTAATTGCATGGAAGCCGAGTTATAGCCTTCCACCAGAAGCCCCGACTGACCTTCAGGATTCAGGGTATTGGAATCATGAAGCGTGCGGGTATCGTTGAAACTGGAATTCTCTACTTTCAAGTTAAAGGCGGTGCTACCTGTATTCTTAAACCTTACCCCCTGAGCTGCTTTTGAAAAGGTAGAATTTGAAATGACAAAGTTACCTTTTGAATTAAGTGCGAAAAGACACGCCTCACCGGCATCTGTACCACACCGGCTTATCGTACTGTTTTGAATGGTGAAATTAGTAACATCATTCATATTAATACCAAACTGAGCACTGGCATTCCCCACAGAAGTGTTCATTTGAATGTTATCCAGAAGCACTCCAATAACCGATTCCAGATGAATGGCGGAATTACACAGAAGGTTATTGGAACCGGGATCTGAGCACGTGCCCGCCTGATTCCCGGCATTGACAAAATTCATGTTCTTAAGCGTCACATTGGTAGCATTCCTGATTTCAATGCCCCGCTGGTTAACAGCAGAAATTCCGCCTCCACTGCCTGAAGTGGTACCTGTGCCGCGTACAGTAAATGAACCGGTCGTATTCTGGATGATGAACCCCTTAGAAGCCCCTGATGCTGACACGCTATCCAAGGTCATCTGAAGATTTTCAATGGTAGAGGAAGATGAATTTCCGACAGAGAATCCGATCACTCCCGAGGTTTTGATAGTACCACTGGTACAGGTCAGATTTCCTTTAAATGTTGTTGAAATAGCCTGAACGCCATTATCCGGAGCAATATCCAGATCTCCGAAAGTAATATCTGAAACCGTAGCTGAGGTTCCCGAATGAATAAATCCGGTACCGCCTGATGCTTTTATTTGCGTGTTTCCAAAATTGACGGAAAGGGTGCTCGCCCCGCTGATTTCTATACCCGACTGAGCCGGATTTTGAATATTTGTCCCATTGTTTATGGTCAATGTTCCAGACAAATTGTTCAGATAAATACCCTTCCCTGTCGAATTGACAGACTCCACCGAGTTCAGAGTCAAGGCGAGTGTCCCGTTGGTCAAGTCAAGAGCCTGGCCATTACCACTAAGAATGAGCTCTGACCCTGTAAAAGTACCAATGGAAGATCCTGTGATATCCTTGACACTTGCTTCAAGTTGTAAACCCTGTAACGTGTTATTCTGAGCCAGAGTGATGGTATTTCCGATACTGGTAATTACCGGCCTGGCGTATACTCCGGCACTTACACTGTTGGTTATAGGTAATGCATTACTGTACTGCGGAACGGAAATTCCTGCAAAGGATGCCAGTGAAACTGTGGCAGACTGACCCAGCACCTTTTGGCCATTCTTAAGCGTTGCCGAACCACTGTAAGACCCTGTCCCCGAATAAATAAACACGGTCTGATTTTGCATTGGGGCTAGTACCGAACCCAAATTGGCCGTAGCAAAATCACTCCAGTTTTTGAAAGGTCTGGAAAGGGAGCCGTCGCCCGAACTGGTAACTGCGTTGTTTACAAACCACACCATTCCTGAAAGTGAGAACGTAACTAAACCAGTGGAACTCGTTCCGTTTTCAGATTCCAGGGTGTAGGTATAGGTATCTGTAACCGAAGTGGTACCGGTTTTCGGGAAATAATCGAAAGACCCGTCCTCCCTGATGGTTATTTTCCCGCCATCCGTGGTGTTTGCATCTGTAACTGCCAGCAAGTTTATTTCTGTACCATCGGGACTAATATCATTCGAAAGTAAACCTCCGGCAGCATTCACTGAGATTCCCACATTACCTATGGATGAGTAGGAGTCATCGGCGGCAATTGGGGTAGCTTTCAGAGATCCGGGCAGGAGAACGTGATCTGAAACCAACGTATCGCTTATTACCACAGCCAGAGCATCTGCTCCTGAATTTGAAAAAATTAAGGTGTAATCGAGGGTTGAACCCGGCACGGCATTACCGCCTGCTCTTACATTTACCGATTTTTGCAGGGTTACAGAGGGTGTGGCAGGCAAGTCATATTTAGTACGTGCTTTTTCTCTTCTGGTCTCTTTGTTCTTTTTATTTCCGGGTTTCTCCGCCTGAAGCTTCTCATAATTTAGCCCCGAAAACTCAAAATTCTCTTTGGCTGGAAACAGAAGTCCCATAGAGAAAAGGGCAAGGGATAATCCGGCTAGGTAATAGTTCTTCATACCTTCAATTGGGTGTTGAAAGACTTAATAATCAAATATTTAAATCATGAATGACCTGAATTATCCGGTCACTTACGAGAAAACCGCCTCGTACCTCATCCCCTCATTATCGGGGCCTTTGGGAGATAGAAACATGGAAATTTCTCCTTTGTCAGGGTGTATTACGTCAAAAATATTCTGAGCAAAATACTCGGTCTTCTGGTCGGTTCTGAAAGTGATATAAAACGGCTTTCTATCTAAGGGAGAATAACCATTCAGTTCCTTTGCTTCAATAACCTCTGCCTCCAGAACTGTATTTTCTGCAAATCTGATTTTAACTTTTTCTCCGATATACCTCGAAAAATCCTCGCATGTGAGTGTACTTAATTCCTGTAATTCCATTGCATTAAATGATAAACTCCGTTTGTTTCAGACACCTTTTTAAAGCCAAGTTTCTCATACCAGGCCTTTGCGGGGTTAAAGCTTTCGACATGTATGGTCACATCTCTCTGCAATTGTCTGCCCTTCTCCTGAATAGCCTTCAGAAGTTTACTTCCAATCCCAATCCTCTGGAATGCGGGTAGAAGTGCTATGTCAATAATTCGTATCGTATTTTCAAAATCATCCGTGATATATAATCTGCCCGCCTTTATTCCTTTGTATTGTACCACATAAAAAGCTGCACTGGGGTAATTCTTCTCATAATACTGACGCTGTGCCTCAAATTGTTGCAACAAAAAAGCTTCTTTCATTTCATAGGTCCATTCGGGTACCCGCTTCATTTCCTCCTCCCGCGTGCTGTAATACACTTTCTTAAGGAAGTCGATATCCTGCTCCTCATATGCTCTTACTACTAAATCACTATCTGAGATCTCCAACTGCATATTCGTCAGGTTCTGGGAGGGAAAACCCCTTGCAGGGCAATACAGAAATAATACGTGAGATAAGGCATCATGTTATTATGAGGAAAGTCGCCCCCAGATGGACTTATCACCTGCGAGTGCATCACCGAAGAGGAATTCTCAGACGAATAGACCACGGCTGTAGCCACGGCCAAAGTAGCCCCTGATGGGGAGTTTACCTCCGCCCTTTCATTACTTCCTCTAAGAGTATGCGAGTGAGCAGGCATTTCGCTTTCCAGAAGCGAAACGGTTTCACTTCCTCCACTTTCACCCAAATCATGCAGAGATAGGCCCGGCCCCTGACCAGGATGTATGGGGGTACGTCCCTGTAAATCGGGTAAAGCAAAATTTGACTTGCCATTACCCCCATAGGTAGTTCCGAGCAGAGAAAACAGGGCTGTATTCTGCGACAATGGCAGTAGCTGCCCATCACACCAGGCCCACCCTTTCGGGGCAAAATTGAAAGGAAAAATTCGTATTTCGGCTACAAACGGATCTGCCATACGTATCGATTAAATTACTTTGATTTCTTAAGTAGGTGAGGGAAATATACCATAGAGCGATATGATAAAATGAATCGCCAGATAGGGTTGCATATTGGTGTGAGGCTGGCTTCCTCCCACACTCCCAATAGCTCCGGTTTTCATGTTCAGGTTAGAATTTCCTGCATAGTACATTGTCACCTGACTTGAAGTAGCGAGATATTTACCTGAAGGCGAGGTGCTGTTCGAAGGACCTGAACTGGCCAGAACATAATGCGAATGAGCCGGAATCTGATTCACTGTTAAAGTTACTTCTTCTACACCTCCCGTTTCTGCCAGAATAAATCCATTGCCCTGGTGAATAGGTGCTCTCCCACGTAGATCGGGGAGGGCGAATGTATCTTGTCCATCGCCACCATATGTAGTACCTATGAGGTTGAAAAGAGTTTCATTTTCTGAAATAGGCATTAACTGCCCTTCACACAATGCCCATCCTGCAGGTGCAAAATTACCTGCAAACATGCGAATCTCCCCGACGTAAGGCTGAGCCATAATAGTTACGGTAATTAAGTTGGACTTGGAAAAATGCCTTGTAAGGCAATGCAAAATGACAGAGTAAGGAAGGGTTGCATATTTATATGTGCCTGGCTTCCTCCAATATTTGTGAGTGTTCCAGAATTAAGTGCCACCAGCCCTGTAGGCGAATCTGTGTACAGGTTATTCGGAGTACTGCTGGCAAGTAAACTTCCGGTAGTAATTTCTGATGTAGCTGATACAGACCCAGTGGTTACAGCACCTAAGCTGTGTGTATGAGTAGGCAGTTCACTAATAGACAAGGTATGAGCCTGCTCGCCTCCACGCTCTCCAAGAGTAAATGAAGACCCCACATGAACAGGTACTCTTCCACGGGAATCGGGTAAAGCAAAATTAACCCTTCCGTCACCTCCAAACGTGGTGCCAAGTAATGAAAACAAGGCCTGATTCTGGTTAATAGGCAAAAGCTGCCCGTTGCATAATGCCCAACCTTTCGGAGGAAAACTGAAGGACATAATACGAATCTCTGAGAGGAAAGGTTCAGCCATATTTTTTCATGATTAAATCCGGAATCAATTCATCATTCTCCAATCTGGTTATCAAACAATAGGATTCTGTAGGAGATTGTAACCAGAGTTTTCCCTCTTTCAGTATTCTTTTTTGCGGAACTCCCAGCCTACTTTCTGCAAGGTGGCGTTGAAGGAATTTGTATTCCACATCATGATATGTTCCCAGATATTCTTCACGGTTATACACCACCCACATGCAGGTAATTTCTTCCCCGCCAGCTCTTTGGACAAAACAATGGGCAATTAATTCACCGGTTCTTACAGAACGTGACTTTTCGTAGGAGAAGCCCAGACTGAGCAAAGAAGCAAAGTCAAAATCTACGGGTAGTACAATCTCTGAAGTTCCTTTTTTTGTCCCCTTAAAGGAGGACAGAAGGGTTATAATGGAGGGTAAAACCAACAGAGATCCCGCGAGCTTTTTTGCAAAAACTCTTCTTTTCAAATATACCATTCATGGGATTAATCTACAGGCAAAATAAGCCAAGTCCATTCAATAAATCCACAGAGATTTATGAAAACTTTGTAGCACATATGTAAATAAACAAGTGCTATCGATATAGCCTATACGTAATAAACTGAAAATCAGACACTACGGCAATTCGGCACCTTTTATTGAAAACGGTAGCTCTTTAATTGATTCTGCTGTTTCGATACTAAGTTCAATTCCCCAGTCGGTCTGAGCAGGGCCGCTCATGAAGTAGCCAAGAATATTACCACTTTTGGTATAACCCGAATTCTCCAGCTCATTACCGTCTCCGTCCAGAAATTTCAAAGAAACGAGTTTGTCCGGATCACCGGTAATCATGAAATAAACCGTATTTTCGGTGTCTCCGCCTCCAAATAAACCACTGAAAGCATCTATGAGATCACGCATCCCGGAGGCTATTTCAGCCGGTAGTTTGGCTAATTCCTCCTCCTTTTTCTGTTCATCCTCTTTATTGTATTTCATCACCGACTCCTTATTCATATAAGACACGCCCACAGGAACCGAAGCCGGTAATAAATTAACCCCCGGTTTTGAAGCAAATTTCCTGACTATGACCTTACCTCCGTTGGCCTCGGTAGGTGAAAACAGGATCACTTTTCCAGATATATCGGCGATGGTTTCCGACTTTCGCGAGGGATTCAACAGATCAACAGCAACCGTGAAATAGGTTTCTTCTTTTTTTTGATAATCCGAACTGAAGCTATCTTCCTCTCGTAAAAGATCATTGCCACGATCATCTACCGCTTTCTCCAATGATCCCAATCTGGCAAAAGCATATTTTCTGGCCTCCTCTCCGGATATTCTCAGCTCAACTTTACACCGGTTACTGAAATAACTATCACCGGTAGATCTCGAATCTTCGATCGAATTGATTGAAACTTTCTGCCCAAAACTCAAAAAAGGTACTGATACGAGTATAAGGTTACGTATTCTCATGGCTTATTTTTTGAGAAATATAACTCCTCCAAGTGCCTCTGAGTGAATCGTACCGAAATGTTTTATTTAACGGATAAGCAGTTTCTTCGACCTTTAGGTTTTCTATCTTTCCAGTACCTGTTTGTCTGCCTCCAACTCCTCTCTGAGTGACTCATAAGAAACATCCTGTACAGAAGTTTTGTCAAGGATACTTAGTACCGCTGCCGTAGCTGCCGATTGCCCCAGAATCATAAATACCGGCTCCATTCGAATAGAACCATATGCCGTATGCGAGGCAGAAAGGCATACAGGTACCAGAAGGTTTTCTACTTCGCCTCTCTTTGGCACAATGGCCCCGTAATCTATTGAATACGGTTTTCTGGGGTGAACCCCTATATCTCCTTCGTTTTGTACGTATCCCTCTTCGGTGACGTACCGCTGTGCATTGTGCGAATCCAGTGAATAGGAACCCATTCCAATAGGGCGATGCACCGGAAGTTCGGAAAGCGTATGGCCTTCTGTCATCACAAAATCACTTACCATTCTTCTTGCCTCCCGAATGTATAGCTGGTGCGGCCAGTTGTCATTATCTATAAACTCATCTTTGGCCAGACCCCAGTTTTGCATTTGGTCACGAATGGCTTTGGGTACCGAAGGATCATTCTGAAGGAAGTACAGATAACCTTTCTGATAAAGCTCGTGATCTTTGATGATCTCCTGCCTTCTTTCATAACCGGCTTCGGGATAATCGTAATTTTTTCCAATGTAATCGGAACTGAATGGCCCGTGATTATTGGTGTCTGTCTTACGATTGGGCACCATGTCAAACTTATCAAATACTTCGTTCCAGCCACTCAGCAGTACTCTTTTCAAAAGTTCATAACGAGCGGGGTCATAGCCTTCAGGCTTCGGGAAAGAAACCCGGTTATCGGGATGATTACTCATACACAATCTGAAACAATACGCTTGCAGACGTTTATCACCTGAGCCGTATTCACCCGGAGGGTAAGGACTTATTTCTGATAGAAGTCCACTCGACTGATCTCCGGGAATCTTATATGGATCAATCTTTGACTTAAAGTAATGACCGTGCTGAAACACACTGGTCTGAACTCCGTTCCACTTCTCCCCGTATTGTGAATTTGACTCACGTCCCACAGTATACGAAACTCCTGCAAGAGCCATAAGATCTCCTTCATACGTGGCGTCAATGAATTGTTTACCAGCAAATTGTTTTCCGCTGAGCGTTCGAATACTTCGTATGTGATTCCCCTTTTTGACTATGCCGTCTTTTTCCCTGTCAAGCCACTCATTTCTGTAAACCTTGATTTCAAACTCTCTCACAAAATCTTCAAAAATCCGCTCTGCCGCAGATGGTTCAAAGAGCCAAATGGAGGGAGCTCCTTCAGCCAGTTTTCCTCCTCCCTGGCCTAATGCTCCTTTGTTTCCAAACTCCTCCTTTTTTTGCCAAACCCAGGCCTCCGGTTTTTGATAATGATTGTAAAGCCGCTCATAAAAATTCTTTGACAAGCCCCCTATCACGGTTTTGTCACCGGAATCTGTATACCCTAAACCTCCTGAAGAGAGCCCTCCCAGATGAATGTCGGGTGAAACCACAATAACCGATTTCCCCATTTTTTTAACTTGTACTGCTGCAGTAATAGCGGCTGATGTGCCGCCATAGATGATTACATCTGCCTCGTATTTGTCACGGGCAAAAACCAGATTTGTAAAAAAAGTTAACAGGAAGAATAGTCTGAATTTCATGAAGTTTTCAATGGGTTTTAATCAAAAATACAGAAAAACGCCTAATCCTCCTCTTCCTTCTTCTCTGCAGGCTGAGCCGAGCTTATTTTGTAGACCAAATAAGCTACGCCAACTACAAAATGGATGATGATCACCGCCGCTACAACATAGGCTATGTCCATGCTTTTTTCTTACGAAGTAAAAAAAAGAAACCCTGAAAAAACAGAATAAATGTCACTTTGGTGATCGTAACCGAGGGTGCAGAATAGAAGTTTCAGGCAGAGAAATACAATGAAATTAGAGATAGGCTCTTCGAAAGCCTATCTCTAAATCGTATTTCAAATATGAAAACAATATTAATTTATCTCACACTGTCATGCACCCGCACAGTTTTCCAAAGGTGACTGTAATCTTCCACAAACTTCAGGTGAATAGAGTCCTTCTGGTACATCTCTTCTTCTTCCAGATTTTTGAAGAAGCAAAGCCAGCTCACCTGATAATCTTTTACAATAACTTCACGATCTGTGCTGGCAGGAAATCCGATATAAGAGGCCTGAATGGTTTCTACCTCTGCCAGCTTGTTCAATCCTTCCACCAGCTTATCCCGGTCTTCTACACTTTCAGGATTGTTCAGATAAAAATACACATGATGAATAAACGGATTGGCCTCAGCTGGGGTGCTCACCGGATTTTGCTCTTCCACCACTTCGGTTACGGTTTCTTCTTCCGTTTCCTTTGGTTTGCATGAGATCATTTGAAAAGCTGCCAGTGAAATAAGGAGTAGTACTTTTTTCATACGAGAAATGGTCTTTATAAAATTGAAAGTTCTTTTAGTATTTGCCTGGTGATTTCTTTGCGGCAGGGCCCGAAATTACCCGTGCCTAAACTGCGATCTTTCACCAAACGTGTGGCAAAGAAATAAACATTTCCGGCTTTTTCCACATATCCTACCCACCAGCCCGTGTTTATCCCCTTGTCGCGGGTCCAGCCGGTTATGGCTCTTATGACGTAGTCGTCCCCCATTTCTGTTATCATTATTTCTTTCAGCATTTTCAGGTGGGCTTTAGAAAAAGGGAGCATTTCCTTATAAACTTTAATCAGAATCTCGATCTGATTTACCGGCGAGATTCCAAATTCTCCAAAATTCCAGAAGTCGGGATCGTCTATGGATGCATCTGCATTTCCATACCCTATTTGCTTCAGGTAACCGGCGTATTTTTCCTTTCCTATTCGTTTGGCAAGCTCCACATAAACCCACCCTGCTGATAGCTGAAAGGCTTCCTTCATATTCATATCCTTATAGATATCAGGCCGGTAGCCATACTTCACGGTATCTGTTTGACCCGGCCATGCAACTAGTTCTTCTTCATTTTCTATCACACCGGCATCCAGAGCTATCAGCGTATTCACAATTTTAAAGGTACTTGCAGGTAAGGTTTGTAACTGACTGTCTGCCGTGTCACTACTGTACCACCGATCATTGCCGAGATCGTAAAGCGTTATGCTACCCGGCGTTTCGCAGGTCTCAAAATACCTGTTCCAATCAGGCATAAACTGAATTATCTTTTGTGCGGAAACACGGTTGCCAGCAAAAAGGAACAAGGCCGGAATTAATCCTAGAGATTTCAGCATAAACCGCTTACCAGAGCTGATGTACTGAAGCACGGATAAAAGTTTCATATACATTTTTTACAGCTTCCTTCTGTTTACTGCTTAGTTCAGGAGCCTGAAGTGCTGCCAGGTTTGATGAAACCTGCTCAGAATTACTTGCTCCAGGTATAACACAACTTATCTCTTCAAAATCCAGTATCCACTTCAATGCGGAATGAGTAAGGTTTTGACCCTCAAAGACGTTTCTAAGCTCATTTACTGCCAAAAGACCCGTTACATAATCAATGCCTGAAAAGGTCTCCCCTTTATCAAAAGCCGCTCCTTCTCTGTTGAAATTCCGGTGATCACCGGCTCCAAAAACCGATTGTGAGGTAAACTTACCGGTAAGTAATCCACTGGCCAGAGGTACCCGGGCCAGAATTCCAACATTCTTTTTCCTTGCCTGCTCAAAAAAGAGTTCAGCAGGCCGCTGACGAAACAAATTGAATATAATCTGTACCGTGCAAACATTCGAAAATTCAATAGCCTTAAGTGCTTCTTCTACTTTCTCTACACTTACGCCAAGGTTTTGAATTTTACCTTCTTCCTTCAGCCGGTCGAATAATTCAAAAATCTCCGGACGGTAATACACTTCGGTAGGCGGGCAGTGTAGCTGTATGAGGTCAATGGTCTCCAGCCCCATCCGCTGAAGACTGTCTTCTACGTACTTCCTCAGTATCGAGGGTTTGTACCCCTCATTTATGTGAGGATTAATCTGTCTTCCACATTTGGTGGCTACATAAATTCTTTCAGAACAGCTTCTTACAAACTTCCTCACAGCGGTTTCACTTTGACCCACCTCATTGCCGTAGACATCTGCCGTATCAATAAAATTCACACCGCCTTCAACGGCTTTATTCAGAATTTTCTCTGCGTTGCCAAAATCAAAAGGCTCACCCCACCTGCCTCCCACCTGCCAGGTGCCCAGACTTATCTCTGAAACCGAAATGCCCGTTTTTCCTAATACTCGATATTTCACGTTTTGTTTTTGAATATTTTGAGAGCCTAAATTCTACTTGTTACCGGTCAATCGCAAATATGTGACAGAACAAACCTCAGTTTGTAGATGAAATTCTTTCTGTTCAGAGAAATTTTCGCCTCGCTTTACCTGCTATTTTTGCAGCATGAATCTCAAAAATGATCTATTACTTAGAGCCGCCCGTGGTGAGGAGGTAGAACGGGTACCCGTGTGGACCATGCGACAAGCCGGCAGAATTCTCAAAGAATACCGGGAAGTACGCGAAAAGGCCGGAAGTTTTATTAATCTGGCCAAAAGCCCCGAAATGGCCGCGGAGGTCACCATCCAGCCGGTAGATATTCTCGGAGTAGATGCCGCCATTATCTTCAGCGATATTCTGGTGGTACCAGAGGCCATGGATCTGCCCTATGAAATGATTGAAAACCGGGGTCCGCTGTTTCCAAAAACCGTTAATACGCAGGCAGACATTGATGCTCTGAACGTCAATGACATTGAAGACCGTCTCAGCTATGTTATAGAAGCCATTAAACTTACCAAAAAAGGACTTGAGGGACGAGTTCCTTTGATTGGATTTGCCGGTGCTCCTTTTACCATTCTTTGTTATATGACAGAAGGGAAGGGTTCCAAAACTTTTTCAGTAGCAAAGAAAATGATGTACACCCAACCAGAGCTGGCTCATTCGCTACTTCAGAAAATCACTACAGTAACCATCACCTACCTGAAAGCTCAGATCACTGCCGGGGCAAATCTGGTGCAGTTGTTTGACAGCTGGGCGGGTATCTTGTCGCCAGACCAGTACAGGGAGTTTGCCACACCCTATATTGCCCAAATCTGCGAAGCCATCACCGAGGTACCTGTTACCGTTTTTGCGAAAGGGGCGTTCTTTGCCCGCGAAGATATCGGTAATCTGGCCTGCGAAGTGGTAGGTCTCGACTGGAACATGGATATCTCAGAATCACGGAGACTTATTCCTCACAAAACGCTTCAGGGAAATCTGGATCCGTGTGTGCTTTATGCAGAACGTTCAGAAATAGAGAAACAAGTGGGTCAGATGCTCAGATCATTCGGGAAAAACCGGTATATTGCTAATCTCGGGCATGGGGTATATCCCGATACCCATCCAGACCATGTCAAATGTTTTATTGACACCATAAAAAACTTCGTTTGGTGATGAAAGAACTTACCGGCTGCCTGCTCTTTCTTTTTCTGGTTTTTGCCTGCAGTCCGGCTTCCTTTCAAACTATACCCGACACCCGGAATGCTCAGTTTCTGACATATCACAAGCGTTTGGCGGTACTCCCTATTCTGGTATATGGCAGACCACCCAATGTGAAGAGGGAAGGTAACCTTCAGCAACATTTCTTTGAGACCCTCTCCAGGCAGATTAACCGGGAAAGGCAGCAGATAGCTCTTCAAAGTTTTATAGAAACGAATGAAATCCTGAAAAGCAAACATATATCTCACCGTACGCTTATGCAGATGAATAAAACCGAGCTGTGTGAGTTACTTGGGGTAGATGCTGTTTTTGCAGGAAACCTGGATCCGGGCAGATACGTGCAGCGGGGTGACCAGGGCGTAACCATGACCGGACAGATTTTTGACAAAGCCACGGGCGAATTGGTCTGGAGAAAGGAGCTTACTATGCTGGCGTCGTCTGTGTATGATACGCGATACAAAATGCTTGTAGTAACCACAGCTGATATGGCCAGGCAACTTCCCTACTGAATTTTTCGTTTTTAGTGTATGCGGCATCTTTCCTTCCCAACAAAATCAAACTAAAAATGAAACGCTTTCTTCTTCTGATTCTGATCATCTCGCTGGAATCTTGTCAGACCAGAGTGCCCTTTAGCGGACAGTTCTCGGGACTGGCTTCTCAGCATCAGCGAATAGCCATTTTACCCTTTGAAGTACAATTTAATGAAGCGTACAAACAAATGCCAACCCGCTCCCGTCGAAACCCCGACGAAGCCTATTGGCGTGAACAGCAGCGTCTGGCAGGCCTGGATATGCAAAAGAGCCTTTTTCTGAATATGGCACGTCAGGTTGAAAAAGGACGATACGAAAAGGTAATTCAGGATTTTAATGCCACCAATAAACTATTGGAAACTGCAGGCATTTCATTCTTTCAACTTGCCAAAGCAAACAAGGCTCAGCTGGCAGAAATTCTGGGTGTAGATGCCCTCATCTGGGGAGATGCAGAAATCATTATCACTCCTCCAAACTTTGGTTTCCCTTCAGGACGTGACGGAGCCTACACCACGCTTACTATTTATGATGGCATGAGCGGTCAGCCTGTGTGGCAGGAAGACGTTTCTACCCGACCAAACAGCCCTATGGACACTCCAAAAAGATTGGGTGACGAGTCTGTAAGTAGTCTGGCCAAAATGCTGCCTTACTAAGGGGTGGCTGGCTGTGGCTTTTGAGGTAAGCTGATTTTTTCAGGCAGGCGTTGCAGATTTCGGGCACGTTTATTCATGGGTTGCATTTCTGGTACATCCATTTTAAGTAGAAAATCGTCTCTTCTAAAAGCGTCATAGTTATCTGGCAGCAGTGCTGCCAGGCCTTCAGTGCCCCACTGATTATACAAAAAAAGTCCATTGGGCTTTAAGAGCCATCCATTGGTATCAAATGTAAAAGAGCCGTTCGGGATATCAATTTGAGAATAGGCAAAGGGATAGTCGGCATGAGGTGATTTATTGCTTCTCAACGATTTGATAATGACCAGAAGAGGCTTATCAGAGTTCAGCTCAATACTGCTGCTGTCTGAGCCCCATGCAAGGAGTACTTTGGGGTCAATCCAGTTGTAAAAGTGATTCGAGGTATCATTGAGATACACCGGTGAGAGGTAGGTATTCCTGATCTCTTCAGTCTGGAATACTTCAAAACCAACCTCTTCTGTGGTTCCATGGGCCAGCGAAACCAAAAAGCTACGAAACGAATTAGCGTATGTCTTCTGTCTGGCCCTCAGAATACGCTGCCAATGCTTTAATGAATTTACCTGAAGGGAATCAAAATACTTATCGGCAGCTAGTGAGGTAGATTTGCCATCTGATTCAAAATAATTGATCTGTACCGATATACGATAACCGAGATGTTCGTTGATTACCTCCAGAGGTTCCGTGGTGTAGGCTTTTACTTTCAAAGTTTTTTCATCGTAATCAAGCTGAACCACCCCCGGGTTGAGAATAGTACAATCTACCCTCCTGGCCGGAGCACCCAGCAACCCCTCTTCAAAAATTCTCCATTTTCTTCTCCAGAAAGCATTTCGTTTTGAAGTAACTAATACCTCATTCAGAACTGTACTAGGTTTAAGTTTAAACTGTACCTGCTTACTCTTTCCGTTATTTTGAAAAGTTACTCTGGAGCTTTCAAAACCTACCATAGATACAATGAGCTCCACGTTTGGAGTCCGGTAGCGATATTTAAATGGTATCGCCCCAGCGAATCTGAAACGGTGTAAAAAGAAGTATTATTGACATATACAGTAGCAAAAGGTATAGGTCTTTCCTGCTCATCGGTTATTATTCCCCGTATCCAGAAATTCTGCTGTGCCTGTAGTTTTACAGAAAAACACAGGAGTAAGAGAACTGCTGCTGCCGCATTGATTTTTTTAAGATAATACAGGGTTTAAATCAGTTAATATTCTTCTAAGATACGCCTAAAAACGGTACCCCCTCAGAAATTCTTCCACCCCCATACGTTTTTTGCCTTCAAGCTGCAGCTCAGTAATAGCCAGAAGCCCATCCGAGGTAGCGAAGATCAGTTTATTCTTTTCATTGGTATAAATCGTCATATTGCCCGTGACGATTTTTTTCAGACCATCGGTTTCCCGAACCTTTTCCGTCCGGAAGATTTTCAGGTTTTTCTCCTGAAGAGTAGTCCAGGCAGCAGGGTATGGACTTAACCCGCGTATGTGATTAAATACGGTTTCTGTTTCCTTTGACCAGTCAATTTCGCAGGTTTCTTTGTGAATTTTAGGAGCAGGTTTCAGATTTTCATCTATCATATCTGTCTGTGGGATAGTTTTCACCTTGCCCATCTCTATCGCCGTAACCGTTTTCAATACCAGTTCAGCTCCCCGCTCCATCATTTCATCATGAAGTTCACCTGCAGTTTCCGTATCGCCAATCGGTACCTTCACAAAGTCAATAACATTTCCCGTATCTATTTCCTTTTCTATAAAAAACGTTGTAAGGCCTGTCTCCTTTTCACCATTTATAACCGCCCAGTTTATAGGTGCTGCCCCACGATACTGTGGAAGAAGCGAACCATGAAGGTTAAATGTACCGTAAGGAGGCTGACTCCAAACCACCTCAGGAAGCATTCTAAAGGCTACCACTACCTGTAAATCGGCTTTTAAACCGGCCAGTTGCTCCAGAAATACCGTATCCCTTAATTTCTCAGGCTGAAGCACAGGAAGACCCTGCTCAAGGGCATATTTTTTTACCGGCGACTGTTGCATCTTCTGCCCTCTGCCTGCAGGTTTGTCGGGAGCTGTAATTACGCCTACCACCTCTTTGCCATTCTCCACCAGAATTCTCAGACTTGCCACGGCAAAGTCTGGGGTGCCCATAAAAACGATTCGCATTCTCTCAGCTGTTTTGAAAGATCAAAACTAGGGAATTTCATGTTTCCGGGAGGTCAATTTTCAGGAAAGTGGCCTACTGAAAGCGTAGGCCGGGAACTTCTCCCACCACAAAACCTATTGTTATGATAAGATTAATTTGTAATTTTGTGATTCAAACAGGCAAAATGAAGTTACATCCAACAAAATTTTGTTTTAAAAGGCGAGAATAAACCAGTTCAGGTTATCTGATTTTAGATTACTGGAACGGTCGTTTATCGCCGTTCTTTTTTTTTCTACCCTCCGCAGTATCCGGGGGGCAATTTTTTATAAGTACCTAAACATAATATGTTATGTCAAAATACCAGTATTACACGAAAGAAGGTTACGACAACCTGAAAAACAAGCTTCATGAGCTGAAAACGAAGGGTCGTGCGGATATTGCCCGGCAAATAGCCGATGCACGTGATAAAGGTGATCTTTCTGAAAATGCAGAGTATGATGCCGCTAAAGATGCTCAGGGTCTCATGGAAACTGAAATATCAAAGCTGGAGACCTTGATGTCAAACGCCCGTATTCTGGATGAATCGGCCATTGATACCTCCACCGTATCACTTATGAACAAGGTGACTATCAAAAACCTGAAAAGCGGGGCAAAAATGACTTACACGCTGGTTCAGGATTCTGAGGCCAATCTGAAGGAAGGTAAGATTTCGATTAACTCGCCTTTTGCTAAAGGTTTGCTGGGAAAAACTGTGGGGGATAAGGCTCAGATTCAGGCACCCGCCGGCGTGGTAGAGGTGGAAGTCATCGACATTAGCATCTAAGCCAATGGCCTCTATTTTCACACGTATTGTAAATGGGGAAATCCCCGCTCATAAAATAGCCGAGACCGAAGATTTTCTGGCTTTTCTGGATGTATTTCCATGTGCGGCAGGTCATACGCTGGTGATTCCGAAAAAGGAAATTGACTACCTGTTTGACCTGGACGATACCCTTTACAGCGGCCTTATGAATTTTGCCAAATCGCTGGAGCCGGCATTGCGTAAGGCCATTCCATGCAAACGTATTGGAGTGGCTGTGGTGGGACTGGAGGTGCCTCATGCTCATGTTCATCTTATTCCAATGAACAGCATGAATGACATGAACTTTAACAACAAACTGAGCATGTCACACGATGAACTGGCCAGGATTGCCGAAAGAATTAAAGCTGGTTTATCTGGTAATTAAAGAAGGAATGAAGTAACTTCATGATCAGATTATTCACCAATAAACAAAAAGCAACATGCCCGTAGTAAAAGTAATTGAACTAATCTCATCGTCTGAAATAAGCATTGAAGATGCCATTCAGACCGCAGTAACTGAAGCCTCCAAAACCATTCATAACATTGATTCGGTCTATGTGAAAGATATCAAAGCTCATGTGAAAGACGGCAAAGTAACCACTTACGGTGTGATCTGCCAGCTTTCTTTCAGAGTGAATGGTTAAAACAATTTTGTTTTCAACGAATTAAACTCCCTCACCAGGGAGTTTTTTTTGTATAAGACCGCATAGGCAAAATCGGTTATTGGCATGTCTATCTGCCACTTACTATTGAGTTCGTAAATACTTTTAACCGCATAGTACCCCTCTGCCACCATATTCATTTCCAGCTGAGCAGATTCTACAGAATATCCTCGACCAATCATATTTCCAAAAGCCCGGTTACGACTGAACTGCGAGTAGGCCGTTACCAGCAAGTCTCCCAAATAAGCCGAGGCGTGAAGTTCACGATCTGCCGGTGCTACTGCGTTTACCAGGCGTTTTATTTCGAGCATGGCGTTTGACACCATCACCGCCTGAAAGTTATCTCCCGCTCCCAGTCCATGACTTATCCCACAGGCCAGAGCTACAATATTTTTCATCACCGCCGCATACTCCACCCCATAAATATCTGTAATGGACGATGCTCTCACATATCGGCAATCAAGAAGAGATGCCACTTTTTGAGCCAGCTGTAAATCTGGTGAGGCGATAGTAAGGTAGGAACTTTTCTCCAGGGCCACCTCCTCGGCATGGCAGGGCCCAGCAATGGCTGCCTGATGCTCCATTGATACGCCATAGGTATCTTTCATGAAATCTGAAACCAACTGGTGCTTGCCCGGAATCATGCCTTTAATGGCAGAAACAATAAACCGGTTTTTAAACCAGGAAGCATCCAGATCTTTTAAAGCATCTGCAAGAAAAGCCGCCGGTACGGCCAGCACCACACCGTCCACGTTTTTCAGAGCATCTTTAATCTGATGATATGCCTTTACTTTGGAAGGATGAAGTTCAATACTGCTCAGGTAACGAGGGTTATGGTGATGCCTGCGGATATGTTCTACAGCCTCATGGCTTCTTAACCACCAGTTTACTTTAATTGAACTTTGTTCAGAGAGGATTTTGACCAGTGCCGTAGCCCAGCTTCCTCCGCCTATCACAGCAACTTTCATAAAGCAAATATACACAAAGAGGGCTTCAAAGAGCCCTCTTTACACTTATCATCAAACGATGCTATTTATCTTTCTTCTCTTTCCCTTCCTGCTTCTTCACCACAGGTTTTCCTTCTTTGAGCCTGTCTGAGACTTCAATATATGGACCAGATATCACCTCTTCCCCCTCCTTAAGGCCAGACAGAATTTCAATTGTGCCTTTTACAGTATCTGTAATGCCGGTTTTTACTTCCTTAATTTTGGCCTTTCCACCTTCATTAACAAAGACAATTTCACGAATTTCCTCTGCTTTGGCAGTTTCTACTTTGCGTGCACCAAACGGACTCCCCTCTTCTTCCTCTTTCTTTTCATCGCTTTCTTCTTCACCACTACGGGTGGTCACCGCAGCAATAGGTACCGATAACACCTTATTTCGAGTTTCTGTGATGATATCTACTGTGGCCGTCATACCGGGTTTAAAAGGGTACTTTCTCTCATCAAGCAGATCCTGATAAGACGAAGGAAGAATTTTTATACGCACCTCAAACTCGGTTACCGATTCCGTTGAATTACCGGAGGCAGCAGCGGTGGCTGTTCCCACCCCATTCGCTGTGTTGGCTATCTGCGTGATGATTCCTTTAAATTTCTTATCCATAGAGCCATAGGCATCCACGTCAATAATAGCCGTATCGCCCCGATGAACCCGTACGATATCGTTTTCGTTGACATCCACCCTCACCTCCATATTGTTAAGGTTTGCAATACGCAACATTTCTGTACCTGCCATTTGCGAAGTACCAACCACACGCTCGCCCAGCTCCACGTCCAGCTTAGAGACAATACCGTCCATAGGTGCATAAATATTGGTCTTCCTGAGGTTTTCAGATGCGTCCTTCAAATTGGCCTCGGCACTCCGGATTCCAAACTGTGCAGCATCGTAGGCTGACTTAGCCGCTTGTAAATCCTGTTTGGCAATGAGGTAATTGGTTTCAGCAACTTCAAATTCTGAACGGGAGATTACCTTGTCATCAAGTAATTGCTTCTGACGTTTGTACTCAAGCTCTGATCGCAACATCTGGGACTCTGCCCGGGCAATCTGCGATTTGGCCTGCTCAGCAGAGGCTTTTGACTGGTTAACGCCCGCTTTAAACCGATCTACAACCGAAACATAATTCTCTGGCTGAATACGGAGTAACAACTGTCCTTTGCGAACAGAATCACCTTCCTCTATGTATAGCCCTATTATTTCTCCCGAGACGTCAGGAGATATTTTAACTTCCACCTCTGGCTGCACTTTTCCACTGGCAGAAACGGTTTCCGTGAGATCTGAGCGGGTTACCTTGGTAAACTCTACCTCAGAAGCCTCCACTTTGCCGATCCAGCCCATTTTTTTGCCAATGATCAGAAAAGCGATGAATGCCAGAGCTACTCCGCCGGTGATCCACCATATTCTGTTAGAATTCTTTTTCATATCGTTACTTAGACTATTAAGTGATTTAGAACTGAAGGGGTTTGTTTTGATAAAAATCCAGGATCTTCATCCGGAATACATAATCATATTTGGCCTGTATTAGATTGGCACTGGCTCTATCCAGGTTCGTTTTGGCCAGATTATAATCCACAAAATTGGATGCTCCGGCATTATAACGGGCATTAGCCGCCTCAAAGGCTTTTTGTAAGGCATCTACCTGAATCAGACTCGCACTGTAGGTCTTTGCGGCATTTGACATATTAATGAAAGCCTGATCAATGTTCTGCCGAACCGTAAGCTGAGAACTCTCTGTGGTAAGTTCACTTTGCATATGCTGAATCTTAGCCGCCTGCTCCTGATACTTTCTGGCATGCCCGTTAAAAATAGGTATTTGAACGTTTAATCCCAGGTTTACATTCTGGTTATTACCAATTTGAGAGAAGTAAGGGATGCCTTCGGTACTGGTGCTCGTTTGAGGAAAATCTATAACTACCGGCACGGTTTCACCGTTGATAGTGGCCGTAAGCGGGATTTTCTGAATAGTAGGCTGGCCCTGTATGATCCGCTTGGCTACCGTTGAATAGGCTGTACCCCAGTTGGCATTGGCACGGATAGTAGGTAACCCTACAGAACGGGCAATCTGAATATTTTTTATGGCCAGCTCTTCACGAAGTCGCGATGCTTTGATTTCAGGAAGGAAACTCATGGCTGCATCATACACCTGCTGTGTACTTTCTGCATAGGGCTGTAAAGCCGGGTCTGGAACGTTCACCTCGCTCACTCGGATAGGCTCAAAACCCGTGTAATTCATCGCCTGCTTTAAGGAGACCATCGCATTTTCATAATTATTCTGAGCATTGACCAACTGAAGCTCGTCATTGGCAATCTGAGCGTTCAGGTCAAAGAGATTGGTTTCAGGCAATGACCCGGCCCGTACCATTTTCTCAGTACGTTCCAGCTGAAGCCGGGTGATTTCCAGATTCCTTGAGGCTACCTCAATCATTTCAGAGGTAGAGAGCATATTGAGATAAGACAGGGCCACCTGAAGTGAAATGGCGTTTCGCTGAGCCTGAAGATCCATCTGAGAAGCTTCTACATCCAGCATATTCATAGAAATAGTATTCTTCAGCCTGTCGCCATTGTATACAATCACGGATCCTCCTACCCCCATGGAGTTGGTTCCGATGGCTTGTGTAACTATGCTGTTTGAGAAAGGGTCAACGTTCCGTCCGAAATTAGAATTTCCATTCACGCTTCCATTCACCTGGGGCAAAACATCTGCTTTGGCCTGGTTTAAACGCACAAGACTACTTTCAATAGCCAGTCTGCTTTGTCTCATCATCACATTATGCTCCAGAGCATAATCGATACAGCCGGCAAGATCAAAAACCGGGGTATTTTCAGGAATAGAAAGGCGTGTTTGGGATTGAGCCCTGAAGGCAAAGAATACCGCAATTACCACACACAGTCTTGTAAAAACTCTCATATGCATACAGTCAATTTCCATACAATATTAGTAAAGCCGGTTTTATGACTACCCCATAAAAGGATAAGCGGAAAATAGACTCAATGAAAACCGAAAAAACCTGCAAATACGGTCAGATTACCATTTTTGATTTGGCTGCGGGCAATTGATCCCTATTTTTGCGGCAGCTAAAAAACAACGCAATTCATGGTTACTCTTCTGATTCTTGTTTTTGTAATAGGTTATATTGGAATCGTTCTGGAACACAATATTTCTATTGACAAATCATCATCAGCACTGCTTACAGGTGCACTTTGCTGGACGGTCGTATCCTTCATGTCACATGATAAAGAACTCATGAATGAAGAATTACTCCACCACCTCAGCGAAATTGCCAGTATCCTGTTTTTCCTTATGGGAGCTATGACCATTGTGGAGCTTATTGATACCTATGACGGATTTGACATAATAACTGATCGAATTACCACACGCAGCCAGGTAAAATTACTATGGATTATTGCCATCCTAACCTTCTTTCTTTCGGCCATTCTGGACAACCTTACCACCACCATTGTGATGGTGACTCTGGTCAAAAAACTGATCGAGAAAGAGAATCTAAGGCTCATGTTTGTGGGGCTTATTGTGGTAGCAGCCAATGCCGGCGGTGCCTGGTCTCCTATGGGTGATGTCACCACTACCATGCTTTGGATAGGTGGCCAGATAACCGCTTCTAACATTATTACGAGCCTTATACTTCCCAGTCTGGTTTGCATGCTGGTGCCATTACTGGTTATTGCCCCAAGCCTGAAAGGAACTCTTCCTCAAAAGCTGTTTTCAGGTGATGAGGAAAAACACCATACCAAATTTGAAAAATACGCCATATTCTTTACGGGTCTGGGAGGTTTAGTATCCGTTCCTGTATTTAAAACCATTACACATCTGCCTCCTTTTGTGGGTATGTTACTGGCGTTAGGGGTACTTTGGCTGGTAACCGAACTTCTGCTGAAAAACAAGGAGGATCATTACCGCAACAAGTATAGTGTTTACAGAGCTTTGGAAAAAGTCGACATGCCAAGTGTGCTATTCTTCCTGGGAATCCTTCTGGCGGTTTCTGCCCTGCAAACAGAGGGTGTACTTACTTCACTGGCCACTACGCTTGCCGAGAATATAAGCAGTCAGACGGTCATTGTTACATTGATTGGTCTGCTTTCTGCGGTGGTAGATAATGTTCCCCTGGTGGCTGCATCCATGGGTATGTATTCTCTGGAACAATTTCCTACCGATGATACCTTCTGGAAATTGCTGGCTTACTGTGCCGGTACAGGAGGTTCTGCCCTTATTATAGGCTCGGCTGCTGGTGTAGCCGCGATGGGAATGGAAAAAATCAGTTTTTTCTGGTATGTCAAAAAGATTTCATGGCTGGCTTTAATCGGATATTTTGCCGGAATAGGCGTTTACCTGTTGATGAATTAAGCCGCTGTTAAAGAATTAGGCTATCTAAGATGGATAGCTTCTACTTTTGTTTACATTTGACAGATTAAGCCCATTGGGAAAAACCCTCTATTACCCCTTTTGATCTGAAATGGAAACTCTGCTCATTGTCGTATTTGTGCTTGGCTATACTGCCATAGTACTCGAACACAACCTTCACATTAACAAAACAGCTTCTGCTCTGTTTACCGGAACTGTGATCTGGGCCATTTTTGCAATGGGTTCTTTAGATCATGAGCTTATAGATCAGGAACTCCTGGAACATTTGGGAGATATTTCTTCTATCCTGTTTTTCCTTCTGGGAGCGATGACAATTGTGGAGCTGGTGGATACGTATCATGGTTTTGATCTGATCACCAACCTGATCAAGACCCAAAACAAAAAGACATTACTCTGGCTCATTTCTTTTATCACTTTCTTTCTCTCGGCTATTCTGGATAACCTAACCACTACTATCGTAATGATTACGCTTTTGAGAAAACTGGTGGCAAACAAAGAAGACCGAATGATCATGGCGGGAATGGTTGTAATCGCTGCCAATGCCGGGGGGGCGTTCTCTCCTATTGGTGATGTAACTACCACCATGCTCTGGATTGGCGGTCAGATAAGCACCGTGAATATCATGTTGAAAGTATTTATGCCAGCGATCGTAAGTATGGTAATTCCTTTGATTCTGTTGTCTTTTCAGACCAAAGGAACGCTGGGAGTCAAAGGCACTACAGGCTCAGATGAAGCTCCTGCATTTGAAAAAACGCTTTTCCTCATACTCGGAGTTGGCGGGCTAGTTTTTGTTCCTATATTCAAAACTATCACTCACCTGCCCCCTTATGTGGGAATGCTATTTGTATTAAGTATCCTTTGGGCTACTTCGGAAGTCTTAGGCAGAAACAAACCAAAAGAACACAAGAAACGCTATTCCATCTATCATGCTCTTGAGAAAATAGATATACCAACCGTCTTGTTTTTCCTTGGAATATTGCTGGCCGTTGCGGGATTACAAAGCACTGGTTTACTGGGAGAAGCCGCAGCATGGCTTGACTCGAAATTCAAAAATGAAACGGTGATTGTAACACTCATTGGATTATTATCTGCGATTGTAGACAATGTTCCTCTGGTAGCCGCATCTATGGGAATGTATTCTCTGGAGCAGTATCCCATGGATCACAGTTTCTGGGAGCTGTTGGCTTACTGTGCCGGTACTGGCGGATCAGCCCTTATCATCGGATCGGCAGCCGGAGTAGCGGTAATGGGCATGGAAAAGATCAGTTTCTTCTGGTATATGAAAAAAATTACCTGGCTGGCTCTGGCGGGTTATTTCGCAGGTATTCTCGCATTTCTTCTTCTTTAATTATCCGAAAGCTAATTGCCAAATTTGATAGACTACCTATTCGGGAGGATTAATCAAGTTAAATATGTCATATTGACACTTATTCCAGATTGATCAAAATTTAAGTTTGCAAACGTTTGCTAAGGTATTTTGAGCAAAAAGAAAGATAAAATAGTACCATATCAAAAATGGCACTATTCTAACAATTCATTTACCTTTGTGTAAGTTTATTTACCCTTAACCCCGGTAGTAAACCTCTTCTTTTTATAACCCGAAGACCTTTTCAAGTAACTATTAATCATTTCTAAACCTTTCTTATTCGTATGAGAAAAAAACTATCTGTATGGAAAGTTTTTGCTCTTAGCTTGGTCTCGCTGTACTCCATGGCACAAACCATGAGTATATCCGGAAAAGTTATTGAGCAGGACGGCTCTCCTCTCTATGGTGTAAACGTCACTGTGAAGGGTACCACAAACGGTACAATCACTGATGACAAAGGCTCTTACACGATCTCTGCCTCAAAAGGACAGACTCTGACTTTCAGTTATGTAGGCTTTATTTCCCAGGACATTGTGGTGGGTAACGCTAATTCTATCAATGTAACACTTGCAGCTGACGCCAATGCTCTGGGAGAAGTAGTGGTTACCGCCTTGGGCGTTACCCGTGACAAAAGAGCACTTCAGTATTCAGTGACTGAGGTATCAGGAGATAACTTTACGAAGGCTCGCGAAAACAACCTGGGTAACTCTCTGGCCGGTAGAATCGCTGGTGTAAACGTAACCGCTCCTGCCACAGGTGCTGCCGGCTCTTCAAGGGTAATTATCCGTGGAAACAAAACGCTAGGTGGTGCAAATCAGCCTCTTTATGTAATTGACGGTGTACCCATGGACAACAGCCAGAACGGTACAGCTGGTCTTTGGGGTGGTTCTGACGGCGGAGATGGCCTATCCAGTTTAAACCCGGATGATATCGAGTCAATTACCGTACTTAAAGGAGCAAACGCAGCAGCACTTTACGGTTCCAGAGGTGGTAACGGTGTAATCAACATTACCACTAAGAAAGGAACTAAAAGAAAAGGTATTGGTCTTCAATACGGTCTGAATTATGTAGCAGAAACCATTAACGATCAATCTGAAAAACAAACCACCTTTGGTTCTGGTAACTATCTGAATGATGTGGCTACCGCTCCTGGTACAATTCAGCAAGCTAGTGATTGGGGGCTGGTAGGATGGGGGCCCAGAATGGACGGAAGATCAATCCCTACCGTTTTTGGTGAAACCAGACCCTACAGCTACGCAGGTAATAACTTCGATCGCTTCTACGAAACAGGTGGTGCTCTTACAAACAGCGTAGCCCTTTCCGGTGGGAACGGGGATCAGAATTTCCGTCTTTCATTTGCTGATCTGCGTTCTACCAGCATTCTTCCTAATTCCAATTTCGATAGAACCAACATCGCCTTCTCTACCAACTCGAAATTTGGAAAGAAACTTAGTGTCAATGGTAAAATTCTTTACTCGAAAGAAAAAGCCAAAAACAGACCGCGTGTTTCCGATTCTCCTGGTAACGCTCCGCAAGCTGTATGGCGTTTACCAGCCAACGTGAACATTGAGGATACCAAGGGGGATCCGAATAAACCCGGTGCTTTACCGGCAGGTTTAGATCCGAGTGTATATGCTGCTGGCAACAGAGAACCAGGGGACGAAATGCTCTCTAACTATCAAGACTTCTGGGGTTCAAACGCCTACTGGTCTGCCTATCAATACAATGAAAATACGGTAAGAGACCGTGTTACGGCATCGGGTCAGCTGAGGTATGACATTACTGATTTCCTGTATGTTTCAGGTAGATTAAGTACCGATTTCTATTATACGAAAGGAGAATCTCTTACCCCTCAGGGAACGGGTTTCCAGCAAGGAGGAGCCATCAATGAGCGTTTCCAGAATCGTCAGGAGACTAACATGGATTTCATGGTAGGATTTGACGAAGTATATGGAAAATACTCTATCAATGCATTTGCGGGTGGTAACAAACAATATAGTAAGTATGAGCAGATTGCGGCCACGGGTAATGGATTCTCTGTTCCTTTTTTCCACGCCCTAAACTCAGCCAATAACAGAAACTTTGGCTACGATTTCAGTGAGTCAGGTATTAACTCCTGGTTTGGATCAGCTGAATTTGGATACGACAATTACCTGTTCCTAACCGGAACTGTAAGACAGGATAACTTCTCTGTATTAAACGGAAAGAGTATTCTTTATCCATCTGTGGGAGGTAGCTTTGTTTTCTCTGATGCGTTCATTGATGCTATGCCTAGCTGGTTGAGCTTTGGAAAACTAAGAGCATCATGGGCACAGGTAGGTCTTACCGGATCACTCGGGGCTTATCAGACCACCCAGCCTTATGGCTTAAATGGAAACCCGCATCTGGAAAGAAATATGGCTTCTTTTGCAAACAGAGGCACCATTGCCAACCCGAATATCAATCCGGCTCTTTCTACCGAACTTGAGTTTGGTTTAGATCTTCGCTTTATGGGAGGCAGATTTGGTCTTGATCTGGGATACTATGATCAGAAAACAACCGATGATATCCTGAATGCCAGCATTTCTACAGCTTCTGGTTTTAATAATACCACCGTAAACGTAGGACAGCTTACCAATAAAGGTTTCGAATTCCTGTTTACCGCAAATGCGATACGCAAGAATGACTTCAACTGGGATGTATCACTAAACTTTGCTACCAATAAAAATAATGTGGTTAGTTTAATTGAAGGTTCTACCGAGCTCTCTTTTGAGGAATCAAGAACCAGAACATCCCTTATCAAGCATATCGTAGGGCAGCCTTTCGGTACTATTACGGGTGTTACTCAAAAAATGATTAACGGACAGCCTGTTTATACGAATGAAGGTATACCTGTTAGGAATGACGTTTACGAGGCCATAGGCCAGTCAGTAGCTCCTTTTACCGGAGGTATCACCAATGATTTTTCCTTCAAAGGGTTTAATCTGAACTTCCTGATTGACACCAAAATAGGCGGTGATATTCACTCGGGAACCAATCAGCGTCTGGATCAGTGGGGCTTATCTGAGGCTTCTCTACAGGGAAGAGAAGGTGAGGCACCTCTTACCATTTCTGGGGTAAACGAAGCCGGTGAGCCTTTGAATCTGACGCTTACTCCAAGACAAGCACAGGCCTACTGGAGTAATTTGGGTGACAGAAATGCTGCTCATTACATTTTCAGTGGTGATTTTGTGAAACTTCGTCAATTGACTTTCGGGTATAATATCCCTTCTAAACTGGTAAGCAAGACTCCTTTTCAGGCTATCGGATTGTCTTTTGTAGGAAGAAACCTGGCGGTGCTGTATAAAAACATACCGAATGTAGACCCTGAATCAACCTACTCTTTCAATGGAGGAGCTCAGGGACTTGAGTATTTCGCTTTGCCAGCTACAAGAACCTATGGTTTCAGTTTGAATATTACCTACTAATTAAAAAACAGCAATTAAGATGAAAAAAATAGTATTAGCTTTCTTCTCTTTGCTCTTTGTCGGTACTAGCTGCGATCAAGAGAAATTAGAAGCATTAAATATTAACCCGCAGGCCCTGAATGAGATAGATATGAATTTCTTGCTCACTTCAGCTCAACTGGGTACTGCGTCTGGTGGTAATCGCGGTGATAACCGGTACATTGACTGGCGTACAAACATCGGGATGTTTGGCCATGCGATCCAGCAAATTGCCAATGCTGGTGGTGGTATAGCTCCCGGTGATAAATACACCGATAATGGCGAAACAAATGCTGCTCCCTGGGATTTCCTTTATAATGGCGTTTTGCAGGAACTGGAGGAAATTCTGGTTCAGACCGGCCCTGGTGGTTTTCAGGAAAGTGGGCGTGAGAATACACGTCAGATTGCTCGTATCTTAAGAGCCTATAACTTTATGAGATTAACCGATTACTATGGTAACATCCCATATACCGAAGCTCTCAAAGGGAAATCTGATGGAATATTTTTTCCCAAGTATGATACCCAGGAATTTATTTACAAAGACCTGTTGAAAGAGGTTTCTGAGGCTACCAAAGCCCTTAACCCTTCTCTTACAGGTGATGGTCTGGCACCGTCTGCAACTTCACCGGGTGCTGATCTTTTCTATGAGGGAGATATTAATAAATGGAAAAAATTTGGAAACTCTCTGCTTCTCAGAATGGCTATGAGGGTATCTAAAGTAGATCAGAGTTTGGCAAATCAGTATGCCACTGAAGCGATAAGTGGAGGGGTGATGACGGCCATTTCTGACCGTGCCATGATAAAGACCTCTCTCGGACCCAGCGAATGGACCAATCAAAATGGTATTTCCAGGGCTTTTGCCAATGGAGACGGAGGTCAGCCTTCACCATTGAGTGCCACTCTGGTTAATTGGCTTAAGGCGAAAAATGATCCAAGACTCATGATCTACAGTGGTGGTGTAGGCGGTGTAGATAAAACACCTGCTAACCAGAAAGGTCTTCCGAATGGTCTGGATGCCGGTACATTACAGACTTTTCTGGGTAAATCTGGGGTAAATCCAATGGTTGAGTTCTCAATCATTAACCCCAAATTACTGGATGATGATGAGGATTACGTATTCATGAATTACTCTGAAGTAGAGCTTCTTCTTGCAGAAGCTGCACAGCGTGGTATAGGTGGAGCAAGTGATGCTGCAGGTCATTATGCCAAAGGTGTAAAAGCAGCTCTTCAGGAATGGACCAATTACGATGCATCTCTGGCAGTAAGTGACGAAGAAGCCAATGCGTATCTTGCTGCCAATCCCTATGACGGTTTGAAGTCAATTGGTGAGCAAATGTGGGCGAGTAAGTTTTTAAACTGGTGGGATGCCTGGTCTGACTGGAAAAGAACAGGCTACCCTGCTCTTACACCTGTCAATTATCAGGGCAATATTACCAACGGAACCATTCCAAGGAAACTAAGAATTCCGAATGGTGAGCTAAGTAACAATGCAGAAAACTTCCAGTCTGGAGCTTCTCTACCCAATGAATACACCACCCGTGTATGGTGGGATGTTCAGTAGTTCCTCCTATTATTCAGGAAGTTTCATTCCACTTTCAAAAAGCCGTCGGGGATTCTTTTCCGACGGCTTTTTTAGTATTAAGGCTTTGAATTTGAAATTCATGCATTAAATTGGGCTATGAGTCAATTCCTGAATTCCCTTGTTTTTTTATTACTGAGCTGTGCCGGTTTATTTGCACAAAAACGCCCAAACCTGGTCATTTTTTTTGCAGATGACCTCCGTGCCGATGCACTGGGTTGCTATGGTAATACCTTCATAAAAACACCAACTATTGACAGCCTGGCCAGTCAGGGTACGCGATTTACGAATGCCTACATACAGGGAAGTCACCACGGAGCATTATGTGCTCCTTCACGTGCCATGTTACTCACAGGAAAATCTTACCATCGTATTCAGGATAAGATGGCCGGGCATTTGAATATGGCTCAAGCCTTAAAGCAGCAAGGTTATGTTACCTATATGACTGGCAAATGGCATAATGAAATGCAGGTGGTGGCAGAAAGTTTTGATCATGCCAAAAATGTCATGTTTGGGGGCATGTCTGATCATTATCAGGTTTACTGCCGTGATCTTCTTTCCGATAAGACTTTTTCAGAAACCCGATACAAGGGATTTTCCACGGATATTTTCGGAGACACTATGGTAGATTTTGTGAATGCTCACGATACTACCAAACCCTTTTTCATGTATCTGCCTTTCACAGCTCCGCACGATCCCCGATCTCCGCTGCCACAGTATGCCAGCCTGTATGCAGATAATACTATCCCTCCACCTCCTAATTTTATGCCATTTCATCCATTCAATTTCGGACACCCCATGGAAGTTCGGGATGAAAACCTGGCGGCTTATCCCAGAACAGAGGAGGTAATTCGTTCGCAATGGTCAGATTATGCTGGGCTTATAACACATCTGGATCATGCGGTAAATCGTGTGTTGCAGGCTTTGCGTTTGCGTGGTCTTGATCAAAACACCCTGATAATATTTCTGGGAGATAACGGACTAGCCATGGGAAGTCATGGATTAATAGGCAAGCAAAGCACGTATGAACACTGTATGAATGTACCCATGCTGATGAGCGGCCCGTCAATCCCGAAGGGTGAGCAATCAGACGCCTTTGTTTATACGATTGATCTTTTTCCTACCCTTTGCGGGCTTCTGGGCCTTGAAAAACCAGTAGAAATTGATGGTTCCAGCTTTGAAGGAGTACTGAATGGAACATTTACTAAACATAGAGAATCTATTTTCCTTAGCTATATGCAACATCACAGGGCCGTGAGACTGGGTGATTTTAAGTTAATAAGATATCCCTTTGTGGATAAAACTGTGCTTTATAACCTAAAAAGTGACCCATACGAACTAAATGATCTCGCTTCCAGGCCTGAAATGAAGCCAGTCATTGATAAGCTAATGGTAGAACTTAAACGAAATCAATTGGTCTTTGGCGATACAGCTCCGCTTCAGGTAAAGGAGATTCAACCCCTGGATTGGGATTTCCGCAGCATTCAAAGAAAGCCAGATCCCTGGCAGCCCAGATACATTATTGATAAATATTTCAGTAATTAGAAGATTAAGCTTAATCAAATAAATGAGCAAGCGGTGGTTCCTTCAGATACCTGAACATTCAAATTAAGTCCCTCCTTAGAACTGTATAATAGGTGCTCTTGATCATTTGCATGGTCCTGAGCCTTACCGATTTCGTCCTACGAGATTCGGCTCTAAATTTTACCTGAAACTGAAAGCTTTCAGTGTTTCGTTATTGCGGGCTATCAGGAGTAAATCTCCAAAAACCGCTGCATCCCGCACTTCACCTTTCAGATTGATTCCTGATTTTGAATTTGGAACATAAACAAATTTCCGGCCCGGAAGTCCCTTGAGAAGCACCCCTTTACTGGCATCCAGACGGCCCACCTGAGGTTTAAGTCCGTAAAAATTTCCCCCTAACCAGATGTCCTGAGTTCCGTCTTTGTCAAAATCTTCGATAGCAATACCATAAACAGGTGACAGCTGGGCTTCAAAAGGAAGTTCAGAAAGGCTAAGTTGACCTTTATCGTTCCAAAGTATAGAGGTGGCTAAACGTTGAGCCTCATACTTTTTGGCATTTTCCCTCATTTCCGGGCTGAAAAGCTCCTCGTAACTCAGACGGGCAAACTTATCGTATTTTAAATTTTCTTTTTTAAGAACAGGCATTTGACCAGTCAACTCCATTTTTGTAGAAAAAGGAAAGTCTTTTTGGTCCAGAGGAGCCCTCCAGTTAATCACAAATTCGCTTTTCCCATTACCGTCAAAATCCTTGCTAAATAAAGTGAGCGGTGAGCCTGCCCGTGCCTGAAATTTAGAATTGTTGCCCCAGTTTCCCAGAACAAAATCGGGATCTCCATCTTTATCCAGATCTTTAAGCTCCACCCTGGTCCACCATCCTGAAGACCCCGGCAGAGCCTTGAGTTCAGAGAATGTGCCATTCGTATTCATAAAAATGCTAACCGGCATCCATTCCCCTACCAAAAGAAGGTCTGGTAATGCGTCAGAATTGAGATCCGCAAACGATGCATCTGTTACCATACCAATGCCACCCAATGCCTCAGGTGTGATGTCTGTCAAGCGACCTCCGTCATTGCGTAGCAAAGCACTCCTCGGGGTGAGTGCATAATTTCCCGGTACCACCCTGGCACCCAAAAACAGATCTTTATCTCCGTCTTTATCAATATCAGCAGCTTCAATAGTTGAAAAATTCCCGACCACAGGTGGAATATGATCAGGATCTACCGCAAAATTACCACTGCCGTCGTTGAGATATAGCCTTACGATGAAATGAATCTGATCTGTATCCGTCTGATTTCCTCCGGAGCCAATGAGCAGATCCTCGTCTCCATCCATATCAAAATCCAGAAAAACGCCACAGGTGCTTTCAAAATCCGCATCTGTTTCAAAAGCCGTCACTTTTTTCTGGGTGAAAGTGCCATTACTTTCTCCGATAAATAGTTTATCCGTATCCCCCATCGCTCCCAGAAGAACAAAATCTGGAAGCTGATCACCGTTGCAGTCACCAGACACAAACCGGGGGCCTTCCGTTGAAATCAACTTATGTAGTAAAATTTCCTGATCGAAATCGTTATATCTGTTTTCTGTATGTTTCACATTTCCCTTAAAGCTGGACTCCGGCACCTCATTAAATACCAAATTTTGATTTACGGCAGAAACCGGTTTCTTATTTGAAACAGCATCCTGGTATCGTAAAACAATTTTTTGATTGCTTTTTATATTTTCCAGATGCTGAATGCGGCCGTCTGGCCAGGTTACATCGAGTGAAGATACTTGTTCCGAACCTCCCAGACCAAAATGCAACACAGGTTCACTGCTGCTTTCAAAGCCTCTGTTCATGTAGTTTTCGCCAAATTGTATCCCGGCTGATGTGGTGATTCTAACACTTGCCCCAATGCCCTGGGTATTCCCGGAAGCACCTTCAAACCCAATTTTCAGGTAATTATTCGGTGAGATTTCGTTCGCTTTATTTTTGTAAACAAAACTTGGCATGTTTACATTATTGACCACCAGATCCAGATCTCCGTCATTATCCAGATCACTGTAAACCGAACCATTGCTGAATGAAGGCTGAGTTAAACCGAGCTGATCACCACTGCTTGAGAAGCTCAGATCACCCTTATTTACAAACGCGAAATTCTTAAGAGGATTGGAAGGCATTTGTTTTGTAAGATTCAGGAAATCGATGTCCTCCCTTTTTTTGGAACCCAGCTTTTGCTCGGTCATGAAGTCTCTGAAGTCTCCAGACATCAGGTCTTTGTATATGCCATTCGCCACGAAAATGTCTTTGGTTCCGTTATTTTCAAAATCGAAAAGTAATGCCCCCCAGCTCCAGTCTGTAGCAGCCACCCCGGTGATATGACTTATTTCGCGGAAATGGGCCGTTCCGTCATTGAGATGTAAACAATTCTGAATAATCTGATAATGATAATTAGCTCTGTACTTTAAATCTTCCAGATGAAAAGGATCAAAGTTTACCATGGCCTGAATCCTGTAGCTATCTGCCGCAAGCATATCTGTACTGAATACCTCAGGAAAACCGTCACCGTTAAGATCTGCGATATCTGCACCCATACTCGATACAGAAGTGTAATCCATTCTTGAGGTTAAATCTTCTTTAAAGGTTCCGTCGCCTTGATTCAGATATAAATAATCTCTTTCCCAAAAATCATTACTTATGTAGATATCAGGCCAGTTATCGCCATTAAGATCACTAATTGCTACTCCCAGTCCAAACCCAATCTCGCTACCAAAAATACCGGCTTGCTGAGATACATCCGTAAATTTCCCACCGTCATTACGCATCAGCTTGTCTCCTCCGAGGTCATCTCTGCTTTCACGCATGCTCTTGTATAGTTCTATTTTTCCCGGGTCCTTAAAACTGTTATTGAGAATGTAACAATCCAGATCACCATCAGCATCATAATCAAAAAAGGCGGCATGAGTTCCATAACCCTCGTTGTCCAGGTTACAGGCAGCGGCCTGATCAGTAAACGTGCCGTCCTGATTATTTATAAAAAGTTCATTCGCCTTATTTTCCCCTTCTATATCCCCCGAATTACACACATAAATATCAAGCCAGCCATCTGCGTTTACATCGGCCATCGTAACGCCAGTGCTCCAGGCTCTTCTCCCTGCTACACCCGCCTTCGATGTAACATCCTCAAATGTTAAATTTCCCCGATTGATAAACAACTTATTATCAGACTGATTAGCTGTAAAGTAGAGATCGGGCAGGCCGTCATTGTTTACATCTCCGGCAGCCACACCTCCGCCATTGTAAAAATTACGATAAGTAATTACGTTAAAGTCGTTGGTCTCAACTACCTTGTTTTCAAAGGAAATTCCTGAATCTTCGGGATCAAGCAGCTCAAAAAGAGCTTTTTCGGTATCGGGAGTGCTACGGCAGGATAAAATAAGGAGGGAACTTATCACAACCGGTAGGCCACATCTTCTATTCAAGGTAAAGGTTTTTTTCTAAACAAAATTAACCCAATACCGGTATGAAATGACTTGAAAGTGCTTAAATTTTCGCTTTCAAAAAGCCAATCCCTTGAATCATATTTTCGTTGTTATATTTCTGGTTTTTTGCAGCCTGAATATATCTGCACAGTCCTCATGGTCTGTCACTTTACCCACAGTAGGTACCTTCTCATCTCCCAGAGTTAGTGATCTCACAGGTGATGGAACAGTCGACATTATTCTGGGTGCCGGACGACTCGAATTCCAGTCCTGTGATACGGCTTTTTTCGCATTGGACGGGAAATCAGGAAAAATGCTCTGGAATGTAGCGGGGTCTGATCAGATCTTTGGATCTGCCGCCCTGCTCGATATCGACCATGATGGGGTTCAGGATATTTTCCTTAACGGCAGATCCTCCGAACTTAAGGCGATTTCTGGCAAAAACGGGACGGTTATCTGGCAATTCGATACCCTTCAATACCTCCCCAATCAGGTAAAAAGATGGTTTAATTTTTACAATCCTCAGTTTATTCACGATGTAGATGAGGATGGAGTTCCCGACCTACTCCTTGCCAACGGAGGTGATATCTGGGTAAAACCACATGATCCGGGAAGGGCTGCTGGTCGGCTGGTCATCCTGTCAGGTGCTACCGGAAAATTACTCGCCGGTGCTCAAATGCCCGATTTGCGGGAAATATATATGTCTGCCGTCATTGACTTTGAACCGTCAAATCCGGCAGAATCACGGATCCTTTTTGGAACCGGAGGCGAGACCATAGATGGCAGCCTGTATGTAGCATCACTCAGAAATATCCTGGAAGGTGATCTAAGTAGGGCAAGGAAACTTGAAATTGGCCAGGGAAAAGGTTTTATAGCCCCTCCAGTTTTTGCAGATATCAATGACGATGGGATAAGAGATATGATTGCCGCCTCGGTCAATGGCAGAATTCTAGCCTACGATGGCACTACTCAACGTCTACTTTGGAGAGCAAAACTTCCTCACACAGAGGCATACAGTTCGCTGGCCGTCGGTCAGTTCAATCCCGATCACATTCCTGATTTTTTCGTTTCCTTTGCCCAGGGTGTATGGCCCGATCTGAGCTGGACCCGGCAAGCGATGATCAATGGAAAAAACGGACGAATCGAATATCTGGACTCTCTTGGCTACTATCAAACCTCAAGCCCGGTAGTGGCCGATATCACCGGCGATGGGATAGAAGAAGTGATTCTAAGTGTAGATTATCAAAAGGAAGACTCTTTATTCAGAAAAACCTTCTTCACCACCTTGTATGCCATAGATTTTACTGAAAATCAGGTAGCCGCTCTTACCGATGGCCTGCCGGGGCATAACGTCTCCAGTACTCCGTGGATAGGAGATATCGATGGAGATGGTTTGCTCGATATCATTTATTGCCACGGAACAAATGCCTACCATACATACACTTTTGATGGCCTCAGAGTAAATTGCCTGAAAACTACTATCCCTATAAAAACCCCCGTAAAGTGGGGGGCGTATATGGGTAGTAACTACGATGGAGTATTCAGGTAAGTTTCTGTAAAAATTATGCATCAGATAGAACCCTTTCATAACTGGCAAAAATTTTACCGGGCAGAGCGTGACCTCAGGTCTCCGTTCTTTGGCAGGGAATACGGTATTGAATATGTCAATGACATTTACGGGTATTACATCGATCCGTTCTGGGATGAGTTTGGTTCTGAAACGCTTTATTGTAAACTACTCTACACAGACTACTCCACCAATTCCTGCATTATTGAACTCTTTGGAGAGTGGAATGACGCTCTGCACAATGATATCATGTATTTTAAACGTCAGGTCATTGACCCTCTGCTCAGAAATGGTATCGATAAATTTATACTCATCACAGAAAACCTGCTTCAGTTTCATGGGGGTGACCGCGACTACTATGAAGAATGGCTGGATGAATTAGACGAAGGGTGGATTGTTGCTTTGAACCTCAGAAATCATGTTTTTCAGGAAATGAGCCGGATAAAACTAGATTATTTTATTAATTTCGGAGGCACTCTTCAAATTGACAACTGGCGTACTGCGAAACCATTTCAGTTGGTAGAGCTGGTAAATCAGCTGATGCACAGACGTTTGGGAATGTAACCTTGTGATTTATAACTAATCTTATCTGCTATCAGAAACTTTTACTTTTTACTGATTTTATTATTCCACAGCAGCTTTTCAGTTCTAGCCTGGGAAATTTTCTCGCCCGATAATCTCCTCAAAGCAGAACTAAGTCTGACGGGCGGGCAAGCATCTTATCTCATAAAACGGTATACGAACAATTCCTGGATAACAGTAATTCAACCCTCTGCCCTCGGCATCTGGAGGTCTGATCAGGATTTTAGTAACGGATTAACTTTTCAATCGGCCATCCCACGCACCCTGAGCGAAAACTATCGCATGCTAACCGGTAAGAAATCTGAACTTGAAAATTCCTGTAATGAACTTGAGTTACGTTTCGAGAAAGGCGGTATCTCCTTTATCATAGCGTTCAGAGTCTATGATGAAGGCGTGGCATTCAGATACTCTTTTCCGCAAGCTCCCTCTACTCAGGTTCAGGTTTTTCAGGAGAAAACTACCTTTTCTATGCAAACTGGTGGTAAAATGTGGGTTCAGGAGTACAGCCCATATAAGCCCGTTTACGAAAGAAGGTATCTGGAAAAAAATGTAGGAGAATCTTATTTCGGTGGCTGGTGCATGCCGGGTCTTTTCGAAACAGCAGGTCATTTTGTTTTGATTTCTGAAACAAACCTGAGAGAATATAACTGGGGCAGTCACCTGGCCGCATGGAACGGAACGGGATATCAGGTAGGTCAACCTCCACAAAATGATGGCTCGGGCAATTCTGACGCCTACCCACTAATTAATTCTGCTATGGATATGCCCTGGAGATTCCTGGTGATTGCAGATGACATAAAATCTATTGTAGAATCTAATCTGAGTCATCACCTGGCCGACCCGTCGGTGCTTACAGATGATTCCTGGATAGAAACCGGAGTTTGTACATTCAGCTGGTGGACAGACAATTACAGCAGTACAAATTATCAGACACTCCAAAGGTATACTGAGCTGGCAGACTCTCTTCAGGTGCCGTTTACTCTGGTAGATGCAGACTGGCCCCAAATGACCGGTGGTAATCTGCAGCAGCTTATCTCTTACGCCAGTTCGATGGGTGTTGGGGTGTGGGTTTGGTATAACTCAGGTGGGCCGCACAGCTCTTACACCAATCAGCCCATGGATAAGATGCTTGACAGCACGGTCCGGAATCAGGAATTCACCTGGCTGAAATCGATTGGTGCTCGCGGGGTAAAGATTGATTTTTTTGAAAGCGATAAACAGCACATGATCAAGTACTATCTCGACATTTTACAGGATGCGGCAAGGTATGAACTTATGATCAGTTTTCATGGATGTATCATACCAAGTGGATGGCAGAGAACCTACCCACATCTGCTTACCGCAGAGGGGGTTAAAGGTGCAGAAGGCTTATTATTTGACCCGCAGTTCAGAGATGATTCTCCTCAGCATAATGTCAATGTAACCTATACCCGCAATGTGGTAAGTTCCATGGATTACACCGCTTCAGCGATAGGATATGACCGGGTAAATCACACTTCTACGAAAGCCCATGAGATGGCCATGGTGGTAGCCTTTGAATCTGGAGTTCAAAATCTTACAGATAGTTACGCCAATTATCTGGCCCTTACCAAAAAGGAACGCAAACTACTGGCCGTACCATCCGCCTGGGATGAAACCCGCTTTGTGGCTGGGTATCCTGGTCAATATGTGGTGCTGGCACGCCGCAAAGGCCGCGACTGGTATCTGGCCGGAATGAACGGTACTTCTCTGGAGCGAAACATCATCATCTCACCATCCGACTTTCTAGAGGCCGGCTGGTACCGGAGGAGTGGAGTTACAGATCACAGTTCTGATCATCAGCAGTTTGTCTATCAGGAAAATCTGAATATGCGATCGGAAGAAGTAATTAGTCTGACACTCAAGCCCTCCGGAGGCTTCCTGTTTAAGTTTGAGTCAAAATGCCCGGACCTGTTAAGTCAGCAACAATCAATTACAGGTGATTATCAGTTCAGCGGGGCAGAAATAATTACTGCAGATAAAATCAACTTGCCCTCAAAACTGGCATTTCGGGCAGAAAAATCTGTAATTCTGAAAGAAGGTTTCGAAACCAGCCCGGGAACTACGGTGGAAGTGACCATTGGCCAATGCCCGCAAAACTAAAGCTCCCAAACGGTGGGGTTCTGGTGCCTTCTGAGGTGTTTTCTTGCTTCCATCCAGAAAGCCAGCACCATGTAAATAATTATGGGAGATCCCAGTGTGAAAAATGAAGCGTAAATGAAGTACAAACGTATGCTGCTTGCAGAGAAATTAAGCCTCTCGCCCAGCTTGGAGCAAACCCCAAACAATCTGCTTTCAACAAGATATTTAATACGTTCCATAGCTTTGATGATGAATTATACGGTAGCATTCAGCCCGCTAAATTAACTTTAATTCATGCTTATGTCAAAATCCCCGCGTGTAGATTTCCAAAATGGTAAAATTCACATTAGGTATTTCTACGCATTCTTTGAGGTAGTTTTTCGCATATAAATTTCTAAATATACTGTAAACAAGCCATTTAGAAATAATAACCAAACCGAAGCCTTCATTTAGATCACTTTTTTTCGTTCTTTTATATTCATATATTTTTCAAGTAAACCATCATGCCACATGGAGCCAATCTCGACAAAATTTGACGGAACGGAAGGAGAATTTATTACCGCCGCAGCCGCATCACGCCTTCAAAAAAAATATATTGCTAGCCGGGCCGAGGCCGGAGATAAAGAGCCGGTAAGAGCCCAGTTTTTTGGCCGAAAAATGATTGAACAAATGCTGGAAAACCCAAAGGCCATGGGTATCAGAGTTTATCTGGGCGAAGACAGCGACGGTCCAAGTCTGGTGCTGGTACCTACTGATGCAGAGGGAAAAAATCTGGTAATGGATACCACCGGCCTGAAGGACATGCCAGATGCACCAGATCATGGAGCAAACGGCCCACGCTGCCCGATGTACTGCTAATTTCTGAATCTTATCTATCTGAATGATTAACCACTTCGTCGAATACATAGAAAAATATCCACTTTCTTTTTTCGAAAGCTTCTGTGTATTAATTCCACTCATTACGGGCCTTGTGAGATTTAGTTATCTCAACAAGGCCCTTCGTGTACTTTTCCTTTACCCCCTGGCCTATCTGATTCTGGATATGCCTATCTGGTACAGAGCCCTTAATCGCATCAACAATTACATCTACGTTAATTTACAGGAAATTATTGGCACGCTGATTCTCATCGTATTCTTTTATCTCACAGTGGGTAAATTCAGCAAACGAGGACTCATCCTGGTTCTTACTGCCCTTGGAGTTACCATTGTTTTGGGTTTTGAAAAAGAAGACCTTTCCACCCCCATTTATATAATAAACAGAGTCACTTACATTGCCCTTTCTTTTTTGTTTTTCTATGAACTTCTTGAAAAGCTTAATGTCAAAAACCTACTCTACTATCCCGAATTCTGGATTGTTTCAGGCATTATCATTTTTTCGTGTGGAACACTGTTTATGTATTTGTTTCCCCAGGTAACCGTATCATTTCACATAAATCCGGAAATCTGGAGCCTTTTTGCCCAGATGAATGATATTTTTAAGATTCTAATGCACATTTTCATCGGAATCGGTTTTGCCGTGAGTAAATACACTCGTCTTATATGATTTCGCCAGATGTCTTCGCTGTGATAATCGGAAGCCTCGTACTAACTATCATGGCCGTGGCGGTGGTGGGGTTTATCGTGTATTATCAGCGGAGACAGTTTAAAACAGAGCTCCTGAGAAGAAAAGAATTACAGGAGATGAGAGAAGAGCACCAAAGGCAATTGCTCCAAAACTCACTGGAGGTTCAGGAAGCCGTGAGAAAAGGCATATCTAAAGATCTGCATGATGAAATAGGAGGCCTGCTATCTGCCACAAAAATGAGCATTATGTCTTTGTCAAAATCCATTCCCAAAGACGACCTCTTTTTACAAAAATTTGAGGGCTCAAAACGGCTTGTTGAAGAAGCCCTGAATCAGGTAAGAAGCCTGTCACGTGAGCTGGTACCTCGTACCCTTGAAAGTTTTGGACTGATTACCGCACTGAATGAATTCTTCAAAAAAATGGAGATCGCTACCAGCATTAATTTCGAATTTTATCACGAAAATCTTACGGAAGAAACCCGTCTGGGAGCGAATAAAGATCTCGCCGTATACCGGATTATACAGGAACTCACCAATAATTCGATCAAACATGCGGAGTGCTCCCGCATTACCGCGGCTTTTGCCATCCAACAAAATGAACTTCTCATTTCTTTTGAAGACGATGGAAAAGGTTATGACTTTAACGCTAAATTAAACGAAGTCAAATCTGGTCTCGGCCTTTGGAATATCATATCCCGGATTACTGTGCTGGGCGGTAGCTATTCCTTCGACAGCCTCTCTGAAAAAGGAAGCAGACTGAATATTCGGGTACCTCTTTAAGGCCTCAAGGTCAGAAGCACGGAAATGGGCTGGGGAAAACCGAAAATATTTCTGAACTTCCTCCTTTGAAAATTGTGATACTCCTGAAATGAAAGGATTTCTTAGCACTTGCCTCATTTTATTTAGTTTTTGTTCGTTTGGCCAAATGAATAATTTTATTGAAAGTTCCAAAGCCTGGATAGATCTTGACTATGTGGGTGATGGCATTATGGGTCATAAGCTCGATGTATTTCTTCCCAAAACGGGTAACGGACCCTTCCCTGCCATAATTACCATTTATGGAAGTGCCTTCTTTTCCAATTCCTCCAAAGCCAATTGCTTTCAAAACGATTACGGCCAAAGCTTTTTGAGGGCTGGATATGCGGTGATCAGTATAAATCACCGCTCAAGTAAAGAGGCAATCTGGCCGGCACAAATCCATGACGTAAAAGCTGCTATCCGATTTGTACGGGCAAATGCCTCCTTATTCCATTTAAATCAGGATTTTCTGGCGATTTCAGGATTCTCATCGGGCGGGCACCTCTCTGCCATAGCCGGAACCACAAGCGGAATCAAAAAAACTTCAATTGGTGAGCTGGAAATAGATCTGGAAGGATCACTTGGCAAATACCCCGAAACCTCGAGTCATGTAGATGCCGTGATTAACTTCTTTGGACCCACAGATTTTCTGATTATGGATAGCTGCGGCAGCAGCTTCAGCCATGATGACGCAGATTCACCAGAGTCTTCGCTTATCGGCGGGCCCATTCAGAAAAATAAACCCAAAACCCGGCTGGCAAATCCTGCCGAATATGTACAGAAAGCTAACCCACCCATGCTTCTCTTTCATGGAGATAAAGACGAGCTGGTGCCTTACTGCCAGAGTGAAGTGCTCTATCAGAAACAACAAACCGCTGGTGCATCCAGTACGATGGTTATTGTACCGGGAGGTGGCCATGGCCCAGGTGTGATGATTGAAAAGTATTATACTCAAATGATTTCTTTTTTGAATAGGGTAAAAAACGAAAAATGATCAACTAACTATTAGATCATTCTGCATCCTCTGAGAACGAACAGATTTAGGAAATTAACATTGACTCATTTTGAGACATTAAGTTTAGGTTCATAAATTACCGTCTCTTATCTTCGCTCTACCTATTGATAAAAACCATGTTCATCAGAATCTTACTTTTGTTTTTCCTACCATTTTGTGCAGTGGCTCAGTCTGGTTCGGTAGTTACATTTACCCTGAAATCTGAAAAACTCAGGAATAATGCAGGTGAAAATCCAAACCGTCAATGCTCGGTTTATCTTCCACCCGGTTATGATTCAGGGAATGAACGATACCCTGTCATCTATTACCTGCATGGATTTATGGGTACCGATCAGATATCACCTCAAATGAAAACCCGGCTGGATGCGGCCATTCAGAAACAGAAAATCAGACCTTATATTCTTGTAATTGCTGATAACAACACGCTTTTTCAGGGTAGTTTTTACAGTGCTTCCAGCTACATAGGTGACTGGGATGCTTTCATGGCAGAAGAACTTGTGCAGTATATGGACGGGCATTTCAGAACCATTCCCAAAAAAGAAAGCCGCGGTATAGGCGGACACTCCATGGGCGGCTATGGAGCCATCAAAATTGGGATGCTTCATCCGGATGTTTTCAGTGTGGTCTACGGGATGAGTCCGGGTCTTATGGCTGCTGTAAAGGAATTTGGACCAAACAGCACCTCGTTTAAAGAATTACAAAACATAAAAACGGTGGAAGACCTGCGTAAATCGTACTATCCAAAAGTTCTGGTAGCCGTGGGAAGAGCCTGGAGCCCAAACCCAAACAAGCCACCGTTTTACTGTGACATGCCTTTTACCTATGAAGGCGATTCCCTGATTGTACATCCCGATATTCTCGAAAAGTGGCATAATAACATGCCGGTGGAAATGCTGGACACTTATGCCGGTAATGTGAGGCAACTTAAAGCTCTCAAACTGGACTGGGGAAGAAACGACGCCCCACGTTTTCCACAACAAAATATGATGTTTAGTGTAAAACTGGAGAATCTAGGCATTCATCATTACGCGGAAGAGTACATAGGCACACACGTAGATAAGATCTGGACAGAAGATGGCAGAGTACTCAATGCCATGCTCCCTTTCTTTAATAACTATTTACAATTTGAATAAGCGATGCTTTCACTCTTTGGATTTGGCATCATTCTTCTTTTTCTGGCCCTTATTCTAAGTAAGCGGGTCTCTGTGCTGGTGGCTTTGGTATTGACTCCTGTAGCCATTGCCTTACTGGCAGGATTTCAACCCTCCGAAATCGGAGAATTTGCTCTGACAGGTATTAAGCAGGTAGCTCCCACCGGCATTCTGCTCATGTTTGCGGTTCTTTATTTTGCCACCATGCTTGATGCCGGGCTATTTGACCCCGTAGTCTCATTCATTATCCGTAAAGTAAAAGGTGACCCTGTAAAAGTGGTGGTTGGCACAGCCATTCTGGCCATGATTGTACATCTCGACGGGGACGGTACCGCCACTTTTATGATCGTACTTTCTGCCTTCCTGCCTATTTACCAAGCCTTGAAAATCAGCCGGTTGGTACTCTCCGGCGTCGTGGCTTTGGCGGTAGGCCCGCTTCATTTGGTTCCGTGGTCTGGCACTTCGGCACGGGCCATTTCGGTTTTTGAAACAGATAGTGTTCATCTTTTTAATCCCAACCTGCCTGCCATAGCAGCAGGCATAGGCTGGGTGATATTTGTGGCCTGGTTTTGGGGGCAAAAAGAAAGAAAGCGACTGGGTGTGATTGCGTTTGACTACAATCACCACGATGAACTCACCGGCGAACAAAAAAGATTGAGAAGGCCAAAACTAGTCTGGCTAAATGCTCTTTTGACAGGAATCCTCATTCTTTCCCTCATGAAAGGTTGGCTGCCGGCACCCGTCCTTTTTATATTGGCCAGTATGCTGGTTTTGCAGATCAATTACCCTCATTTGAATGATCAAAAACACGTATTGAGAAGTCATGGAAACAATATTTTTCTGGTTTCCAGCATGATTTTCGCAGCGGGTATCTTTTCCGGTATTCTTTCAGGTTCTGGTATGATCGATGCCATGGCAGATCAGCTGGTGAGTTTTATTCCTGATCAACACGCCAATCTGCTGCCATTGCTTACTGCTATCACAAGTATGCCCGCCAGTCTTCTTTTTACTCCTGATGCCTATTATTTCGGGATTTTACCTGTTTTGGCAGAATCTGCTGCTCAGTTGGACATGAACACGATTCAGATCGGAAGGGCCGCACTCTTAGGACAGATGACCGTTGGTTTCCCATTAAGTCCTTTAACTGCCTCCACGTTTTTATTGATTGGCCTGGCAGAGGTGGAGCTGGCAGATCATCAGAAACATACGTTTCTCTGGGCCTGGGGAACTACTATTGTTATGACTATTGTAGCGGTATTGACTGGCTCAATCGGCATCTAGCTTATGAAAAATATAAAAATAGGATGCGGGGCGGGGTTTTCAGGAGACAGGCTGGAACCGGCATTAATTCTGGCAGAAAAAGCCGGACTTGATTATCTGGTACTGGAATGCCTTGCAGAAAGAACCATCGCTTTGGCTCAAAAGCAAAAACTTCAGAATCCGGAAGCGGGTTATGATCCGTTTCTTGAGAGAAGAATAAGTAGCCTTCTTCCCCTACTTGTCAAAAATAAGATCACGCTCATCACCAACATGGGTGCTGCAAACCCTATAGCCGCAGCAAAAAAGGTAAAGACTTTTGCAGAAAATGCAGGTTTCAAACTCAAAGTGGCTGCTGTTTACGGAGATGATGTGCTCGACAAATTAAGCGGCGAGGAACCGGCCAGCGAAACCCAAAGGCCCATTCGGGAATCGGGCGAACTTATTTCTGCCAATGCCTACCTCGGCGTGGAAGGTATCCTCGAGGCGTTGAAACAGGAGGCTCAGATAATAATTACCGGCCGGGTGGCAGATCCTTCGCTGTTTCTTGCACCCCTTATTCATGAATTCGGGTGGAAAAGCGACAATGAATTAGGACAAGGAACAGTTATCGGGCATTTACTCGAATGTGCCGGACAACTTACCGGTGGATATTTCATGGATTCCGGACGAAAACGGGTTCCCGATCCTGCAAATCTAGGCCATCCGTTTGCTGAAATAGAATCAAATGGAACAGCAACCTTCAAAAAGGTGGATGGCACAGGTGGATCACTTTGCCTTGCCGCGGTCAAAGAGCAACTATTGTATGAAGTAATTGACCCGTTTGCCTATAAAACCCCGGACATTTCTGCCAACTTCAGTACGGTTCGTCTTGAGCAACTTGCAGAAAATGTGGTTCGGGTTTCTGGCGGCACAGGCCAATCTGCCCCCGAGACTCTTAAAGTAAGTGTAGGCTACCGTGCCTTTTTTCTGGGAGAAGGCGAGATTTCTTACACGGGTTACGATGCCATGGAAAGAGCCGTCTTAGCCGCTGAAATCCTGAAACAACGAATGAAATTCGAAGATTCAGATATCCGGTTTGACTTTATCGGCCAGGATTCCATCGTGAAAGGGAAGCCCACCGGAAAAGCACCGGAGATACGACTTCGGGTGGCAGCCAAATGCAAAAATATGGAAGCAGCCAATCTGATTGGAGAAGAAGTAGAAGCTTTGTACACCAACGGCCCTGCGGGTGGTGGTGGCGTAAGAAAATACAGCAAAGAAGTTATCGGAATTCACTCGGTTTATCTTCCAAAAGATCTGGTCAAACCTCAAACGTTTTTACTGGGATGAAACTTTACGAAATAGCCCACAGCCGGGCCGGTGACAAAGGCAATGTTTCAACACTTTCGTTAATCCCTTTTGATGAAAACCATTTTGAGTTACTTTGCGAAAAAGTAACAGTTGAACTGGTAAAAAATCACTTGAAAGAACATCTTAAAGGTGAAATTAAGCGGTTTGAACTCCCCAATATTTCCGCCCTGCAATTTGTTTGTTACGATGCTCTTGCGGGTGGAGTAACTACCTCACTTGCTATTGATACTCATGGAAAATGCTTTAGCTCTGCCTTGCTGGAAATAGAAATCTAATGGAAATACTCTGGAAACCTGACCCCCCCAGCATTGAAACCTCGAACCTGAGCATTTATATGCGATGGTTAAAGGAAAATTATCAACGATCTTTCACCGAATATGACGAGCTCTGGGAATGGTCTGTCAATGAGCCGGACGTATTCTGGGAAAGCCTGATTAGATATTTTAATATTTACCTAAATACTCCGGCAGAGGAAATCATTTCACCTCATGCCATGCCCTATACCAGATGGTTTACCGGAGCTACCTTAAATTATACGTACCAGGTCTTTCGTAAAAAGTCAACAGCGTACCCGGCTATACTTTATCGAAATGAAAGTCAACCACTCCAAAGCATTTCATGGCAGGAACTGGAGGCTCAGGTGGCCGCTTTGGCACATAAGCTAAAATCACTGGGTGTTACAAAAGGGGATCGTGTGGCTGCGTACCTTCCCAATCTACCGGAAGCAACCATTGGGATGCTGGCCACCGTAGCTCTGGGTGCCATCTGGACCAGTGCTTCACCAGATTTCGGGGCAGAAAGTGTTTTGGAACGTTTCCAGCTCACTGAACCGAAGGTGTTACTTGCTGTCACGCATTATACGTACAATGGCCGGGAATTTGACCGAACTGAAACGGTTAATCATTTACTTCAAAATCTCCCTTCTGTTAAAGCCGCTATCTTAACCCAGCACAATGAAAACGTAGAACATTCTCTGGAATGGTCGCAAATAATGAAAGAGAACAGCGAGCGATCTATCCCGTATGAATTTGTGGATTTTGTGCACCCCATCTGGATTCTGTACAGCTCGGGTACTACAGGTAAACCCAAAGCCATTACGCATTCGCAGGGCGGAATTCTGCTGGAACACCTCAAATACCTTACGTTTCATAATGACCTCAAACCCGGTGAACGTTACTTTTGGTTTTCTACCACTGGCTGGATGATGTGGAATTTCGTTCAGAGCGTCTTATTGGCTGGTGGTGTACTAGTTTTGTACGATGGAAGCCCTTCCTATCCTGATTTGGGTACGCTCTGGAAACTCGTTGACGAAGCGGATATTTCGCACTTCGGGACTTCGGCTCCCTATATCTTATCTTGTAAGAAAGCGGGACTTTCGCCCAAAGACTTCTCCTTGCTGACCAGTCTGCGATCTGTTAGTTCCACAGGAGCCCCCCTCCCGCCGGAAGGTTTTGCCTGGTTGAAAGAGCAGGTGAAAGACCCTCTCTGGATAGCGTCGATGAGTGGAGGAACTGATCTTTGTACCGCATTTGTGGGCGGAGTTCCTACATTACCTGTCTATCAGGGCGAAATTCAGAGGGCATGCCTTGGAGCTGCCGTTGATTCTTTTGATGAAAACGGAAACACGGTTTCAGAAGTGGAAGGCGAAATGGTCATAAAAAAGCCGATGCCATCCATGCCTGTCTATTTCTGGGGCGATGAAACTTTTGAAAAATACCGGGAAAGCTACTTCGAAATGTTTCCGGAAATCTGGCGACATGGCGACTGGCTTACCATAACAAACCGCAAAACGCTCATTATTTCCGGGAGATCAGATGCTACACTCAACCGGAACGGAATACGAATAGGTACTGCCGAAATTTACCGGGTTCTGGATAAAATTTCAGGAATATCAGATAGCCTCATAGTCAATATTGAAAAGAAAAACGGGGAACATTTTATGCCCTTGTTTATCAAAATGCGTGAGGGAGAAACGCTGAATAATAGACTGATAGAAGAAATAAACGCCAGTTTGAGAAAAACCTATTCACCGAGACATGTTCCTGATACCATTATTGAGGTAAACGACATTCCTTACACTCTAAGCGGCAAGAAAATGGAGGCACCGGTCAAAAAGATTTTGCTGGGCACCGCCATAGAAAAAGCAGCCAATACCGGAACTATGAAAAACCCGGAATCTTTAGCCGGATATGAACACTTACGGGAATCGGTTCTTAAGCCCTACCTGTTCTGAAAATCAAATGCCTTTTACGAGGAATTACCGCTTAAGCTCAAAAGTATATTTTCCAGACTTCAACGGAATCAGAGTTTTCCCGTCGGTCTCTTTCACTCCAGACCAGGTTGAAACCGATTTGCCCTGCTCGGTAATCTGTGCCATGCCTCCCGGCAAATAAAGATCCGCCGAGCTATTGGCAGGCACTGTAAAGGTGAATGTTACTTTTCCATCGGTCTGTTTCCAGGCACTTTCTACACGTCCGTACATGGAATCATAGTAACCTTCTGCCGAGGTAATTTCCCTGTTAGGATCAACAGCGGGCTTTAGCACAAAATGCCTGAATCCCGGCTCCTCCGGATCCCGCTGAATCCCCAGCGAATAATTGTACATCCATGCCGCCACAGCCCCAAAGGAATAATGATTAAAGGAATTCATGCTGTTATTACCCCCGAATCCGTTCTCCACGGTATAGCTGTTTAGTCGCTCCCAGATGGTAGTGGCTCCATTTACTACCGAATATAGCCATGATGGGTACTGTTCATTAACCAGCAGTTTATAAGCCAGATCATCTCTTCCATTCTCAGAAAGTGCCTCACTGATGGAAGCCGTGCCAATGAACCCTGCCATAAGTGAATATTCCGGTCTTTCAACTCCTCCGTCATCTACGCTCTTTCGGGTAATGGCCTGGCTTAAGTGGTTTATGGCAGCTTTCCGGTTTTGGTCATCGAAGGTACCCAAAGCTAAGGGAATAGCATATGAAGCCTGTGTATCAATAATGTCACCTTTACCGGTACCCTTCCGGGTGTCACGTTCGTTAGGAGCTCCCATAAATCCGGTTTGTATACCTGATTTGATCGTTTTTCCTGAGGCTTGGTCCACATAGACTTTATTGAACTTCTTCTTTATCTCTGCACTTCTCTTGGAGAAGGCGGCCGCCTCAGTTTGATTGCCCAAAGCCTCCCCCATTTTTGCCATGAGTTCCAGATCATAGGCAAAGTAGGCCATCCAGAAAAGCGTGTTATCGTTTTTGTTTCCTTCCGGGCTTAACCAGTCTCCCAGCGGGCCTTCATTCAGAATTCCTTCCTCATTTACCTTTGTTTCCAGAAAGGCCATGTACTTTTTCATGGCATCATAATGCTCACCGAGTAACTGAATATCGCCGTATTGCCGCCAGGTTTCCCAGGCCACTACCACACCGGCACTTCCCCATAGCGTACCACCAAAACCGCCTCCTACCGGAGCCACATCTGTAAACCTGCCGCTGGGGGGTTGAATATCACGCATAGCCATCAGATGCCTTCTAAGAAAGCTGTTTGATTGGGTGAGAAAAGTGGCTGCTTTAGAGAAAACATTGATATCTCCACTCCAGCCCATACGCTCATTTCGCTGATTGCAATCTGTGGGAATAGACAGAAAATTGCCCCTCAATGACCAGGTTATGTTCTCCCAAAGTTTATTCACTTTTTCATTGTTTGTACTATAGCGAGACGATAACTCGTTCACCGAACTGATAACCAGACCTTTAACATCCTCCACTGGCAAGGCTTTTTCTATACCCGAAATTTCCAGATATCTGTATCCATGAAAGGTAAAATGCGGCTGAATAATTTCGTCTCCACCCTTTAGCACATAGCGGTCTTGTGATAATGCCGCCCGAATATTTTCCAGCATGATCATCCCCTCGTTTCCTTTATATTCAGGTAGATTGGGGTAGAGAACTTCAGCGTACCTCAAATTAATTACAGTTCCTTTTTTTCCGTTTCTGATCTGAATTTTGGGAATTCCCACCATATTCTGAGCCATGTCATAAACGAAAATTCCGGAACGGGGCTCAGAAATAGTAGCTGCTGTCAGGCTTTTGACTACCCGGGCATTCTCACCGGTTTGGGCTACCAACTGCATATCGTCATATGTAAGCTGCAAAGAACGTGGGCCGGGGTTCTCCTCCATAAATGCGGAGCCCTCTAATGGCACCACCTGAGCCTTTTTCCAGGAGGTATCGTCAAAACCCGGGGAGGCCCATCCGTCGGTTTCCCGGGTAGCGTCATATACTTCTCCCTGAAAAAATGAGCCCACCAAAACTGGCCCTTCCGTATAAAGCTTCCAGTCTTTATCGTTTGATGTGATAATCTGACTGGAACCATCTGAAAACGCGATCACCAACTGAGCCAACAGCGTCTGTCTGTCGCCAAAGAAATTCCAGTTTTCACCACCGTACGTGATATTCCCGCTCCACCATCCTTCTCCCAGCCAGGCACCCAGTGCATTTTTTGTTCCGGCCTTGAGCTGATCGGTGAGGTCGTACGTTTGGTACATGTGATGCTTGTTGTACTGCGTGAGGCCCGGATTGAAGTAATCTTCTCCTACCCGTTTCCCATTCAGATAGAGCTCATAAATACCTCTGGCAGTCACGTAAAGGCGGGCTTTTTTTATTTTTTTAGCCCCAAGTGCAAACTCTGTCCGAAGCATAGGAGCAGAATTTCGGCTCAGATTTCTTGTTACCAGGGTATTTGCTCCTACTTCATATGCCCCGTTTTTGGAGGGAACTCCGTCGAAAGCTGTTGCCTTTTCATCATTGAAAATCATATTGCCTGGTTTTCTGTAATGACGAACAGTCAGTTCAGAAAAATAAGCTTTCTGACCTTCTCCTGTTTTGAAACCCATATCGGCCAGCATGGGAAAGCTGATAAAGTTATTGCCAGATCCTACCGGATTCAAGTTTATGCCCCGGGCACCGAATGCCGGAGCCGGACCCGAAGACGGATCGCTAAGTTTGTGGCTTTCATCATGACTATTGATATAAAATTCAAACAAACCAAAGTTACAGTCGGCAAAAATCTGATGCTTTTGATAGGCATTTGTCTTATTGATCAGGCTTAATGGTATATCCAGGGTTTTAAATGGCGTTTTTTCGCTGTCAGACTGCGTATATCCTACCCTGTAAATGGCCAGTCGGGCTTGTCCTTCTGTCTTTTGAAGACCCGAGATATCAAGCTCAAGGGCCACATAACTCTCATTGTGGCCACGCTGTACCGCCATGAGGTTCAGGTATTTATTAGAAAGCCGGGTATCGTTGGCACCAAAAACAAACGAAGCCCGCGTGGAGCGTGAAGGCTCATCGAGTTGAATACCAAAACTCAGTTTGAATACGGACTGATAGTGCGGATAAAAGATGAGATCTTCATCTCCTCCACCTATCCAGGCGGCTCCGTTCCAGGCACTTTGGGATGGATTCATCAGACCCGTTTCAAACCAAGAGGACGCCCGGGCCTTTTCGCCTTTTCCATCCCATACCAGAACTTCCCAGGTATACCGGGTTACTGCCTGAAGTTTTGCTCCCTGATATTGAATTCCATGAGAAACGCTCCCGGCTTTCTTTCCGGTATCCCAAACGATACGTTGATTTTCCTCCTTCACAATGATTTGCCAAGCAGATTGCTCCAGCCCCCTTTCATTCGTCTCACTTTTCATTTGCCAGGAAAATTGAGGTGTAGGCTCGTCGGTACCCAAAGGAGTACTTTCATAGTTCACCTTCAGATTTTCTACGCTAAACCGGGCAAAAAGCGTGAACTGACAGAGAAATAACAGAAGTGAAACAAGGGCTTTGATCATTTTCGTATTCGGGTAATTGCTCAAATTTACGAAGCTCAATCTAACAGCCTACCTAGCCTATCCTTATCTATTCATGGACTGAATCTGTAAAATCACCGATTGTCCGCTTTTAAGACAATCACATAGATAAATACCAATGGATCGTCGGATAATATAATTTTGAAAAATAGAGTTGTACAACAATCCTCCCAAAACCAGTACCTTCAACCTGATTAACCTATTTCTCTTATGAACCTTCAACGATTCATTATTTGTATTTTCCTATTCCTGGGGTATTCTCACGAAAGTGTCAGCCAGCAGGTGATCAGGCTCTACCCCGGAAAAGCTCCGGGCTCAGAAAACTGGACCTGGACCGAGCAGACAAACACCCATAACCTGTTTAATACTGAGGTGGTTTATAATGTGACAGACCCCACTATTACCGCCTATTTACCTCCAAAAGAAGCAGCAAACGGAACGGCTGTAATTATCGCACCCGGCGGGGCCTTCCACACCCTCAGTATTCAGAGCGAAGGGATAGATGTGGCCAAATGGCTGAATAGCCAGGGCGTGGCGGCGTTTGTGCTCAAATACCGCGTAGCCAGAAGCTTTACGGATGACCCTGTTAAGGAGCTTTCGTCAAAAATGCAGGACTTCAAAGCTCTCGATGCCGAAAATGAACCCATCATTCCCCTGGCTACGGCTGATGGTATAGCTGCTGTTACATATCTACGTAAACATGCGGCTGAACTGAATATAGATACCGACAAGATTGGATTTATGGGTTTTTCTGCAGGCGGTACCCTTACCATGTCTGTGGTATATACGGCTTCAGAAACCGGCAGACCGAATTTTGTTGCTCCCATTTATGCCTACGAACCCGCAATTCTGGGCTCGCAGGTTCCGCAGAAAACCACCCCGATTTTCGTTGCCGTTGCCGGTGATGACGGCCTCAAAATGATGCCCTATAGTATCAATATTTACAAGAAATGGTTTGATGCCGGTCAGCCTGCAGAACTTCATATCTACGAGAAAGGGAATCACGGTTTTGGTATGAGAACACAGAATCTTCCTGTAGATTCGTGGTACCGCAGACTGGGCGACTGGATGAAAAATCATGGGTTTATCAGTGCTCCAAAAGTTACTTCGGGGCCGTTTCAGCGTATCCCTACCCCAAACGATACCCTACAGTCTGTCAAACGAATTGCAGGAGACCGTCTTCAGTTTTCTATCTATGCCCCGGAGGCCAGTCAGGTGAAAGTAAATGGCGATTTCCCCGGAGGTAACCTTACTTTGAATAAAGATGCGGGCGGAGTCTGGTCTGCCCAAACTCCCTCCGCTGCCATCCCGGATATTTATACCTACGACTTCACCGTGGATGGCATTCGTACCCTGGACCCTAAAAACCGCCGCGTAAAAGAAAGCAACGGAGCCTATTCCAATCTGTTTGAAGTGAGCGGACCCGAAAATGAATTTCAGTCTCTGAAAGATGTGCCGCATGGTAAACTGCAGCAGCTTTGGTATACATCGGAATCTCTGGGTGGAATTACCCGAAGGCTGCACGTGTACCTACCTCCCGGTTACGACGAGTGGGTAAAAACGAAGAAACTTCCAGTGCTTTATCTTTTGCATGGAGGCGGCGATAACGATGCCTCCTGGACCACCGCCGGCGTGGCTCACCAGATTCTGGATAACTTGTATGCCGAAGGTAAACTCAAACCCATGATCGTGGTAATGCCAGCCGGGCATACGCCTGTTGCAGGAAATTCAATGGGTGCAGGGCCCGCCGGCGACCCCTTTTGCCGCGATTTTACAGAAGATATTATTCCCTTTATTGAGAAAACCTTCCCTGTTTCCAGCAAGAGGGAAGACCGGGCCATTTCCGGTTTGTCTATGGGGGGAATTCAAACACTAAATCTGGCCCTATGGAATCCTGAACTTTTCGGATATGTGTATCCGATGAGTACCGGATATTTTGAAAATCTGATCAAAGAAATCGAAGAAAAACACTTGGATGTATTAAAAAATCCTTCATTAAATGAATTCAAACGCTTTGTGCTAGGCATTGGGAAAGAGGATTTCGCCTACGCAAACAATCAAAATACCATGAATCTGCTTAAAAAGAATGGTGTCAAATTTGAATACCATGAGACAGATGGTGGGCACACATTCTTATTCTGGAGAAAACACCTGGCCTATCTGGCACCTCAATTATTCCGGTGAAAGTCACCCCGATGTCGGATCCGGCATCGGGGCAAACTAATTTATAAGGGTTTATGGAGGGGTTTTCTTGTTGAAAGCAAATAAAACTGATAGGGCTCAAAATGCAGATACTCGTCGTCTCGTCCCAGCTTTATCGTCTGCTGTGTCCATAGATCGGTTAGCAGAACCGGTCTTTCTACGGCCTCGCCAAAAACAAAATAGGTGAGGTGCTGCGGGAACTGGCTGAAATTAAAAAGGCAGTACAAATCTTCGGTATCGCTGTGTCTGAGGTATCCGGCTACCGCACCGTTTCTTGAAGGTAGCCAGTGGAGGTTTTTCAGATCAGCTACTACCGGCAGGTTTTTCCTGAGTTTAAGTAAACGTTTTGTTCCTTCGTATATCGCATTTTCGGGAGTACCTGATGCCCCGGTCAATTCATTGCGGTTCCAGTCAATTACCGGGCGGTGCATCCATCGGTTATCGTAACTCTTTCCCGGATCATTCAAATAGGAATAGTCATTTAGGTAGGCCGCCTCATCTCCGTAAAACAACATCGGCACACCGCCTAAAAAGAAGCTATGTGCCTGCATCAGTAGAATTTTTTTCAGGCTTAGTTGCTTCGCGTCTTCATCGCCGGCTTCCAGAGCCATTTCCAGGCCACATAAAGAGGCCAGTGACCCCGAAATACGGGCATCGTTTGTTTTCGGGTTAACACCAAAAAGAGCTCCTTTGGCAGGAGATTCTGCTCTGGCTCCCGAAAAATAATCTTTCAGATAAGTACGGTGCAAATACGGATTCAAACCCGCATTTTCGATCATATAATCATCATAACCCAGGCCGATATCATCGTGACAGCGGGTATAGGTAAGCCAGGTGGTACCCAAAGGCTTACGCAGCAGTTCATGCTGGGCTGCCAGCATAACGCGGGTGTCTCCGGTAGCCAGGGCGTCCCATTGCAGGGCCATATGAGTGGCATTATAGGCAAAATCGCACTCGTGAGTTACATACCTGCCGGTACCAAAGTATTCCATAATATAGGCTGGAGCTACAATGGCTTCGCCCAGAAGTGCCATTCCGGGCGTGGCGATTTCAACGCACAATTTAATTAACTGAAGCAACTTGTGAGCCTCAGGAAGGTTTTGACAGGAGGTGCCCTGCTGTTTCCAGATAAAAGCAGGAGCGTCTATCCGCAATACATCAACTCCCAGATTGGCATAGAAAAATATGTTACCCAACATTTCCACCAAAACCATTGGATTTCGGTAGTTCAGATCCCACTGGTAGCTGTGGAAAACTGACATCACCCATTGATTAAGCTCTGGTACAAAGGTAAAATTACCCGGAGAGCTTTCCGGAAAAATCTCGGGAAGTGTCTGCTCCATGAGATCCGGAACGGTGCGATCCTGATAGAAATAATAGTAATTCTGATAGCCCGGGTCTCCTAGTTTCGCTTTTCTGGCCCACTCATGATGATGGCTGGTGTGGTTCAGTACTATATCTATCATCAGATACATTCCCCGCTGCTGAAGTTCTTCCTGTACGGCCTTCAGATCATTCAGGGTACCGAATCGGGCATCTACTTTTCTGAAATCTGATACCGCATATCCTCCGTCACTTTCACCTTCCGGACTTTCAAAAATAGGCATGAGGTGCACCAGATTAATCCCCAAATTTTCAAGGTATTCCAGGCGTTGAGGAAGGTTTAGCAGATGCCCAGAAAAACGATCTACGTACAAACTCATGCCTGCGAGATCGTTGCTTAAAAACCACTTCCCCTTTGAAGCTTTTTCCTCATCCCGCAGCTTCAGATTCTCACTTCTTTCTTTAAACGAACGAATGACCTGTTGAAGCAACTCCTGAAAATGAACCTGGGAGCCCTGAGTGTCTTTATAAATGTCATGAAACAGAAATGAGAGGTCATCGAGATTGGCAATAAAACGATCCCGAAATAACTTTTCAGATTCCTTTCTGCCTATTCCGGCATCTTTCAATAACCCGTCTAACAGGTCGGTAAGTGTTTTACTATACACAGCTGTAAGTTCGCACTCAGGTGGGTTGTGATCCTGAATAATGCTGTGAAAATACAGCGGAAAGAAGAAAAACAAAGGGGGTCCTGGCATTCAGGATCAAAGTCTTACCACCGAAATCGTTTGTTGTGGATTTGTTTTTTGATTTTTTCAGAACAAATCCTTTTGCCCGGATGATTTACCGCACTCTGCCCAATCCAAATTGATCACCGGCATTGGTAATTTTGCCATCTTTGAGAAATAACTCCACCATCTTTTCACTGGAAACGGTATTGTGAAATTCGTCTTTCAATAGGGTGATTACCTCACGCGTTTTGGGGTCAATGACCTCTCCGCTTGAAGGATACACATATTTTCCATCTATCGAGAAGGTTATCCATCCAGGCATATCTGATACCGGAATGCTGGTTTGCTGCTGATAAGGTGGTGTGGCACTGAAGACGTGAATCCGCATATTGTGGCCATCTGCCACCCAAACTTCCTTTTCATCGGGTGTAAGAGCTATGCCGTGGCTTGGGTTTCCGTGCCTTCTCACAGGACCCTTATCCCAGCCCAAAACCGGGACAGAGGCCAGAACTTTACCAGTCTTAATATCACCTACCTCAAAACCGAGCAATTCATTGACGTTTACAAAGGCCAGCGTCTCTTTGCCGTTTACAGTGAAAGGCCTCACGCCTGCACTAAATGGCCCTACAGTAGAGACTATCTTATGTGTTTTGGTATCGGCCATATGCAGGAAGGGTGATGCAATATCTGCCATATATGCATGTTTGCCACTGAAGCCGATTACGGTATTGTGAGCTCTTTGATGTACCGGAATTTTACTGATGATTTTTCCGGTTTCGCAATCCACCACATTCCAGAAGTCTTTTTCGAGAGAAGGCAGGTACATGGTTTTTCCGTCAGGAGTGATGGCCATCCGGTCACAGCCACCTTCAAAAGGGATTTCCCAAACTAGCTTTTCGGTAGCAATATCTATTCGCTGTAATCCTTCTAAAGTGCTGATGAAAATGGAGTTAAGTTGCTTACTCACAGCTACTCCCTTAACATTAGAGGGCTCTCCGGATGCTTTGAAACCCTGAGTTGGAATACGCTTTACAAACCGGTGATTATTATCGATATCAAAAACTACGATTCCATGGCCTCCATATCCCAGATAATTACGGATACCAGGCGTAGCTACATATAAATAATGACCGCTTTGTGCATAAGCCGAATTGACAAACAGCAGAAAGAGAAGGAGTTTTTTCATTGCAGCAGGGTTTTTATAAAGGTGCGTAAAAGCATTTGATTATCAATTACTCCTGTCTACAATGAACTGGTTTTATTCGACGAAAGTAGGGTCGCGAATTCCATTTAATCCAGACAACTATTCCACCTCCACCACAAACCGCTGGTACCGCGTCATGGGATGAACACCATTGTCTGTGACTTCGGCAATTACATGGAGTGAGCCTTTTCCTGCAGATGGTAAAGTCAGATGGACTTTGTCGCCTTCAGGACTCAGTTCGGCCAAGGCAGTGTAAGTCCCCACTTCCTTATAAATCCAGAATTTCGTACTTAGCTTGTCGCCATCGGGATCGGTAGTTTCTATTTCCAACGTAAGTTTATCACCTGGTTTTGCGGTAAGTTTATGAGCACCTTTTGTCTTTACCACCGGCGGATGATTGGCGTCTTTGTAATCCATGATACACCAGTCTGCCCGGGCGGCAAAATCATTTTGTATGGCGTCCACCCATCTGATTTGCGGATACGTGGCGTCCATTTGCTGGGTAAAGGGATTGTAATCGCTAGCATCCTTACCATCTTCCCAGCGGTTTGGTTGTTCTTTTGACTGAACCAGGCGGCCGCCCCATCCGCCCCATTGAGGATTGCTTAGGTTATCCAGTCCCACATCAATCAGATGCAAATAAGCCGGTGAATCTCCTTCTGAGATAAAGTCATATTGCTGAAAACTCCCCCATTGTCCGTTTTTTATTTTTGACAGGTCACCATGAATGTGTTCATCATCTCCCTGCTGCTTCTGGCCATCGCCATAGCTGTAGTATTGTTTAAGAAGCGGGCCATGATTATTGATGATCTCATTCCCCATAAACTCCCCTTCAAACAGGTAATGCTCCGACTCAGGAACAGCTCTTTTCCATGCATAGGCAAAGCACCAGAATTGACTTGCATTGTAATACATCTTTATGTCAGGCCAGTTTGGAGCTATATACTTCCGATAGGTGGCATCCTGATCCAGAATGGCGTAGATAATGGCTTTGTCACATATTTTTTGATAAATAGCCTCCCACTCAGCGGAGTTTTTATATTCATCTTCTATGGACTTTAAAGCCCGGGCAATGGTATTGGTGCCACCCCAAACCTGCAGATAAAGCGGTTCTGTTCGGTCATCCAGCAGACTGGCTTTGATGAAATCTGAACCCTCGGTATCCTTTTCCATTTCACCTTCAAAATCGATGTTACCTACTTTAACCAGACTTCTTAAATGATCTGCCGTTGGGAAACCTTCGGCATGCTGACTGAGCTTTGGATAGACCTCCTCATAAGCATTCAGCAGCGGATTCATCCATTCTGTTCCCGGCCAGCGAAGGCTGGGTATGGCACCATACATTTTTTTGGTCATTTCCATTTCTGAAGTAAACAGGGTGCCTTTGTCGTCGCCTTTGTAATGCCACATGGAGCTGCTGATTACCAGACCCTGAATATCAAATTCATTGGCATAAAGGAGCATTCGTATGAATGAGTCCACATCATCTATTTCACCGTCAGTAGTGACTATGGTGCGGGGTTTGGCATCGGAAATTACCTCTTCTTTTTCACTTGCCGGTGTATTACAAGCCTGAAGAAATAGGAAACAGGTAATAGAGAGAAAGAATCTTTGGATCATTTGGAAGGGTTGAGATGAAAGTAAAAATAGGGGAAAAGAATGTATTGTACAGTTAAATCCTAGCTTGCAACCGTTGATAAATTCAAAAATAGCTATAATTAGTATTGAGGAATTCGAGCCCAGCGAGGTGGATTTTTTTGAAGGATCTTCATTCAATACATGACTGGCCTGATGAACTGGAAACTGCAATGAGGCTTCTGTGGATTTACCGGCTGTGCCTGTTAACCAGCTATAAAATCCCGATACCTCTGCTTTGGGTCTGGCTATCTTTCAGGTTTGAAAAATGGGGTTTATGGGAGTATTGAGGCTTCGAAAGAATTGAATGCTTCTAGAAACACTCAGATTTTGCCAGACTTGGAAAATTTAGGAGTCAGAAAACATTACCAGGGATGGAAAAATTTACTTCGAAGTTGACCGGAAAGGTTTTCAGAAAGTGATTATAACATTATTGAGGTTTTGAAAAGTGAGGTAATTCATGATTTGGTATTTAGATTGCATATTAAAAAGCCCATGCAGATGTTATGCTTTCAATATGATTAATTATTTCTTTTTTGATTCCAATTGAGCAAAAAACAGGTCAATGGCTTCAATAAAACAGATATACATTACAATAGTGTCACTGTCTGGGCTTCCGATAACATAGGTCATCCCTAAGCAGAAATACCAAATTCCTTTGACTAGTTTGGTATACCCTTTTTGCCAAACAAATTCCAGAAATCTAACTGGTAAGTAGAATCCAAAAGAATAAGGTAGAATGGCCATCCCAAGATTGATTAGGGTGTCAGAAATAGAGAGGAACATTAGGATATTAAATGTGATTGTTTTTATTAATACGAACGCCACAGACTGGAATCACCCCACTAAATCAAGTTCTTTACCCTGTACAAATCTCTCCTCTTCTTTTTGCCACTTGTTTTTTGAGGCGATGAATTGGTGAATTTTATCTTGATAATACACTTTGGGCCATAATTGAATGTCAAAATCCCCTATTGATTTATAGGAATTTGAAGAGTGTACTATTAACCTTTGAAGAAAAGACTCCTGAGGTTCTCTGTGTTCGTTTAAGACATGACTCAGTAAAACAGGTGTCACGCTCAAATCATGGGCAAAATTTTTTCTTTTGTCATACAGAGTATCAATATAGATTCCCAAAAACTTAGGAAACTGAGCTTCCCGTACGATTTCGGAGCTACTTAGATACTCTTCCATCTGATATTTGAGCTGTAATAATCTGGCCGCTTTTTTCTCATTTTCACCTCGTTCCAGAAAACGTTTTTCTCTGGCTCTAGTGAGAGAATCGCTTATTTCACGTCTCTCTTTCTCAGATAGATTTCTAGAATCAATCAAATACTTAAAATTCGCTTCCCCACTTTTCTTAGTCATAATCGTATTTGCTTATTAATGTTATTAACTCTTTCCCGTCCAGAAACAAGCTTTTACCTGCTTCTAACATGCCATATTCTTGTTTGTAGTGAGCAATCAGCTCTGTTTTTGGTATGAGAGAAATACAGGCCATTTCTCCGAATTGCCTGATCGCTTGAATACTGGCAAAGGCGATTAGGTTGCCTGCGATTTCTTCGAATATTTTTTCTGAGCCTCTGTTTTCCTTGGATACCGCCAAGAGCCGGATTTCAACGCGTGATTCCTGAGGAATGATGTTGAGAGAAATTAATCCTAGGATGTCATCAGTGCCTTTTATCTGAAGCTTAAAGACGCTGTAACCTTTTTCTTCTTTCCACTTAAACCAATACCGGTCTTCAGTAATTTTTGAATAATCATCATCTTTAACCGGAATGATCTCAATTTTGCGACCAATTCGGGTTTTACTTTCAATGATTTTCATAGTCAAATATACAAATAGTTTACCATTTTCGTAAACAAATTGCAACAATTATTATCTTTTTGAGTAAACTTTCTACATCCTTTATTATCCATTTTGGGTATTCAAATTTTGAATCAGTTCCACACATATCAGACTATGAGAAATTGCGTTATCTTCGGGATACAATTTGAAAACTTTCGACTTCACGAATGCAAACTCGATATAAACTAGGCATAGGTGCTTTGATTGCCCTCGTTCTTCACGGATTATTCATTGCCTATGGTATTCAACGTTTCCGCAAAGAAGACCGCAGCATCTCAGTTAAAGGACTTGCCGAAAGGGAAGTGATGGCCGATCAGGCGGTCTGGACGATCAAAACAGAAGCTTCTGTCAATGATTTGCTCGAGGGAAGCCGTCAGTTGGAGGCCTCTAAAAAACAAGTGACCGATTTTCTACTCAAAAACGGTGTCAAAAAAGAGGAAATCATTCAGCTGGATCTGAACGTCACCGATAAAGAAGCTCAGGCGTATGGAAGCTATGTAGGAAATTACCGGTATCTGGTTCAGAATAGTCTTCAGGTTCGTTCGGCTGATGTTCAAAAGATTCAGGAACTGAGCAGAAGAACCGACGAACTACTGAAGATCGGAATCAATATTTCTTCGGGTAACGGATATACCCCGGCGGTTCAATATCTTTTCACCGGATTGAACAGCATTAAGCCAGAAATGCTTTCAGAGGCTACCGCCAATGCCCGTCAGGCAGCTGAAGAATTCACCAAGGATGGCAATGTGGATCTCGGGCAACTGAAAAGTGCCAGTCAGGGCCTGTTCAGTATCGTTGACCGCGATGCTTCTGCCATGGGTGAAGGTGGGTATGCCTCCTCTACCAATGATATTTTCAAAAAAGTTCGGGTGGTAATTCACGTTGAATATTCAATCGACTAATGTCAAAATACACAAACCTTCTTCTTCTGGCCATTCTGGGAGTGGCAGACGCCTGGATGATCGCTCATCCTAATTTTATGGGCCGTGCCGGTATTTTTATCTATAAATACAGCATGATAAAAAACTTCCCGACGGCCTTGATGACCGTATTCCTTACCTTGAGTATTTGCTATGGTCTTGCTTTCTTTTTCGGCAAAAACAAGAGCAAAAAATGGGCAATGGCAGCTCTTATTGCAAGTTTCCTGCTAAGTCTGGTGATTCTTGTACAGGTGGTTTTGAAGTTCAACACCGGCATGTATGCTCATACAGGGGCGGCCTTCCGATTCGGGATGATTCTGTTACCGGTGATGATGCTTTTTATCTTTGGATCAGAGCTTTTTCAAAGAAAAATCAGGGACAGCACTGATTAACTCTGCCCGGAATCAGAGCTTGATTCACTCAATAAATGGCACCTTACCTAATTTAGGTATGTTATAAAAGTCAACGTGGTTTAAACTTGTTCCCGGAGTTAAATTACACTACGAAACCCGATCATATTCTGATTATTAAAATATTTTAATAATCAAGTCTGCCCTGATTGATGTAAAAGCGTATTTTTGTACAAATCAGCCTTCACTCATACCTATGAAATTCAAATTAGTTGCCCTTATTCTTTTAATAAATACTACTGTTTTCGCCCAGAATATCATCCCAAAACCTGTTTCCTTTATGAAGGGTGAGGGAACGTTAAGACTGAACAGCAGTACCACAGTAGTAAGCACCTCAGATTCCAAAGAGGTACTTGCGATTGCAGAAAATATGCGGCAGCGAATCGCCACCAGTTCCCATCTCAATCCAGAACTGAAACGAACCGGCAACAGAAATGCCATCATTTTTTCTTTGGATAACTCGCTGAAGGGCGAAGCTTACCGCATACATATTGACACCGAAAAGGCCGAGCTCCAAGCCGGTACGGGCAAAGGGCTTTTCTATGCATACCAAACGCTGCTTCAGCTTTTTGAAGATCAGATTTACAGCGATGACGCCGAATACGGCATCCGTTATTCATTACCCGTCTGCGATATAGAAGACGAGCCGCGGTTTGGTTACAGAGGACTCATGCTGGATGTGGGTCGTCACATGATGCCCGTTAGCTTTGTCAAAAAGTACATTGACCTGCTCGCCATGTATAAATTCAATCAGTTTCACTGGCACCTTACCGAAGATCAGGGATGGCGTATTGAGATCAAAAAATACCCAAAACTTACCGAAGTAGGTGCCTGGAGAAAGGAAACCATGCTGGGTCATTACAGCGATCAGAAATTTGACGGAAAACCGTATGGTGGATTTTATACCCAAGAGGAAGTCAAAGAAATAGTGGCTTATGCAGCTTCCCGGTATGTTAACGTAATTCCCGAGATTGAAATGCCGGGCCATGCGGTGGCTGCATTGGCCAGCTACCCTGAACTGGGCTGCTCTGGCGGACCCTACGAGGTGCGTACCTTGTGGGGTGTGGCCACAGACGTTTTTTGCCCCTATGAGAAAACATTTACGTTCCTTGAAGATGTGCTCACTGAAGTAATGGCCTTATTCCCTTCACAGTACATTCATATAGGCGGTGACGAATGCCCGAAAGATTCCTGGAAAGCCTCTGAGTTTTGTCAGAATCTGATCAAGGAAAAAGGCCTTGGTGATGAACACGGTCTTCAATGTTATTTTTTTTCAAGAATCGACAGTTTCCTAACCTCAAAAGGCCGCAAGTTGATCGGCTGGGATGAAATACTGGAGGGCGGTCTATCACCAAATGCCACCGTGATGAGCTGGAGAGGTACCGAGGGCGGTGTGCAGGCAGCTCGTCAGAAGCATGACGTAATCATGTCACCAAACTCGTATTACTACCTGGATTACTACCAGGCTGACCCTGCCACTGAACCTCTGGCTATTGGCGGGAATTTGAGTCTGGAAAAAGTATATTCCTACGAACCTTATGCAGATGATATCACCGAAGCAGAGAAACCCTATATTCTGGGCGTACAAGGCAATCTATGGACAGAATACATAGCAACCCCGGAAAAAGCCGAATACATGCTCTTCCCTCGGGCTCTTGCCATTGCCGAAACCGGCTGGTCAAAAGAAGGTGAAAAAGATTATGAAGAGTTCTTGAAGAGGGTGCAGGCTCATTTTGGCAAACTCGCAAAACGGAGAGTGAATTACTCCAATTCCATCTACAATCTGAGCTCTGAAGTGAACGGAATATCCGGTGGGCTTAACCTCAAAATAAACACAATTGTTGAAAATCCCGTGATCAGGTATACCCTGGATGGTTCGGTGCCCACTGCCGAATCACCTCTTTACAGTGCCTCAGAAGGTATCACCGTTACGAGGGATGTCATGATCAGAGCGGCTTTGTTTGATGAAGGCAACCGGCTGTTCGGAAATGTATTCACCACCGAACTGCGTGTCAATAAAGCCACAGGCAAAACTTATGAATACCGGTCAAAACCCTCCCGCTATACCGGAGGCACCACCTATGCTCTTACCGATGGTAAAATTGGCGATGAACGCAAGATGGACACCTGGGTAGGCATAAATGGCGGTGATCTGGATCTCACGCTCGATCTCGGGGAAATCACGGAAGTGCATGAATTTGGAATTGGTTTTCTGCATGCCCCTGGAAGCTGGGTTATGTATCCGAAAAATCTGAAAATCAGCCTTTCGGTAGATGGAGAAAAGTTTGAAGAAATGCCGGTTTACACTTTCGACAAAGGAAAAGAGGGTGGCCCAGCAGCCGGAAATTCTGTACTTAAGCTTAATGGTCAAAAAGCACGATACATCAAAGTGCAGGCTGAAAACTACGGCAAACTTCCTGAAGGCCATGCCGGTGCCGGCTCACCAGCCTGGCTATTTGTGGATGAGATGGTGGTGCGTTAGAAACTCAGCTGTAAACTTAACCGTGCATTGAACGGAGTGCCCGGCGTAAAGTGAATTTCTTCTACAGAGGTTGTCTCATTTTGCAGGCGACTCTCTGTAGCAAATTGGGTTTCTTTCCAGCGGGTATTAAAAAGATTCTGAACAGAAAGACCCAGCGTGAGTTTATTGATACGGTAATTAAGTAAGCCATCCGTCACGAAATACCCTTTGGCCACCAGACTGCCGTCTTCGTTTGCAGGGCGATCTCCCACATACCTGTACCTAACACTACCGCTAAATCCGCTTTCATTTTTAAGAGTAAGACCACCAATACTCGTGAAGTTCACCGCCAGCGGAATCAGATCTGCTCCTTCTGTTTCCCCGATGGCCCTGGGTTCTGCCCAGTTGGCATCCAGATCGAAAAACAGATTTTTGTAAACCTGATAACGTGCCGAAAGGTCAATTCCCTTCCGTTTTGACCTGCCGGAGGCTTCCACCACACCGGCATCGCCTACATAAACAAACTCCTGTGCCAGCCACAGATACCAGACTGCCGTATTGATAATTAATTTCGGAAAGGGTTTTAGTACAGTGCCCAGATCTGCCCCATAAGCAGCCGGGAGTATTTCCAGTCCGTCTTCTTCTACTACTGCACGTGTGTCATTGGAGTGAAAGCCTTTGCCGGTATTGAGGTAAAACTGAACATTCTTATTCTGTGTGTAATAAAGACTGAGTTTGGGCGAAACAATGGACGCATCGGCTTTCATCAGCGTATTATTCAGTAATTTATCGAGATATTGATTGTTGAAATAATCAAGCCTAATTCCCGCCGTGGCAGAGAGTCTGGAGTTCAGTTGAATGGTTTCATTCAGGTAAAATCCCAGATTTGCTTCGTTAATATCCCCCAGTTTGATGGCTTCCAGCAGTTCCCGCCGGTTTTTGGTTCGGGAAAGCTCAGAGTCTGTGGTGAGATCGTGCCGGTAATTTATACCCAGATCCAGGGTAGCCTGCTTTCCTTTGAGATCATGAATTATGGCGTAATTGGAGTTGTATCCCCACATGTTTCTGGATTCTTTCTGACGAATCTGATCACCGTTTATCGGGTCTTCCAGGAAAAAGGTGAAATTTGAATACAGCTCAAAATTGTAATTGGAATACCAAAGCTGGTTTTTCCAGATGTGATTTTCCCGGGTTAAAGTCACCAGTTCTGCATTCAAATTGGTACGGCTGGTCTCTCCGCCTTCGTTGGGGTCAATAGCCCCGAAAAAACCAATGCTGCCATCTGCCACGGCCCTTTCCGGAATCTGGCCGGAGGCGTTCCAGGTACTCTGAAATGTTGACGCAGTAAGTGTGAGGTTTGTGTTTTCAGCCAGGTGGGCATGGTATTTTCCCAGCAGATTGAGGCGGTTAAACTGTTGCGGTGCGTCAAACCAGGCGTCAGAGTATGTGTATTCGCCAGCCAGGTACGCATTTTTTTGAGTGGTTTTAAGCACGTTCACACCACTTACTATTCTCCAGGTATTGAATTGACCTGCTTCCCCCTTCACAAAATTCTCTTCCAAAACAGTCTTCGTTCTGAAGTTGGCCCATCCGGCTGTTGAAAAATTTCCCTTTTCGCTATCATACATGCCCTTTTTGAAATCTACCCCTTCCAGAAGCTCAGGGATAATAAAATGGGCATCTGCGTAGCCCTGGCCGTGAGCATGAGAAACCATGTTGATGGGCATACCGTCTACCGTGAGCTGAATATCTGTGCCGTGATCAATGTCAAAACCCCGAAGAAAAATCTGCTCAGCCTTACCTCCACCGGCATGCTGGCCAATAACTACTCCGGGTATAATTCGCAAAACCTCCTGCGAATTATTTATGGTGCGGGTGCGGATATCCAGGCCAGAAATGACCTGTTGTTTTTGAGGGTTAGAGGCAGAAATCCGTACTTCACTTAGCTCAAGAGGGGCCTCTGCAAGCATAAAATCCAGGGAGACCGTTTCGTCGTTTCTGACTTCAATAAATTGATTTTGTGATGCATAGCCTACGAGTGAAACCTCCATCCAGTATTTCCCCGGCTCCAGACCTGAGAGCAGATAGTAGCCGTTTTCATTCGTGGTGGCACCCACATTGAAATCGCGAATACGAACGGAGGCACCGTAAACCAGCAAACCCGATTTCTGGTCGCTGACTCTTCCAGAAATATTGCCCTGATGAGCCAGGAGTTCAAAGGAAACGCAGGAAAAAAGCAAAATGAAGTGTAAAGTTTTAATCATACCGTAAGTGATCACTGCACCAAAACTAAATGATGAAATTAAGAAAGTACATGATTTTTGACAGCAAATGGCATTTTATTGAACCTGGGGAATAGTATTCAAATGTGATGACAATTGACAATGACCTTGGTTTCATTCCCGGCAGCGGCACGCTCCAGAGCCTCCTGTAAATCTGTCAATGAATCCACCGAGGAAATAAATTTCCCGGGATGTATGGTTCCTTCGGCCATCAAACGAAGCGTTTCAGCAAAATCAAACGGATGATCGTAGATAATGGAAGATAAAATGCTGATTCCTGAGCGAACCAGATCAAGAGGCACAAAAGAAGCAGGGTCTGTGGAAAGACCGAGCAGAATTACCTTTGCACCTCGCGGAGCTGACTCAAGGGCCAGATTCACGGTTTGGGCTGCTCCGGCAGATTCGAAAACGGCCACCACGCCGGCATCTTCCCACTGGCGTCGCAGAGCATTGGAATCTCCTGATCCAGCCAAGGCACCCTCTGCTATGGCCCGGGCCACTTTGGCTGGATTTGGTTCACTCACATACGTTCGATATCCCATAGAGATAGCCAAATGATTAATAAGCAATCCAATAGCTCCCAGACCTATGATAGCAATCGGCTCACCGGCACGAAGACCAGCCAGTTTCAATGCATGCAGAGCCACCGCTGTGGGTTCGGTGAGCACTGCATCTTCATCGGTAATTTCTGACGGCACAGCATGGCAAAAAGCCTCGGGCAAACAAATATATTCAGCGAAACAGCCGTCTTCTGTATTTCCAAGGACCCGTTTGGCAGGGCAAATATCCCCTCGCCCATCCCTGCACAATCTGCAGTGACCACAGGGAATATTAGGTTCAATAACCACACGTTGACCAAGCTCTAAAGTAGTTTTCGGTCCTTTTTTGTCAATAAATCCCAGCCCTTCATGCCCGATCACTGTGGGTTTAGACAGTTTTCTATGACCTAAAAAAAGATGTACATCTGAGCCGCAAATACCGGTTTGCGTGAGTCGCACACGCAATTCCCCTTCAGAGGGTTCAGGCAAGGGCAGTTCTTTTATCTGAATGTTCCCGGGTGAGACCAGAACTCCGGCTTTCATAAATTTTTTGATTTTAGACTACGTACTGCCATACCCATAACCAGCAGGGGCACAGAGAAAAGAACAAACAAACTCCTGATACTCCAGCCTGCATCTGACAAAAAGCCAAACAACCAGGGACCTAATACAGCTCCGAGGCGTCCTATGCCCACCGTATATCCTACGCCGGTAGTCCTCACCGAGGATTCATAGAGACGCGAGAGAATAGGCCAGATTCCGTTAAACCCACCTTGTACAAATACACCAATGAGAGTGACCAGAATAAAAATAAGTGTGTACGTAAGATCTGCAAAAGCGTAAATCTGCATCAGTAAAAAAGCCAGCAGCATAAACGCCAGTTGCACCTGCCGCAGGCCCAGTTTTGAGCCCAGAGCCCCGATTGAAGCTGAGCCCAATGCCGCACCGATATTCAGCATGATACCCACCCAGGTGGCCGACTCATAGCTAAGTCCGGCTTCTTTGGCGATGGTAGGAATCCAGCTCATCAGCGTGTAAAGTGTCATGAATCCGAAAAAAGCGGCTATCCAGATCCGGAAAGTATTTGACTTGTAAGACGTGCTCATCAAAGTCTTTAATCCGGGTTTTAAGCCTGTACTTTTCTGCGAAAGTTCCTTTATAGGCGGCAGTTGTAACTTTGATCTTAAGTGATTGATTTTCGCCAGGCCAACCTTAACACTGTTATTTTCAAGAAATTCCAGCGAGTCTGTCATAAAAAAGAAAACCATCAGCCACATGAGGAGAGCCAATCCTCCGGCCACCAGAAATGCCGCATGCCAGCCATAAACAGGGATGTATCTGGCACTAAGCCAGCCCGTGAGAATAGCCCCTATGGGCCAGCCGGCCTGCACCAGGCCAACATTAAAATCACGGTATTTTTCATTGGAAAATTCGGCTGCGGTGGCCGTCATCGTAGGTAGAATGCCTCCGAGACCCAGGCCGGTAATAAACCGTAGAATCAAAACAAGTGCATAAGAGTGTGACATACCCACTCCAAAAAGCCCAACCACAATAAGGGAAACTGAAATCAGGAAAATTTTACGACGACCTATTACATCGGCGATGGGAGCGATGAAGAAACAGCCGAGCGTCATACCTGCAAGGCCCGCACTGAAAATATACCCCATTTCCTCTTTGCTAAGGTCCCACTCACGGATAATCTCGGGCCCAGCGTAAGAAACCAGCAACACATCGATACCATCATTGAAATTCAGAATAAAACAGATGGCCACCATCAGCCATTGAAAGGCGTTCATGGGCTTTTCTGAAATGGGTTTACTCATGGGACGGGCGGCTTTCCTATTCGTCAAAAAGACTTTTAAAGGTTAAAGTGGGGTAAATGTAGGGAATATTGTAAATGGAAAGGTGGTTGATGTTTTCGGGAATAAAGATTTTTGACAAGTCTTCTTTAAAGTTTGCTGTTACCAATCCCTCTTCCTAAAAATATTCAATTCAGCTCTTTATAACCAAACTATTCGCTTAACCATCAATCAATTCTACCTTTTACTTCGTCGTGGCTTGATGAATTCCCTTGCTTAATTTCCAGTTGAGACTCCCTCAAAAGTTGTTCTTGATCATCGGTGAATTCACCATAAATGCTTTGATCGGCCTCAAATTTCAGTATGGCCAAAACCTCTTCCAGTGCGGCCTGGTTTTGGGTTTCCCTGACTTTTGAAAGTACACATTCCATTAATGTTGACATGAATACTTTTTGTTTGACAAAGTAAATATAACCTACTTATCAGGTAAAAACAGGATTGCCACCCTTCAAAAAATCCTTAAATTGCACCTTCAACCCTTGATGAAAAAATGCCTCAATTAAATATCAATCTGAATTCCAGCAATACCTACGATGCCATCGTGGTAGGTTCTGGAATGAGCGGTGGCTGGGCAGCCAAAGAACTTTGTGAAAAAGGTTTAAAAACGCTCGTTTTGGAAAAGGGCCGTATGGTCAATCACATCGAAGATTACCCCACCGCCATGCAGGATGCCTGGGACATGGAGCACCGCGGAGCTCTCACTGCCGCAGACGCCGCCCGCCAGCACATTCAGGTTCGCAGTGGTTTTGTAGGAGAAGCCGGAAATCATTTTTTTACCGATGACCTGGACAATCCCTATCAGGAAGACCGCCGTTTCGACTGGATACGGGGCAATCAGATTGGTGGCCGCTCACTCACCTGGGGAAAACATACCTATCGCTGGAGTAATTATGATTTTGAATCCAATGCCCGCGAAGGAGTGGGTATCGACTGGCCCGTTAGATACAATGAAATAGCTCCCTGGTACAGTTATGTTGAGAAGTTTGTGGGTATCAGCGGTGAAAAACTGGGCCTTGATCATCTTCCAGACGGTGAGTTTTTGCCGCCTTTTGAGATGAATTGCCTCGAAAAAGAATTCAGGAAATCGGTAGAAAGCAAATTCAAAGGTCGTCACGTAACCATAGGCCGGGTAGCTCACCTTACCGAGCCTCAAAAAGTACATCTGGATCTGGGCCGCAGCCAGTGCCAGGCCCGCAATCGCTGTTCGCGAGGCTGCCCTTATGGAGCCTATTTCAGTTCCAATGCCGCCACACTACCTGCCGCTCAGAATACAGGAAACCTCTCCATCCGGCCCAATTCGGTGGTGCACTCACTTATTTTTGATGAAGCCAGTCAGAAAATCAAAGGTGTGCGGGTGATTGACAGCGAAACCATGGAGGCCATTGAGTATTTTGCAGAGGTGATTTTTCTCTGTGCTTCGGCACCGGCATCGGCTCAGATTATGCTCAATTCTACCTCCGCCCGGTTCCCGACCGGACTCGGTAACGACAGCGGAGAGCTGGGCCATAACATCATGGATCATCACTACCATGTTGGGGCCATGGGTACTTATGACGGCCTGGAAGATCAGTATTATAAAGGTCGTAAGCCTACCGGAATCTTCATACCGCGGTTTGTGAATCTGGGTGGCAATACCAACAATCCGAATTTCCTGCGTGGCTATGACTACCAGGGAGATAGCGGAAGAGCAAACTGGGGACGTGGAAACGGCATACCCGAAGTGGGAGCTGACTTCAAAGAAAGTCTGCTAAAGCCCGGCGGCTGGAGCATGAGCCTCATGGGATTTGGTGAAGTACTGCCCCGTCATGAAAACCGGATGTATCTGAGCAAAGACAAAGTAGACAAATGGGGAATTCCTCAAATTGTGTTTGATGCTTCGCACGGCGAAAATGAGTTCAAGATGCGGGATCAAATGAAAGCAGATGCGGCCGAAATGCTGGAATCTGCCAGATTCAAAAATGTGACCATGTTTGATAACATAGGCGGCCTGGGCAATGGCGTTCATGAAATGGGTACCGCTCGTATGGGTCTTGACCCAAAGACATCGGTATTGAACAAATGGAATCAGGTGCATGAGGTCAAAAACCTGTTTGTGACCGACGGCTCTTTCATGACTTCGTCCAATTGCGTTAATCCTTCCATCACCTACATGGCGTTTACGGCAAGGGCGGTAGATTACGCGGTGAATGCAAAGAAAAAGGGAGAACTCTAGACCTGGACACGGCTAAGAAGTTTTATGAGCTCAAACAAAAAATTAATGACATGAACCGAAGAGACTATATAAAAAACACCGCCCTCATGCTAGGTTATGCCGTTTCTGCATCGGCCGTTTCAGATTTACTTGTTTCCTGCAGGCAGCAGGCTTCACTTGACTGGCAGCCGGTTTTTCTTTCGAATGATCAGGGAGCATTAATTGCAGACATTGCTGAAACCATTCTACCGGAAACTGATACTCCTGGGGCAAAATCGTTGGGTGTTCCGCAGTTTATTGACAAAATGCTCAAAGACCTGCTCACAGAAGAGGATCAAAATCAACTAATAACAGGACTAGAAAAATTTGAGTCCGACTGCCAAACCGCTCATGGCAAAGCATTTACTGAGCTATCAAAGGAAGAAAAAGAGGCATTTCTCATTAATCAGGATAAGGCCTCACCGGGTTTTCCTATCAGTATGTGGGGAATAAATCTGGATCCCAATCCCGCAGAAATTACCTTTTACCGCCGTATCAAAAGTTTGACCCTGATGGGCTATTTCACCTCGGAAAAAGTCGGTAAAGAAATGTTGGTATATGATCCGATTCCCGGCGGCTTTCAAGGTTGTATTCCTCAAAATGGTCAGAATGCATGGGCTGAGTAAAAGATTGATTTTAAGTTAGTTATTAAAACGAATCCCTTTTGAGTTCGTAAAGGACCGTTTTCTGGATTCATTAACTTCAAACAAAAAATATACCACCCCTTCGGCGTTTGGACATCACGATTTAATTATTTCTATAATTGTGTCATCCCTTCGGGATTAGATTTTTCCGTGTCAAAGGCAAATGAAGAATGTTATTTTCAAAAACCCCAAAGGGTGACAGGATTATAAATATTAAGACATATTCCCGATTAAACCCCGAAGGGGTGGCATTTTTTCGATAACCATATCACCGTGTTGATTATATCACCCCTTCGGGATTGGAATTTTCTGAATGATTGGCAAATTCCTTATTCTAATTCTTTGCCCGAATCTTCATTGGTTTCAAACAAATACTCCGACTTATATTCGATTGCGTACTTTTCTAAGAAATCAATAAACTCCTCTTTGAAACTCCTTTTATGATGATGTTCTTCCTGATTTTTGATGTATTGATACACCTGATCTAACTTCGACTGGGAAAATGCACCGTAACCTTCCTGCCATGAAAACTTTCCCAGCACAAATTTCTTTTCATTGATGAAATTGCTCGAATTGTTCTTTATTTCCCGAACCAAATCAGAAATCGCCATGACTGGTTTGATCTCGACAAATACGTGAACGTGATCACCAACGCCGTTAACGATGATCGGTTTATGTCCTTTGCCTTTGACAATGCCGGAGATATATTTGAAAACTTCATCCCGCCACGGCTTTTGTAACAGGTTCTGCCTTCCTTTTACAGCGATAACCATATGAATATAAATTTGTGTGAATGTGCCTCAAATAACTTTTGACTTTAATCTCACTTATCAATTATTTCCAATACATTGTAAAATTGAGCTATTTTATCAAACTCAAAACGGTGCATTTCAGCTCTTTTTTGGTATATGCCTCTTATTATCTCATATTTTTGGTCAGTAACCGCATGATGAATCTGTCGATGGCAATTAGGACACAAACTAACAATGTTATCTAAACAATCGAGAGGTTCGTTGAACATTCCTTGAAATTTCATTGGAATAAAATGATGAGCTTCTACATATTGCTTTTGAGTTCTTTCAGCAGTAAATGTCCTGTGAAGAGGTTCTATTTCACATTTATAATCACTACTTAAAAATCTGAGTGCAGCCATTCTAGGATCTCGAACATAAACAGTTTTCCCTCTAATTTCCCTTCTTTCAATTCTTCCAGAAGTATTCAACAAAGAAAAATGGGGGCTTGCAATTCTTAGAGAAGAAACCTCCGATTGATAATTTTCATCCTCCTCATCTATTTGACCTAGGGATCTCCAATCTGCTTCAGTCATTGAACCAATAACCAAATCACCTGATTCTTTTTTGTAAAGAAACCAAATATCTCCCCCATCAGGCTTAAAGCCAACCGAAGATTTCAGGTATAATCTCAACTCCGATTTCTTTGGCTTGGGAAAAACAAGATTTAAAGATATTTCTGTCATGTTCGGGTAGAGCAAAAACTTCTTGGCTGATAAGTTCTCATTGCTCTTGACGTTACCAACTGTTATATTTTGAAGTCCAAACTTTGAGACAACGATTTCAAATTCATCATCTGTCAGCGTGATTTGTGAATCATAATTTTCCCTTTCAGTGACCCTGGAATAAGCTCCGCTGGATGACCCGAAAAAAGTAGTATGAAATTCTGAGAACCGCACGAATTAAATCTTTTGGTTATCTTTTAATGCATTAATAATATTTCTGGCAATTCCTGTAATTACTGGAACTGCAACAGAATTCCCAAATTGCCTGTAAGCAGCTGCATTGCTTTGGGGTAGAATATAACTCTCGGGAAATCCTTGTATTCTCGCACATTCACGAGGCGTTAATTTTCTCGGATTCTTTCCTTCTTGGGGAATCAAACACTCTTTACCATCCTTGCCATAACGAGCAACAATAGTATTAGCCGGTTTATCTAAGTCAGCAGTAAAAGCTGTAAATCCTGTACCTCGTTCCAAATTTTTCGCAGTTCTCCTTTGATGTCCTGCCCACAACTTATCAGATATCGTAAATTCCTCCAAGGGCTTATCTTCTAACACGGACCGTAATTTCTTTACATCTCCAGCAAACTGAGGGAATTCAAATTCAATATTCCGGTCTCGGAAACATACCATATAGAACCGCTCTCTCTTTTGGGGAACAACATATTTTGAGTTAATCACCTGACTGAAAAAAGAGTAACCTAGGGACTCAATTTCATTTTTTACTGTCTGAAATGTATTGCCTCCGTCATGTTTCTCAAAGTTTTTTACGTTTTCTAAGAAAACTGCTTCAGGCCTTTTTATGTCTATTATTCGCAGTATATCAAAAAACAGATTGCCTTGCTTTATATCATCAAATCCATGTGCCATGCCTAATGAGTTTCTAGCAGATACACCGGCAAGACTAAATGGTTGGCAAGGAAAGCCAGCCGCTAGTAATGTATGATCTGGAATTAACTCATTTAGTTTATCATTATCAATATCACTACCAGTAAACTCCCGAATATCACCAAAAGGCTCTTCACCAAAATTTGATTCATAAGTTCTTCTTGCGGAACTATCAATTTCAGAAGAAAAGACACACTTACCGTTTAAAGATTGTAGAGAAATTCTAAAACCTCCAATTCCTGCAAAAAGATCAATGAAACTGAAATGGGGATTTTCAGGTTCAGGAAAAGGAACATCCCACTGTATTGGAATATTGAACTGGAAGGCTGGCTCGTCAAACCTGCCAGGATTAGATAGCTCCAAATCTTCTTCCAATGTTTGCTCCGGATATTTTTTATTGTGTTGATTAACAGGCAATTTACCCTTAAAAAGCTTTCTATCCGAGCTAAATTCCAAACTGACCTTATCCTCTAAATAACTCATTGACAATGATAGATTATGAAATAATTAGGAGCATTTATTTAATCTTGAAAATATTTTAAACAAAAGAATTGGTTTTATTCTTCAGTCGCAAAAAAGATAACAAAAAAATCATACTTCTATTGGGTATGCAATTTTTGAACTAACGGTTCTCCTCTATAGCAATACTATTTACTTCACCTTCTCCGCATTTAGCTCCTCAAACCAAAAATCATCATTGGGTACCGTAAATTCTATACCAGTGACTTTCTGAGAGGCATCTGTGGTGAATTTGACGAGGGCCAGCGTAAACCAGGGGTGACTTTTGATAAAATTCATCTGGTAGGTGTCGTAGTGCCAGTGCGTCAATGTGGCTCTCAAAGACGAGGTACGAGTAAACCGAATCTCCAGATTCCCATTTTCCTCACTCACCATGATATCTCCATATAAATCTGAATGATAAGTGCCGGTAAATTCTGCTTTTGTCACCGATGGCCGGGTATTCATTTGCCTTGCTTTATTCAAATCTTCAACACGTGAATCACCCGCTACGGCTTTATTTCTTCGCTCGAGATCGGTGGCAGACCAGTCGGTTTCAGGTCTTTCAAGAAACGCATCAAAAACATACGACGGAATAGAGCCGATGGGAGCTTTAAGCCCGTTTGTAAGAACAATCACGCCAAGATTCTCCTCAGGAAGCATATTGATTGAGGTGATCATGCCATCGTAGCCACCCGTGTGATACACCCGTAGTTTGCCGTGATAATCACGTATAAACCAGCCCAATCCATAACCAGCAAAATGCGTAGCAAAAGGATTTTCAATGACGCGGTCAACCGTAAATGAATTATGTACATTCCACAGGTTATTGCGGGTAGCCCTGGTAAAAAGGGTATCATTCCCCACCACTCCGTTTTTGAGGTTAAAAATTACCCAACGGCTCAAGTCTTCTACATTGGAAAACAGCCCGCCGGTGGCAGCAATTTCTTCCCAGGAGGTGTATTCAATCGGTAAGTTTATGTTATCATCTTGTAATCCGTGAGGTGTGGCGGCATTGCCGGCTTTGACCATTTCGGGCACGTTCACAAAAGTACGATCCATTCCCAATGGGTCCAGAATACGTTCTTTTACATTTTCATACCAGCTTTTGCCGGTCACCTTTCTGATGATTTCGCCCGCTGTGATAAACATAACATTGGAATACCCGTAACCATCTCGGAAACCATAATCGGGTTTGAGGTAGCGAATGTTTTTGATAATTTCTTCCGAGGAAAAATCGGAGTTATACCACATGATATCTCCCGAAAAAGTGCCCAGACCTACCCGATGACTCAGAATGTCTTCAATGGTGGTGTTTTCGCTTACAAAATCATCGTAGAGAGCAAAATAAGGCAGATACTTCCGCACTTTATCCGTCCAGTTTAGCTTGCCTTCCTGCACCAGCATTCCTATTACCGCAGAGGTAAATGCCTTGGAATTGGAGGCTATTGCAAAATTAGTTTCTGCATCGGGAATTTGATTTTTCCCTGCTTCCAGCGTGCCATAACCCTTTGCAAATACCAGTTTACCATCTTTTACAATGCCAATGCTCATGCCCGGAACTCCCCATTCTTTCTGTGATTTGGCAAAATAGGCATCCAGTTTTTTATAATCTACTTTGACCTGAGCCAAAGTGGCCGTTGAAATAAACAGAAATAAAAGAAAGATGCGGCTTTTCAGGTGATGAAGTAACATAGTTATTGAGTTTTGAGCACAAGATAAAACCTTGTCAACGTTAATTGAAATTCATATTCAAAAACATTCTCCCTGACTTCCTTCATGTCTTATCCCTCACCTCCTCGCTTCTATCGATGGTTCCATGACAGCTATCGAATATGATACTCGTACACTGGTTTGTTTTCCTACCTTTATTGAATTAATAACCTATTGACATGAATAAAAAATACGTTCGCGGAATCACTCTTCTGTTACTTTCTCTTTTTGGTTTTCAACTTACATACGCCCAAGGAAATTATACACTTGTAGTGGAAGGCTTCGACTGGGGCCCGGCGGCCAGTAAGGTAATTGTTCCTCTGGAGCAGCCCGTTAAAAGTGCCCAGGCCAGTGATTTTTCGGTGTCTGTTACCCGGAAATCCGATAAAGGGGAAATTCCTGCGGCAGTTTCGGCTGGCAGCAGAGAAGTTATGCAGGCCTTTGTATCAGATGCACAGGGAAATCATGTTGCGGAAGGTGCATTCATTACGCTCACCCTTGAGGTAGCTCCGTTCAAACCCCTGGGCTCTCCCATCCAGTATTTCAGAAGCAAGGGAAATCAGTGGGTAGATTATCAACTGACTGTAAATCAAACCTCCACTGGAAAATCCTGGAACCAAGAGGCCGATCGGATTAATCCTCTTCTTGATGATTTTGACCTTAGCGGGAAATTTACTGACAAAGACCTGACTATGTCTTTTGCTTCGTTTAAGCCTACCGATCGTTCGGGAAAGGCACCGCTGCTTATCTGGCTGCATGGTGGCGGTGAAGGGGGCACAGACCCTTCCATTGCTGCTATTGGAAATAAGGCGGTCAATTATGTTTCGGAAGAAATCCAAAGCATTTTTGAAGGAGCTTATGTTCTTATTCCTCAGGCACCCACCTTCTGGATGAACAGCGTAGAAGGCGGCATGACCTCAGGAAAAACAAACGACATCTACAACGAAGGCCTTATGGCTCTTATCAAGGATTATGTTAGTAAAAATCCGGGCATAGACACCCGAAGAATTTACGTAGGCGGCTGCTCAAATGGCGGTTACATGAGCCTAAAACTTATCCTCAATGATCCTGCTTACTTTGCCGGCGGATTCATCAGTGCGTTGGCCTATCAAAGTCAATACATTACAGATGAGCAGATTAAGAGCATCAAAAATGTACCGATCTGGTTTGTGCAATCTAAAGACGACTTGACTACCAAACCCGATGAAACCGTGGTGCCGGTGTACCACAGACTCAAAGCTGCCGGTGCTTCAAATGTACATTTCAGCTATTACGACCACGTTATTGATATTACCAATCAGTACGGAGGAACGTCATATCGGTACAATGGTCACTGGTCATGGGTATATCTCCATGCCAATGAATGCCACCTTGACTACGATGGAAAACCTGTTAAAGTAAACGGCATGCCGGTAACTATCATGCAATGGCTTTCTGCTCAGCATAGATAAGTATTTTCATCACTCTTAAAAACAGAAAAAGCCATCCTGAGAGATGGCTTTTTCTGTAATTTGTTCATTTAAAATCTCTTATTCAGTTTCCTGAAGAGCCGATTCGTTGACAAATTCTTCGGCAATAGAGGTAAGTGTATCATCACACTTCTTCTCCTCTTCCAGGGTTTCATGAAGGATCTTCTTAGCCTCAGAATGACCCAAAATTCCAGCTATAGCTGCCAAAGTACCGTACGATGCAATTTCATAATGCTCCACTTTCTGTGCCGCACTTATGAGGGCTACATCGCGAACCATGCTGCCCTCTTCGGTATCTTTGATAAGTTCTTTAGCTTCATCAGAGAGGCCTTCCATGGCTTCGCAGGTTTTAGCCTTTGCTTTTTGTCCGATTGATTCAAAAACGTTTTCGAGGCGGCTCACATGGCCTTCAGTTTCAGTTCGGTGCATTTTGAAAGCCTCCTTCAGCTGATCTGAAGTGGCAGCCTCTTCCATTTCCTTCAAATTTTTTACAAGCTCTTTCTCTGCCCAGTATATATCCTGCAGCTGCTCATAAAAAAGATTCTCCAACGCTCCGTTCTCATTATTTCTGGTTTTCATGGTAAAAATAGTTTTGTTAAAAGATGCATTACTGAACTAAACTTTCATTCCTTTCAACCTAATAGTGTATACGTAGAAAAAATTTCTCAGGAGATTTGCAGATAATTTTAGATTACACAAAACGGGATATTTTCGGAGTCGTGGCAGTAGTTTCTGCCAGACAAAAGAAGCAAAGTGTATTTCAATCCAGGAATACATTTGAATGAAAGCCCAATCTTACTGATCAGGCTCAACCGTAGTTCAGAAATTTTCAACTTAAAATCAAAAAACTCCAGGGCACTGGGGACTCCAAATTTGAATTTACAACCCTAATCTATACCAAAAAGCCCACTCCGTAAACCGAAGCGGGCCCTTATTTTTTTAGATAGGTAAGGTATTTTCTTTATTTGCTAAGCGTAAATTCAGGCAACGGAATTATTTTTCCGCCCTGTAAGGCCGACTCATGAGCCAAAATTCCCACACAGGTGATATTGGCTGACTGGCGGGCATTGGGGAAGGGTGAGCGGCCCTTCACAAGAGCATCTACAAATTCATGCACCAGATGCGGGTGAGAGCCTCCGTGCCCTGCTCCCTGCGTAAATGAAAGGTGCACATTGTCATCGGTATCATATACGCCCTTGGTAGTGAAACGCTGAATTTCTTCAGGAAGCAGATGTGCAAAATCAGGGCACTCTACCTCCTCCGGAATTTCGGGCTCGGGCTTTTTCGCAGTATGTATGACCAGCGGATTACCTTCTATCAAGGGCCACTCCACACCTTTCTTTGACCCGTACACCTCAAAGCTCTCCCGGTACTGACGGGCGGTGTCAAACAAAGAGCGGTACACATGGGCACTCAGATCAGAGTCTTTGAATTTGATATGTGTACTTTCTACGGCAAAAGGCGAATTGTAATGGGCGTGCAACTCTTCCCGAATGGTACCCGAGCCAAAGCAGGAAACGTATTCGGCATCGTCATTGGTAAGAGCCAGCACAGGGCCTACACAATGCGTGGCATAATGCATGGGAGGTAAACCCGGCCAGTAGTTTGGCCAGCCGTCCATATCCTGCTGATGGCTGGCTTTCAGGAATTGTACTTTGCCCAGCTCTCCTTTCTGGTACATGTCTTTCATAAATAGAAACTCGCGGGCATACACTACCGTTTCCATCATCATGTAGGTAAGGCCGGTCTGTTCCACCAGCTCCACAATTTGCCGGCACTCCTCCACCGTAGTAGCCATAGGTACGGTACAGGCCACATGCTTGCCCGCTTTCAGGCCTTTGATGGATTGAATCGCGTGGTCTGGAATGGGCGTGTTAATATGCACCGCATCGATATCCGGATCTTTCAGTAGTTCGTCGTAATCAGTAAAGCGTTTTTCAATCCCAAATTCATCTCCGATTTCATGAAGTTTGGTTTCGTTTCGCTGGCATATCGCCACCAGTTCAGCATGCGGATGACGCTGATAAATGGGAATAAATTCGGCTCCAAAACCTAAGCCTACTATAGCTACTCGTATTTTCTTTTCCATGTTAATTAATTGTTCAATAGTTCATAATTATGCGGCCCATTCTTTCAGGAATTTCAGACCTTCGCTGGCGAAACCATCCTGACTTTCGGCCATTGGATGCCAGAAACAAACAGCTCCCGCCAGCTCCTGATTTTTCGGCGTAAAACTTTCAATGGAGACTACGCCTTTGTAATTAATGGCCTCTAGTCCACGTCGATAGGCTGCCCAGTTCGTTTGCCCGGTACCCGGTGTACCGCGGTAGTTTTCAGAAACCTGTACATGTATGAGTTTATCTCCTACCATTTTTATAGCTTCTTCCACGTTTCGCTCTTCAATATTCATATGGAAGCCATCCAGAATCACTTTTGCAGCAGGGTGATTGATATCGTTGACCATCCTGAGCACATCCTCTGCCGTGTTTACCAGATCAGACTCAAAACGATTGAGAGGTTCCAGAGCAATTTGCTGACCTTTTGCGGCAGCCATTTCACAAACCTGCCGCAGGTTTTTTACAGCCAGATTCCATTCTTTTTGACGTTGCTCCGGAGGAATCATCCGTGCTTTGCCTACAGCCGAATACATGGGACCAGCCAGAAAACCTGCATTCAGCTCTTTACAGATATCCAGACAGGCATCAATGTAATCAAAGCAATTCTGATGCACGGCGGGGTCATCGTGCGTAAGATCGCGGGATGGCCCGAAAGCTCCACAAATCACTACTCCGAGTCCATATTTTTGCAGGCCAGCCTTTACCAAATGTATGTCAATAAGTGCGGGGTCTTCCACCGCAATTTCCACCACATCAAATCCGAAAGATTTGATTTTGGGAAACAGCTCTTCGATCGATGCAGTATTAAAGGGCGAAGTCCACAGCCAGGTACTTGCACCAAATTTGATGTCTAATGCCATAAATTCTGCTTATTTCGTGACCTTCATGATACCATTCATAATTCTCCAGTGACCCGGGAAGGTACACAGATACGGGTAGTCTCCGGGCTCATCCGGGATTTTGATCACCAACGTAAATTCATCGCCAGGGTTTACCAGCTCTGTAGCAGCCAGCACCTCGGGCATTCGGGGTACATAATGAAGTTCTGCTCCGTTGGTTTCTCGTGCCAGATTATCTGCCGCTTCGCCTACTTTTTCTGAAGTTCCCGGTTTGATCAGTACAAAATTATGCTGCATGAAATCGGGGTTTTGAAGTACCAGACGCACCACCGAGCCCGCTTTTACGGTCAACACTTCTTTGTTGAATTTCATTACGTCTTTCACCACTTCCAGCAGAATGGTACGGTCCACTTTGGCATTCTCCAAGGGGTTCGATGCCTTAATTTCATCCCCTTTCAGAATCTCCAGTTTGGCATTATTGAAATTGCCACGCAGGAAAAACATGGAATCGGGATAGGCCACCACACGATCGTCGCCTTTCAGGTTATCCATTCCAACACGTATGCCCAGAGGCAGATCGGCATTGAATAAACCCGGTACTTTGGCTTCTCCCACCTTTTTGGAGTCAATAAACAATCGCATCATGCCATCTCTATCCAAACCCGCTTTGAAAGAGAAGTTATCCGGAACGTTTCCGGCACTTACCGCTTTGTACTCTGCACCGTTTTGATTGACCTGAAAATGCAGTTTTCCGTTATCAATAAACAAGGAATAACCGTTTGATTTATTCCCCTGAGTAGTAATTACCCCAGCCAGATCTCCCGCAAGAAATGCAGGCCCGCCAGTTCGCTTTGAAATATCGCCACTGATGAGCATTTCATTTCCTTTCAAAGATGGATTGGCCAGCGGCCCCTGATTTCCTCTTCCGAAACTCCTTCTCAGTGGCATTTCTGAAAGTCTCGGACCAAAAATAAGTCGCTGCACTACCGAAGCCTGCGAGAGCGTGGCATCCTCTTTCATGCCCCGGCTAAGGGCTACTTCACGAAACTCTTTTCCATGAATTTTACTGGCAATGGTGAGAGCATGCTTAATCCAGGTATCTGCCAGGTTTTCTTCTTTTTCGGCCATGTTTACCAGAGCGGCACCTATGGCTGCAGAAGCCGGCATATCCGTAGTAGCCAGTACAGCGGCTAAACGAACACGATAATCGGCATCGGCAAAAAGATTGGCTTTCTCCATTGCAGCAAACAAAACTTCATTTTTTGGAAGCACTTCAATAGCCGCCTTACGCACCCCGGCAGAGGAGTTTGTCAAGGCTTTTGTGGCTACAGCGATTGCCTCTTTATTGCTTCCATCGAGTGCTCCCAGCCCATGGATGGTCCAAAGAGCATGAATAGCCGGAGCATTTACTCCAATTTCATCCTGCTTGCTGTTTTGAACAATCCTGAACAGGTCTGGTAATACTTTCTTATCTCCATTTTCTACCAATAACCGCTGTGCTGTGGTACGCCAGAACATGTTCTTATCCGAAAGAGCCGCCACCAGACCTTTGCTGTCTTTTTTGTTAAGCGAAGTAGTATTTCTGGGATTATTGCCTTCATATGAAAGTCGATAAATACGACCCATGCTTACATCTCTCAATGGGTTTATGTAGGCATTTCCTTTTCCGTTTTGGGCGTCAATACCGGCCGATGCAGCACTTGGAGTAGGGTTATGCTGGATAATGAAATTATACCAGTCGGCTATCCAAAGCGAGCCATCGGGACCTACCTCTGCCTGTACCGGCCCGGCCCACTCATCACCACTGGTGAGGATGTTCCAGCCATCTTCAGCCTCCTGAAAGCCGGAACCGCGTGGAACCAGATAATTTTTATGAATGATACGACCGGTAGGTTCTGTCACAAAAGATACGTTGTTCCAATATTCCTTCGGAAAATTTCGGGCAGTGTAGAAGCTGTGACCTGCAGCTGCAGTGAAACCTCCATGTACATCCACCTGTCTCAGATTTTTTATGCCAATGTGCATTCCGTAATGAGAATCCAGTTTTTCAATACCGGTTTCCGTGATATTGGCTTTGTCAAAGTATCTTTTCGGCATCCCGAAGAATGCGGTATGGGTGTTATTGGCCGTAGAAATAAAGACATCAAAATCTTCGGTAAAGCCCAGTCCCCAGGTATTGTTACTCGAAGTGGAGAGGTGTTCCAGTTTCTTGCCATCTGTGGTGAAACGATAGAGACCATTGCCAAAACGCAGGGAATCTGAACCAACGCGGCCATTGAACCCGGAATATCCAACCACACCCCAGATATGATTATCAACGCCATAGCGAAGGTTTGAAGCCTGTGCATGCGTATCTGATTTTCCCCAGCCGGTGATTACCTCTTCCCGGATATCTGCCTTGTCGTCACCGTTGGTGTCTTTCAGGAAAAGGAAAGATGGTGCCTGACTCAGAATAATACCATCCTTGACAAAAACAAAACTTGTTGGGATATTCAGCTTATCTGCGAATACGGTAACCTTATCGGCCTTGCCATCGCCATTGGTATCTTCCAGAATCTTGATTTTGTCGTCTCCGATATCGTCATCCATGACCACATTGGGGTAATCAACGGTTTCTATTACCCAAAGCCGGCCTCGTTCATCCCAATTCATGTAGATAGGGTTTTTGATCATGGGCTCTGAGGCAAACAGTTCGAGCTTAAAACCTACCGGCACCTGCATGAGAGCCATGGATTCTTCCGGTGTAAGTTTCCCTTGAACCTTCGGTGCCGGATCTCTCTTTTCATAGTTAGGCACCATGCCATCGTAATATTTGATTTCCGGCAATTTGAAAGCCGCAAGATTTTTCGCTGCGGCGTCACCTACCGCCCATTTGATACCATTGAGCACCAGTTTTTTGAAACCTTCATTCTTGAAAGTATTTTCATCGTGCCCGTATGCTGTATAGAAAACCCGTCCGTTTCCATAAGGTCTCACCCAGGTGTAGGGCTCGTGATGGTCACCTTCCACACGCTCGCTCAGCACCTCAATATTTTTACTGATTTTGGTGTGCACATAGGTTTCATCGGTAGTGGTAAATTCGGGTACATCATTCATAACAGGATGATTTTTCTTCACAATCACCGCCGGGAATGGGCCGTATTTATGGCTTTTGAACTGCCCGCCAATCATTTCCACTACCTCGTCTGAGTTACGAAAACAAAAGGAAGCCGAATGCAGGGCAATAAGTCCTTTTCCCTGTTTCACAAAACCAAGCAGGGCCTGCTCCTGCGACTTGCTGATGGTATCGTGATTGGCATACACAATCAGCCCGTCGTAGGGTTTCAGGGTTTGCTCATTCAGCATGTCGGGATTTGTGGTGTAGGTCAGGTTAATTCCGCTTCTGAAGTATTCGGCGTTGAGAATATCGGCCAGTTTTTCAGAATCGTGGTGTTTGCTTTTATGACCCAGAAACAGGATCTCCAGTCGGCGGGGGGAATGCTGAGCAAAACTGCTGAACACACTTCCAAGGCCGGTACATAGGGTTAGAAAAAATAACAATAGGGTGTTTTTCTTGCACATAATCAATAGCTCAGATTTTATACAATACAAATTTCGTCTTTTAGAACGGTCAACTACTTCGCTGATTATATCCATTACTGACTGTATATTGTCCTGATAATTCCTATTTTGCCATATTGACAGACAATACCCATGAAGCAAGCATTACATAAGTCTGAAATTCCGGCTTCCCGCATTTTTGAAGTTAGGCAGCTCCGTGAAAAGCATTTTGACCCGGTTTGGCACGCTCATTCTGAATTTCAGCTTTTTGTGGTGCTTGAGGGTACGGGCACCCGATTTATAGGTGATAGTATCAAAAGTTTCAAGCCTGGCGAATTACTTCTCACCGGCCCGCACCTGCCTCACCTCTGGCGAAGTGATGAAACCTATTTTGACAAAAAAGGTAAGGCCATATCTGAAGGTATCGTCATCTATTTCCATGAGCATTTTCTGGGTGAGCATATGATGGAAAAAGAAGAATTGAATGCTCTCAAAAAGCTCTTTTCGCGAGCTATGTACGGTCTGGAGTTCTTTGGGGAAACCCGGGAAAAGATCATCGGGATGATGAAACAGCTTACTCGTTTGAAAGGTATCAACAGCGTCATACATCTATTGCATATCCTGGAAAACCTGGCCCGCTCGCATCAATATCAGCTTATTTCGTCGGTTACGTATCAGGATACCGTGAATGAGGCCGAGGCCGGCCGCATGAACCTGGTTTATGAATATGTCATGAAGAATTTCCGGCAAAAAATTGCCCTCAACCAAATGGCCGATCTGGTGAATATGACACCCACCTCCTTCAGCCGGTACTTTACGATGCGAAACAACAAGCCTTTTTCCCGTTTTCTCTCCGAAATACGCATCAAACACGCCTGCCAGCTTCTGGCCGAGACCGAAGAAACCATAGAGCATATCTGTTATGACAGCGGATTTCATACCCTCTCCAATTTCAACAAACAATTCAAAGAAATTATGGGCAAACAGCCCACGCAGTATAAAAAGGAAATTGGGAGTTTGTGAGGAAGCAGGCGAATGCCTCCATATTTTGTCAAATGTAATTTAATTACTATTATTGTATTATTTATAATACAATATAATAGCTAATTGCATCTATAATGTTATTTATAACACCAAGTCATATTCTGGAGAAATTGCCGGCCCTGCTGCGGGAAAAGCGGATATTGAAGGAAATGACCCAAAATGAGCTGGGAGCCAGGGCCAATGTGAGTGTGGCTGTAGTGAGAAAATTTGAGCAAACCGGCCAGATATCATTGGAATCATTCATTAAACTGGCTTATGTTCTCGATATCGCCGAACCACTATTTTTGTCTATTCAAAATGGCATGAAAAAGCCCAAAACAATTGACGAAGTAATGGCCAATAATGAAGTTAAAAAGACCAAAATCAGAAAACGTGTGAGGAAATGAAAGAGTCCTTTAAAACGGTTAAGGCTTTGGATGTTTTGCTCGACTTTGGGAAAAGTCCGGTAATACCTGTTGGTAGGCTGGCCAGAGATTCTGAACAGGTGTACTTTGAATATGACTCCCAATTTCTTTCTTCGGGCTTACAAATTTCTCCATATAAACTGCCCCTTCAGGCTGGAACTATGTCTTTCTCCAGAGGCCTGTTTGAGGGGCTTCCGGGAGTATTCAACGATAGCCTGCCAGACGGATGGGGAAGGCTCCTTCTTGACCGACTTCTCCGCTCCAAAGGTATTCTTCCCGGAGAATTTTCCGTACTTGACCGGCTGGCACATGTGGGATATACTGGAATGGGTGCATTGCAGTATGAGCCAGACCTCACTCTGGAATCCGGTACAGAGCAAATCAATCTGGACGATCTGAATCAACAAACCAAAGAAATTCTCCTTGGGTTACCCTCAGAGGTTCTGCAAGAACTCATTCATTTGAATGGCTCCTCTGCCGGTGCACGCCCTAAAGCCCTCGTAGGATATAACATCCTGTCGGGAAGCCTTATTCATGGAACCAGAGAAATTCCGGAAGGCTATGAACACTGGATAGTAAAATTTGGCAATTCCAATGACGGAACAGACGCCGGAGCCATTGAGTATGTCTATAACCTGATGGCGAAGAAAGCAGGCCTGGAGATTCCGGAATGTCACCTGTTCCCGGGAAAAGGGAATACGGGATATTTCGCCACCAAACGTTTTGACAGGCGGCCGGGCGGCAAAAAATTACATATGCTTACAGCATGCGGGCTGCTTCATTCCGATTTCCGAACTCCTGCTTTGGATTACGAAGACCTGATTAGGGCCACACTTTGGCTCACTAAAGACCTGCGGCAGGCACAGAAAATTTTTCAATATGCCGTTTTTAATGTTTTGGCTCACAACAGGGATGATCATTCCAAAAACTTTTCGTTTCTGATGGATGAAAAGGGTAATTGGACCGTCTCTCCTGCTTACGACCTTACCTTCTCCTCAGGACCGGCCGGACAACAAAGTATGCTGGTAGCCGGTGAAGGTGAAAATCCTGGCATCTTAGATTTGCTTAAGCTTGCACCATTGGCTGACTATTCAGAAGCCGATGCCCGCCGGGTAATTGAAAGGATTCAAGATGTTTTATCTGACTGGCCGTCTTTGGCTAAAAAGTTTGAGGTTTCTTCAGAAAATGTACAATTGATCTCAAAAAGGCTGGGTACTCATTTCAATTAGAATGATGTCAGATTTCAACAAACAGTTCAAAGAAATTATGGGCAAACAGCCGACGCAGATTAGGGAGGGGATTGGGAGTTTGTGAAAGGGATAGTTTGTTTGTTCAAATCCACACTTTAGCTATCCACCTTTTTATTGAAATAAAAACTTTTTGAACGCCATATCGCAGACATCAACTCCACACCGAGGGCTGATGCCAGCTTACAATTCTTTCAACCCATTACCACATCCAAAGCTTGAAATCTGACTAAAATGTATTTGTTTTACTGATGGGCTGGATTCATTTCATTGCAAATGATTTAATTCTACTGCTTAAAATTGTTTGGCTTGATCGGTTTATGTTTAAACGCTTCTATATCCTCTTTTTGGTCCTGACTGGCCTGCATTCCCATGCCCAGACTTTGTTTCACAGGCAGGCAGACAGCCTGACCAACTGCGGCTATTTCCAGGAAGAGCTGGTTTACCGCAAAAAAATCCTTGAATCAACTCCAAAAAACTCGGGGAAGCATAGGGCCGCAAAGGTGATGTATGACATCGCCGAAATGAATATCCTACAAAAGGCACTTGAAAAGGATAAAGCTGATTCCAGGTACGAAGCGATTCTGAAATTTTATCAAACCATGCCTGATTCTGAAAAAAAGGCGGTGGAGGTCGAAATTGACCGACTGAAAGCAAATAAACTGAGTGCTGAAGAAAAATACGATGAGGCCATTTCATTATTAAAACAAACCTTAAAGAAAGTGCCTCCCAAATCTGCTGAAGCCGCAGAGATTGAGTTCAGTATTGGCCAGACTTACAAGTCAAATTACAATTATTATGAGGCTATTAAGCATATAAAAAAGGCTATTGGAGGGTTTGAACGCCTGGGCTGGAGAAATCATTACGTCACTGCGTTGGCCTATAGTGAACTGGCTTTTTGCTATGATGACGCCAATACAGAGAAAGAGATGATGCCCACCTTTGAAAAGGCTCTGGAAATTTGGACAAAATTCTACGCCGCAGATGGATCTATTGTTTCGGTCGCGTACAACGATGCCATTTTCAGTGCCACCGAATACGGCGATCTCAAGAAATTGGCAGAGTACCAGAAGCGGTATGATTTGTACATGCAAGAATTCCTGAACCCGGCCAATACGAAAAAATACAAAAGCGAATCTCCTTTCAGCAGATATCGGGCAGAGGGCATGTACCATCTTTCATCCATTCGCTACTACAGTGAGTTTTTCGATGAAACCAAATTGATGTACCATCTGAAAGCACAGGAGCGTGTCTTTGCCCGGGCACCTCAAAAATGGGCCGAAAAAGAAAAAGGGGTTTTGCTTTCATCGTATGATGGTGCCGCATACGCCTTTTACATGAATTATCAATCAGAGAAGGCATTGTATTACAACAGCATCTTGGAGAAACTGGCCTATAATGACTTTTATAAAATGAAGGTCTCGGCCAATCGGGCCATGCTCTATTATTATAAGTATGATTACAATAAATCGCTGATAAACAACCAAAAGGCACTGGATTACCTTCAACTACTCGGGTTTAAATCCAGTTACCTCACACTATTGACTTTAAAAGCTGAAAATCTGGCCAACCTTGGTAAATTTAATGAAGCTAAAACTGCTGTAAAAGAGGTATTTCACACAGAATTTGATAAGGATATTCCGCTGGAAAAAATCAGAATTCAGGACTTCGGTGAGGTCAACAATTCAGCCTATATCAATATATTTATTCATTCCGGACTGGCCTATCGCCGCATTTATGAGCGAAACGGAAGGTCCAAAACAGACCTTAAGGTTATCAGAAACCTGTATAAACTGGCCGCTGATATGTTCAAGGATTACTATCAAAAAGGGTTTTTTAACCCCGACCTTGAGCAACAATTGAACAACATCAAAGAAGGTCTACTGTTTTCTGCCTTGCAAACACCTGCAGATAAAACCTATCTGGCACAATGCATCAACACGCTGGAAGACATAAGTTCTCAGCACCTGTGGAAACAGTTTCTGGCCAAATACAGCAACAACCTGAACCTGTCCAAAGATCTTATTTCTAAACGCAATGAGGCGGTAATAGAGCTGAGTTATCTCACTCAGAAAGAAGAAAAAACACTGAAGGAAATACAGCGGGAGAAAAGCCTTAATGCCGCATTGGATGCCATAGACCATGAAATTTCAAAGTCTTATCCCAATTATGAGCGTTTTCAGGCTGTTGATTTTAACATAGAAACCTTGCAACAATCGCTCGGGAGCCAGAAAACACTGGTAAAATATTATGTGAGCGATAGCTCTGTTTTTGCCTGTAAAATCGTACAAAAGACACTTGAAATCTACTATTTAGGCAAAAGCAATGAACTGAAGAATCTTTCGAAAGTCTACCATTCCCAAATCAGCCAAATTGATTTTGGCTATAAAAACAATTCAAAAAAACTCTTTAAACTTCTGTTAAAACCCCTGAATCTGGCCGATCAGAGACCGGTAGTTTTTGTACCTGAAAATTTTCTGAATTTCTGCCCGTTTGAAACCCTTTTGAACGAAAAAGATATGCCTTTTGCCCTAAGTCATATCGTCTCTTATTCCAATTCGCTGAAATTCTCTCAGCCATTATTCCCGGAGAAAAAGGCTTCATTTGACAATTTCCTGACAGGTTTTGCTCCCAAATACCAGGATGGCGTAGGAGTTACCCGGTCTGATAACGGCCAACTCATTTATACCGGAGCCGAGCTGAAAAACATAGCGGATATTTTCAGGAACTCTGCTCTCTTTATGAATGAAAATGCCACCAAAAGCAATTTCCTGAAAACATTGGGCAGCAGTAATGTACATCATCTGGCTATGCATTCTATTCTCGATGAAAAAGACTATGAATACTCCAGTCTGGTTTTTCAAAACAACGAGAAAATGCACTTCTACGAGCTTTACGCCCTCAATTTCCCATCTGAAATGGTGGTGCTGAGTGCCTGCAATACCGGCGTGGGAGAATACCTGAATGGCGAAGGTCTCATGAGCATCTCACGGGCATTGAATTATGCCGGCGTAAAATCAACCGTAAACAGCCTGTGGCAGGTACCCGATAAAGAAACCTCGGAGCTGATGTCGTATTTCTACCATTTTCTGAAGGAGGGCATCAGCAAGGACCTGGCTCTGGTAAAGGCTAAACGAGAATTCATCCATAAAAATCCAATGAAAAGCCATCCGTATTACTGGTCTGGTTTTATCATCAATGGTGACGTAACTCCGCTCACGCCTCGGGGTAATCAGTGGCTTTACTGGCTGGGCTTTGCAGCTTTACTTGCTACGAGTGGGGCAGTCATATACATCAAAAAAAGGCAGATTTCAAAGCCTGGCTAAAAGCTCCGATGCCTTGGTTTGCTGCGGATTTTCGGTAGCTGCCAGTTCCTTCAAAATCATTTTTGCAGCATCTTTCTTATCGGTTTTCAGATAGGCTAGTGCAAGATACCATTTGCTGTAGGTTTGAAAGGGATAGGGGCTTTCATTAAACTCCCGGGAGTTCAGCAGTTCAATAGCCCTTTGATTTTCATTGATTTCCAAACAGGAAACGGCGGTGTAAAAAACGGCAAATTCCTCCCGGCCCAGCTGTTCAAATAAACGGACAGCCTCCGGGTAATCTTCTGCTTCGTAGGCCTTAAATGCGTCATTTTTAATGCCTTCAACATTCTTGCCACGAACATTGGGAGCCACTACATTGGGATAGGTCTGGTAATAGGCCACATATAATTCCTCATTGGTATTTCCCTCATTTTGATAGGAATAAATGCCCACCCCAGCCATAACCAAAATAGCCACCGCTGCTGCATATTTCCAGAAAGATGAATTCTTATGTACTTCAAACCGGACCTCCTCAGATCGCCGATCAATCTCGTTGAGCATGCTTTTGAGCTCATTCCGCTCTTTGAAATGAATACCTTGCCGAAGGCTCTTATGAAACTCAAATTCTTCTCTGAACGAGGCATCTGTAGCCAGTTTTTCCTTCAGAGACTCTTGCTCCTCATCAGTAAGTGTATTCTCAAAATATTTTTCCAGCAGTTCCTCCATGTTAATTCTTTTGTAGCATCTCTTTCAACTGTTTGATGCACCGGGCCTTCTGGCTTTTGAGTACATCTTTTGACTGATACGAACTCCTTTCCAGGATCTCATCCAACTTTAGGTTTTCGTAATAAAACATTCTTAGAATCCTGTAACATTGCTCCCCCAGCTGCCCCAGCTTCTGTTCCAGTCTTAAAACCAACTCTTCCGAATTGCTAGGGTCTTCAAATTCAAAATTCTCATGCAGATTTTCCAGATCGTAAGTCAGAGGCTTCTTCAGTCTGCTGAATATCATGTATTTACCAATTGAAAATACATACGTCTTCAATTCTGACTTCAGATTGTCAAGCCGCCCCTTATCCGCATTTTCCATCATGGCCACAAAGGCATCCTGGTAGATATCCAAAAGATCCTCCCTACTCAGTGGATACTTTGATGCAAACTGAAGAAAGCTGCTTTTGTAACTTAGATATAACCTTTCTACCGTCTCGGGTTCCCGCTGCCGTAGCTTCTCAATCTCCGTCACTTTTGCTTATTGGTATAATTTCATCCCGAAAGTAAACATACATAATTATTTATTTTACGGCGGTTTACTTTTTAGACGATGCCACACTAAAGCCTAAAAAGATGTCATGAAATACCAGTTTAAAAACATACGTGGCCTCAAACAAGCCCGGGTAAGCCCCGAGGACGTCATTATGGTAGAAGCCAATGAAAACTACAGTGTTTTTTATTTTAGCAATGGCCGCCGTATTACATTGGCCAAAACCCTCAAACAATGCGAAGGGATTTTTGAGCCCTACCGTTTTTACCGCATTCACCGCTCGTGCCTGATTAATTTGAGGCATTGCACCCACTTCTCTGAAACGGAGATTTTCCTGAACGGAAATCTCAAAGGAACACTTGCCCGAAGACGAAAAGACGGCTTTCTGCTTACAATCAGGGCCTTAAAAAGGCATGGCTAAACCTTTAAAATTTTTTTATTACCGGGAGTTTACTTTTCTCCCATTCCTACACCAAGTAAGAAAGCATTCATACACATGAAACTAATTCTATCATTCAACGCTGTATTGCTAAGCCTTTCTTTACAGGCTAAGCTAACAGACCCCACGGAAGTAGCTAAACGAAAAGCTTCAGACCGAACAAACAATGCGATTGACAGCTCTGTCGACAAAGGCCTCGATAAGGTGGAAGCCTGCCCTCTGAGCCCAAACCACCCCACAAAGTAAATCAAACAACAGGAGAGTGGAATTTGTAAAACTGTAGAATAAATTAATTATGAGAAACTTAATAACACTTTCTGTATTTTTTATTATTTCCATTTCCAATTTCATGGTTCATGGTCAAAATACTTCCCCCTCTATCAATTCAGATAACATCAAGTTTGGGGCAGACCTCCAACTCAGAAAACCTTCATTTATTGGTTCAATATACCTGGAATGTTTAACACCATCTTATGCTCCAAGTATTTTATTTAGAAATAGTGATAATACCAATTTTGGGAGTTTAGGAAGAAATAATGGTGCCATTAAGGAATTGAACTGGTTTACAATTTCAGCTTATAATAATTTTTCGTTTCAAACACTAAACTCAGACTGGCTTACAAGGTTGTTCATTAAAAAGACAGGTGAGGTGGGAATAGGCACTGAAACTCCTACGTCACAACTGGAGGTTAATGGTTTCACCAAACTCGGCTCTGATGCTCCTGCCATCAAAATAAAAAAGCTTACCAGCGGCTGCACAACATCTGCAAATAGTGGCTATCCGAATGGTGAAATTACTGTAACCCATGGCGTTACCCCGGCCAAAATTCTTAAAGTAGAAGCCTTAGTAGAGTACAATACCAATTATTGGGTAAAAGACGGAAACGATCTGTTTGGTTACCAGTTTGATGTATATGTAACCAACTCAACCATCTCGTTAAGAAACTTTTCGGGTTCAGCCAGTTCTGAAATCAGAAGTAAACCGTGCAAAATTTTAATCACTTACGAGGAGTAAATGCCATGAATAAATACATTTTTAGTTTTGTATTTTCGTCAATTTGGATCAGTACATTTTCGCAATCTGTAACAATTGATCCCTCTGCAGGAGCATCTGCCATAATAGATGCCCGCAGTACTTCAAAAGGACTTCTTCCCCCGAGAATGAGCACCGCAGAACGAACCGCCATCTCTAACCCGGCCGAAGGAATGGTAGTTTTCGATACCACGGTGCAGGCCCTTTTTGTGTATGGAAAAACGGGGTTTAACAAAGTGAAGGCGGAGCCCGAACCTACCGTCATTGAAGGAATTCCGGAAGGCCCCATTGCAGCAAATGATCGCTATCTAATTGTTGGCAACCCATCAAACAATAATAATGCAGGAAATGTGGCCATTTTCAGACTTGTGAATGATGCCTGGGTATTTCAGAATTATTTAACCGCAAATGATTCAAACCCCGGTGCACGATTTGGAAGTGCGGTAGATATTTCGGGTAACCGGATTGCCATTGCTGCCTCTAACGACCTTCTTAAAGGAGCTGTCTATATTTTTGAAATGGTAAACGGCACCTGGCTTCAGAGAAATAAAATTACCGCAAGCAATGGTAGTTCCGGAGATCAGTTTGGATATTCCATTGATCTGGATGGGTCTAACCTGATGGCAGGAGCCCCTGGAGTAGATACCCAGCAGAATCAAAATGTGGGAAGGGTGTATGCCTTCAGAAGAACCACGGTTTTGGGCAATCCTGTATGGTTTGAATCAATCATTGAGTCTCCTAACCCTACCATTGACAAAGGCTTTGGAAGAAAGGTAGCCCTTAATGGTACCGACCTGCTCATTGGGGCTCCGTTCACTATAACAGGGATTGCAGATATACTGGGTGTTGCTTATCTCTACAAATTTGAGAATAACGTATGGACCCCGAAAATTCCCATTTACGATAATTCAAACACTTCGGGAAGCCGGGTCGGCGAAGCTTTAGCCATAACAGATAGCCTTATTCTGGTAGGGCTAACTGGTGTCGAAACCAACTCAGTGCTCGGGTCAATTTCTGTATTGGGAATAAATGGATATACCACATTGATTTATAATCCCGAATTAATAAATGGCCGGTTTCCTGAATCACTGGCTGCATACAGGAACCACATTCTGGCTATACATACCAAAAATTCCTTTCAGCGTGAACTTTACCTTGTTGAAGCCAACGATAAGCAGGTCAATTACCTGATGAAAATAAATGGTCAGGAAACCGGTCCGCAGTTTATCTCAGATTATCTGGCTATCACCTCTGAATATATCTTCTATTTCACTTCGAATTTTATCAACCCCGCTCAATTAAACTATATCAAATACAAATAACCATGAAAATAAATTATGTATTACTGGTATACATGCTAAGTCTCACAGCCTGCCAGAGTGCCAAAGACCAGGCTCAGGAAAGTATAAACTCGGCCCTGGAAGAAGTTGTTGAAAGCCAAACCGGGCAGGAAGTTGACCTTGCGAAAGTGGGCAGTTTTCAGGACCAGAAAGTAGAGGCCAGTTTCCGCTTTGACAGCAAGGAAATGATTCTGAGCAATGAAACATTTACGGGCACCATCATGGCTCAAAAATCATCCGGGGAGCTTAATCTCTCCTTTCAGCTGGTCGATGAGAAAGGAACTTCCCTTATGGGAGTTTTTTCCAACTTTGACACAGATTTTACGCTGCCCCTACAGGCTCGTTTTGCTGTTTCCAATGCCAAAACCGAGGGCGTACCTGCCGCAAGTCTCGTTTTCATGAAGATCTCTGAAGTCGGGATGGAAGCCAGCCCTATGCCTTATGAGGGTACCATGACCATCCTGAAACTCAATGAAAATATCGCCCAATTTGAGATCGATGCCAAAGGAGGTCTGCCACAGGATACAGAAAAACCGGAAACCTGGAAAAGCATCAAAGGAAAAGTAACGATTACTTCGCCGGTCATTCAATGCCTGGGTCTTAACAGGGAAGAAATCATTAAATAATACATAACAGATTGACTAATAGCAATTAACATGAAAACCAAATCAAATTTAGTGTTCGTAGTTCTGCTGGGCCTATTGCTAAACTCATGTGGAAAACTGGGAATTTCACCCGATGACAGCAAAGATTCCGATAACAAAGACCCGAAAATTTCCGGAAGCATGAAGGCTACGCTGGATGGCAAGCCGTGGGAAGCCAAAGAAATAAGTTTCGGAGGGTTCTTGTCATTGATCCAAATCAATGGATCTGTGGATGATTTCAATGTCATATCTCTGGAGCTCGATGATTCAAAACTAAAAATTAATACTACCTATGAATTAAACACCGAGGCCTCAAAACAGGAGCTAATATCGCTGGTGGTCACTCTTAACGGAGCAGTCTATTTTGGTAATTCCGGTACCATGAAAATTACAAAATATACGCGGGGGAAGACGGTGGAAGGTGAAATAAATGCTATGCTCTGGGATGGCATAAATCCGGAAATAAAGCTGGAGAATTGCAAATTTTCAATGACTTACAAATAAGTATCCTACGCTAATTATCTTAAAATAAAAACTTTGAAATACCCCCTTTTAGTTCTTTCTATTTTAAGCTACTCTTGTGGAAGTAGTAAAGATTCTGAAGGCTCAAATGAGGCTTCGGTGGCTTCCAATTCAGACTGCATTTTCTCGTATATGGATAAATATGACGAGTTGTTGCCCCTCGAAACAATCCAAAAACATTACAAGGGAGATATGTCTGTAGCAAAGAAGCAATACAATAAAAATACCGATCCAAAAAGACAGAAACAAGATTCATACCTCTATACATGGGCCAGTGACCGCACAAAAACGATGGAAATATTAGGTCAGAAAATGGAGGTTCCACTCGAAAATGAAATTGGTATCAAGTGGCTGGGTGACGATCTCTATACCATAATGAGTAGGGAAAATCCTGTGGCATCTTTCAAAGCGTTTTACCACACACCCACCCAGGCAGAGCTCGATGACGCTTTTAACAAGGCCGAAGAGCAAGTTTCGAAAAACGAAAATGTAAACATGGAAACCACAGGCTCTGCCATGAGTATGGCCAAAGGTCTGGCCGAAGGAGCTAAATATGAAGATGTAAATGGCCTGGGAAATGCCGCTTCATGGGATGCCAGAGATAATGCTCTCATTATTCTCGTTGGCGAAAAAACCTTTAAAATAGTGTGCAATGTAGGTGCAGACAGCGAAGCTAATAAGAAACTGGCCATAGAACTGGCGAAGGAAGTGCTGGCAAAATGCGATTAATCATCCAATGAAAAACTCGAAACCATAGCGGTGAAGGATCGACCTTCGCCGTTTTGGTTTACAGTTGTTAATATAGGCTTTCTTAAGAATAATTTTGATCAGACCGTTTGTCAAATAACCAGAACTGTCAAAATCACATCCCCTTCAAAATCTCTTCCACCAATAAAGCGGCATTTTCCGCTGCCGGATATTTGAAAACATTGAAATCCACGTGGGCTTCGTTATTGGCGTTGTCGCTTATTGACCGGATAATCAAACACGGAACACTCCGCTGATAAGCAATCTGAGCCACTGCCGCTCCTTCCATTTCCACAGCAATGGCATCAAAATTCTCAAAAAGCTCGCGGGCCTTGGCTGCATTACTCAGAAATACATCTCCGGTAGCTATTTTGCCCGTAAAAACCTCCGGCTTATGACCAGCCACTTCCGTATAGCTTATTTTTTCTGCTGCCTTAAAGGCTACGTCAAATAAGGTACTGTCCGATTTAAAGTACATTGGATTCTTTTGACCAGCCTGCATACTATACGTAGCTCTTACCTCATAGTTTTCTGCCAGATGTCGGGCAAAATCATGATGAAAGGTGGAGCTTGCTATCACCACATCACCCGGCACTATCGTTGGCTCTATTCCGCCAGCCACGCCGCTGAAAAGAATCGCAGTAATTTTGAAATTCTCTAACAGCAATGCCGTGGAATAGGCCGCATTGACCTTGCCCACTCCACATTTCATAAGCACCACTTTTTTACCGGCCAGTTTTCCTTTGTAAAAAACGATATCGTGCCGTTTCACCTCTTTAAGGCTCTGCATACGTGCCTGCAAACCGGCAATTTCCTCGGGCATGGCTCCAATCAAAGCGGTTCGCTGTGAAAATGCAGCCAGCGATGAGAGAAAAAATAGAACAAGGACTACTCGAAACATAAGGTTGTGATGGCTAAAAGATCAATAATAATGAGTGTTGCTGAGACCGGTTTCCGGCCAAAAAGCTGTAATACCGTATAAGCTATTAGTCCCTTTGGTAATACTGTAGGTAAACGGAATCATACTGAGTGCGAGAAAAGCAGGAAGGGCTTCCTCCATATTGGCCCAGTTCACTTTTTTGATGGGTTCCAACATAAAAACCCCTACCAGAACCAGAGCTATCGAACTTGCTACAGCCGGCACCAGCGAAACCAAAGGCGAAAAGAACATGAGCGGTAAAAACAAAAATGCAGCTACAATGGCCGTTTGTCCCGTACGCCCTCCCTGTGAAATACCTACCGATGATTCAATAAATGCCGTACCCGGGCTGCTACCCACCAGACCTGCCACTACCGTAGAAACGGCATCGGTGAGCAAAGACTTCCGGATATTCCTGGGACGGCCATCGGCCTCCTTTAGCCCACTGGCCTCTGAAAGCCCCACTAGCGTGGAAATACCATCAAACATATCGGTGAAAGCAAAGACAAAAATAACCGGCAGAAAACTGTATTTGAGACTACCGATCAGATCCAGCTCAAAAAGCAAACTGAAATCGGGTGCGGCAAAAATTCCGGTAAAATTGACCAGCGTGGGCACCCCGAAATTATAGGCCGAGGCATCTCCCCAAAAGCGGCCAATTGGAACTGCCAACAACGTAGTTATGACAATACCATAAATAATTGCTCCCGCTTTTTTCTGATATAGAAACCAGGCCGTGGCAAATAAACCAACAAAAAAGGTGATCACGGCGGGGTCTTTAATGCTGTTTAGCCCCACCAACGTAGCCGGATTATCCACCACGATATGGGCATTTTGAAGTCCTACAAAACAGATAAACAAACCAATACCTGCCGCCACACCATTTCGCACCTGCGGGGGTATGGCGTTCAGCACCGCTTCACGCAAATTGAAGACAGAAATAACAAGAAACAGGATACCTGACCAGAAAACCGCCCCGAGTGCTTCCTGATAGCTCAATCCGAGCATTTTAACGGCCGTAAAAGTAAAAAAGGCGTTCATACCCATGCCCGGTGCCACCAGAAAGGGATTTTTGGCATACCAGCCCATCATCAGGCTTCCGGTAAATGAAACCAGAACGGTTGACGTTACCACCGCATTAAATGGCATCCCCGCCTGTGAAAGAATCGCCGGATTAACTATTACAATGTACACGGTAGCCAGAAAGGAAGAAACCCCGGCCAGTACTTCTGTTTTGTTCAGGTTCATGAGTCAGATTAAGGAGTAGGAACCGAAGATACGGGAGTAAACCTACTAAATGTACGCCCAGCCATTAATTTTGACTGACAGCACATACTCTATGGATCCAAATTCTAAGTGAAAGGGATTGAATAGCAGAGGTTTGTTCCAAGAATTGGGATGTAATCACCGAAGTTAAATCGTCCGCCTGTTAATTACCATAATACTCATACAGCAAATTGTAGAAATAATGCATGAGCTTGTTGCGAAGCACATTTGACCGGGCCGTTTGCAGGTTCATTTTGCTTCTATCAAATTCCGTAAAGGTGATCAGACCTTCCTCAAAACGTAGCTGAGCTGTGTCAAAAGCCTTCTGCTGAGCGGCTTCGGCCTTTAAGGCCTGCTGATACAGGTCTCTGGAATTCCCCAGATAGGTGACGATTTCGGCCAGCTGACTGGTGAGACGTGTCTGTGTCTGATAGTATTTATTTCTGGCCGCCAGTTGATTCACGCGGGCGGTCTGTAGCTGAGAATTTCGTAACCCTTTATCCAGAATCGGATATTGAACATTTAAGGAAAAGGCAAGTCCCGAATTGGAAACGAGCTGATCAAAATAACCGAAACGCATCTCTTCAGTCACTGGTGTTACAATCACCCGGTTTAACGGAACCGCATTTCCACCAATAAGCACATATTCATTGGGGGATGTTTCCACACGTTGAAGAGGCGGTTTGTCGGGGAAATTGATCCGTGGTGAAGCCTGTGAAGAATATCGGGTAAACAGACCTCCGTTAAGATAAACCCGGGGCATTCTGGAGGCTTCAGCAATACTCAAATCAATGGAAGATCGGTTGATTTCATATTGACCCAGCTGCAGATCTGGCAGACTCTTTAATCGCAGAGCCGAGGGACTCTTTGCCATATCTTTGGAAGATATCACCGGCTCTTTGGCTTTAAAATCGTTCATCTTCGTTTCGTTCATCTGGCTCAGCAGCTGCCGTTTGGCCAGCAAAAGCTCGGCCCTTGCAGAGGTAATCGCATATCGGTCGTTTTCGAGCTGAGCCTGCAGATCTGTAAGCAGAGATGAAGCCGAATTACCGAACTGCACCAACTCCTTTACCCGGTTTACCTGGGTTTCTGTTATGGTTTCTTCCTGCTCTCTTAGTTTGAGAAGATCCTGTTTCAACACCACTTCCAGATAAGAAAGGGTAATCTGCCGCCGCAGCTCCAGTTCCAAACGCTGCTTTTCGGTTTCGGCAATACTCCGCTCGGTCTCCTGAAGCATAAGCGAGTTTTTCATTACACCCCCGTCATAAAGCGTATAACTGGCATTAAGGCCCAGATTTGCTGTATTTATGGGTGTAGTGACAAACTGATTGGAAAACGGATCAATGTTTCTTCCCAGATTAAAACCCTGAGAGAAATCTGCTGATATTGAAGGATCACGTTCTTTCTGAGCCTGTTGCAAACGAATACCCGCCTTCTCTGCTTCAAAGCCCTGGTTTTTTAGGTCAAAGTTATTGGCAATGGCCAGTTTCAGGCAGTCGTCAAGTGTCAGCTCTTTCACAGATACAGACTGCTGGGAAAATCCGGCCCTGGCCAGAAAAAACAGAATAAAAGCATGAAGTATCTTTAGTTTCATCGCTTCAGATATCTTCTGATTTCGTAAAAAACTTTTTCGATGAGCCTCAGCTCCTCGGTTACAATTTCGCCCTCGGCAGTCATTCCCGATCGGATATTCAACCTCTTGCCCGTGCTGGTGCTCAGGTTTTCGGGAAGTTTAACCCGAATAAGATATACCGAATCTACCGGGATATCTGATACAGAACTCACGATGCCTTCCATGGAGCCAAATTCCTGATACGGGTATCCCTGAAACTTCAGAATCACCCGCTGCCCGGCTGCTACTTTACCAATGTTATATTGACCCACAGCCATTTGTCCATACCAAGCGGCGGTATCAGGCATCACATAAAACAAAGGCTGCCCGGCCGTCACCTGTTGGTTTAACTGAATATTTTTGTGAAAGAAAAGATTGCCCCGGGTGAGGCTTCTGAGGTAATGCTGCCTCTCCCAGCTTTCTATTTGCTGAAGCAGCACATCCACCTCCTGTTTCAACAGGGCTCCGTTTTCCAGTTTTGACCTCCTCAGCTCCAGAATCTCCTGCTTTTTCTGATTCTCCTGCATGCGTATCGATTGAACCGTTGACTCCGACTGGTCAATCATCTGTTTTTTCGTGAGTAATTTGCTCTCGGAAGCTCGTAATTCAGACTTAGAGATGAGCCCTTTCTGACTTAGCTTCAGCTGGTTTTGGTATTCCTCGGCAGCCAGCTGGTAATCTTTAAGGTAATTATTTTTTTGCTGGTAGTAGTTTTCCAGCTGATCTCTCAGTTGGTTGAGGTCATTCTGAATGTATTCAATTTTCTGGTTTACCAAACCTGAGTTCCCAAAGTCTCTGTTGACCTGAAAGCGGTTCGCAAAAACCTGATAGGGCTGCTGAAGTTCTCCCAAATGATTGAATACCGGCAAATTGAGTTCACCACCTGTATAATTACTGGCCTCAATGAATTTCTGCTGCATGTTTTTCAGAAATTCGCTCAGACGTTTTACTTCTTCGGGATCTGCGAGAGATTCCAGACGCCCCACTATCTGATCGGGCTCCACATGCTCTGTCTCTTTCACAAAAAGCTCTTCCAAAACCCCATCTTTTTGGGCCATAACGGCAGATGCCTCGCTGGTGCCTGTCACCTGCATGGCTCCTTTTACCAGATCTGGGTACTGTACAAACCAGCTGATGGCCAGGATCATGGCAATAATGACCAGCACCCAGGTACTACCCCATCGAATTAGCCATGCCGGCGGGCTTTCGAGAACTTCCTTGACCACATCGCTGCGTTGGGGCTCTCCCAGCCCTTTCAATTTTCTGACTGGTGGTTTGGTTTGCTGGTTTTTTGAGTTCAGCAGGGAAATATCACTCAAACTGGCCGTTATACCAGGTATTTTTGACGTATGATAGGTGTTTGTTTTCGGTGATACGGGCCTTTGACTCACAGGTTTGCTCTGCACATCTTCCATGATTTTTTTCATGAGATCGGCAGAGTTAATTCCCGGGATCATATGTTTCTGATTCTCAGACATCAGGCCAGCTCCAGTTGGTTTTTTATCAATGAAAAATAGCTTCCTCGTTTTTGCACCAGATCCTCGTGCGTTCCTTCCTCGATGATTCGCCCACCCTCCAGCACTACTATCTTGTTTGCATTCTTCACCGTGCTAAGCCTGTGGGCCACGATGATCACCGTTTTCCCCTTAAAAAAGGTGTTGAGATTCTGCATGATCACCCGTTCATTGTTTGCATCCAGAGCATTGGTAGCTTCGTCAAAAAACAGAAACGACGGGTCTTTATAGACCGCCCTGGCAATAAGTATCCGCTGTTTCTGGCCCTGGCTTAGCCCCACTCCTTCGTCACCAATTTTGGTATTGTATCCCAAAGGCAGCTGCTCAATAAATGGGGTAATATTGGCTACCCGAACGGCATAAAACAGCCGGTCGTAGTCAATTTTCTCTACGCCTACCGCAATGTTTTTGGCAATGGAGTCTGAAAAGATATAACCTTCCTGCATTACCGTGCCGCACTCCTGCCTCCAGGCTGAGGGCAAAATCTGACTCATGCTGTTTTCGCCCAGTAAAATCTGACCGTCTTCTACTTCATAAAAACGAAGCAGCAATTTGAGAAGGGTGGTTTTCCCGCTGCCGCTCGACCCCACTATCGCCGTTACTTTTCCGGAAGGAATTTCCAGATTAATAGCGTGTAGCGTAGGTCTCTCCTGTCCCGGATACGCAAAACTGAGCCCGGAAACCCGCAAGTCTGCCTGCTTATCAAAATAAGAGACATAGCTTTTATCGGCAGGCTCCTCATCGGCCAGGGTATGTATCTCGTTGAGTCTTTCCAGGCTTATTTTGGCATCCTGAGAATGCTGAATGAAGCCCACCAGACTTTCAATTGGTCCGTTTAACTGCCCCACAATATATTGAAGAGCCATCATGCCTCCCAGAGTGAGATCTCCTTCGATCACCGATTTTGCGGCCAGAAAAGAAATAAGGATATTCTTGCCTTCATTAATCAGAAAGGCCCCACTCTGCTGAAACTGCTCCAGAGAGAGGTTATTCAAACCAAGTCTGAACGCCTTAATCTGTAGATTTTCCCATTCCCAGCGTTTTTCGAGTTCTGAATTTGTAAGTTTTATGTCCTGTATTCCTGAAATAAGCTGGATAATTTTGGAATGATTCTGAGCAGCCAAACCAAACATTTTCTGGTTTAAAGCCCTTCTCCTTGCCAGAAAAAATCTGATCCAGAGCACATACAAAACCCCTGCCACCAGGTAAATGAGAAATATCTCCAGATCATAATAGGCCAGCACCAACCCAAACACCACAAACGTGACAAAATTGAAGATGAAGCTTAACGTAGTAGAAGATAAAAACTGTTCGATCTGACTGTGGTCGTTGATTCGCTGCAGGATATCGCCCGTCATTTTGGTATCAAAATACGAGGGCGGAAGTTTCAGAAGTTTGATCAGGAAATCGGATATGATGGTGAGATTGACCCGTGTGCTTATGTGAAGAAGCAGCCAGCTTCTGATGAATTCGAGCCCGGTACGTCCCAGAAATAACATCAACTGGGCTATTAGTATCAGGTAAACGAAATTGAGATTTTTGGTTTGTATGCCCGTATCTACGACCGATTGCGTGAGAAACGGCAGCAGCATATTGATGACTGTGCCAGCCAGCAAACCGATAAATAACTGTACAATGAGCGATCTGTACTTCAGCAGGTACCTGCCAATACGCTTCAGGCTTAATCCTTCTGAAACATCCTGATCTTCAAATTCTTCAAACTGCGGTGTAGTTTCGAGCAGCAGAGCTATGCCTTCCTTCTCTTCGGCACTTATCCAGTGTTCCTCAAATTCCCGGCGGCTGTACACCAGATTATCGGTGCCGGGATCTGCCACATAGACGCGGTAATCTTTTCCTTTTTTCTGTATATCATAAACCACCACAAAATGGTTCTGATCCCAATGCACAATACAAGGCTTGGGAGCTTCCAAAAGAAGATCGAAGGTAATTTTGACCCCCAGGGTTTTAAATCCAATACTTTCTGCCGCTTTACTTATTCCTTTCAGAGAAACGCCCTCTTTAGATATCTGACTTTTCTCTCTCAGAAATTGAATAGTTACATTTTTACCATGATGTTTGGCCACCATCCTGAGACAGGTGGGGCCGCAATCCATCTGATCAAACTGGCGGTAATGTGTAAACTTCTTTTTCAAACCACTTCTGAATTGAATTAGGAAAACCTGTGGTGACCTTACTGCTCCCGCATAGCTTCTACCTCAGATTGCAGCAGAGACTCTATCTGAAAACACGCGTTATCAATGATATTGGAAATGACGTAATCATCTGTGGCCGATTTGACAGACTCGCTTAGCTTCTTCATGATTTCCAGATAGAAACCCTTTAGCTCAAGCGTTTGCATCTGCTTGTTCCACAGATTCACTACCATAGATCCTCTGCCCTGAGCATCCCAAAAAGCCAGTGTCACTGCCTTGGCCTCTTCCAGAGAATTTTCCTCCGAGTTTTGCCACTCGATTTTTTCAGGAGCCTCATAGAGGTCTGAACTGATTCGTATCGTAAATTCTGTTTGCGACATACCTATTCTTTCCTGAAAGCATGGCAATTTTAATACCAAACACCTTCCGGCTCCCGGAGGCCCCATTCTTAATTTCTGGTACAATACTTGCGGCGTTAAAAGAAGTAAGCCGAGTGAATTATGTCAGGGCCATTCATCTCTTTCTGTACCACCGTGATGAACAGAAAGCATCACCTTATAGAAACCTTACCCAAAAATATTTGGGAAAACAGAGATTATACCCGCTGCGAATTCGTGATACTTGATTACAATTCATCCGATGGTCTGGAAGAATGGTTTTCAGATAACCGTGAGAGGCTGGGTCCAAAAGTCAAATTTTACCGCTACACCGATTCAGAATTCTATCGAAGGTCTCACTCCCGAAACATGGCTATGAGGCTCTCTTCAGGAGATATTCTGTGCAATCTGGATGCTGATAATTTTGCTGGCCATGGCTTTGCCAGTTTTATTGCTTCGCAATTTTCAAAGGAAAAACACGCATTACTGACTCCCTCAGAAGGGTCAATAAGCGATACATTCGGGAAAATGGCCTTCTGTGCGGAAGATTTCCATCGCATCCGCGGGTACAATGAAGAAATAGAAAGCTACGGTTTTGAGGACAACGACCTGAAAGAACGACTTCTGGACGTACCTGTTTATGAACAGCGTTACAGCAAACCTGAGTTTCTTCAAGCTATAGAACATTCTATGCAGGAGCGGGTGCGAAACGAGGAAATGTACCTTCAAACGCGTACCATTCTGGTCAAAAAAATCGATTTCAAAACCTCCTCGATTGTACTGGTTGATACCCACGGAAGATTTCAAACCGGAATCATTGAGGATACGCTGCTGCTTCGGGAAAACGATAAAGAACAGGTCGTATCTGCTCTTAGTAACAAAAACCGTTTTCGCCTCAGAGAAAATGAGCTCATCCAGGGCGAGTATTATCCCGAACTTTTCATGGGATACAAGCTCATTCTGAATGAAGAAGACCGGAACAGGATCATCTACTTCATGTCTCAGCTGAAAAACAAAGCTCTTCTTGAAAAATCACGAAAAGAAGCCCAGGGTTTGCAGGTGAACAGATCTGGATACGGTAAAGGCACTGTTTATAACCTTTCGGAAAAGCTGGTTCTCGATTGAAAATATTTCCCATGGCGTATCTTTCATCACATCTGGAGCTTTACGGAGTTCACCTTTACAGCCACAAAGAAAACTGGCCGGTGATCATTTCATCTCTACCTGCAATTATCGAAGCTGATTCCTACTTCCTTTTTCTGGATGCCGAAAGAGGCTACCACCTGAAAATCTTTGCCAGGAAGGAATTCGGACCGTTAACCCTTCGCCTGAAGCAGCTTTTGTATAGCATGCCGCTATATGAATACCACCTTCAGGATACTCTTTTTTACAATATTCCGCCCAATTCGGTCATACCGGTCAATTTCATTTCAGAGAATAATGACTTCAAGGTGGAGGATACCGGGCAGGCCCATAGGGTGTTTGCACTACTGAACGCCCTTACCCGGGTATTCACGGCTACCTGCATAAACCGGGGATTCTACCTGGATGAAGAAAAACGAATCAATTTTGCCTTTCAGCTTATTTTTCTGGCACTTAGCCGGCAGAATAAAGAGCAACAGACTAAACAACTGGAGGGCCTCTCAAATCAGCCACTTCCTGATGTTGATCTCCATCTCACCAATTTCTTTCAGGATATTGCAGGCATGGAAAGTACAGGTGAAAAGCTTGAATCCTGGGTTTCTGACTGGCTTGGGGCATCTGAAACCTTTCTTTCTTTTGAGAAATTATCTTTGTTGATTGAATGCATCACCCAGTCATTGGAGATCAGGGGATTCAGCGAGAAACTGCTGTTAACCAGCTATACTGTTCTAAGAAAGCACCGAGGGAAATGATTTTTAAATAACAAAAAACGTACCACAGAAGAAAAATCAAGGTAACCTGCGTGTTAACTTGATAATTATCAATTAAATTAGTCGGCAGATTATTGTAGGTAAATATCATAGTAATTTAGAGCCGCTGAATTTCCACATTGTCAGGGAATTATGCACTCTAAACATATTACCAACAAATAATCAACGGTTACTTATGAAGACACTTGACAATTTCTCGTCGTTTGCAATCACAAACACCGAAGAGGTAAAAGGAGGATTTTTCGGATTCTCTTCCTTCTTCTCTCTTTCTCTTTCGTTTGGCAGCTGCTACACTCCAAAGACTACGTGCTATGAGCCCCCAAAGAGCTCTTGCAACACTGGAGGATATAACAACTACTGCGAACCAAAGAACATTTGCGAACCAAAATCTTGCTATACTCCAAAGACTACCTCATACTCGAAGTGGTGGTGCTGATTTTTGGCGTATTCTGAGTGATTTATCTAGAAGCAGGAAGGTTGATGGCTCCAATCATCAGCCTTTCTTTTTTTCCCCCTTTTTATCACTTTGCACACAATGTCTTTCAGCACGGTTACTCACCAAAAGACCCATTGCGTATATACTTCAAAGTATTGCAAATACCGTACCAAACAGAGGATCGAAGAGGTTTTTTTCTGGGATAGAAAGTGTTTTTTCGTTTCAGGTCAAGGTTTTCCAGTATCGGTAGCAATACCATGGTATAAGATAAATAGACAACCCGGCTAAAGATGTTCTGATATGGCCAGGACTTATACCAGACTTCGCATACGGCTCAGGGTTTCATGGCTCATGCCCAGATACGATGCCAGATGGCGTACCGGCACCCGCCTCACCAGCATGGGTTTATTCTCCATGCAGTATTCATATCGTTCGTAGGCCGTCATTCCTCGCAGTGAATTCAGCATACTGCTCATTTCCTGAAAAAATCTATGCCTGATCTTATTGGCAAAAACATTAAACTCCAGTGATGTAGCCGAGAAAGTATTGTAATCATCTACAAATAGCAAACAGCAAATGGTATCTTCCAATGCCTGTATCCCTTCCATAGACGCAGTACCTTCCAGAAAACTATCTACCGAGACAGCCACCTGCCCCTCAAAAGCCAATGAAGTAGTTACTTCTTTCTCATTTCGAGCAATCACATTTCGGGTAGATCCTTCCAGAATGAGGTAAATATTTCTACATACCTCGCCGGGCTTCATGATAAATTCATTTTTTGAATACATCTCAAAGCTCAGACATGAAAGTAAAGCCTGCTGCAGACTTTCAGGGAACGCCTGAAAATCCTCCAAATAGCCTAATCTCTCCAGGTAATATTCAAATCCCTCTGGCATGAACAAACAGTCACAATATTATTTCAATAAAGACAAAAATTAGGCCATGAAATTGGAATTCAGAATCGTTAAATTTTATGGAACACCTCTCTATTCTAAGAAAAAACTCGATGACTCTGGAAACACTGCGTGAATTTCCAGAGATGATCCTAAGCTAGAATTAACAAGAAAATAAGTGGAATCTTTATTTTCAAAAAGGCTTATTTCAGTTTGACAGTGTTTCTGTTATAATGATTTGGGCGGATGCTCACTTTTAAGAATGAAATTCACATGGCTTACTTCTCTGGAATGATGACCCATCAAGGTCTAAGTACATGAATTACTAGTAATCGGAAATGAATGTAATTGGGTGAGGCGATTAATGCCTAACTTTAACCAAGTCAAAATAATTACATGCAAAAATTCATTCTTATTGCCCGCGAAAATCTGGAAAAAATTAGTCAACTTACAGATGAAGAGCGTTTTAACTCCGGCCCAGACATGATGCCCTGGGTAAATAAATTAATAGAATCCGGCAGATATATTGACGGAAGTCCGTTCACTCTTACGGGATCATATGTCACCCAAAACGGAGTTTCTACCGACGACTCCTTTCTCAAAGAAGTTGCAGGAGTCTCCGGATTTGACCTCATCTATGCCGAAAATCTGGAAGAAGCCACTGCCATAGCTCAGGAATGTCCGATGGTAAAAATTGGCCACTGCATCAGAGAGGTAAGGCCACTAATGGATTTTCCAGAACATGATTGACTTTTCTCCTCTGGATAACATTGTCTGGAATGCCATAGTCTCTAACCCGCAGTGGGCAAAATTCGGTGAAAAGGCCGGGACTTTTGACTCCCAAATTTCTCCTTTATCGGGCTTGAAAATATGGCAAGAAGAGGCCTATCAAGAACTTTATGAAAGGATCGAAACCGATCGTGTTATTGTCCTTTTTTCTGAAGATCGCCTCACCTTTCCCTTAAACTGGGAACTGATTCATGACAATGCTATGCATCAAATGGTTTATCTAAGGAATGGGCCTTTTGAACTAAATCCTGTCATAGAAATAAGGCCGTTGAAAGAAGATAACATTGAAGAAATGCTGGCTCTCACTGCTTTGACCCAACCAGGGCCCTTCCTGGAAAGGACTATTGATTTTGGGTACTATCATGGCATTTTTGAAGGTGGGAAACTCGCAGCCATGGCTGGCTTACGACTTCAGACTGGCAATTTCAAAGAAATTTCAGCTGTCTGTACCCATCCCCATTATACTGGTAAAGGATACGGAAAAGCACTGCTAGGATTCATCTCTAATCATATTATGAGTCAGAACTGCATTCCCTTTTTACACGTCAAAAAAGGGAACCCAGCCACCGATTTGTATGTGAAAATGGGGTTTGAATTTCGTAACGATTACCATTACAGCTTTCTAAAGAAGAAAGAACCCGGAAACTGAAATAATCTTTATAAAAATCGTAAATTTCTGATCACAAAATACTTACGGGAATTATTCACAGCGGTATGCCAATCAAGAAATCCCTTTTGTATGCAAATTGTATGCAAGAGAAAATAAGAAAAGGAGTTACATTTCTGTAACTCCTTGATTTTGTGGCTCCCGAAGCTGGGTTCGAACCAGCGACCCTCTGATTAACAGAACTAAAAAGGGGGTTGTCAGCACCTTTCAATACTTATCAATTTTTATCATAACAAATTAATTATAAGTATTTTATGAAATTTTACTTGAAAACCAGTTTTTCGATTTTTACCTTTGATTATGTATTTTGTTTTGCAAAATGTTTTGCAACTTCTCACTTAACACACAATTAAAATGACTACTACCAAAACTTATCTGGACACCAGATCCATCAAAGACAACCAAGGAATCATAAAGATTATGGTCATCCATAATCGCATGCACAGACTCTTCAGTACCGGCATAAAAATCTCAGTAGAAGACTGGGAGAAGTTCACTCAGAACATCACTAAAGACGGGCTTAACGGAAGAATAAAAAATGAGGAATTCATTGAGCTCTATGCCAAGCTGTATGAAACCTTCACAGAGTTTGGCAAAACTACAGACGGCTATGTGGCCCGTGCCCGAAAAATCATCGAGCATTTAGGCAAACAGTTTACTTTTGAAAACTTCAAGTATGCCTTCAAGAATTACCATAGCTTCAAAACAAAGAATGATAAAGAGAACGATGTTTTTGTTCAATATGATGCCATGATGGCAACCTTACTGGATGAAGAAAGAATCGGCTCCGCATTGAGCTATCAGGTTTCCAGAAACTCGATACAACGCTTTCTTTTGAAACTGGACAATCACCAACGTTTTGAACTAAAACTGCCCAAGCCCAAAAAAGTGGGTGATCTCTACATCTTCAAACTAATGTTTGAACAGATCACTGTGGACTTCCTTTTAGAATATGAAAAATGGATGCTGACATATGGCAAACTGAGCCAAAAAGCAAACGAAAATGATAGCCCGGCCAGTGCCTCTACTGTTGGGATCTACCTCAGACAGCTTCGTGCCATTTTCAATAAAGCCATTGCGGACGGAATCACTACCCATTATCCCTTTGGTAAGCGAGCTTACCGCATTCCGGGAAAAAGAAACATTAAAAAAGCCCTAACCAAACGAGAAATACTGAGTATTATTCAATATGATACGGCCGGACAAGACCTTTTCATTCAGCGTAGTAAAGACTTCTGGGTATTTTCCTATCTAAGCAATGGCATGAACTTCTTTGACATTCTTCAGCTTAAATGGAGCGATTTCAATCCATCTGAAAATACCATAACTTTTGTCAGAGAAAAGACGGCCAGAACCACCAAAGAGAACCAAAAAAGTATCACTATCTATTTGCGAGACTTACAATTACAGGTTATAGAAAAATGGGGCTCCAAAGATTCTGTATATATTTTCCCATTTATTAACACAGAAATGGATGCTGTTACCAAAAAGAATTCAATTACCCAATTCATTCAGGTTACCAATAAATGGACAAAAAGAATTGGGCAGGAACTAGGTCTCCAAAAGCCTGTAACCACCTACACAGCACGCCATAGTTTTGCTACTATTCTACTCAGAAGTGAAGCTCCTATCGCCTTTATTTCTCAATCACTGGGGCATACAAACATTTCAACCACTGAGGCATACCTGGGGAGTTTTGAGGAGGACAAGGCGAGGGAGTATTTGGGGGAGTTACTCTAGATAGAATAAACCATTTTTATCTTTATATAACTTGTACCATTTTAGGGAGGGTAACAATCACGTGGATAACTTTGGATAACTACTCATAAACTTTATTTGATATCGAAATTTATCAATATTCATTTTTTCAAAGACAGGTATAACTGATGTATATAAAATGTAATGAGCTGATTTCGCATATATCAGCGAAAGAACGTCATTAAACAATATGTCTTTGATTAAAGGTCAAACTCCGTTAATTGTTGGAGCTTCAAGTTGCGGCAAATCTCAAAAAATGAATTTAGTGTTTTCGTACTTCAAAAAATGTAATTGTTAACGATAATGACAGGCTATTTAGGCACGACATACGATTTAGTGGGAAAGCTCGGCAAGTTAGAAGAAAATCCGCTTAACAATCCTGAGTTCTACGAACTCAAATTCACACCAGTTTTTGAGTATGAGAAAGAATTGCGGCTTACCATTGAAGACAAATTGGATATGTTGCGTAAAGTGATTAGTTACTTGAAAGAACGTAACATACATGTAACATTTACCGATAGGGTGTATGACAAAGAAAAACAATGGGAACGCAACGAAGGTCAAAATTGGAGATACCTTCCGGTTGCCGAGTTACAAGGAAACAACATTTGTGTAAACCCAAGAAACATTGACTTTCTAAGCATTTATTTAAGCATTGGGCATATTTACGGTCATTTGGTGCAAAGAATGGAACATGAGAAGTATAAAAAGATTACGGACTTCCTTGATTATCCGAAGCCACTTGATTTGAATCTAATATTGACAGAATACAGAAACAAATTCGGAGGCAACTATAAAGACGATTTTCTTCAATTTGAAATTGAAGCATTCCGATATGCAAAATTTGCCTTTTTGAGAGCAGGTAATGAGTTTAATGAGTTGCTTGACTATGCAATGAATGTTTACATTGAAACTGACTTCAATGAATTGTGGAGATGGGTAACAATCAGCAACCTCAAAAGTGGTCCCGATTTCATGGAGGAGTTTCAAAAGTGTTGGTATAATAACAGGGGGAAATATAAAACCATTGACCCTAAAGAAATTGAAGTCAATGTAGTTCCCGACCCCAACGGCTCCTTAATAGTAATAAGAGATAATGTTTTAATCACTCAATAACTAAATCAATCAAAATTAAATAAAGAATGAAAAAATACATCGTAATACTCATAGCAGCAGTTGTCGTTATTGGCGGAACAGTTGCCTACTTCAAAATGAAGAAACCTCAAACCAACCAAATTACGGTTGGGGTTCACTCTTGGCCCGGTGGCGGAATGGTTTATATTGGCGACAAAATGGGTTTCTTCAAAGAAGAAGGAATCAATTTAGTAATCAAGAAAATTGAAAACTTCGATACAAAAAGAGCATCATTGGTTTCGGGGCAAATTGATGTGGATGTTGCCAATACACTTGACCAGTTATTAATCTATAATGAAACAGGTTTTCCTGCTCAAATAATTGGAATTACCGACCAGTCAAATGGTGGTGATGGATTAGTATCAAGTGATTCAATCACTGACATACATCAGTTGGTAGGAAAAACAGTTGCTTATGCAGAAGCATCGCCAAGCGATTTCTTTTTAAGATACATTTTGAAAGCAAACAACATTGACTTGAAAAGTGTAAATTTCAAACCAGTTGCAGACCCACAAATTGCAGGTAATGCAGTAATAGCAAGAAAGGTAGATGCAGCAGTTACTTACGAACCTTGGCTTTCACAAGCTGGAAAAGAAAAAGGATTACATGTTTTGGTTGACACCAAAAAATATCCAACACTTATTCCAGGTCTATTAATTGTAAACGGAGATAAAGTAACATCTTATAAAGAACTGTATGAAAAGTTTTTAAGAGCATGGTTCAAGAGTGCCGTTTATTACTACTCTAATAAAGAAGCATCTCAAAAAATAATTTCAGAAGGCATGGGAATGAAGATTGAAGATGTGAGAGCTATTCTTTCAGTTGTGGACATTCAAACAAAAGATTTGAATAGAAAACTAATTGACAAATCAAGTCCAAACAACCTTTTTGAGTTGCTTGCAAACATCAATGTGTTTTGGAAAGAAAACGGCTTTATTAAGAAAGACCTAAGCACTGATAAAATGGTCAATATTGAACTAATACAGAAATAAATTTTTGAATGAAGATTCCAAAAGCGGTATATCCCTTATCCCTGCTACTTATCGTAGTAGGGATTTGGTATTTTTTCTCCAATTTTTACGGGGTAAAGGCAATATTTTTGCCAAGTCCACAAAACACTATTTCAGCACTTTTTGCATTACTACACCAGCCGGAGTTTTGGCAAGACCTTTTGAGCAGTTGGTATAGGGTATTTTTTGGTTTTTTGATTTCCTTTCTTATTGCTTACCCAATCTCCTTTGTTTCATTGTTGAACAACAGATTAAGAGATACCATCTTTTATTTTGTTGAGTTCTTTCGTTACCTTCCAGTTCCAGTTTTTATTCCAATAACAATTTTGTGGTTTGGAATTGAAGACATGAGTAAAATCATCATTATTGTTTTAGGAACATTTGCTCAAATGATTCCTATGTTTTACGATTCAGCAACCGCAGTCGAAAAAAAATACGCCTCATTTAATTTTTCTTTGAAATGGTCAAAGTTGAAATACCTTGAGAATGTAGTTGTAAAAGGAAGTGCTCCAAGCATCTTAGATAATTCAAGAATTTGTTTGGGTTGGGCTTGGACTTATTTGATAGTTGCTGAAATTGTAGGAGCAGAACATGGCATTGGTTACGCATTGATTAGAGCACAGAGATACTTAGCCACAGACAAAATTTTTGCCTACATCATTGTCATTGGCTTGATAGGTATTCTTACAGACAGGTCTTTAGTTTTAATTAGAAAAAGAGTATTTCCATGGAACAAATAAAGTTTAATGAAATTGACCTTGCATTTGGCAACAATGTAATAGTTGAATCATTCAACTTGTCAATAAACAAAGGTGAAATAGTAACTTTTTTCGGCCCTTCGGGTTGCGGAAAAAGTTCCATAATGAAATTGGTGTTGGGCATCAATACACCCAAAAGCGGTAGCGTTACAATTGGAGGATTAAATGCAGCAGAATATAAACTTCCAATTTCTTATGTGCCACAAGACAACGAATTGTTGCCTTGGCTTTCAGTAAAAGACAATGTTGAAATTTGGTCAAAGAATGCTGCTAACGCTGCACTCTCATCTACCGAAGTTCTGGAGTTAGTCGACTTGTCAAACCATTCTCAAAAGTTACCTGGAGTGCTTTCAGGTGGTATGTCAAGAAGGACAGCTTTAGCAAGAGGATTAGCGACTAAATCAGATATACTTTGCTTTGATGAAGCAATGGTTGGAATTGAAAAAACAATGCGGCATAAATTACTTCTCAACTTGCGTAACTACATTAAACAAAATAAAGCAACAGCAATTTTCATCAGCCACGATTATGAAGAAACAATTTTTCTATCAGATAGAATAATTGTTTTCACTCCACCACCTACGGTTATTTCCAAACAAATAAATGTTGCAGAGTTTTCCAACAATGCCGAAAGAGATAGCAGCTTTACTAACTCACAACTATTCAAAGAAGTTTACAATCAAATGTTTACTTAATGACAGAGAGTGTTAAACATAAGGAAATTGGTGATGAACTTAAATTAAAGTTTACTAATCTTTTTTTGGAAGTAACAAAGGAACTTCAAAGGGTTAAAATATGGACGGATGAAACTCCTGATGAAAAAACTGGCAAAAAGCAATGGGATAATCTATTTGAACAAACCCTCAAAGAACTTTATGTTCTTTACGGTTTCTTTGTTGAATATGAACCCAATGATAAAGAAGTGAAATACTTTATCGAAGGTAATTTCCTAAACAAAGCAAATCCTGATTTTATCCCACCTTACATACCTTTTTTTGAGAGTACTAATAAAAAGATTTCTAATAGTCTATATAATGCTCTTAATAAAGCCGAGACTAAGTTTTCCTCAGAAATAAAATCGCCTAAAGTTTATCAACATTTACCAGTTCAGCCAAAGACTAGAAACAGTTTTAAGGACTTCGAATTAATTTCCGATAAGTGCCTGAATTGCCATGTTCCCTGCGAGATTAGAAGTAACAACGATTATTATGTTGTGCTTTTTGATGAAGTAGCCTTTTTTCAATTCGCATACAATGTTTTAAATAGGACTGAAATTTTCCCACATTACCTCGGTCAAGAAAAAAGTTTCTTGAAATACTTATTGAAGTTTGCAATTGGCATTGAGGCGAAATTAAGTCAGAATATTCTACTTAATCATTTGAAACTAAATAGTACCGACCAAAGAAGTTGGAAAACAAAGCAGGAGTTTTCAATAAGAAAAAAAATAGATGAAATAGTAGAAGAGAATTATAAGAATGAGAATTGGCTTAATAAAATAAATTCAATCTTGATTCAATTGGTACATGACTTCATCAAAACAACTAAAACATTTCCTATATTCAAAAGGGAATCAACAATAACAGATTTGGAAATACTTAAACATGTTTCAAGATTTGACATTGATGCATCATTTGAAATTAAGGATCAGCATGAAAAATTGATTTTACATGATGTGTTTGTTTTCCCCATCTATACGCAAAAAACGGAAAAAGTATTTACTATTAAATGTGTTCAAGATGAAGAATTAGATGTTCATTCTCCAATTCTTTTAGTTCTATACATTAAAACAAGAAAGTACATTGACGGAGAGCTTGATGAGGATGAAAGTTCTGTTGATGGGTTTCAGTTAACTAAGGAAATCACAAAACTTTTCGCTGAAAAAATTATTCAAGAAGATTACCTTAAAAATATCATTAGAAAGGAAACAAGGCATCAAGCAGTTCGTGCCGCCATTTCACAAGTAATGGCAAGAAACATGAGTCACAATATTGGCAGTCATGTTCTCAATAATCTTACAGATGGCACATTTCTTTCTAATATTTCAAACTACGAATGTTGTTCATATCAACCCGGTTCTGAATTTAAAGACCTGAAAGAAGATAGTAAAATCATTCATCAGTTAGCCATTTACAACAACTATGTAAAGTGCAGAATGGATTATTTGAGTGATATTACTTTCGGCACTCCTGTGATGCACACCAACAAAAAGATTTATGCCGAATTATACAAGGAATTTGACAAGGTACGTTTGCTGTTAGACCACATTTCGGGACTTTCAAAAAACTTTCAGTTTAAAATAACCTTTACATTAAGTGATAATCCTATAACGGCAGATAATGATTTTCTCATAGCATTACCCAATGATTTATTGGGTTGTCAAGCTTTCTACAACATTATTGAAAATGTAATTCGTAACACGGCAAAACACAATCAGAAAAAATCAGCCACAACAACATTTACTGTTAATTTCAAAGAGATTACAGACGACCTTAAAAAGGTTGCAGACAAAGAACTTTGGTATGAGGTAGAAATTTATGATGATGTAAAAATTTCCAAGATTAACAACTTGGTAAATGCCCAAAATAACAAGCTAAACCAAAGCGTGTTGAATGAAAAAACCAATCAACTTAGAAATTCATCTTTAGGTTTGTTGGAAATGGAAGCATCAGCCGCCTACTTGCGTAAGTTAGATATAACCACCATTGAAGAAGATGCTTTTCATGTTGAAGACAACAAAAAAATAAGCAACAAACAAGGCAAATTAAATATTCTAAAAGCATTCAACAAAAACGGTGCTTTGGGTTATCGTTTTTTCGTAAGCAAACCAACTGAATTTTTGTTTGTAGGTGATTTTGATTTAATCGAAAATCAGAAAAAAGAGCTTTCCAAAAAAGGAATTTGGGTTAGGACAAACGAGGACTTTACAAACGAGGTGAAAGCAGGTGTTGTTTTCAATCATCAATTTTTGCTCTCTACTTCATACGGAATAGAAAACTTCAGAACTTCTTTGCCTGTAAGAATTATTCTAATAGAGAAAAATTCACCCATAGTTGAGTTACTTAAAGTAGGTTCGTTTGAAAATATTGAGCATTGGGTTTGGCAAGAATGGTTTAATAAGAACAAAGGAGGTTTTGAGTGCATCAATATAATGACTTCTTATGATGATGAAGTCTATAATCAACCTAATAGATACAACATTGCTATTTCACATCACGACACTACCATTGAAAGCTGCAAAAAAGACTTTGAAGATAAAAATATAGATGCGTTTGATGTCCTTTCATCAAACGCTTTGAATAAACTACCCAATATAAATGGAAAGGATTTGGTTGATTACATTGACCAATTAAAGAATGATACTGTTTTCAACCATATTAATAAATTCAAACTTTTTGAAGCATATTCAAACACGGTTGCCGTTATAGATGAACGTATTCAGCGATATTCAAACGAAAAATATTTAGAATTAGAGAACAAAGAGATTTTTTCTTTTACCAATGTTATACTTCCAAATGATATTGAATTGGCAAGTGATAACTATACAAAAGCAATCGTAAAGAAAATAGAAGCCTTTGCCGAAAAAGCTATTGAAGAAAGTAAATGTAAATTCTTGGTTGTTCATTACAGTATTCTTGAACGTATGTATGGAAGCAGAGATGGAAGAATTGATGAAACGCTTATCAAATGGTCGGAAAAAACGAGGGTTATTATTACTTCGGGTAGAGGAAAACCACCCGAACTGCCATCAAAAAATGTTTGCTATGTAAACTTGTCGCCTATACTAAACGCATTTACACAAGTCAGAAGCAAATATACTATAAATTACTTACTTAATACTGCAAGAAAATAGAATGAAAAAGATAATCGTATTCACAAGAAAAAGTTCCCTAAACGTTGCTTTTCGCAATTTTGCAGACAAAAGAGAAGGGATTAAAGATTTAGACGGAACAACCGCTACGCTTTTGCTATTTGATGAACAAGAAGCAAAATTCAAATCCGTTAATAATTTTTCTGCTTTGGGTTTGTATTTATTGTATGACGGTATTTTAGAAACCGACTTTAATAGGCTGGTAAACGGTTTCAATAAATCTGAATTTTATATTTTGAAACACAGCAAACCTAATTTTGAATTATCGGGCTTCTCCAATGTAGAAATAGGAAGGACGGAAAAACACGATAAAAAAGGCAAACACTATCCTGTTCTTATTGACATTTTATCAGATGAAAATTCAGAAAAACTAAAAAGGTTCTTTAAGGAAGTTTTTACAGACGACCCCGAAGAAGAAAGTCTTACAGACGAAATTTTCAATGCAATTTATGAACAAAAAGACGAAGATGCCATAGAAAAAGCGGTTAGCAAAAGAGATAAGCACATTAAAGGAAAAGGGAAGAACTAAATCATTGGGTTTATGCTGTTGATTATTGACAATAACGAGAACATAAAGGAATACTTCACTTGCGAAAATAAATTTTTAAACGCAAGCACTCATTCATTGGCAGAAACCCTTGAAAAAATCAAGCAACATAGCCAAGTAACCAAAGTTTACATTTCACTTGAACTAAAGTTTAAAGACAAAAAAAGGCAATATTTTGAAGGATTGGAATTGCTTAAACACATACGACTTACAACCGAATTAGGAAGTTTTCAATATATCCCTATTCTTTTAGGTTACACCTATCCTTTGGAAACAATTTTGCGAAACCCTGAAAGCACTATTCTTTGTTCACCTGCTACGCATTTGTTTCACTTGAAAAACATACAGCAGATAAACAGCAGCAAGTTTTTTCAATCAAAGGAAGAACTTACAAAAGATAAATTAAAACCGTATATCCTTTACACTGACACCGATGAAGCTAAAAGCGAACACGACAGGCGTAACGAGCAAGGGCCTTTGAAATTGGAAAGTGAACTAAACGGAAAATCAAATAGTGATATTGGTTTTGACCTTTGGCAAAAGAAATTACTGTTTCTACAATCCGAAGCAAAAGCAAATGAGCAGCTTATTTCAGATGCAGATTTCAAAGCAAGCATTAAGGGCAAACGGGTTTTGTATTTGGACGATGAATCGGATAAGTGGGAAAAGCCATTGAAAAAATTATTTGAAGTAGCAACGTTAGACATCAAGAGCGATTACAAGGATATTGTAAACTACTTTGAGGAATTGCAGAAAGAACAAGATAAATTGCGTTCCAACTACACCGAAATTGACAGGCAACTTTTGCAGATGTTTTTTACATCAGGCAAAAACCATGAGTTTGTATTGAAGAAAAGTGAAGCGGTTGCACTAAAAGGGAAACTTGCCGATTTGTTAAACTATGACTTAATCCTTTTAGATATGCGGTTAGAGAAAGCCGCAGACAACAGTAAACCCATAAACCTGATTTCAGGCGTTCAGGTTTTAAACAGAATAAAAAAGCTAAATCCTTTTATTCCAGTTGTAATGTTTACCTCAAGCAACAAAGTAGAGAGCTACAAAAGCGTAATAGACAACGGAGCGTATGACTTTTGGATTAAAAATGTTTCTTCTGCTATTGATTTAAAGATCAAAGTGGTAAACTTGTTGAAGAACGAATTACAGGGTAAACGATTGGGAAACCTGAGAGATGTTTATGCAAAATTGTTGATGATACAAAGCAGAGTGTGCATTTACAATTATTACACAGACGACAACAAAAACAAGATTGACAGCGAAGCACTTTCTGATTTACACAGAGAAAGAATAGATGATTCGGTTTGGCATTTCGTCAGGTTTGTTCAACGCTATATGGGTGATGATATTTCAGATTATGACATTGAGGAACTTTGGAAAATGACAGGTGATACGATTCAGATTAGAGTTCCTGCTATTTACGGTTTGACAGAAGGTGCAGTAAAGAGAATTGACAACGATAGAAGGAATAAGAAAATTGAAGATAAAGAATTTGATTTCAGATGGAACAGAAATTTCTTTGCCCATAATGTAGTTGATGACGAAAGAAGAAATAATTCTCTTAACCCTTACGATAAAAACAGATCGATAGATTATATCAACCACACTATTGACTTTTTACTTGATTATAGATAATGGCAAATGCAATACTAATATGGGACAAAAATAGAAGCTACGTAGAAAATACACTTAGCTTAGAATTGGGCATTTCTTATCCTGATGATTGTATTTTTTCTTTTGAAGAACTTAAGCAAAACAGATTCGTTTCGGGAAAAGATGCTGTCATTGTTTTGTTGGACACAGACATTGACGGCAAAAAACGAGCAGACTATTTTGGTTTAGAAATAGTTAAGCATTTGCGAAAAGAACTTCGCTTTAAAGGTCTCATTGTTGTTTATTCCACATTAACCGAACAACAAATCCGCGATAAAGTTAAAGAGTGCGAAATATTGTTTACCTCTGGAATCAGATTAAGAAAGATAGCTGAAAAAGGAATTAACACAAATGGAATTGATGAGGAGATAGAAGTTTTTGCAAATAAGAAGCTAAGCGATGATTTGTTAGACGATATTCGTTATAATGTTTTTGATACCAAAGGCAAAATACATGAACTGCTACACAATCTAAAAAACAAACTGAACGACATTAAAGGGAAAAAGACCATCAAAGATTTTACAAAAGAAACCAAAACCGTATTTGATGAATACGAAAAACTTCTACTAAAAGAAATTGACCCTTTCAAAATCACAGAGTTTGAAAAACTCTATAATTCGCTTACTGAAGAAACCGTTGAGGACATAACCAACCATTGGAATAAAGAAAAAGACAAAAGCATTTTTTCTTACGCCAATGCAGGAAATCAGGTAAATAAATTCAGCAACCAAATTGTAGATTTAGCACCCGTTTCAAATGATAATGCCAATACACAACATGCAGAAAATATAAATTGGCAAGTCCTCTTGTTTGATGATACTGAAGGCGTAAGGAAAAAAGTAAAAGCGTTTTTTGATGACAGGAATGTTACCTGTCATGTGGCGGCAACAGAAGAAGAAGTTTATCAGATACTAAAAGCGAATAGCCCTAACATTTCTCTGTTTATTTCTGACATTCGGTTAATAGATAAAACCGAGCATTGGTGCGACAGGCAAGGTTATGATGTAATTGAACAGGTAAATAAGACCAATGATTATCCCCTGGTTTATGCGGTTCTTACAAGTAAGAAAGGTACTATCAACAAAATGGTTCAGAAAAAACGGAAGTATGAAATACTTTGGTTCACTAAAGATGATGTGATAAACAACATTCACTCATTCAATATTTTCTTTGACCTGATTAAAGATTATGCGGATGAAAACTTTAACAGCAACACAATATTTCAACCACTCAAAAAAGATAACTCTTGGTATAAAGAGTATAAAGACCATTATACTTTGCCATTGAGGGCATTTTATAAACTGCACAAAGAAAACAACGACTACCTGACAGAAGAAAGCATCATCAATAAAAAAACGTTGGAATGGATAGAAGGTGAAGGTGTAAAGCAATTTTGGATGTGCAAATTTACCAAAGCATATATTGGTAATGCTGAACTTAAAAAATTCAGGGAAACAAAACTTTTAGGAAGAAGAATAGTTCTTGCTCTTGCTGCTGAGAATGCGGGAATTAAACCATTTACGGTTTACAATGATATGATGGGTGATAGTAGAACCGATGTTGATAGCTCGGTAAAACAGTTTTACAAAAAACTTGCCTTGTCATCGCAAATTGAAAAGACAATAAACGATGTAAAAAATTATTTTAAAGGCGAAGCAAAAAGCCCCGGGATTCTCTATGAGGAATATGAATTTTTAAAGAACGAGTTTATTGAAGAACTGTTTATTGACAGTATAAACTTAGGATATGAAAAAGAAGGATTAACTGAATTTGTTGGGCAAATTCAAAAAGCATTTACTTCAAATAGAATTTCCGAACCAAAATCGTTGGAAAGGGTAAAGTCTATTTTAGACAATAATGGATTCCCTAGAGCAGAACGGTTAGATGCTATGTTTGCTGAGTTAGAAGAATTTGATTCAAAAATGTTTATTGCCGCAAATAAGCATTCGTTTGTAACTTCTGTAAAAAATGAGGTAATAAGAGATATGCTGCGAAGGTATGATTGGATATAGTGTGCTTATCAAAGCATTCAGGTTTAAGCCGATTTCTTAATGAAGTCGGCTTTTTTGTTTTCGTACAACTTCGGATAACCACACCCGAACAAACCTTTGTGCATAGAAATTTAAAAGCACATACACAGGATGATTTCGGATAACTCATGCGGTCAAAATATTTGCTGTATGAAAAATGAAAACACAAAAGACGGTATGACTTCGGATAACCTGTTCCGAACAAAGATTTGCCCAATGAAATTTATAAGAATTAAAACAACAGTAGTTAGGAAACAGTTAGTAGTTTTTATTTTGTTGCTTGATGCTTTTTCAGCACAGGCACAGAACAGCGTTTACAAACGCACCGTGCAATGGAATTATGGCGGTTACACCTTTACCGACCAAATTACATTTAATTACAGCGACTACACTTACTACAAAGGGTTGTCCAAAACGCAGCCCAAAGAAAACTATGCTACAGAGCATAGCAGCCACCCTTATTTATTGCAGTTAGCCAATGTGCTTGACGAAGATGCCAAAGAACTTGGCTACACTGGTTTTACGTTGACAGAATATTTAACTGCCTTTGTGCAGCAAGCCATACAATACAAAAGCGACCCTTACAATGGCGGTTGGGATTACCCCAAATATCCAATTGAAACTCTAGTGGAGCAAGGCGGTGACTGCGAAGATAAAGCTGCTTTGTTGGTTGCCTTGCTGAAAACATTTGGCTTTGATGCTTTGATGGTGAGTTTACCTGGTCACATGGCAGCAGCTATTAACTGTCCCAACTGTAACGGCTATTACACTTACAACGGCAAGAAATACGCCTTTATAGAAACTACCGAAAAAGGTTGGGGCATTGGTGTAGTGCCGCCTGATTGCAGAAATCTTGGAGCCACGCTGTTACAAACCGCAGCACTTACTAAATATAAACGTGAAGAAGCTTATGCATGGGATCAGTATAATGCTATTGATGAAACAATCTTCCCAGGCAATGGCTTGAACCCTTGGAAATGGAATAACCGAAATAATTGGAATGGCGTAGGAGTCAAAACCACAACCGTAACAATTGACGGAACCACCTACCAAATAAAAGGTAGTGGTAGTGCCACAATTAATACGGATGGAGCTACGGTAACAATAGTAACGAAGTGAGAAAACAATATTTATTAACAATTTAAACAGTTTAAAAAATGAAGACAATTACAAAATTATTACTGGCCCGTTATGTATGGTTTATGCTTTGGTATAAACAGTGGTTTAGGAATGCCGAAGGCATTAAAGGATTTGCAGCCCAGGTTATGAACTGGCTGATGCAGCAGACAATGGCATTAGCCGAAAGACTTAAGAACCAGAACAAAAAACTGGCCGAAGCCATTAAAGCCACAAAAGCGAAGCTGGCAAAATGGTATAAACATGCTACCGTTGATGCAGATGAGTGGGACGAATTAAAAGGCACAGTAAGAAAACTGGGCTTTTGGATTACCGTTGGCATAATAGCTGAAGCAGCTTTGAATTACTTTGGTGTAAGTGCTGTAATTACACCCAAAGGCTGGGGTTGGATTGCTTTAAACGCAGTAATAGCAATGGTGCTGACAGGATTTGGAGTTTACATTTTTAGAAAATGGTTTGCTGTGGCTTTGAACAAACCCATGTATAAGCAAGAAGAGACCAAACCGAGAAATTGGTTAGAATTAGGCGTATTGACTTTGCTGTGTGTGGCGTATGAAGCCGTGATTTACTACCTATGTAAAATTAGAGGTATTGCTTTGGAAGGTGGAAACGGGGATGATTTTGTAACATGGTTTGTAACACTTGCAGGAATGTTGTTGCCGTTGGTTGCGGGCTACCTTGCCGATGAAAGAAGCCGCTACACAAGCCCTTACAACAACACTAAGCGAATAACAAAAGCGGAAAAAACTGTTGCACAAATGGAAAGCAAAATTGCGACTAACAACCAAAAAATGGAAGACCATTTTAAACGAGAAGTGCAAGACCGTTGGGCATTGTTACAAGAGTTTAAGATTTATAAAGAAAACTACAACCTGAAAAAAGGCATTGAACAGGAAAACATTGCAGGACACTTTTGCGAAACCCACGACAGTTTTGAAAAAGAAGCAGTGCAACGCTACCAAAAGGAACTATTGCACCAAACACCTAAGCAACCTACATTGATAATTGCCAAAGAGCAAATGAACGGGCACGCCAAACAACTGAATGAACATTTTAACCATTAAAAAATGATGAACATGAAAAAAGTAACATTGATTTTGATGAGTTGCACCCTGCTGATTCTTGCGGGGTGCAACACCGAAAAACGCAAAAACTTTATTGTGCTGGTTGACAACTCAACCAGTGTGCCTGAAGATGTAATGCAACGTTACATTACAACCATACAAGAAACCATTTTGCCCAACATGGGCGAGAAAGACAAACTGACGGTACAGTTTATTGATGCTTGCAGCCAAAACAAAGCAGAACGAATTTACAGTTTTAACCTTGCTGAAATGGATTTCAGCAACGAAATGGACGGTGTAAACCATGCGGCAGACAGTAGCCGTGCAAGGTTAAGGCGTTACCTTTTGGAGACAGTGAAGGACGAACTTGTCCAAACGATAATTGCCAAACGACAAGAGCGTAAAAGTTGCGGAAACTACACCGACATTGTAAACGCTTTGAACGAAGCAAAAAGTTTAGTGCAGAACGGCAAAAACTACACCAGCAAAACCGATAAATTATTGAATGATGCACAGGGCAACGACAATTACGAATACGAAACCTGCATTGTAATTTTTAGCGATATGGTGAACGAAAACGCTGCCCGCACTTATGACTTTACAACTTTTGGTAGGTATAAAAATGAGGACGTGAATAAGAAAGTTAATGACTTGAAAGACCTGAATAAGATACCAGACCTGAATGGAGTACAGGTTTTGGCGTATGGAGCCACTAGTTCCCAAAATGCAGAAACATTTGGAGGACAGCAAATAGAAAATGTAAAGTTATTTTGGGAATTATTTTTCCAATCAGCTGGAGCTGAATTAATAGGTTACGGCTATGATACAAAGATGGAATTGAAAAGATACGGGGAAGAGAACAATGAGCGGCCCTAGGGCTGCTCAAGGTTCTGACTGACTAAATAATGAAACTTATAACAATCAATCACTGCCTTTCAAACATAGGCTCTGAGTATTAAGTTAATAAGGACATTATCTTGGTGAAAGGGAAAGTTTGATAAAGGCTTTCTAATTCTGAAAACCAAAAGGTATTTTTACACGCCAAAGGGCTATTTAATAGCATTATACCTATACTAATAAGGCATAAGATCCTGGAAAAGAAAGAGAATTCAAAACATTAAAAACGCTCTATCTCAATAATTGATATTCGTTTAGGCACTTGATCATGACCTTGAAAAACTTACATTTTTATCCTATATCCCTAAAAGCGAAGATTTGGAATTTCCCGTTCCCGAAATATAAAGGGAGTTGATTGCTCTGGATATGGCTACATATAGCAGCGATTTCTCGCTTCTAAGGAATTCATCCTTTTCCTCAGCTTCCATTTCGTTAAATGTACTCGTATAAAGCGGACTGGTACGATTATTCACATCAGCCAATAATACCATTTTAAATTCCAGACCCTTTATAGAGTGAAATGTAGACAAGTTAACACCTTTGATATCGCCAGATTCCGAGGTTCCGTCATAATAAGGGATGGAAGAATTATGCAATGCAGTTTTAAACTCCCTAAGGGCCTCTTTGGTTCTGGCAGCAAGTGCTATTTCGCTGTAAGCAAGCCCTGATTTCACACCATCCGAAATAACTCCTCTAATAAAATCCAATTCCTCCTCTTTCGTTTTGAATAATTCATATCTGGGTTTATTACCATGAAAAAGAGACAAATATCCCCTTAGATCTTCGATATCTCCATCAAAATCATCGTAGCTTATTCCCTCAATTACACTTACAGATAGCTTTTTAATCTCCTCTGTCGTCCGGTAATTGATTCTAAGTTTTTTACTTCGTTTACCTCTAATATGAATTCCTGCACGAGAAAAATTGATATTTCTTACATAGACTTGCTGATATGGATCTCCAACCAAGAATAGATCATTCGCAGACTCATCCACCAGGCTTCTCAAGAAGCGAAGCTCAATGTTCGATAAATCCTGAATTTCATCAGCAATAATGTGCTTAAAGGGCTTCACTTTCACATTGTTAAAATAATCAGCAGTAATATTGAACAATTCAGCCCGATCCAGAAACAAGGCATTTTTTTTACGCTCAGCATAAACCTCGTAGAGTTTCCAAATTTCCATTCTTTGTTTTCTACTTACCGGTTTACCTCTACCGAGCCGACTGGTTCTTAAATACGACTCTTTATCCTTGACATTATTGAATAGAATCACTTTCTGTACCTCATCATTCAAAAAGTCTGCTTCAAACTCAGATAACGTCGTTTCCAGAATCTCCTGCCAAAGCTCTCGCGAACTTTTGCTTTGATAAATATCCAAAATACGATGTGATTCTTTTATAATATCATATTCAAGGGCCAAATCTCTTACTAACATATCGATATGCTTAATCAGATACTTCGAAGTATCTACCTTCATCTGCTCGACTAGTTTTTGAAGATTTTTTGTGAGCGTACGTGTAAATGTGGTGAAAAGCACTTTCCGATTATCGCTCCCAGTTTGTAGCCCGGCCAAAAACTTCAGTCTATGTAGTGCAACTACTGTTTTCCCTGTACCGGCACCACCTGTGACTTTAATTGGCCCCAAAAAGTTCGACTCGACAAGCTTTCGTTGTGAAGGATGAAGAAATATTTGCCACTTATGCAATTCTCCATTTAAAAATTCAGTGAGAATTTCATCATTTGCATCGATGAAATACCTCTTATTATTCAAACTTTCCTCATTATCCGTGACGTTTTTCCCTTCATCTACTTCAGCTTTTATTACCTCTATTTGAACCCCATCTGCAAGATAAAAGAGATTCTCAAATGCATCATTTGGGAATATAGCTTCCAATTTGCCCAAGTCGTTTAGGTTTTGAATGGAAAGTGTCAAGGAAAGTAGCTGTTTGGGTACCCCAATTTCAAGAAGTTCCTCTTCACTATACTTGGAGTATAGCCCATTATCCATATTCAAAGCCACATCCTGAACAATCTCCACTTCTGGTTCATCATTCACTGTAAAGATTTGGGCCGACTGGGTTTGATCATTCCATTCGAATAATTTATTTCTGGCCCAGTCCATTGCTTCATCATGATTATCAACCCAGATCATGTAAAAGTTCATGCCCTTTTTGGGTACGCTAATAATTGCTCTGTACTTTTGATCTATCCTTGCTGTACGAAGATTAGGATCTTTGAAGCTACTTATTGGTTCCAGGTGAATGGCTTCAGATTTTGGATTCTCTCTGAATTTACGCTGAAATTCCAAAACTTTCTTTTGTATGGGTTTGGGCAGTTCAAATAACTGCTCCATGCATTTGTCGTGTATATATAATCTCATTCGAATAACATCTTAATGTCAAAATCTTTAATTAAAACTTCCCTATATCCCGCCTTCAGAAACAATTCTTTATCTTCAGGTGATAAGGCCTCAATAAATATTTTTTGATTTTCAAAGCCTAGCATAGCCTCGGCAAATGTATTCTCAGCTTTCAGTAAAAATCCCCCCTCTTTCTCAAAAGGAATCTTATGGTATATAAGTTGATTTACAATTGAATGAACCATGGGATCAAAGTAAACCAAACAATCGTTCAAATCGTCCTCTTCCTCATTCTCACGTATTGACTCCTGCAAGGAAAACTGAGCTAAATTGAAGACTCTCCAGAAAAGCTCCCAGTCTTTTTTAGGCAAAAACCTCAACCCCTTCTGCACCGAGATAAGATTAGCCCTTAACTGAAAATCAAAAACCCGTACAGCCAGGCGATAATTGAAAAATACTTCATCTAGGGCATTTATTTGAGGAATTATATAGAAATCGCCTCCCTGAGTTTTTGAAGCTCTCGAAGACTTATCCAAAAGATATCCTTCATGAGAAAGGTATGTGGATCCTTCTTCATTGTTAATGGAGGGTATTCCAAATTGTTCCTGAAAATGAATCAGCAACAATCCTGTGCAATTATTCATATGGAGATTCAATGGTTCACTCAGATACCAAAGTAGTCTTTCCATCGAATTTCTACATTTCAAAAGGCCACTGGAATATTTGTTATATTCTGGTAGCTTGTCCACTTTTTTGGACATTGTTCGAAACCCAACTGTTTTTGTTGATAATTCATCTCCCAATTCAGTATCAGATGCAACTAAACTATCAAAGAGTTCCAAATCATGCCAGGTTAAAGTCCATGAAATTTTATCTCCCGACTCCAGAATTGCTTGTCTTTTTTCCAGATCTGTATAAAATCTCATGTTCTCTGAAGAAGCATGATAAGTATACCCGTCTAAATATATTGCTACACCTCTTACACTCGAAAGCAATTCTGAATCTCTTATTTCTTTCCCCTCATATTCAACGCTGAGTAATCTAATAAAAAAATCGGCCCTTGTGTTATATCTTACATTTTCTGAGATCCCTAAATCCTTTTGAGCTTTTATATTATAAATGAAGCAATAATCCCCATTGATAATTTTTAGCCGGTATTGAATCTCTCCATTATAGGAAATTCTCTCAATCGAAGGTCCTTCAGTTTCATGGGCTTTGCAATAATTTCCAAGACTTCTGATAAACCTATCTTCTAACTCGCTTTCCTCAATTTGACCATTCCCAGATACAGTTCCAAGTCCGTTGGAGTATCGCTCCCAGGCATTAGACTTATCCAATATTTTTTTAAAGAAAAGTTCTGCTTCTCTCCGACTCAGGCGATTTTGACTGAATTGATTTCCATAAGTAAAAATACACCGATAACATCCATCCTTTCCATTATGCTGGCAATTGCATTCCTTTATTGATTTATAGGCCAGACTTAAAACAGCGGTAAATTCTGTTGGATCAAACAACTTTTGCAAATATCCTGTACCACCCGGAATGGTGTCATACACCAATAAATATTTATCAAACTTTCCATTTTTAAGATTAAACTCGCTGTATTCCAACATCGCCAAATGCTGTGGATTACCCCCATAATATTTCCGTAAACCCAGCTCCAGACCTGCCCTAAACATACTTAACTGTTCCTCACTTTCTATTTCCTGAATCGGTAAAAGTATTTTAAGAATCTCAGTATCTATATCTTTAAATAAAAAGACCTCTTCAAAAACCCCATCCGATTGATTTACCCTTATATGCCTCCTCTTTATGCTTACAATAAGAATAGTGAAATATGCTACTTGATAAATGAGGAGCTGAAGTGCTTTTACCGCAATATTTACACGTTACAAAACCATGGTTTGGGACATTCTCCTTTTGATTAATGATAATTTTATTGGAATCAACTGAACTTGAAAGACCTAAATTGTTAAGAACAATTTTAACATTCTTAACGAACTCAATTCCAAAAGGGATTTCTCTCATTCCCCAGGCTCCCTGAAATTGGCTATGATTAAGTTTTACATGCCTGGAGATATTATAATGAGCATTTAGTCTTTCATCTCTACTATCATCCAATGTGGACTTTTCCCTGCTTGTATTCGATTTTACTGCATTAAGTTTAACAAAAGTGTGGGTGTTTTTGCTGGACCCCCACGAAGTATCAAAACACTTAGGGCAAGTATTCTCAGGAGTACCAATATCGTCATCCAAATGGTCGCAATTTGAACAAAATCTTACCTTTTTTAGTGTTCCGGCATCTTTCCAATCAAAGGTATTGATACCAGAGATTTCAAATCTGAAACCCTGAGAATAGAAGCTATTATCGGGTGCAAACTCTCTTATAGCTACATTTGATGAACGTACAATTTCAAACTGCTTTTCTGATGGTGGATTATCGCTGGCTTTTGCCTTAAATGAATTAACTCGTGCATTTAAAGTAACCCCTGTTTCAGGAAAAGCATAATTTGGTAACAGCCCCTTATTGGTGAGGTGCTCTAAAACGGACCGGTTGTCAATGATACGCTTCAATCCCCATAAAGATTTTTTCTCAGCCTCAAGAACTTTCCGATAATCATCTGTTTCAGATAACTTTTGACTTTTGATAGCTTCTTCTATCTCCTTTCTTTTGTTGAAAATAAATTGTAACTCAGATTTGAGTGTTGTAAATACTCCCTTCAAACGTTCATAGTAATTCTCAGTCTGTAGATAGTTTTTAAGCGTGTCGAAAACCTCACTTCCCGAAATTTCTTTCTCATACATGGCTTGGAATTCCAGAAATAGCCTCTCCTCATTCGCCTTCATAAAGCTTATGATTCTGTTGGCAAAAAAATTCTGATCTCCGAGATCTGCTGTTAGTAGCTTTAATGATAGCAGTTTAGCCGGAATAAAATGATGTATCGGGTCTTCAGTACTCCATGAATCAATACAATAGGCTAAAAAATGTCGGAATAAAATATCCCTTGCCTCCAGAAAGCAGCCAGGTGGATACACCTCGCCCTCCATCATATCTTTTGGCTCCTGAAAATAAAAGAGATCATGAGCTTTTGACTGAGCAAAATTTAAAACCAAAGCAGAACCAGATGATCTTCCTGCTCGTCCGATTCTCTGTAGAAAATTCCCCGGTTGTGGAGGAATGCAGTTGTTAATGGCCGTATTAAGACTACCAATATCAATACCCATCTCAAGTGTGCTTGTGGCAACTACCGTATTTAAAGAGTTATGCCTGGGTCTTTCTTTAAAATCAAGTTCTTTTTGTTCGCGGTCCTTTCTCTCCAGAATCCCTGTGTGTTCTGCAGCATATATTCTAGGTGATCGGTCTCTGTTGTATACTAGTTCATAGTAATTCCTTTTTCTGTCAATTATTTCTTCATATACCCCACTTTTGCAATTATAATCTAAACATTTCAGGTCTTTCAGGTGAGTACTGGAACTGCCCAGAGTTAGCAGAGAACCACAATTTGTGCACTCCATTCTTTTCACCGACTTTTCTATAATCAAACTTTCAGGGCATAAGGCATAATTTAAGTCATTACCGTTGTTATTTTTCTCAACCAATTTGACCAGAACCATGGCTTCGAAAAGTTGTTTATAAAAATCATTCACCAGCTCGCTGTAGTTTGAAGCCAAAGGGAAAGATTTTGTGTAATAGCTACGAAACCAATTGTTTGAATTCGTAAATGTGGTATCCAAAAGTCCTTTACTATGTGGATGAGTTGTAATTAATTTAGGCAGACGGCTTCTGGTTCCAAAATACCGGTTAAGAAAATGTCTATTATCATTCATCCAGTTTAAATCCCACAATCTCAATCCTTCATTTCTGAACTTAGATAAATATTCATGGTCTACGGCTCCTCTTATTCGTATCCGATGCAAAATCCCATTCAAAAAAGTCAGAAACCCTTCCTTCTCAATCATAACGAGGTTATTTGCATCTAGCCAACCTTTCATATTAAGATAAACCAATTCCAGATGCTCCGTGTCAAACTTTACGGTAGAAGCCTGTGATTTTTCTAAGGTCCGTCCAATAGCCGAATTAAATCCAAATTCTGAAGCTATTTCCCATTTCATCCGAAGATCAAACTCCTTTTTAAATGCTTCTGTAAAATCTTTACCTACCCTATAGTCTCTGTCAATATCAACCCGTGATTTGTAATCAGCCGGGAAAAAACGGTAGTAATACGCCATATCATCATCATCCCCACTTTCATCCGAATTATTCTTCCAGAAGCTAATAAATTCATTCTGAAGTTTATCCAATGTGATACCTTCTGGAAATAGATTAATTACCTTTTGAAGCGATGATCTGAAGGTAAACCGGTAGTTTCTTGATTCAATGAACCCTGCCTGATGGGCCGCATCCTGTACACTATTGGTAAAAGCCAGCACTTTTCTTAAGCGGTCTGTGCGAGGATCTAGATTAGAAGATAAAATCTGACTGACAGTAATGGATGACAGAGTAGCAATTCTCGTCCCAATAATGCTTATCGTATTTTCCGTATTACACTCAGGGCAAATATGTCTGTTTTTGCCATGATTGTCCAGTTTCCGCACCGCATGTATCTTCATTGAAAAAGAATCGCCCTTATCATGCAAATGCAAAAATCGCTTGTTCAAATATTCATTGATCTCAGTTTTAGGTTCATACTCTTCAATGTGTTTGTTTTCGGTAGTATTTATAAGATATACATTTTTATGATTCTCAAAGAAGTATTCATAAACCTGAGTAGGATCCTCATAAAATAGGTTTTTATTATCATCCTTAACTCCCAGCCAGCCACTTGCTCCGCATTCACGACAGAAATAAGCTGGTAGTGCCTTCGCCTCGTCAGGCTGGCCTATCTTGTCTTTCCAGGTAAATTTTGGACTCTCATTAATCTCTCTGAGAAAACCGCTTAATTCGCGAATCCACATTTGAATCTGAACATATAAAAATGGAGATTTCCCGTCCTCTGTCCATGCCTCTGAGATTAATGCCAGCAAACTATTTATAACTTCTTCTCTTGCATTCAACTCATTTTTATTATCCCATTCCGGTAGTTTTCTAAAATCAGAGTTTATATTCGCCAGCTCCCTGATTAAATCTTTAAGAGCCAACATTTGTGTTGAACAAATACCTATCAGATCTCTTACAATATTGAGCTTCTTTAACTCTCTACCTAAAGAAATGTTATCCCCTTCCAGGGGAAGTTGCCAGAGTACTTTTTGTCGCCTTATATAATTCTCATAGGTTTCATCTTCCTTTAACCGGCTCTCCATAAGCCCTGTAATCCGCGGAATAAAATCATCTTCCGCATTAATTAAGAAGAATTCTTCTGGCCTTTGTCTGTTCTCTGTAATTATCGAAGCCGCTTCAAAAGTTTCTCCAAAAACCTTTGTAGCATAAGAAGTAAGCAGGTCTCTTGATTGCTCACTATTCCCAACAGTAGCTGAGGTTCCTATCGCAGTTAATTGCTTTTCAGCCACATGCAGCTTTAGCTTTAATCTCCTGATAAGGTTCGCTACATCTGTTCCTTGTGCCCCGTCATAGGTATGCAGCTCGTCCAAAATCAGAAACTTCAGGAGCTGGGCATCGTCAAAATTATTTGACCATAAATTGTGATACTTCCCTCTCATTAGAGCATAATCCAGCATCTTGAAATTAGTTAGCAAAATGTCTGGAGGGCTGTCAACAATTGTTTGTTGATTCTCAATGATATGATCCTCGGTCATATCTTTAGGATAGGCCTTCTTGTTTCTTCCTTCCCCAATAAATAAACCCGCAGTAATTTTCCCTTTCAATCTGTTGTCTGACCAAATAACATGAGCCAATCGCTTTGCCTGATCTGTGGCTAGGGCATTCATGGGGTATAGAATAATAACCTTTACCCCTGGCCTATGAAGATTTTTGTAACAATAATCCAGCACAGGATACAGGAAACACTCTGTTTTCCCTGATGATGTACCTGTAGTAATAAGTGTAGATTGAGGATCATGGTCATTTTGGGTATGAAGCCTCCTGAAAGACCTCAACTGGTGGTCGTAAGGTGCGAAAGCGGGTTTTATTTCAAGTGGAATTTCTTCTGATGCTACCGCCTTAACAAACGGCATTTTAAGCGAGATATATGGACCTTTGAATACTCCTTCCTCTTCGTCATTTATAAAACCATTGAAGGCCTTTTGTACAGCCTTTTCTTTAAACCTAAAAGTAGCTTTGAGGTACTCAATGATTGAGTGTTTTACTTCATAAGCTTGTTGAAGTGGTAGCATAACTATATGGGCTTTGCCATCTCATTGATGGTCTGTTTTAGTATTTGCAATTCTTGAATGAGCTCTTCAAAAGATAAAGAAGCCCCGAAAATCATAGCCTCCTGCATGAATTCGTAGTCTTTTTTCCATTCCGGTATCAGAGCAGGTGGCGGTATAGGATTAATGAACTCCGGATTATGTTTGTCATAATCTATTCCCTGAAGAGCGTTCATTTGCCTTCTATGTTTCACAATGGTTTGATAAAGCTCCAGATTATCTGAGAAGGCTTTGGTGCCAAACTCACTCTCTTTTAGCCTGATCACATCGTATAAATGTCTGCTCATTCGTTCCACCCTCATTTTTTGCTGAGGTTTCTGAAACTCCTCATGTAGCAGGAAAATTTTCTCCAGATAGGTACGCTCCGGATTTACACAGGGGAGCTCTATAGGCAAATCTGCAAAACTTCTCCCGTTGAAAATTTCACCCACCAGACTCACCACCTGCATTTTTGTAAAGGGCTCTTTCAAAGATCGGCTGCCAATTTCGATCAAGATCCTGGGCAAAATGTATGTAGATTCGCCAAAAAGTGTTGGATAAAAAACCTGAATTACTATTGGGTCTTTGTCGGTATCCGTTACTTTCTCAATTTCACAGGTCACCCGCAGACCCATTGCTTCGAATTTATCTTGTAATTCCGGGAAAAACCTTTTAGTAAGATATTCAAAGGACTTCTTCCGTAGTTTCCTTACTTGTGCTTTGTAAAGTTCGCCTTCCAATCCAAAGAATGACCTATCCAGAGCTAAATCAATATCTTCTGAAAAACGTTCTATAATACCCCATGCTTTACTAAGTGAAGTGCCACCCTTAAATACGGTGTAAGGGGCTATTTCAGTTGCAAAAACCGCTGCCAGGGTATGTACCACCCACCAGTCTTTCTCTACAGCTGCGGATGGGATACCCCGCTCTATTGAAATTTCATTGAAAATTCTGAGCTTCTCGGTATCTGGCAAATCCAACCAATTTTTTAAGTTACTCATCTTCCAGATTTTTTAGTGTGGGCTTCATAATTTGTCTAATCCACTCCGGGGCCAGTCGTATATCATGCTCCAGGGCTGTAATCTTCTCATTTCTTAGTAAACTCTGAACATGTTGCACTACTTGTTGGCTCACGCTTTCTTTACCTATTGATTTTAGTGCCTGAATAACCAACTTACTTATAGATCCTATGGCACCCAGGTTTTTAGGGCTAGTCTTTTTGAAGGTGATGGTGTTATTGCCAATTTTTACTTTACGAGCCGATCCATCTGTGTAATAAACAATATTCATGGGGACCTGCGTACTTAGTCCCAACTTATTGAGGGCATATGCTCCCGTAGGTACTATACGAGCCTTATCTCTTCGGGCTATCGCCCTGGCCACATCTTCTATACCGGGGGTAAGTTCACCGATATATCCGCTGATCTCAGGCCTGTAAAATATCCCTGGAGCTAGCCTTTTGAGCTCTCCTTCTTTTGATAGCCTATCCAACGTTTTGCCTATCGTCTTGGTGTTGCCGAAGCGAATAAAGTCATCTATAAAAAATAGCGTGCCCCTCCTCGCTTTCTTAATCTTAGCAAAAACCTTACTTTCAATAGTTTGAATCAAAATATTCGATCATTTTGTCGTAATTTTAGCAAATATTTACGACAATAAAATTAATCACGAAGATTATTTAGTCTCTCCAAATACTTTTTAACATTGCCATCATAATTATCCAAATCCAGATGTTTCGGACCATAGATACCCGTGAAATGAATTGCTCTTGTAGTTGCGACATTGAATCTCTTGGGATCTAAAGAAAACGCCAGACCAACATTAGGCATGAAAAAGAAACAGAAATCAATCGTGAGCCCCTGCACTCTATCGATGGTATCAACGAGAATATTATCTTTAAAACCAAATTCGCTAATAACAGAAGTTTGAATAGTTTTGACTGTTGATTTATAAAATGAAAGTATAGCAAAACTATTTTGAGAATTTTTGCCATAAAATAACTTCAAGTCTTCTATTAAGACCTTTATGGCATCTTGAGGTGCCTTCACAGCTCCGGGCATTTCCAGGGGAATGTAAACTACCGGCTTTTTTACATCAAATTTGCCGGGAAAGTTGGAAATCCTCTCCATATTTTCAATTGACAATAAAAGGTCGTTATAAAAAACGTTGGTCAATCCAACCGAAAACGGCTTCAGTCTGAAAGACTGATTTAAAATAAATTCATGTGTATTCTCAAAATAATTACCAAAAGTAGAAAAACCTTCAAAAACCATTTGAAGATTGGGATGCTCCAAATCTTGATTTGAAATCATTCTAACTGGGGCCAATTGTTTTTGATCACCAACTAATATGAATTTATCAGCAAGGTGCCTGGCTGCCCCAATTGTACTTAAAAATGCTTGGCTTCCCTCTTCAACTATAACCAAATCAAATACTGCCCCACTACTTTTTTTGGCCAATTCGCTTAGAAAATAGAAAGAAGAAAGCAATAGAGTTCCAGACTCAAAAGTATGCTCCGATGCATTTCGCAATTTCTTATATTTCTTTTGTTCATCTACGGAAAGAGAGGATTTAAAAAGTTTACCCGATTCAAGATGCAATTGAAGCCCTTCTTTCTCAACTATTTCTGTTAAAGCCTTATTCGTTAATGCGGTAACAAGCACTTTCTTGTTCTGTCTAAGAAAAAGGTCACAGATTTGGGCAATTAAGTATGACTTCCCGGTTCCAGGTGGACCTTGAATAACCATATCTCGTTTTAGTTGGAGACTCGCACTTAGAATTAATGCCGTTTCATTATTGTTAACTAATAATTCTGGCTCCCAAACGTCATTATCTATTTCTAACTCAACCGTTTCTTTAAATCTCGGATATAATTCCTTGTTTTCAAGTAAATAAATAAGGTTAAGTAAGTAGTCTGTAGGTGGTGCTCCAGGCCCAAGAATTAAGGGTATGTTTAAAGGTAAATCATTTAAAAAGTCTTGAGAACATCCTCCAAATCCAATTAGAATTTTATCTTCTTCAGTTTGATTAAACCAAACAGGCCTTATAGTAGTACTTCTTTGAGCCTTTTTTAGAATTTCGACATATTTTTGACCATTACACTTTGATGGGCTATTGTGCGAATTATCCGGAACTAAAACTAAAAGTTCCTCTCCCTTACGAGGTATTGGCTTTTTCAATGTAAATTTCAATACTAGATTCCCCCTAACATCATCGTAGCCCACGTATTGGGCAAAATACAATTCTCCGTCTTCCCTTAATTTAGAAAATTCCTTATTCAAAGTTTTCTCAAATTCTGCCTGTTGGAGCAAGAATTCTTGCTTGAGCACTTTAATATGTTTGATCGGGTCTATTAGGCTATTCATCTAGGAAGTCGTTATGTGGTATTTCAACATTTATGTCTTTACGCTGATTGACTGATATTGTGTCCATAATAGCTTTTGCTTCATGAAATTTTGCCTCTTCATCAAAAAAAACAAATTGTGTAGTTGCCGTCCGGCTTGTCTCTTCGGCAATTGCTGCCAAATGTTTTTCAACATCAACTGAATTATCCACACGGATCAATGTTTTAGGGTATCTCATAATAATATCAGAGATAGAATCCAACTTTGTAACTTCAGTCTTGTTTACTAATAAAAGGATTGTATTCTCCTTCTTTAGCTTCAACCAATTCTCTGGTCTTATATATACGACTCCTGCAGATATAGAATTTACAATGGCCTCAGTTCTTTCTCCATCTTTAATAATATTACAAAGCCTATCAAAATCAGTTACGACGTCTGAACAATCATATCCGTTTGATTCTAACCATTGGATAGCCACTTTTTTGGCTTCGCTATTAGTAGCAATTCTTTGATCCAATTCCAAGCCCTTTGATAAAGCAAGTTTTGATATTTCATCACTTTCATTTTCTCGAATATATCTTTCCTTATGAGTCTTTAACTTCTCTAAATATGGGTCTTCATATGTTTGAAGAATGCATTCCGGTATGGCCCTTTCAAGACTTTTAGCAACTATGTAATAGTTATCCATCTTTCTGACCTTGAAATTTTCTTCTTCAGAGAATTGAATAAGGTCGCCATATTTAGAAATACGTGGTAGAAAATCTGAAGAATATATTTTAATAGTTAGTTTCTCTATTTCACCCCAGCTTTTGTAATAGTTAGCATCAAAAAGAGTGCCCTCCGAATTTATTTTATCTTCGTCCAGATCGGTTGATAAATCATCTGACACAACTTCTAATTGTGCCTGATAGAATTCATTCAATGTATCATCTATAACATATTGCCCCTTATAAATAATAGCACTCTCGATAGCAGAAGCATACTCTCCCCAGCCAGTATGTTTCAAATGAAATACTTGACCTTCGTTCCATTCACAAAAACTAATGGTATTTCCTATCGAAAGTGGTATGAGTAAGGTATTAATTGCTATTCCATCTCTTTGCAATTTATCATAAATGGATTTTAAAGTATCCTTTTGGAGTGAAAGAGATATCTCCTGAATCCACCTTATTGTATTTGACAAATGGAGTATAGATAAACTACTACGATGAGTATCTATTTCATCTACATTACGTTCTTTCAATGCTTTACGAAACTTAATCACATGACTTTCACTTGTATTCAGGCCAACGTTAACAAGCAACTCTAATTTCAGCGTGTCTTCCCCTACATACTCACGTAGCCATGAGGGCACTTTTTCAGAATTGATGGCGTAGTCATCTTCCCAAATTTTTTCTGATGGATTAAAATCAGGTAATTGAAAGAACTCAAAAGGTGTAGCAATATTTTCGACAAGGCATTGATCTAAAAAAGCCCTTGCCTCAATAGCATATTGTATTTGATCAGATTGATATAAATCCAGAAAACTGAGTTTTCCAGAGAGAATATCACTTTTACCGTTTTCTAAAAAATAAAAATGAAAGAATATAAGCTGTTTTGCATTTAGAGGTGACTCCACAGATGCTAATAGTTTATCCTTTATCTCGGTTGAAGAAAAATTCTTCGCGTCGAAGAGATTTTTTAATTGACTACTGTGAGCCTCATTATTTCCAACCTTGAATTTATCTATAAAGGCATCTCTCGAGTAAGTCTTATTCTCAGATTTTGCTACTATTTCTGAGAGAGAGAGCTCTATTCTTTTGTTTTTCCCGTCTATGTTAAACCAAATATCTCCGGATCGAGCCTCGGAATTCAGGTTTTCATCATCAATGTATATTCTGCTACGAAATTCATTTAGTTCGAATACATCTAAATGTGTGATTAGCTCAAAAATTCTAAATTCATCGCTTTTATTGTTGTAAACTAACTTAGCCTCAATTTTTATTTCTTTTAGCTCATTTAAATACTTTTTGCATAAATCAACATCTTCTTTAAATGAATAAACAAACTGAACCAGCGAATTATCTACAAATTTATTTTCTATCAAATAGCCTAAAAGGTGCTTATTCTCTAACAAACCAATTTTACTTAAATCAGCATCATAAAGGTTTGAGGAAAGCAATTCTAAGTTAGTTTCCTTCAGAACTATATACTCAATAAGTTTTTTGTCAGTTGTATAGTAATTTAGAATGCCGAGAGACTGTTTTATCACATATTCATTTCCAACTGACTCAATTCTGAATTTCTCAAAAAAATCACTCTCGCCATTTGCAACCAGAAAGTCTAATAATGTTAAAGATTCTGGCAAACTGAAGGTGCTTCCCAGCATAATGATATCGGCAAAATCTCCCTCCAGTGCACCTAAAGAAAGTTTTTTTTTGAATTCATTGGCCTCATACGTCAATGTCTTCATTTTCGACTTAGATTCAATGACGAAGGCAAATTCCCTATATTTTGATTTAGAGGCCTTATTTAAGCCCGAAGGGGCATAGAAATATTCTGATTTATGGAAAGCATTATCAGAGACCGAATACAACCATGCTAAGTCTTTAAATTTAATACCATGCCCTTCTGGAAGAGCATCGAAAGTTCTACTAATGAATTGATAGAATTCGACAATTTCAGAATCCTTTAGCATACTGCAAATACTTGACAGGATATGCTCTTTAGAAAATATCTTTTCAAATATTTCGTCCTCTGTTACAAGCAATTTTTTAAAGTTACTACTTAAGGCATTTTCCTCATCTGCGTCTATTATAAAACCCCTCAACCAGTTAGGAAATGATTCTAAATTAGAAGTAATAAGTTCGCTTAGGCTCTTGGGATTATCATCTAATTGGTTTTTAAAAATTTCAACCTTCTCTAATGTTCTATCTGCTACTTCTTCTAGGCTTTCAAAAAATAGAAACAGTTCGTTTTTGTTGTCAGGACTAAGCTCAACTAATCTTTGGTTGTTAGTTAGTCTCTCAAATAACTTTCTTTCATCACCTAAATAATTGCTGTCTGAAGAAATAAAGTCGAGAATATTTGAAGTAGAATCTAATAAGTTATCACTAAAAACGAATCCAATTTGCTCTAGGGGCAGGGTTAATTTTTTAAATGAATTTAAGGCTATTATAAAGTCATTTTTCTCAAATGCATCTTTGACACTTAAAACCGAATCTTTGGAGAATATTATAGGTAAATTTATTACGAAACCGAGTTTAAACTTTGCATCTTTAACTTTTGCATTTACCCATTTGAGCCATTCTATTTTCTTATTTTGTGCCAACCCATTTACATATTGACTTAGTAACTCCAAGTTTTCTTCTTCTTCAATCCTTTCGATGAAATCGCTTAGAGAAAAAGACTCAATATCCAAATTGGTATCATTTAATCTTTTTACATCTATACCATTGTTTATAAACTTCTTAGAGGAATCACTAATTGAATAAAAAAATGAGGTGTCTATAATTTCATTGCTAAAAAGTCCTGTCTTGTCAATGATTATTTCGTCCGAAGAATAAGTCAAATTGTCAATTCCTGAGATAAACGAAATGTCTGATTTGCCATCGGCTATTCCTCTTTTAAATTCTGAAAGGAATAATTCCCTTTCGTCATCTTCTTGATTTGAGCTCAACTCCTCATCGGTAGGTATCATTAAATACACAGAAGCATCTTGGTACTTTATCCATAACTTATCTATCCATTTCAAAAGCTCTTTCCCCGTATTATAAAATAGAAAAAGATTCCACTCTAAATCTGGGTGTAGATAGCTTCTGTTTCCGTCAGGAATGAAATCCGCATTTAATAAAAATGGGAAACCAAAGTTTAGCTCTGTAGGTAAATAGGCATAGATTTTGGCATTGTCGGTTTGCAACATTTTACCATTGCTTAACTTAGATGCAAAAGCTATTTTGACCTGCTGAATATCCTTATACTTTTCAGGTACTTTTGTTCGCTCTACTCTAATTCTATGATTTAGAATATCTCGTTGTTCTTGTGGAACTTCAATAGCCTCCAAATCACTAATTTCCCAACTTGCAGAATCTCGAATCCTTACAAAATCGCCCTCAAAGCCTTTTATTTCAACTTTCTCTACCCATCTAAGAAATAGTAAGAGCCGTTCATCATTGAATATCTTTTCGAGTGTGTTGTAATAGGATTTTAACTTCTCATTTCCTTCTTTTGCCCGAATAAAAATACTAACTGTATAATCTTGACTTTGGAAATCAGTAAGAGAACTAGGTAATTCATCTGTCCAAATTGGTATTAAACTCCAAAAAGTTTCATTTCCTTTCGATAAATGATACTCTTCATCAAACCTGAAGCAAAACCCGCCAGAGTTGATAATTACATAATTGCTATGGTTAAAAATGGATTTAAAGCCCATCCCTTTATAACCAATCTTTTCTAAGTCATCACCCTTATCTCCAGCATTCACATTACATATTGCTCTAACATTATTAGCCTTAAAAGGAAGGCCTGTATGTTGAAACACTAAATAATCATCTATTACACTGAATTTAACTTTGACTTTACCTTTTTCATGGTCTGGATAATCATCGGCATTTTGGAGCAATTCATAGATGAAAGTTTCTGGCTTTCTGCTTACGTCACCTACTAATCTATCCATTGCTCCAGAAAGAGCTTCCAACGCAATTCCTCTAGCACTATTATACTCTTGTTGAATTGAATGAATGTATTCTTTAGGCCTTAGTTCAATGAGGCGAGGGGGCCTGTTCTTAAAGTCAAGAAACAATAAATAGTCTTGGCAAGACTTCTCTAAAACTTCATCCTTAGGAACGAAAAGATTTATTTTATAAAGAGACCCCTCTTCTAATTTCAACTGAGGAGGGCACGTAACGGTAAGCCGCTCTCTGTTTGGAAAATAGAGCCTACTTTTATCTTTAGGATTTTTAATATTTCTGAAATAAGCTTTGCCATTTTTTTTAACAGCATACTCTCCTTCAAAATTGAAATACTTGACATTCCAATGCTTTTGTAATTCAGATATTAACTCTTGCCTTCTTTTCATCTTTCACCTCTATTTAAACCTCCCCTCAAAAAAACCCCAAGCCACCTTATAATCCTCTACCCGATCACACTTATCAAATGGAGCATGATAAGTGACAACCTTGCCGTAGTAAAGCTCACTTTTGGTGATGGTGTGTTCGTAGGTTTCGCCGGCTTTTAGGTCCTTTATTTCGTTCCAGATGGGTCGGTCTACGCCTACGCCCACCAGTCCTTTGGAGCAGGTGAATACGATGTTACCCGTGGTGTCGTACCAGGTGTCGTCTTCGTTTTGTTGTAATACCGGAAACTGCACATTGTATATCAATATCAACTCATCTAGCGTTAGGCCAAGTGCCATGGCCGTTATTACGTCTATCTCTACCAATGCCTGTCTACGCTCATACCAGTTGCGAAGTGGGGTGCTCCATTGCCATGTTTCGGTAAGGGTATCAAATGCTTTAAGTCGCTGGTCATCTTTACTCCATGAATCAAACAAATAATCTTCATCCCAAACTTCCTCCCACAGTGGGGCGTAGTATTTATTGAGGCAGTTGAGCTGAAGGGTTCGAACAAACAGCAACTTTTTGAATTCTTCAGGCACCCCAGTTCTAAAATTTTTCATAATGGAATCAGTCAAATTAGTGGCCCCCGTTGCTCTTAGATAAAAATCGAAGACTAAGGAGGAAAAGACACCATTAATCTCAACCATATCATCTATTGATTTGAATACAATGGAGTTACTACTGTTTAGGTGTGTAACTCGTGGGGGGATTATTGAGGATTGAAGTGTTCGCTCTGTTTTTGAATCAAGCATTCTACTAACTAAAACCCGGAATTGAGAAAGGGTATTTTGCTGAGAATACTCTCCAAACTTCTCAATTAATGAGTCAGTATCATTTATGTAGTGGTATATACAATTGGGTAAAAAGTCTTCACTTATTTCACCCAAATCAACTATGTCATATTGACCTTTACTGTTTGCCGACTTATTTATTGGATTGCTAACAAAAAAATTGGGACCGCCTAAAACAATGTCCCAATTTTCATAATCAGGTTTTCCAATTTTCTCAATCAGGGTTTTATTCTTTACCATTTGGGCTTCATCAAAACCAATCATAATTTTTATACCACATTCAGTAATTTTATTTCCAAACCTTGAAAAGGAATTTACAGCACTGATTATTTCACTTGAATGTATTGAAGGTAGTTTTACTCCTTCCCATAAGTCAATATCGCCTTCAAAATTTGATGCAAATACTTTCAATTCTTGTTCAGAAATATTTATCACTCTTTTTTTGTGGGAATCTAAATTCCAAGTTGGCTTCCCATTACCATCAATTTTAGTAATGCCTCCAGGACTACCATGGCCATCATGGATAAAGCAGCCGTCTATAGTTTTAGGATGATAAAGATTTACAATTGAAGAAAAATATGGTTCAGAATTAGACCCTGACATAATGTTAATACCATAACTTTTCTTATGGCCTATTTCAAATAAATTCAACCCATTTCTAAAATGAAAATGAAATTTAAGATGCCTGTACATTTGTCTTCTTAAAGCAAATGCTTTAGGGTCTTCATAAACTGTTTCGGGATGAATTATGCCTGAAAACCCATTTTTCGATAAAAGTGTAAATAGATTAACTAATATTGCTCGATACAAATTATTTTTTTGACCTTTTAATAGAAAGTAATTTTGGGCAGACCCCAGAAAAGATTGTAAAGACTCGGTAAGAATACTTTCGTCAGTATATATAGAATATAGTTCTTCATTCTGCCTGAAAATATCCTTTGACATTTGATTAACCTCTGATGCACTTTTCTCTCTAATATTAATTTCTGGGTTTGTGATTGACAAGAGGCCTTTTAAATCTAATTCGATATTAACCCAAGGCGGGTTACCCGCTATCAAATCAAAGCCCCCTCGTTCCCAAAACACCTCCAAAAACTCTAACTGCGGGTGAAAAAAGTGGTAGTGAGCGGCCAGTCGGTTTACAGTTTTATGCGTTGGTTTTCGTCAAATATGCTGGCTTTGTATTGGGCTTCGTCTTCAACTATTATGCTTTCAAAGGTGCTTTTGTTGTTGGGGGCAAGCTCCATGGCTAGGCTAAGCTGTACGCTGGTTTCAAACAGCAGCCCTTGCTCGCCCTTGCGTTTTACAATGCCATCGTAGGCTTTTTCGGTGTCTAGCTGCAATATACGGGCTATGTCTTGCCAATATTGGCTTCGGGTAGGCAGGTCGGCGGCCTCTCGCATATCCCAAAACCACAAGCTGCACCAATAGTCCATCACCATTTTAAGCTTAAAATAGGGGGCATTTTGGCGGTTGCGTTGGTCAGCCAGCTTTTCTTTTTCGTCGTAGCTGCTCAGCGAGGCCTCCAACTGCCGCAAAGGCACTCCAAAAATCTCCTGCTTGGTAGCAGTTTTTTGGTTGATCATCCGCTGAAACTTATAGTACTCGGTCAGGAGTTCATCTATTTTGTCAGATAATCTTTTTACCGTAATAAGCTCAGTTTTGTTCAGCGGTACCACCCATTCTTTTTTCCAATCTCTTATGGCCTTGGTTTCGTCTTCATATTCCTCCTTCAAGAGTTTTATGCCTGCCGAGGCCACCATGTTTTTGTCGGGCAACAAAAAGTGGTACACTTCTGTGCTTTTTCTATTCGTTTTTATTTTGTCATAGGCGGTTTGAGGTGTAAACTCCAGCTGTTTGGGGGCGGTGTTCCACCATTCTTTTTTCTTTGACACTCTTTTATCACGGCAACGAGTATCTTTTATAATTTCATCTTCTTCCTTCAGCTCTTTTTCGTCATACACCCGTAGCCAGGCACCCACCACGGCATTGCCTACGGCTATGCGGTTGCTAAAGAAAGGTGTTTCCATTTCGCGGTGTATCACATTGAGCCATAGCGACAGCTTGCCTAGCTCTATGGCCGTGGGGTTGAGGTCAACACCATACACATTGGTGGTGGCTATGTAAGCTTTTACTTTTTGCAGCTCTTCTTTGTATTTGTCTGGCTCAATTCGCCATTCTTTGCGGCCTTGGTCTCGTAATTCTTTTTGACGGTAGCTGATGTAGGCCTCGGCCAGTTGGTTGATCATTTCGTTGTGAAACGCCGCCGCACCCATGGCTGGCTCCAGCAGTTTTAGCTCCAGCAAATCCAGGGCTTTCATTTCGCCCTTGTCCAGCTTTTCGAGCAGAGGCTTTAGGGTGTATTTCACCGTGCTGCGGGTTAGCACTTCGGGGGTATAATAAGAGGCCGATTTTTGGCGGTCACGTCCACTCAGGCGATACACAAACGTACCTTTTTTCAGTATTACGTCTTCGTCTTTGTCGTTTTTTAGTATTTCGCTTTCGTTAAAATCATCGCGTCTGCTTCGAGGTACCAGATAAGTACCTTCTTGGGGTTTTCCTGCTTTGTGTACTTCTATATAATCTTCTTCGGCATAAAAGCCCCGATAGGCCAGCAAGCTTTCATATACACTGCCCAGCTGATTGATGCCCAGGTTGGCGTAGGAGATTCGTCCTCTGCTACGGCCTCGCTGCTCTTTGGAGAGTGATAGCTGACATATGATTTCCTGCCAAACCTTATTTCTGAACTTCACTTTATGCAGGTGATACATGCGTGAATTGTCAAAAATTGGGGAGTCAATATGTCTTACTTTAAAGCTTCGATTGTCGCCATTTTCTTTTTCACGATATCCCGAGCTTAAGAGACTAAAAAGCTTACTTAGCGACTCATGAAAAAAGTACCCGTTTAAACTATGATCACTATAGAGCTGAACCTGCTCCAGATCACGTAGCATCTCCAAAGAGTATCCTCTACTATAGATGCTGTCATTTGCCGGTAATATATCAAGGTCCTCACGGCTTTCAGCATAAAAAACGAATAGAAGGCGATAAATAAACCGAAGACAGTCCTCTTTGATTTGCTGCTCAAAAAAGTCATCCGTTTCATCAAAAACTTCCTTAAGCACCTCCTTTTGATAATACAGGGCCTCATTTGCCAAAGCTTCTACGGCATGAATTATGCCTTCTTTCAGATCCTTGGTTACTTCATAAGCACTTTTGTGATTGTCCTCGTCCAGCTGGTCAAGCAACACAGCATTGCTCTCGGGAGCCAGAGATTCTTTGCCAATAAGTAAGTATAAAAGGGCGTAATAATTTGCTGCCCGCGAGGCAGTGGCCTCACTAAAAAGCTCCTCCAGATCTATCTGCAGGTAACTGCCCCTAAACCACTTTTCCTGCTCCAGTAAAAAGATTACATTCCCTGCCAGAAGCAAAATATACGAAGGTCTAACATGCTTATCCAGCAGAAATAATTCAGAAATGGCCTTATTAATAATTACCGGAGATATTTTCACCTCGCCGGTGGTTTGAAAAACCCGCTCCCATTGACTGCGATGATACTTCTGTGGCGGGTTGCTTAACTCTTCTTCCGCAATATTATAACTTTGTTCAAAAAGCCCTTCAGGTTCGTTATCGCCCTCTTTTATGAGTGGCTGCATCTCCATGACCATCAAATGTGGCTGATCTCCCCGGTAAAAAATGTGCCGAACAGGTATAGCTTCAGTTTCGTTCAAATGGAAAAGACGCTCATACGCTTTCTGCCCGGTTTCATATCCTAGCTTTTCCAGTATGAATGAATGAAACACGTGGGTCTCATAGATTTTATCTTTGGTACGTAGCTTGTTTTCTATGAAGAGTTGTTTCAGACGGAAAAAACGTTCTGCTATCGGCAATACCTTTTGGTTAATAGCTTTGATGTCTTCAAAGGCATAGCCACTTTTTTCGAAAACTTTTCGGTTAAAGTCTTCGTCAAAAAAATTACTGGTAAAGTAGTCTCCGGTATTTTTTATGAATTTTGCCATGTGTGTCTTCAGTTATAAAATATGGCCAATACTTTGAGAAAGGGGTCGGCATTAAGTGAAGTCATGTCTTTGTAAAACTGGCTACTGCTATTTAGAATAGTCAAAATTTCACGCTGCTTCAGATCCTTCATGCGGGTCCAGTAATCACCTTGTCCTTTTTCCTCAAAATCAAGCTCTATTTGTTCAGTAGCCATTTGATGCCACTCTTCCAATTTCCTTTGGTAGGCTTCAAGATTTTCCTCCATGGCTTGTTCTTTATTCTGCTGCAATTCAATCATATGATACGCTCCTAAATCAATGGCGTTTGAAAGAATTGATTTGATGATATCCAGGTCTTTCTCCGTAATTTCCTGGGTATATAAGGTTTCTGCTAAACGAAACTCCTGAATAAACTCCTCTAAGGATAACGCATTTCTGAAGAGTGTTCCATCGTTTTTTACCCCTACTGTAAAGAAATCTGCCACTACAGGCTGTCCCAGATTATTGGCCACTAGTCCCTGGAACACAAACCAGCAAGTACCAACCGGAAGATTTCGGGTTTTGGCCACCAGGGCACTATCCTTTGGCACACTGGCCTCCAGTTTGGTCATGTAGTATTTTACCACCGGATGTAGATCGTAGAGCATCTGGAATTCTGCCCAATCTCCTTTCTTCTTTCTGGCATCAGCTATCGATTTCTGTACCAGATCCTTTTTGAGTGTAAGTTTAAAATAATCTCCTTTCTGTGGTTTTGCTTCGTCTGGAAGATCGTATAGAAGCTGGTTCAGGTCTGAAGTATTTAATACCTCGGCATAGCCATCCTTATAGCTTACATCTTCTCTCCTGATTTGATTCGCGGAGAGTAATTGCTCAAAAAGCTCTCTAAAAAAGTCGTTATCGTTTTTAAATATACTTATAGGAGGCTCGTAGGGCAAATCAGTGATAGTAGCAGATGTAGTCTCTGCCTCCTCTTCAAAAATCGAATTATAATCAAATTCTTTAGTAAGGAAATCAGGGGCCTGCACTTCAATAGCCTCTATAATTCTTTTCTCTTCTTCTTTGCGGTCATACAGCTGCATCACAGACCCAGCATCTCCCAGTGTTTTATAGACCTCTTCTTCCTTTGCCAGCAAACGTTCAATAATATGAAGATCGGTTTTTAACCCTTCAATCTCTGACTCTGCCAGTAAATAATAGATAAACGGCGTTTTCTCCTGACCGTATCGGTCAATACGTCCATTTCTTTGTTCCAGAGTAATTAATGACCACGGTACATCATAATTGAACATCTGATTGCAATAATAATGAAGATTGACACCTTGCGAACCTGCATCTGAGCATAGCAATATCTTTATTTTAGAATCCCTTTTGCCAAAGTCTTCTACAATCTCTTGCTGTTCAATGTCTGTGAGGCTACCGTGAAAAAAGGTGATCGCCTCATCACTAAGCCCGAAATCTGCTTTCAGATTCTCAAGCAGATAATTCAAGGTATCTATGCGTTCTGCAAAAATCACAAATCGCTGATCTGATCCTCTCCCTGAAAAACCAAGTTCTAACAGACTATCTCTTAATTTCCTGTATTTTGAATCCTGTTTCTTTTCCAGTATCTCGTTCAACATCGTAATGAGACTATCTAAAATCTCCCTATTGTGTTCAAGAAGATCAGAACTACTGCTTCGTTCAATTTTCTCAAGCCTTTTTTTCAGAGAAAACAATGCGGCCCGGGGTGATGACATGAACGCTTTAAAAATGCCGATTGCGAAGAGAAAATCATCTTTCGATTTTCCACGACGTAAGTCCTCTAATGCACTGAACTTTAGTGACTGCTGATAATTGAGGAAAGCGTTTTCTTCATCGCTCAATTTCACAGTCTTCTTCACTACCTTTCTCTCTCTGAAATAGGCCTGCACATTGGCATCATCGATATCGTTTTTAAACCTTCTGACAAAATAGGGCTCCACATGTGACTTGTCGAAAATCCCATTTCTAGGAATAGCGGTGGGCTCTATCATGGTAACCAGATTGGCAAAATTTTCTCTTTTCCCGTTATGTGGTGTGGCCGAAGTAAGAATTAATGATTCACATTGCCTGGCTAATCTTTGAGCCAAATCTCCTCGTTGAGAATTATCATTAGCTACCGTATGACACTCATCAATTACCACAATATCCCAGGCTGACTTTTCGATGTAATGCCGAAACTTCGCATTATTTTTGAGTGTATCAACGGAGATAATTGTTTTATCATAATACTCAAATGGGTTCTTATTTGCCGGAAGCTTGGTCTTGATTCTTGCAATACCTTCAGAGTCTAGTCGAATGAGCGGAATCGCAAAACGATTCCAAATCTCCTGCTGAAACTGTCCTAAAATAGATTTCGGTGCGAGCACCATGATTCTCTTCCCTTTCCCTCTTTTAATCATCTCAGCAAGAAAAATCCCTACTTCAATCGTCTTCCCTAATCCTACTCCGTCGGCAATCAAAAGCCGGGGCCGGGGTAATTTCAAAGCTTTTAATGTTGGTGTAAGCTGATAATCTGCAGCGTTTATGGCGGCTTTTGTAGCAACAGTTATCTTTTCAGAAATAAAGGCCGAATTTCTTAGCTGCGTTTCAAGGAAAAGTTTTGTTTTCCTGTAACCTGAATCAGTATCGGCTTCAAGTGTGGTTGTCAAAGGATCCACGGCCTTGATATCCGTATCCAGAGAGGTATCAAAAGAGAACCGCTTACCTTTCACTAGCTCACTAATTCCTTCGACATCAATCAAAAACGAACCGTCATAATTCGTTTTTGTATCTGTAATAATGAAGTCTTCGCCCCGGGTTGAAATTCTCTGGCCTATTGTGAGATTCATGAAATAGCTCTATAAATTGATTAGGGTATATAATTCATTGTACTGTATATCAGCAAGAAATAGGGTATTTCCCAATTACTTTCTGAGCTACAATCTTACTCAAATATAAGGATTACAATCTAAGAGAAATGTTCCTCGATCGGTTCCCTAAACTTTCCTGTAATAAAAATATATTACTTGAGGAGGTAAGAATCTTAACGCTTTCGAATTATCATGGTGCCTCCCCCTGCTTTTCACTCTGGGCTTTCCTTTTGATTATTCTGTTTTCGAAGTTTTATAATGAGATTCTGAAGATCTTCCATTGTACCCACTTCATTATTCCGATGTAGCATAACGTGACAATTAGAACAAACAAGTGCCAGGTCCTCCACTTTGGTAAACGTTTCCCCTTGAATTTCGGAAAGAGGTTGGATATGATGTGCTTCGATGTAATAATATCCATAAGTACTGACATAGGAAAAACCACAAACTTGACAATCTAATGAAGGACATTTGAGATAATATTCTCTTTTAGCCTTTTTTACAACCTCAATATTTCTCTCCCTTTTTTTATGAGTAACCAGAATCTCCCGCCCCTCCTGGTAAGCGTTTTCGTATTCTTCAGGCAAAAATTCTGGAAACTCACTGGCCAAACTACTCACTTCCAACTCCTCTTTTAGAATATCCCGGCTAATCAAAACTGGTATATATTCACTGGCTTGATTACCCAATATCCATAAGTAGGAATGAGCATCCAAAAGCGATATCTTTTCTTCATATTCCTTCAGGAAATCCCTCACCTGCTTAATTATGTCGAGATAGGCAGTATAATTATCCCAGGTAGCATTGTTGCTTGTTCTAAACCCTTTAATTCCAAGGTCTTCGAACAGTCCATCAAATTTTTTTTGAGAAATTGGTAAAAAGGAATGCCTATCCTTTATGAAAAACAGGTACGCGATAAGATTGTAAGGAAGTCCGAATGCTAACAGACCCTCAAAAACCTCTTTATTTGAATCTTTGTTCTGTTTAAATAAATCGAAAAGGAGTCTTTCTAGTCTATCTGAGACCTTTATTTTTTGGAAGTCATCTTTAATTCTCCAATTATTTATCAGATTGTTCTCTCTTTCTTCAAACTTGTATATGACCTTCGTTTGTATTGCCTTATGAATGGTTTCCTTTATTCTACCAGAACCAATGTCAATTTCCTTCCATCTCGCTTGCGTGACTGTCTCACGTGCCTTGTTGTGAATTTCTTCTTTATATTTTTCCTCAAGATCAATAAAGTTTGAATGATGGAATCCCTGATAACTATATCCATCCTTCAAGGATATAAATTCCTTGAATTTTTTGTAGCTCTCATCTAAAATTTCTTTATCAAGCAAGAGTTTAGAATCATGGGAATTCCCATCAGCCCAGGCTTGCACCCTCTTATCAATCAAAAGAGCATGCACATAACTGATATTATAAGTTTGATACTCCTGTAAGTTTGCTTTGTACCCTAGCTCATAGGTTTTCTTCAGAAGATTGTAATTTATGGGTCTCGGTGTCACCTCATTGATAATAATCTCATTTTTATCATTTACATAAAAGGTAAATGACTTGCCCTGTTTCAGATAAAAGGTTTGCCCTTCCAGACTTACTATTCTTTGCCAAATTTCCTCCATAGTGTAAATAAGTGACAAAAAGTAAATCTGATAAAAAAGAACGAGAAAAAGTGCTACTCAACGCCTGTTATTGTTCTATCTATCTCGTTATTTTCAATTCCGTCTTCCGTATTGTATTTCTCTTCACGAGCAAACCAACCCATTAGAACTCCAGTTGCAAAGGTTACTAACAAGAGAAAGAAAAACCCAAGAAAACTACCTGAAGAAGTAACCTCTGATCCTTTGGAAGTCTTATTATATACTCCAGTGCTCCACATAGTATAGAGGTTCTGTCTTTGTTCATATGAGCTGGTAATTTGCTCTGCGGTTAATGGATTATAAGTGATCATTTTTCAAAATTTTCTGGTGGATGTATTTTAAATGTGTTTTTTGAGATTTCTTCAAGGGCCCAGTTATCAATTACCATATGGCCATCAGCTCTTCGATAGTTTGTGAAAGCGGGGTTAAAACCAACCGCTGTCAGCTCCGACAAATAAACCCGATCTCCAACATGGACAAATTATCTTCTCAAAATGGCGGCATTTCTCTTGATCTCACTGATGGTCTGGATTAAACCAGAGTGTCTATCCTGGAATCTTTCATTGTTAAAAGCATTTTTACATGCTTTTGAACAGTATAAATTATTTCGTCTCGATGGTTCATATTCTTCTTTACAGTTTTTGCATTTTCTCATAGTTAGGTAGATTTTAGTGTTACTGATTGAAATCGATTTAAAGCGGTTTAAATCCGTATCGCGTGACGATACGAAACGAAACGACCCCGTATACAGGGGCGTTTCGCCCCCGTATCGTATCGCCGTATCAGGGGCAAAACGGCCCGTTTCGCCCAAAAAACGAAACACCTGTTTCTATCTGGTATCACGCCTTCCATCTTCCAACCAGACAAGAAGTTCCGACCGCTTGAAATACGTTTTTCCACTACGTTTGTAGTGCGGTAGTTTACCCGCACTACATAACTGATAAATGGTTTGTTTGGCCTTTTTAAGAAGCATACAAGCCTCATCCAGATCCAGCCACTCTTCCGTGGATTCAGGCTGATGGCAGCGAAGCTCCTCTTTGACAATGGAGCGGATTTCTGCGAGAAACTCATTCAGTTCCAGCTCTCGTAGTGAGATGGTTTTCATCGTTGTGTGTTTGATTAAATGGTTAGATAAAGTTCTATCTCATATGGAGTGCGTTAAATAAGTGGTCAATAGATCGATTAAATATTCATACATATGTATAGATTGTTCCGGAGAGAAATGCTCATTTAATCGACATAGAAATTGCTTGTCAATCTGGGTGGCATTCAGAAACTCGATGACCTTTTTATCACCAAAAGCTAGCTCATGGGCCTTTTCCAGAAAGTGATAGGTGGTTATTTCCATATCAGCCTCAGAAATAACAAGCTCCAATTCTTTTCGGCTTAAAATTTTCTCAAGACCTTCAATCAACAGGTTTAAAGGATAAGAATTGTGAAACTCCCCAATGTGTAGAACTACCTTGATCGGATTACTTACCTTTTCCAATCCCCTCCGGATCTTTGACCGAATCATCGTATCCAAAACCTGCCGAACGCTTTGCTGAGCTTTCAGATACTTTTCCTTGAATCCGATTAGTTCAAGAGGTTCCGTGTACATTTCCGTCAGGTATTGAACCAACCCTTCTATCCCCAGAATCTCCCTTGCAATAGTTTGCTGAACTCCCGGCTCGCTAATTTCCTGATAATACAGTCCGGAGATACTCTTGAGCATGGTACTCTTTCGCTGATAAACAATCCGATAATAAAGAGGATATAAATTGCCCACCTCAGACTTTTGCGGCTCCAACTGAGTATTCAGAAAGGGCGTGATATTTAGTTTGTATTTTTTCAAAAGTTGTTATATAAAAATATTATAGCAACAAATATAGGGTTATAAGTTTTGATAAGGCAAGAAAATTTCTGAAAATTGTTGAAAGATTTTGATAGGCTTGAAATTGCCTTCAGGAGCTCAAAATGGAATTTGTTTTGCAACTTGTTTTGCAACTTTCCCAACAAAAAAGGAGCCACATTTCTGTAACTCCTTGATTTTGTGGCTCCCGAAGCTGGGCTCGAACCAGCGACCCTCTGATTAACAGTCAAATACTTTTATTTTCCTATTTTTTCTTATACTTTCTTATTGCCTCTATATCAATTTATTACATATATATCTTTGCAGATATTTTCACATTTTTTCTTGTTTTGTATGAAAAAGTATGCAAATTGTATGCAAACAATTCAACAGATGGAAAAAGTAAGCACATCGATTATTCTGGACAAACGATACAAGAAGAAGGAAGGCGACTTCGCAGTTAAACTACGTATTACTCATCGAAGAAAACAATTCTACTACCCTTTGAATATCTCAATGAGCATTGATGAATGGGAAAAGGTTTGCTCATTAAAACCGCGGGGAGAATTCAAAGAAAAAGCATTATTATTTAATGCTATAGAAACTAAAGCAAATGAGATAATCCAATCCTTAAATCCTTTCACTATCGAGTCCTTCGAAAAGGCATTCAACAAAGGATCTATTAATTACAGTGATGTCTTTGAGAGTCTTGAAAGATATATTGAAACTCTCGATAGGCAAAATAGGATGGGCACCAAAAGTAGTTATGAATGTACAGTCAGTAGCTTTAAAGCCTATTGCACATCCATAAAGAAAAAGAGCCTTGAATTTCACGAAATAACACAAGATTGGCTAGAAGAGTACGAAAAATGGATGATTACCAATCAGAAAAGTCTGACAACGATTGGAATATATCTTAGGAACCTTAGAACCGTTTTTAACAATGCTATTGCTGATGGAAATGTTAATGAGGACATCTATCCCTTCGGAAGAAGAAAGTATACAATCCCATCTGGTAGAAATGTTAAGAAGGCACTCAAGATTTCAGATGTAGAGAAGATTTATAAGTTCTCACCTGAGAACGAAAGTGCTTGCCGTGCAAAAGATTTCTGGTTTTTTAGCTATTTATGCAATGGAGTAAATATGAAGGATATTGCTCTATTAAAATGGAAAGACATAGACAAAACAAAAATCACTTTTCTCAGGGCTAAGACTGCTCGTACTACCAGACAAAATTCAAAACCAATTGTAGTCTTGTTAACTCCTGAAATTGAAAGTATAATCAAAAGAAGAGGCATTCCATCCGATGATAAAAACAACTTCGTATTTGGTATTTTGGAAGCTCAGGACAACCCAGACCAACAGTTAAAAAAAATCAGACAATTCATTAAAACTACAAACAAGTATATGACAAGGATAGGGAATGAACTGAATTTACAAGTCCAGCTTACCACGTATTCTGCCCGTCATTCTTACGCAACAGTACTTAAGCGATCCGGTACTTCCATTGAATATATTTCAGAAAGTCTAGGTCATAAAGATTTAAGGACTACTGAAAACTATTTGGACAGTTTCGAGGATGATCAGAAGCTGATCCACCAAAGTAAATTACTGGACTTCGGCACATTAAGTGATAATAAGTAATTTTCTTGCAAAAGAATAGCAATATTCAACCATTGGGCCGAATTCGCTAAACTCCAATTACCAATAGCTAGAGAATTGTTTAAAAAACATTTTTAAGCATGGGAGAATTATGCCTTTCCCTCCTGCAAATGCGAGTATTAGTCTATAAACTATTTTTGAAGTACTAGGATTTCTCTCGAAAATTGGGATCATCCGTGCAATAGGGGTGAAGGGAATCCAGATAATAGCCTTCACCAAGCCGATAATTTCTTTGATTTTCATTCTATATTCTCATTAAATAAAACACTCCTTTATTCTTTGACAGATAAAATTCCTGTCTTGGATTTTGATTAATGTTTCAAAAATCACAACTATATATTTTTCACAGGTGGCAAACTTTTCCGCTCTAGAAAGATGGCTTTCAGCCATCAAAAAAGACTGAACAGTTAGACGCCCTAAGCTATTTCACTGCTTCTGCTTTTGGTAGGGCAAAAGTTTTTAACCTATTTCCAGTGATTTTGATAAACCGGGACAACTTATTTTGTGCCGGTAACCCTATCGTAAAGGAGGGATATGGGAGCCTAAAAAGTTAGGACAAAAAAAAGCATCAAATTTTCGGGGGGGAGAATGAGGAAAAATCAGAGTATCTGACCGATCAATCAATAGGTTGGAAATAATTTGGAGGGCAGGGGTATAAAAAATAAATTACCAAAGGAAATAACAATAGGAATTTCTTTTCAACCCTAAAACCACGGTTATATGAACCGACTACTATCTACCATTGCTTTTTTACTGGTTGTAATCAGCCTGCAAGCACAAGAAACTAGAATTACCACCGTTCCCAGCCATTCTACTCAGGAAATTGTCACCTACACGCCTCAGCAAGAATATGAAATGGCGGCTCAGTTGCCCAAGGGGAACACGAGCACTGGGTTTTCAATCTCTTCCTTGGCCGATGCCAATAATCCGGCTCTCTCAGCAGAAGCCAGTTCTGCTATCCGTTTTAAAGATATACCTGTGAATTTGGCTACTGGTGCCATGTACCTGCCCATTCCACTGTATACGCTTTCAGAAGGCATGCTTTCCGTACCGGTTTCCATTGATTTCAATGGTTCAGGAATGAAAAATCAGGAGGTGGCCAGTTGGTGTGGAGCAGAGTGGAACTTAACGGCCGGAGGGATGATCACCCGCATGGTCAGAGGACTGCCGGATGAGGGAGCTAAGTACAACGGAACAGATCGCAGGGGTTACTATAAGTTTGGGTTTGGAGGCAATGGTACATCGGTAGATAATGATACCGAACCGGATATTTTCTATCTGAATATCAACGGGCAAACCCATAAAATGATCTACCGGTATAATGGAGAGACTGCCCGGTTTGAGTTTTTCCCTGATTCAGACATTAAAGTTATTCCTACTTTCCAGTTTTTATCTGGAAGTGCCACAGTAGGGAGATTTACAAAGTTCGAGGTCATTCTCCCCGATGGCATGCATTATATCTTCGGCAATAACGCTGTTGAGGCGACTGTTGAGGCCGAAGCCGGTTATATTCAAAGTGCAGGAAATTACCCTGGCACAAGCGGTTTTACTGACTTCTGGAACGATAATGCCCAAACTTCGGTGTGGTATCTTACAAAGATCATTTCGCCGTATGGACAGGAAATCAATTTTAATTACGATCAGGTACGCTACAGTTATTATCGGATAGCCGACCATGGAGTAGATAAAAGTCAAACTCTGCAGGCTGTTTGTCCGGATCCTACGGATGTTGATAAAGAGATCAACCGGGTTTTTGTCAAAACAGTGAGCCTAACTTCTATCGTTGGCATCAATACCAAAATAGAATTTAACAAACGTTACCGGGTTTGTAATACGCAGTACGATTACTTGACAGGTGAGTATATTGAAATCTGCAATTACGTTGACCCCTCTAATCCACGAATAGATATAGACCAATGGGAGCGGTATCCACAAAATTCAAGTGGTGCTAAGCGACTGAATGAAATGATGGTCATGGAGAATTCTTCCAGCCCTCAGGATACCTTGTTTTATCAATTCAGTTATGGCCACTTTTTCGGGGTCAATAACGACCTTCCGGCAGGATATTCCGAGTTTAATTCAGCTCATACGCTGGTAGGTTATACGCATCAACGGCGGCTCAGACTGGAAGAAATCGGCTTTCCCGATCAAACCAATGTTCGCTTCCGCTATAAAGGGGATCACCCCACCTATAACGGTAAGAGCCGTCTTGATTTTGGGATAGATCATTGGGGCTATGCCAATGGCCGAACCGGAAACCGCAACCTGACCGGCCTTATTCCAAAGGATGAGGACTACCCCAATTGCACCGCCAGTACCTCCTACCGTGAAACGGATTCCACCTTCAGCTTTTATGGCAGTATGGATTCTATTGTCTATTCCGGCGGTAAGACTATTGCCTTTGAATATGAGACGCACACGGCTCGCAATTACACCGATACTTCAGGTAATTATAAACCCATAGGTGGCCCGAGAATCAAACGTATTACCCGTAAAGACCAGATTTCGGGCATAGAGACAAAAAAGGAGTACGATTATAACCTGAACGGAGAAACGACAGGTCATTTAGCTTTGCATCCTACCTACCGGTATAAAACGCCTTTTTTGGAAGAGGGGACTAACTCAAGTATCTATGACAGGCTTTTGGCCGAAATTGGCAGGCCACCGGTAGTTTATGGACGGGTATCTGAGATCACCCTGGACAGCAGCAATCAGGGGTTAGGGAAAACTGTCTATTACTTCGATGATGACACCACCAACTTAAGAACCTTTCAATCCTTTGAGGTGTGTTATGATAATGAGTATCCCTATGATTCCTGCGAGATTAAGGAATACATACGTCCTGAGCTGGTCAAAGCCAATGGCACAGGAGGGCAGTGGGGTTTTACCTATCAGGCCGCCCGGCTTGTAAAGACAGAAACTTTTAATGAGGCTGGTGACACGCTGGCGGTTCAAACCTGGAGCTATAGCCCCTATGCCGCCTGGAACGGAAGACAAACGGCTGCGGCAAAAGTGTTCCGTGTGAATAATAAGACGATAGGCTATACCAGCTACAGCGGCGGAACATTTACACAACAATACAACTTACTAAATGGCCTATACCGGCTGAAAGAGCAGTCCAGTAAGATGTATTCGCAGAGCGGAACAAATCCGCTCACAACTTCAGTAAACTACATTTATAAAGATGAAATGCCCGGCTCTTACAAAGCCAGCTATCCGGGTGAGCATAACCAACTGGTAAAGACGGAAACAACAGACTCCAGGGGTCGTCTGATTGAGCAATATATCCGCTATCCGGCCGATTTTAATTTTGTAGATACAAGCATTTATGTCTCTCAAACCTGCTACGACTCCCTGGGTCCTTATGAGTGCGGGTACACGCAATATATTTCTGCCGTACCGCAAAGCGGTTCTCAGGCCAGAGGTTTGTTTGAGTTTAAAGACAATGGGCTTTGGGCGTATCCGGTAGAATCTAAGAATGTCGTAGCCAACAGGCTTGCAGGGGCGACCTATAACACCATAGAAGCCTTTGAAAAAAGTAGCGGCTTTAATTATGCCTATAAGAAAACCTTTAGCTCAGGGCATATCGGCAGCACCTTGTCAGATATGCAATACGATAAGGTTACCAATGATACCATCTATACCGATAACACCTATCTGGAGATCAGCCGAGTTGAGGGGTATAACGACTTCGGCCTTCCTGCCAGTAGCAGGGGGTTTGGTGGAGTGGTTGGCCGGGTTAACTATGACAGTTCCGGGGTGTTAATCGCTGATCGTATCCAAAACCCCGGTGGGGTCTTTGTTGATACGGTTCAAGTGCAGTATGAGAAACGCCTTTTCGGAGCTTCAAGGGTGAAAAGCGTCAACCATCTGGAAACGATAACCCGTTATGATACCACCTTCCGAAAAGGGATGGTAAAAGAGGTGCTGGATAAGGACGGCTATCTTTTAGGCCATTATGACCATCTGCAGCCGGGAGAGGCAGGAGCTCTGGGAGCGATTAGTACCGATAGCACCAAATACCGGATGCTTAGCCGAATGCCAAGAACGGCCACCAATAGCATACCGGCTAATCTGGATAGTTTGGACAGTCAAATTTCCTATTATGATGCAGAGGGAAGGCTATTGCAGAACAAGGCCATCAATTCCAGCCCGGAACATACCGATTTAACACTTTCAAATCCGCTGTATGACAGTTTTGGCCGCCCTCTGAAAAGCTTGTTGCCTATCGCCACCGGAGATAATTCGGGAGGGTTTACAAACAATGTGCTCAGCTCGGCACAAAGCTTTTATGGTGATAGCTCTCCGTTTTCTGAAGTAAGCGATTTTGAGGATTCTCCACTTAGCCGGGTTTTTAAGTCTATTGCTCCGGGAGCGTCATTCCGGCCAGGCAAAGAGGCTCAGCAGAGCTATGAAACCGGTTCTTTTGGAATTCTGAGACGAAATGTTGATCTGAGTGGCTTCTACCACACTCAGAATTTTTCAGGAGAACAAATAGCACGAAGGGTTAATACGGATGAAGACGGAAATAAGGTTATTGAATATGCCGACAAGGAAGGCCGCCTGCTGGAAAGTCATGTTCAGTATAAAGGTGATGGAAGCAGCACAAGCGATTATTTAAAAACCACCATACTTTATGATGATCTGGGCAGACAGGTAGCCGCAATCCCTCCGGCTTTATATGATTCTATTCCTGACAGTACATACTTGCTGGCATCTTCTTTTATAGACCATATTTACTACACCAAATTTGATGATCGGGGCAGGGCTGTTGAAACCCATGTGCCGGATGCGGGTTGGAGCTATCGGGTTTTTAACCGGCAAGGCCAATTGGTCATGATGCAGAACGCCAGACAGCGTGAGCCCAATCTTTGGGAGTGGATGAAGTATGATGCCCGGGGAAACAAAGCCCTTAGCGGAATAGTAACGAATAGCACCTACAGCCGATCATCTCTTCAGGATCAATTTGATGACTTCGCTGATTCCACGCAATACGAAGAGCGATCATCATCAGGCGGAAACGTAGAGAGTTATACAGCCCGCTCTTTTCCGGCAGCATTGGAAACCTTACTGTCATCTTCCGGTACGGTGATGGCCGTTAATTATTACGATGATTACGGCTGGAATAGTGATACCACGCTCCATTTTCAGGAATATAAAACCAGCCGGTGGCCAAATAGCAAAGGCCTTTTAACAGGTACGAAAGTCAGAAATCTAAGTACCAATGAATGGCTGGCTTCTACGTTTTACTATGATGATAAAAACCGGCTTATTCAAACCCAGAGTAAAAACCGGTACGGACAGGTCAATCAAACAGATCAGGTCTATGATTTTATTGGTCAGATTTTAGAAACCCGAACGATCTACCAAACGCCTTCAGAAACCGTTCCTTTAGAAATATCTACGGCCTACACATACGATCATGCGGGCAGGGTGCTCGATGCGGTGCATACGCTCAATAGCAACCCTGAGCTGCTAGCCAGTTATCAGTACGATGAAATCGGCCGGCTTATTCAAAAGAACCTGAACGAATCCCGGATTGATAGCATCGTTCGCCAGAATGATACGCTGGCCACCGGCATTCAAGATCAAGCAGCCAAATATGTCTTGCTGCAGCCTGGCGTATTGATTGATAGCAGCAATGTTTACGTGGCATATATCGCCGGAGGCCTGCAAAGGGTCAATTACGCCTACGATCTGCAGGGAAATCTGACCTGTATCAATTGCGATACCACCGGCAACTTGGACAGCTCCAAAGTCTTTGCCATGAAGCTGGACTATTTTCAGGACGGTCGCTACTACAACGGCGTCCTCTCCAAACAAACCTGGCTCTCCGATAGTCTGCAGAGAAGTTATCTTTACGACTACGATAAATCTAACCGAATACTGGCGGCCGATTTCCAAAGTGATACTACATGGAATTATGATGTCAGAGGTATTGCATATGATGCCAATGGTAATATCCAAAGCCTGAATCGTTTTGGTCAAACCGATAGTACAAGCTGGGGAAGAATTGATAGCCTTGCATATACCTATGATGCCCATTCAAACCGGATTTCAGCCATTGATGACTACGCCAATGATAGCCTTGGTTTTGGAAATGTGGCCGGTAGTAATGAATACAGCTACTACAGCGATGGAAGCCTGAAAACAGACGCTAACAAAGGTATCACCAACATTATTTATAATTATTTGGGTTTGCCGGAGGAAATTGTTTTTGGCACGACCGGTAAGATTAAAAACATATATACTTCTGATGGCCAGAAATTAAGCCAATACCTCATTCAAGGTACCGATACCCTTAAAACGGATTATGTTGGGAATCTGATTTATAAAAATGGGGTACTGGAAACCATCTTCCATGATGAAGGCCGCATTCTGGTGTCTCAGGACACTCTTATCCATGTGGATTATGATACGGTGTATTTTAATCATGATACCACCGAGATCATTAACCGAAAATATACCTATCAGTATTTTATTTCTGATCATTTGGGGAATAATCGAGTTGTTTTCCAAAAGTTGAATGACTCGGTCAATATTTATGTGGCTCAGCGGGTGGATTATTACCCGTTTGGTAGTCCGTTTGGGGAAGATAGCCTGACCTTTAAGTTCTTATTTCAAGGAAAGGAATACATAGTCTTTGCAGATTATAACTCCTTTGATTTTCATGCACGACAGTATGACCCATACCAGGGAAGGTTCACTTCCATTGACCCCAAAAACCAGTTTGCTTCAGGTTATTTGGGTATGGGGAATAGTCCAATTAACGGTGTTGATCCTGATGGGCGGTTTTGGAACTTTATCGTTGGTGGAGCAATGGGTGGTTTTAGCGGCTACCAAATTGGCAAAGCTCAGGGTGCTAAAGGCTGGAAAATGGCGGGATACATTTTTGCCGGTGCGGGTATTGGAGTAGCTACAGCCGGGGTAGGAAGTGCCGTTTTTAACAGTTTTTCAACTGTTGCTACCAGCGGAGTTAATCTTGGACAGGCAGCCCTTGCTTATGGAACCACAGGAGCTGTTAGCGGTGCTTTTGGTGGTGGAGCATACGCCGGATTAGCGGGTCAAAATGTTGGACAAGGAGCCTTACAAGGAATGCTCTGGGGTGGTATTGGTGGTATAGCATCCGGAGCCATACAACACATTGGAGTGAATAGCTTTGTTAGAAATTCTCCGGCACTTGCTCAAAATGGAGATCCTATTTATAGTGGTGGTACACTCAATGAAATAACCGTAACTGCCAAACGAAATGCTCTTTTGGATATGTTTGGGAAGGGGCCTGTGGTAACAGGTTTTTGGGGTAATCTGGATTATTTCTGGAATGGTAATATCCAATACTTTGACAGGGGTGCTTTGTCCACAGGAGTAATGTTTGACCGAGCGGGCTATCCCTATATGATAGCCCCTCAAATGGGTGCACCTGATTTAATTGGGGGGACTGCAAAATCTGCGATTAGCGGAACGAAATTGGCAATGCAGCTTGCCAGTGAGGCTCAGATGGCAGAAAAAGGTGAAATAATAATTAAACAATTAAGATCTGGCTCACGACTAGCTCAACAGTATGGTGGAAAAGCAAGAGATTGGGTAAAAATGTCAAGCTCTAATTTTAGAAAATTTGGGAAATCCTTTGAAACACATTGGTATGAAAATCTAGTCACAGGGATGAAAACGGAATTTAAAACCAAAATATTAAGGTGAAACATGAAAATAAGATTTATAAAGTTAAAAGAAGACCCCGATATAAAAAATACTAGGCTTTCTCGTGATGTAAGTGAATATTACTTAATAGGAGACACATTCACAGTTTTCGGTCTCAGTCAATGGGATAATTATTTGGAATTTTATATTTATAATGGGCGGCATTTAGTACTAATTCCAAAAACACTTGTTGAAATCACAGACAATAGGGTCTCCGCAAATTGGAAGCTTAAAATTTGGGAAGATGGTGGTATTACCCTATGGCCTGACCTTTTTTATCAGGAAGATTTTCTTGAAAATTTTTCTGAATGGGAGGAAAAGGAAAGACAGCAATTCGAGGTTCTTCGTAGAGAAATGGAAGGTAGAGAGTGAAAAACAAAGGACTAATTCGAAAATTAGAAAACGAGATTGAAGTACTATTAAATTCTCAACAAGAATTTGGTAAAAACTTGGCCTCAAAATATACTCAGTTATTTGAGCTGTATAGCTCGAATACTGATTTAGAATCAATTAAACGGTCATTATTTCTACAATGGTATGCTGTTAGTGAACCACAGTATTTAACTGGCTTACCAGATTTTGAGAAGAACATGCAGAAAAATAACCTGAATAAAGTGGAACATGCATTGAGATCTGAAAAAAGGGACGAAGAATTAATTAGCATGTTAGGACATTATTATGAAATCTCAGATTGGTATTTTAACAGTATCTCAAATATCGATAAATTGATAAAAACTGATCACAAATTAGAGTTAACAAGTAATAGACAGGATAGGGGGCTCATGGGAAGATATTGGGCAAGTTTGACTAAACAACTTTAGAGAAATAGGCCTTTCTGACCCATTGGTATGATAATCAAAATACACGGCTGGAGTTCAAAGCAAAGTTGTTAGAGTAAAACCATGAAGATAAGATTGGCCAGTGTAAAGGCAGAAGTAAATTATGGAGAGTTCAAACGAACTCAGGATTTAAGCGAGTATTATTCATTAGATGATGTATTTTCAGTCTACGGAATTAGCTCAAGAGGCAATTCGTGTGATTTTTACATATTTGATGGTAACAATTTGGTACTTATTGCCAACGAATTTGTAGAAATAATTGACGATTTAGTAAAACCTTTTTGGAGGCTTAAGGTTTGGGAAGATAGAGGTATTACAATCTGGCCAGCGTTATTTTATCAAGAAGATTTTCTGGAAAACTTTTCCGAATGGGAAGAAAAGGAAAGAAAGCAATTTGAAATCTTGCGTAAAGAGATAGAAAATGAGTAAATCTTCATAAAACATATATTCCCCTTTTTTGAACGTTTTTACTATGAAGGTTAGAATAAAGCAGGTCACAGCGGTAATTGACTATGAAGGAGTAAAACGTAAAGAGGAATTAGGTAGCAACTTCTCAGTTGGGGAAACATTTTTGGTCTATGGAATGATTTTCAGAGGAGGACAATGCTATTTCAATACTTTTGATAATCGGCACATAGTATTATTAAATAAAGCTTTTGTAGAAATAACGGAAGATCAAATCCCAGCCATTTGGAAGGGAAAAATTTGGGATGAAGATGACAGTTTTACACTTTGGCCTGAGTTATTCTACGATGAAGGTTTTGCTGAGAATTTTTCTGATTATGAAGAAAAAGAAAGGCAACAATTTGAAGTCTTGCGTAAGGAAATAGAATACAATGGCTAGGAACAATAGTTAGTTTTTAGCTAACATATTAAGCCTTGAGATACCTATAAACCGTTGCCCGGCTAATGCCTAAAAGCTTTCCAATCTCAGCAACGGTTTTTTCCCTTTTCTCGTAGAGTGTTTTTGCGGCCTGGGCTTTTGATAATGCCTCTTTGCCTAATCCTTTTGGTCTGCCTCCATTGCGGCCACGAGCACGAGCTGCGTTAAGCCCCGCTCTTGTTCTCTCCCTGATAATATCTCGTTCAAACTCTGCCAACGAAGCAAAAATATTGAACACAAGTCGGCCTTGGGCTGTGGTAGTGTCAATAGCATCATTTAAGCTACGAAAGCCAATTTCCTTCTCCTGAAAGTCTGTAATAAGAGTAACAAGCTCTTTTAATGAGCGGCCTAGCCGGTCAAGTTTCCAGACCACTAGTGTATCTCCAGATTTTAATTTATTAAGAAGCTTTTGAAGCTCTGGTCGCTCTTTACCTGATGATACCTTTTCCTGAAAAATGCGTTCGCACTGGGCAGCATTAAGTCCATCCAACTGCAGGCTTAAGTTTTGATCCTGGGTAGAAACCCGTGCATATCCGTAAAGCATTAAAAGAGTCTCATTATTTCCAACAAAAATAAGAAAAAGAAACATTGAATTATGAGATGGAAGAATGAGACTAAAAACGTGGCTTTGAGTCCTTTGATCTTTCATGAGCAATTCTGTCTCATTAAACGTTCGTTTTGCGAGACATCAAAAAACGTAGTAAACCTCTTACTACAAACATGTTGACATTTACTGACGTAAATTCACCAAACCAGACGAATCCTCACAAACTTTGACCTTTTGCATAGTGGAATTTTCTTTTATATTTATGGCGGCTCAAGCCCCATAAAATGGGTCATCGATTGATTGTTTTTTAATCGATGAATTATGAGCAAAAAGAAGCGGATCAAACGGAAGAAAAGCAAATTTACTCCGGAAAATGTCAAGGCTTGGGGAGACGCAGTTCATGCCTGGAGATGGCCCCTTGGTTTGGTGTTACTCTTTATGTTCCTTACAATTTTGTTCTTTTGCAATGAAAGACTACTGTTTCTTTTAGTCGAGTATGTAGCAGATAAGGTAATGTCTCCATAAATTAGCTTTAATTTCTTGCTTTACCCCTAAACTTCCGGCTGCAATAACTTTGGGAGGAATTCAGTTTGAAACAAATCACGAAGTTGTTTTACAAATTGAAGAAAAGAAGCACCGTTTTCCCCCTTTGGTAGTAGAGTCTCATAGGGAATCGGTAAAGTCGGAGAAACTATTATTATTCATCGAGCGGAGAAGCTCGCATGTAAAAAACTTTTACTTTAATTTTTAGAATCGATGCTTGAAGAATACCACATTCAAGAATTCCAAATGGCTTTGGATGACATTAAATCTACCAGCGTACTAGGGGAGTTAAAAAGGAGAAATATTCTTTCCTCCCATGCTTTACATTCCACACTTCCAGATGACGAATGGTATATTGAATTTCAAAACTTTCTTGAAAACTATATTGATGACGGAATAACTCCAGAGGCCAAAATGCTTAAGGAGTTGCTCTACAGACCCATAATTGAAGATTGTAGTAAATTATACCGGGCAATTGAATATGGTGAAACGGTAATTAAAAAGATTTTGAGCTTTAAATATATTTACAGTAAAGAGCTCTTCCGTCTGAATGACTTAAAGACCATGTTGACTGATAATGGACTGCTTGATCCTAAAGCCAGCTTTTCTGACTTTCAAAGAGCTTTTACAGGGAAAGCCATTGTAAGAAAGATGAAGTGGCTAGGAAATCCAACGGAACTGAGCTTCATTATTGATTATCTTCTTAACGGCATTAAAGTTATAAAGTGCCCTTACCAACAGCACTGGAACATAACTATAACTATTTTTTATTGCGAGACTCCCTTACTTATAAATACACTCAAAACGGTTAGACTACAGTCAGAACAAAGGCGAAAACAGTTGAGTAAAATACTTGACATTTTGAACCCTAAAAACTAACTCGTTTTTAAATTTCCAAAAATTAAATTTGTAAAATACTGAAAATAAACTTTTTAAATAAAGTTTCATTACCTACGCACTGTGCGTAGGTAATTCTATGAATCCGTTATTGCTTCACCTTTGGACTATTAAAACAAAATAGCCAATGAAGCGATTAATAGAAATGCTCGAGCGAATAGAGCGAGCACTCAAACAAGAAAGTTTAAACAGTAAGGAATACCTAAATATGGAAGAATCTAGTCTCTACCTAGATGTCTCCCTATCCTATTTGTACAAGCTTACCAGCACAGGTCAATTGCCGATGTATAAACCAACTGGCAAGTTGATATTTCTGAAGAGGGAGGATTTACTCAGATGGTTAGAAGATTCAAAATGTTCTTCTTCTGAAGAAATTCATCAGAAAGCAACTCAGATTCGAATCGGGAAGCAGTAATTACTAATTCATAAATAACTATGGAGAAACTTACTGCGAAACAGATCATCCTGGCACAAACACACCACGGAATTAAAATCTATGCATACATTCTAAAGCAATTTTATCCCGGTGACACTGTGATACGTATCAAGGAACGAGTGTGTCACACCACCAGAAACCCATTCAATCATAATAAGCCTACGCTGAAAATTTATATTGAGAAAGGCGTGGCCAGACATTATGATATAGAAGAAGCCATTCCGCAGGGAAATGTATTCGACTTTTCAGAATTGTATTTCGATGTAAAGGGACCACAACTGATTGAGAAATTAAATAAGGTCTTTTGCTTGAACCGAACTACTGAAAGACAAGTCTATAATATTGAAGAGCGAAGCCTCCTTGTAAAACGGAACGTATCACAGCCTCTCTTTAGCTACTTTAAGGCACCCATTTCAAATGTAAAACCATCCTCCAAAGTAAACTTAATTGATGTTTACAATATAATTACAGGTGACACGCTAGTGACACAAACCGATGTTTTACGTTTTACGAAAGATGTGTCACAATCAAAAAAATACAAGGCGTTCAATTTCGATTACGTGACATTTTCTGGTGTTTTCTCCACCAGAAAAAACTCCTGCCTCGTGTCACATTCAGGGTTAATGGTCTTAGACTTTGACCATGTTAAGAATATTGAGACCCTTAAACACACTTTACTTAATGACCCTGAAATAGAAACTGAACTCCTGTTTACTTCTCCTTCAGGTAATGGATTGAAATGGGTTGTTAAGGTTGATCTGACTGAACTCTCCCATGCTCAATATTTTCAAGCAATTTCTAATTATCTCTTTCAAAAATATAATTTAAAAACAGACCAATCAGGTAAGGATGTGTCACGTGCATGTTTTTTAGCATATGACCCTTCAGCCTACTTAAATAAAAACAATTTACCATGAAAAACTCAATATTCAACGCCATTAAATGGCTGGGCGAAAACGCCACAAAAGACGAAAAGAATTTTAGTATACCCTCAGGTATAACAGAACGTGCCACATACCGTGATACACCGATTAATCTAAATAATCGGACAATGGCTCGCGTAGAAGAGTTGATCGTTGCCATAGAAAAATCTAGGTTAGATATCACCGCTAATTATCAAGATTGGTTACATCTTGGCTTTGCTCTAAGTGAAGAATTTGGAAAAAATGGAAGAATCTACTTCCACCGAATAAGTCAGTTTTACAATGGTTATACAAAAGAAAAATGTGACACACAATTCGATCACTGTATAACATCTAACGGTCGCGGTATAACGATTGCCACATTATTTCATATAGCTCAAAATCATGGGATTATGCTTAACAAGGATTACTCAAACGCAGCAAACAATGTAAAACAACAGAATAAATCTCCTAATGTGCCACAATCTGTGTCACACCTTGATATGACAGACTTTGAGATCCCTCAGTCGGTTTATGATAGGCTACCAGATTTTCTTAAAAGAGTCACATCAGCAGCATCTACCAATTCAGAAAGAGACCTATTACTAATTGGCTCAATCTGTACACTAAGTGCCAGTTTTTATAAAGTATATGGATTATATGATAAAAAGAAAGTCTACCCCAATCTCTACTTTTTTGCTTCTGCTCCTGCAGGTACTGGAAAAGGTATTCTGAATAATTGCAGGAGATTGGTAAAACCAATTCACGACGAAAAAAGAGAACATGCAAAACAACTCAAAAAGGAATATCAAATTAAGGAGCTGGAATATAAAAACACTAAAGATAAAACCGAGAGTGAAAGACCCGTCAAACCACCCGAAACGATGTTTTTCATTCCCGCAAATAATAGCTCCACTGGAGCCTATCAACTCCTTGACGACAATGACGGTATTGGAATAATATTCGAAACTGAGGGCGACACCTTGGCAAATTCATTTAAAAGTGATTACGGCAATTACTCCGATGGCCTAAGAAAAGCATTTCACAATGAAGAAATTAGTTACTATCGCCGAACGGATCGCGAATACGTAGAAATACAAGGTCCCCGAATTTCTGTGGTTTTATCTGGAACACCTAAACAAATCTCTACTCTTATACCAGATGCTGAAAACGGGTTATTCAGCCGATTTATCTTCTTTTTTATGAAAAATAAGATAGTTTGGAAGAATGTTTTCGAAAAATCAGACATACAAGATTTAGGAGCTTTTTTTGACACTCTTGGTAAAGAGTTTTATGCCCTTTATAATACGCTTGAATATGGTGACGAAACAGAATACACATTAACCGAAGATCAAAGCCTTCACTTTCATGGCATATTCGAAAATCTTTTGAACAAATATTATGATTCTTTAGAGGAAGGCTTTCTGGGAACTATGTATCGCTCCGGACTTATCGCATTTCGTATCAGTATGGTTATTTCTACATTGAGAGCCCTGGAATCCGGTTCTTATACGAACAAAATAATTTGTCATGAAGATGATCTTGCCACCGCTACTGAAATAATTGAGGTTCTTATTAAACATGCATATAAGACCTTCAATGACCTTCAGGGTATATCCAAGCCTAGATTTTCTAATCATCAGAAGGAGAAGTTCTTAAATTCCTTACCCAAAAATTTCGACAGAAACGACTATTTGAATATTGCTGAAGAAATGAATATACCCGGAAAAACTGCCGAAGGCTATATAACTGGATATATAAAGAAAAGGTTAATTAAGCGTGAGCAGCACGGTCTTTACACCAATTTAGCCTTTCAGGAAATTGAGGACTCTAAGGAAATCAAGGGTTAATTCCTTGATTTCCTCTATTTCCTGAATGTTCTTAAAAAGTACAGTCGAAGAAATACATTTCAAAACTTTGGCAATAAGTACATTTACTTGCCAAAGTTTTGATTTTTCAATCCTTGGCTTATATTTGCAATAAGCCATATGAAATATAACCAATTCTACGACAAATTAAAGGGACATTTCACTGGTAAACACGAGTTTACCACCAAAGAAATAACAGATACCCTTCTAGAGCATTTTCCTGATTTATCTGGCAGTACCATAGCCTGGAGGCTTAATCAACTGAAAAAAGACAAGCTTCTTTATCAGATTGGCAGAGGTCTATACACCTTTGATTACAAACCTGAGTTTTCTCCAGAACTCAGTTTAAAATCTAAAAGATTATACAATCGAGTAAAGGCACTTTACACAGGTGAAATCGTCATGTGGGACACCCTTCTGTTGAATGAAATTGCCGGCGGTGACATCTCCAAGTATTGGGTCTTTCTTGCTTTGAATAAAGATGAATTGGATGCTTTGTTTGGTGAGATGCTTTCATTCAGCAAGAAGGTCTATCTACAACCAGACAAGGAGACAACTGCCCGATACCTCATCCCGCAAGATGAAGCCATCATTTTGACAGCATTGATTTCTGAGACACCAACAGAACGATCAGGCGACTACCTATCCCCCAGCATTGAAGGCATATTGGTCAATGCATGGTTTGAGCACGAACAGTATTTGCAACCTATAGGCTTAGATATTCACAAACTCTATGAACAGGCATTTGCCAAGTACAATGTGAATAAAAGAAAGCTGCTACGTTATGCTGCCAGACGTGATAAACGAAAAGAAATAAATGAACTATTAAAAGCCATTGAATAATGTCCATAGAAGAAATTGAACAGGACGACATAGTATTGGAAGACAACCAACTGGTCTGCATCCTGACGGGTGAAGTCAAAAAGATTAAACCACAGGAAAGCAACCTACAATCCATAATCCTGATGCTAAATGAAGAGTACGGTTTCGACCTTTCTGACATGGAGCGGGATTTTGCCATCCAATACACCGATCCAGATACCGGAAAGCCCAAAAAGCAGAAGGTTGAATTAGTGGTCTTTGAAAAAGGAAAACCACATGAGCAGGATTTTATTATCCGCATCTGCGTGGTGCAGGATGACAAGGTTAAAGACACGGATAAAAAGAAAGGTGTAAAACCTACTCTGGAAAATGCTATGGGTGCAGTTGAGAGCTGTGAGTTTGGCCTTTGGGCAAATGGCTCAAGCTATCACTACCTGCAAAAGGAAGATGATGCTATGGGCTTTGATTATGAGTTTGTGGATCTTTCTGACTTCCCTGGTGAAGGAGAAACACTTGACGACCTGGACAGAGCTGACCGCTCTTCCAGTAAGAAGCCTGCCAATGACTCCCTGATCAAAGTATTCAAGCGTTCACATGATTACATCTACGGCAATGAAGGCCGAAAGAAAGATGCTTTTTGGCAATTGCTGAACCTCATCTTCTGCAAGCTCTATGATGAGAAACGCAGATTTATGCCATCTGAAGAAAGCTATCGTAGAAAGTTTTGGGTAGGTGTAAAAGAACAGAACACCGAAGAAGGCAGAAAGGCAGTAGCCAAGCGAATAAAAGGCCTGTTTGAAGAACTGAAAGGTGATGAAATATTCTCAGAGGTATTTGATGGAAATGAGGCTATTGGTCTCACTGATAAGGGAATTGCCTTTATTGCCGGAGAACTTTCCAAATACTCTTTCCTAGACGCTTCTGTAGATGTTAAGGGCATGGCTTACGAAACTATTGTAAGCAACACCCTAAAACAGGAAGCAGGTCAGTTTTTCACGCCAAGAAACATCATCAAATCAATGGTTGAGATGATGAACCCCACCGAAAATGATCGAGTGCTCGATCCTGCATGTGGCTCGGGAGGCTTTTTGGTGATGGTGCTTGATCACGTAAGGAAGCAGATTGCCGCTGAATTATATCCTGATTTGGACGGACCACTACTGGCCGAAAAGTTCAATTCTATGGAAGTGAACGAGCGGGTTAGAGCCTACGCAGAACGAAGCATATTCGGCTTTGATTTCGACCCTGACCTGAAAAAGGCAGCTAGAATGAACATGGTCATGGCTGGTGATGGACACGCCAATATATTCCACGTCAATTCCTTAGCCTACCCCAATTGGGAGCATCCAACTGAGATTGAAAAAATCAAGAGTGCCATTGGTAAGAGCCTTTCGGAGATGAAAGACATTGAAAGCCGATATGGTAATGAAGCACGAGAGAAATTTGACATGGTATTTACCAATCCTCCATTTGGAGCGAAGGTTAAGGTCGACAAGGAAATAATTTACAACCAGGATGGATCATTAAGATATGATTTAGGTGCTTATAGTGATGCTCCAGAGGTACTGTTTATTGAGGCTTGTTATCACTTCCTAAAACCTGGTGGGAAAATGGCCATCGTTTTGCCTGATGGTATTTTAGGAAACCCTAATATGGTTGCCGTTAGAGAATGGATATTAGCTCGATTTAAAATCCTTGCTTCAATTGATCTTGCTATAGAAGCATTTTTACCACAGGTAGGTGTTCAATCATCTCTCCTTTTCCTACAAAAAAAGACTGAATTGGAATATCAACTAGCACAAGAAGGTGAAGACGACTATGAAGTATTTATGGCCATTGCTGAAAAGCTTGGCAAGGATCGAAGGGGAAATCCTATTTATTTAAGAGATGATGATGGAGCTGAAATTCTATTTGAGACCGAAACTAAGTACATAGTATATAAAAAAGACTCGAATAATGAGGTCAAGTCACGTATAGAGAAGATTAGAAAGCTTGATGATGATTTACCAACAATAACTGAAGCATACTTGAAATTTTTAAATGGTGAGTCAATATGAAAACAGGCATTGCTAAATCTAAATGGTTATCTGATAAGGGGATTCGTTTTGATTCTTCTTATCATTTGAGCCTTGGTAGAGAATACCGGAAAGCGATATTGAAGTCACCAAATGGCATTCAAAAACTTGATCATTATACAGATGACATTTTCTATGGTGGCAGATCAAAAAGGAACTATGTCGATGGAGAAATTAATGGCGTGCCTTTTATAGGAAGTTCTGATATGTTGAAGTTTGGTTTTGGCTTCTCAAAATACGTCTCTCGAAAAAATACTAGAAATATTGATAGCTCCTTACTAAAGGAAGGTTGGACCTTAATATCTAGGTCTGGAACTATTGGAAAAACTGTTTTTGTCACCAAAGACCTTGCAGGCATTGCCGCCAGTGAGCACATTATAAGAGTTGTTCCGAACGAAATAGTAAAGCCTGGAACCCTGTATGCATACTTGTCTTCAAAATTCGGATACGCTCTCTTGACACAAGGTACATTTGGAGCAGTTATTCAACACATAGAACCGGATTATCTTTCGGATCTTCCAGTTCCAGTATTTTCTAAAGATTTACAAAGTTCGACTGATCTTCTAATTGAGAAGGCCTCCAATCTAAGAGTAAAGGCCAATAGCATTCTAAAATATTGCAGAGCAAAGTTAAAATCAGATGCTGGCTTAGAGGACTTGAAGAATGATGAGTATGAGTTCTTTGGCACTCACAATACTAACCGCAAAGCATCTGTATTTATAAGAAATAGATCAGAACTTGGTTCAGTTTCAATTAATGCTTTTAACTATTCTAAAAAGGTTGAACTTCTTGAAAATAGGGTTAAATCTCAGGTGAACCTTTCTCTATGGGAATGCTTGGATGATAATAAATTTTTTTCAAGCGGATCATTTAAAAGGTTTGAATTAAACTCTCCAAAATCAATCAAATTAATAAATCAGTCAGATGTGTTTGATCTTCATAAAGAAGGCAAGATGCTCGCTCCCATTTATGTAAAATCAGATAAGCTAGTCGAATATGGTGAAGTCTTAATTGCAGGTGTTGGAACCCTTGGTGAGGGAGAGACCTTTTGCAGGGCAATATACGCCAATGAAGAACTTGAAGGACAATTGATTTCTGGTGAGTTCATTCGGATGAAAACAAATAGCAAAGTTCCTTCGGGATACCTCTATGCATGGCTCTCATCTGATTACGGATTTAGATTTATCAGAAAAACACAATCAGGAACAAAGCTCTGTAGACCAATCCAAGAGCTACTCAAAAACATTCCGGTACCAATTATTGAGAAGGAAGAGATGCTAAACATTGACGCACAAGTCAAAAAAGCTCACACCATGCTATTTGAAGCATTGAATGCTGAGAACAAAGCAATTGAATTAGTAGAAAACGAAATTGAATCATGGCAAAAATCATAGTACCACCATATTTCGATTCGGTTGTAAATACCGGAGAAAAGCGTTTGCTGGATTACTTGCAGGTAAACCTGCCAGACAGCTTTTATCTCGTTCCCAATGTGGAGCTGGCCTCCACCAATCCCCGAAACAACCGAACACAGTATTGGGAGTATGATCTAATTGTTGTTGCCCCACATGCCATATATAACATCGAGAATAAGAATTGGAAAGGAAGAATTGAAGGAGATGATAACTATTGGTATGTCAACGATCGCCAAAATCCGAATCCCTTAAAATTAGGCAGACAAAAAACTGCGGTTCTAGCCTCCAATTTGAAAGAGCAAAATTACTTATGGGGTAGAGCATGGGTTCAGAATTTGGTTACCCTATCCTATCCGAATACCTATGCTCCTTCCCTCTGGCAAGGGTCGGCAAGGCTTACGTTTCAGCTCAATCAACAGTTGATACATTATCTGACAGATGCAGAACAGATTGGAAAATCAGAAGATGACATTGCAGACATTTATAAAGACATTGTAAAATACCTTGATGGCAGTCAGAGTAAGAAAGCACCGGACGACAAACGTGAAGTTGAGGGTTATGAAATCATAGAAATACTTCAACAGGAACCCAATTTTACAGAGTACCTTGTTCGGGTAAAAGACATTGATTCCGCAGTTCATCAGCGTGTCAAAGAATATGCACTTCAAGTTGCGGGACTCTCAACTCAAGAACTCCGTGATCGAGAGGAGATAATTAAGAATCAGTACTATGCTCTTAATAAACTTAAAGCAAAACCATTTATTCAGAATGTAATATTTAGAATTGATGAAGATAATCATCTGTTTTATGAAATCTCCGATTTCTTGGATGAGAACTCGCTGAGGGCTGAAGCCCGATCCAAGACCTTTACATTTCAGGAAAAGTTAGGTATTATTCGTAATGTCATTACTGCCCTGAAAGAGGCTCATAAAGTAAGTATTTTTCATCGGGACATTAATCCTGACAATATTTTCATAAGCAGTGGCTATGCCTATTTGGGAAATTTCGGCAAGTCTTACTTCACTGATCACAACCAACAAGGCTACACGGTAATGGCTACTATTAACGAATCCAATGCCACGCCTTACCATCCATTAGAATTGACTGTTGGTGATGCCTCGCGTTCATCAGATATTTACTCACTTGGCGTACTTATCTATTGGTTGTTTACAGGAGAAGAACCTTTCAAAACTCCTTATGATCTTGATAAAATGGGTGGAAAGCTACCATCGGATAAATTACCTACTTCCCTCAATAAAGCATTACCAAAATGGTTGGATGAGCTTTCGCTCAAGACCATTCTCACAGATGATCTCAAACGATTAGACAGCATAGAGCAGGTTGAAAAATTCATCGAGGATGCTCTAAAAGAAAATGATAGTGAAATCCCATCCAAACGAACAATAGAAAGTACTACGGTTTTATCCAGTAACACTTATGACCTAAAAGAAGGAGATCGCCTAGGAATTTATATTATTCATCAGGTACTGGGTAAAGGAGGCTATTCCAGAGTATTTAAGGTGAAACATCGTCTTCAAGACAAATATTTCACTTTAAAGCTTTTTCATGAAAGCGTTAATGCTAGTTCAGTTATAGATGAATATAATGCACTTAAAGAACTGAATCATGATAATATTGTAAAGTTTGTTTGGAATGATGAAGCACCGAGCGGACAGTTTTATACTGTCATGGAATTTTTAGATGGTGAAAATCTTAGTACATATACAAGAACTGATGCTCGCTTACCGATTCACCGGGTATATCAGGTTGCCGAGGACATATTAAAAGCTTTGGTTTCCATGCAGAGCCTTGAAAAGCCCATCTTGCACCGGGATATAAAACCGCACAATATAATCTGGGATAAAAAAGTGAGGTTTGTTTTAATCGACTTTAACGTTGCATCTTTTGTTGATGAAAATCAAGATTTCGTTGGAACAAACCCTTACTTAGCTCCTGATCTCATTACCGATAATAACAAAGTAAAATGGGATAAATCTGCTGATACATTTGCTCTTGGTATTACGCTGTACGAACTGACCTGCAAGCAGTATCCTTGGGCACCAAAGCAAACTCCATATGAGAGCATTGAACCCAATAATCCAAAGGAAATTGTTCCAAGAATTTCAGATGCGTTTGCTGATTTTATAATTCAGGCTATAAACACAAATTCTTCAAAGCGGTTTTCCAATGCTCAGGAAATGCTAGATGCATTGCTAACGATTGGTGAAGATGGTTTTCTACAAGAAACAAAAACGGTCATTCCTACTGCAGAGGCGAAAGATGAAGAGGGCAATTTCATTAAGTACATCAACTCATTATACAGCCAGTCCAAAGGGGGAAATTTTGGAACACGTGCCAGCGAAACTATCAGTGAGTACGACCGGCTAACTTATACACCTTCCAAGCTCGATAAAAAACTACTACCCGACATACTTGATGGTAAATACAAGCTACTGATCATTACAGGAAACGCAGGAGATGGTAAAACAGCTTTCATTAAAAGAATTGAGCATGATGACTCAGTGAAAGACCTCAACACCCATGAACATAAAAACGGTGCTAGGTTTAAAATCAATGGTGTTCAGTTTGAGAGTAATTATGACGGCTCTCAGGATGAAGATCAACGAGCCAATAATGAAGTATTAGAGAGCTTCTTCGAGCCATTCTCAGGGCTGTCCAATTACAATGAATCTAAGGAAGGACGAATCATTGCTATCAATGAAGGCCGTCTGGTGGAGTTCTTAAAGACTACAAGCAAGCATAAAACACTTCATGATACCATAGAAAACTACTTCTACAACGAAGGGCACCACGAGCTACCTTCTGGCCTTATGATCATTAATCTCAATTTAAGATCAGTAGCCGCTCAGGACAATCAGGAACTAAGCCTTTTCAGAAGTCAGGTAAAAGCACTGACTCAAAAAGACCTTTGGGCGAAATGTGAAACCTGCCCATTGGCAAATAAATGTTTCATCAAATACAATGTTGATTCCTTTAATGATTCAGCTTCTGGCGAAGAAGTTATAACCCGAATGGAGTGGTTGTTAAGAACGGCCAGCCTCAAAAGGGAACTACATATCACCATGCGTGATTTGCGTTCTTTCATTGCTTTTACGCTTACACGAGATCATGAATGTGCGGATATTGAACAGTTGGTAGCAGCCAGTGAAAATCAGCCAGAAAGCTATTGGCAGTACTATTACTTTAATATCACTAATCCATCGGTGGATGATTCAGGCAATCAGGATCGCTTGATCAAATTACTGCGTGAAACAGATATTGGTGAAGTATCTATTCCCGATAAAGACAGGGATCTCTTCTTTGGTCAACATGAAACCAATGAGTATCTGGAATTTTCAGATCGTGAGTTTACGCTAATTGATCAGTTTAACAACAATAAGATATGGGTTCCAGCTCATGAGCAAGACGGAGCACTGATCAAAAGAATACGGGTTATTCAAAAGGTATTTATCAGGCATCAATACTTTGAAGGTAAGTCAGAATTACTATCTGTTGAAAATGGATATGTTTCTGAAACCACAGAAACTGAAGAAGCTAAATTTCCTTCCTATCTTCTACGGTTACCTTATCACTCGGTATTCAAATTTGTGAAAGTCCTGACAAAGGGTGATGAAGGCACAAATACCAAAGCCAGCATTTCAAGAGCTATTTCATTAAATGAGGGCTGTGATAATCCGGGTATTGACAAAGACCATTTGGTTCTTGCATCTACGGACATTAGAGATCCTTACAGTAAATCTTTCAGATTGTTTGACCTTAATGATTTTGAGCTATTTGTTAATAGAACGGATCATTTGGTGAAATACCTGGAATATGAACCAGACAGTTTGACTTTCCGGCATAAAACTGAAAAACACATCAAACTGACCATTTCTCTTGACCTATATGAGATGCTGTATTTCATACAGCAAGGGTTTAGTCCTTCCCTCAACGATCTGAGAGGAAAGTTCATTGAACTAATCATATTCAAGAACCTGCTGGAAAACCTAACCTACAAAGAGGTAGTGGTGACAAGCGACAACTTAGAGTTTTATAGAATCAGTAAAGACGAGCAGAGCCGTCTTTACATAGTACCTATGGAAGTATAACCATGGCCATAAAATTAAATAAAGACGAAAGCCTATTCCGCAATGAATTGATATTCACAGCTGATGCAAAGGCCGTAAATATTGATAACACTTTGGTGAATTTATTCATGCTGCTAAAGCACAATGGAATAAGACCAAAGCAAAGGGCAAGAGCTGGCAGCAATTCATTCATTGATTTAGAAACCCTCAAGAGGGTATTTTCTAAACTGGAAGAAGAAGGTTCTATAAAAGGCTTTAATGATAATCCGGACGCTGCGGAATTGTGGATGCGTAGCAATTTGGTCAACATGGTTTACAGGGGTAATCTCGATAAAGAGAAAATTTCCTCTTTGAGACCGATTCATCTTGAAAGCTACAGGGTGAGAAATGCCGCCAATACCAGAGACTATAATACAGCAGATCAGGTTTATTTAATGCTTGGTGCCAATCCTACAGTTCGTGAAGATTTGAAAAGCTTTCTAATGGAGGGATGGGATCAAACCACAAGCAAAATAAATTCAGGAAACCACCTGGATGTAGATAGTTTGGGCTTGTTGCACATCATCAAAAATGTTAAGCCCGGATTTCTGGAAAGTAGCTCAAGCTTGAATCAGATTCAACCGCTACTCCTTGAACAAGCGGAACTCTTTTGTGATGACGTTCGGAGACTTTTGGTTTACAAACGTCTAATCCCAAGAAACGTGCTGATTGATTACCTCAAGACAATTACATCTTTTCACCTTTCCATCTATATCCAAAAGCTGATCCACACCTTACCGAAAATGGTTGAAGAAGGCAATGATACAGTAAGGGCAGTCTGGAATATAGTAGTAGATGCCACAGATGACTTTGAAAGTAAGATAGCTCGTATTTCTGCCGAGGATGCTGATACTTTAAGTAACAATATCTATGACTATATCAAAGCCACATTCCAGATCAATGCAGCCCTGAGGAGGTTAAAATTAGACAAAACCAATTCAGACAATCTTCGCAAGGCTTTAGAGCTATTAAAAGAGAAACCACAGGATTTCGAAATATACTTTGAAACCCAATGGGACAACCTATACAGTACCCTGGATGAGGAAGACAAAGACCTTATCAGCGATATGGTTAAGTATGAAGACACCTACTTTGACCGATATATTGAATTGATCCTAAAGGCCAGAGGTAATTATCAATTCCGCTACCACATGCAGCTCTTTGACAACTTGTCTCAAAAGAATAACGAAAGAGGCTTTTTAGCTCAAGGACGTGGCAGAAAGCACCCAAGAAGGTATGTATTAGGAACACGCTTATTGGAAACGCTTGTCCAGATATTAGTACTTGAATCAGATGGCTCCAACTTTCAAACAAGAACCTTATCCATTGAAGAACTGATTCAAAATATTCGTGATCGCTATGGAATTATCATAAATGGACTAGCTGAAGATCGGTTCAAAGATGCAGACCTCAATACACACCTTGCTTTTAAAGAGAATGTGGAGGCTTTCAAATTAAAGCTCAGACAAATAGGATTTTACAATGACTTAAGTGATGCCTATATCCTGCAAAGGATTAGACCCCGCTATGAATTAAATGCTCAGTAGAATGCAAATGACGACTCAAATAAATACATATTATCAACGAATCATTGACCTGATACTGGATTTGTATCATGATGATCTAAGCAAAGCCATTCCAGGCCATTGCATGAAGATCACCGGATTAGGACTTACTGAGCTTGAGTTTCTTTGGCAGCTGATTCAGCAGAAATACAGCAACATTAATACTTTCATTGTAAATGATGACTCAGCAACTGATGAGAGATTCATTACCGCTACTAAGCTTATTGAACTACGAAACAAGCAAGATGCACCGCTATTAGTTTTGATTCCGTCAAACAGCAGAACATCTGCTGAAGACTCCTATGGTAATGCCACTTTTAAAGAAATCTCACTAGAAGGTATTGAACAAAGGTTAAAAGAACAGTTAATTAATGCTATTCCCACTGAATATTCTGTAATCCTCAAAAACGAGATTCTAGGCTATCTAAATCTCAATCAAATCGATACAGCCAATGTGATCGATTACCTTCTGTCTTTAGAGGAACACGGTTACTCAAAAGAATCTATAGGCAACCACCTCTACCTGCTTGATTTAATACCGGATTCAGCTCTGCTTGACAATAGTGACAAGATTAGATCAAGACTAAATTTCAACGCTGAAAGCATTGAATTGCTTAGTTCATTTTACAAACCATTGTATGACCGGATAGCTGAACTGCCTTTGGAGCCAAACTCACTTCAAAAGGAATTGGTAGATTTTATCAAGGCTGAAAACAGTGCCAGAAGTGCCTCTGAGATATGCTATCTAATACATAGTAAATACTCCAATCTGAACTTTGCGAATTGGCAAATCCCTGATCTTGATTTTTCTCATATCAAACTTCTTGCAGAAGAAATCAAATCCCCTGATTTCTCAGTAGAGGAAGGAAAACTGGTACTTAAAGCCAGAGAAAATTCAACCTCTAAAGTAAGGGTACGAATCACCATGAGTCAAAACCCAAAAGACATTCCTGGTCTTGCCTACTTCAAAATCATATTGATGGCCGTAAATGGAGGTTCAGGTGAGGAAATACAAATACTCAGAAAAGTAAAGAACTCAGCATCCAACAGACCTTATCGGGATGTGACTGTAGACCTCAATCCGAATGTGATGGAGGAAGGTTCGTACTTCTTCAAAGTTTGGGCAGAAGATGAGCATGGCAATATTCTCAACAATAATGATGACTTCAAAGAGCCTCGGATTCAATCTGCCTGGGAAGAAGCAAAGGCCAAAGACGATAGTATCTTAAAAAGCTCCTTTGACTACAAATTGACTTGTGATACAGATGATTTTGATTACGTGGTTGAGGAAAATCCCGAGCGTGAGGAGAACCAGCGGAAAGACAAATTGAATAATGTCTTGCAGGCATTCTTCAAATTCAGGATTGAAAAATTGAAATCAGGAATGGAACCAGAGGTTCCGGTTCCGTCAGAAACATCTAATATCTGGATTACCGACCCAACTAAACATACCTCAACTTTCCACATCAATTACTCCGATAGGCATAACTACCAAGTAAACCTATCTTCCAAACTAAGGTTGATTGAAGATACCCTTTTAAAAAATGCTGATCATTTCGGGTATGTGAAGACAATACTCAGAAGTAACTCATCTGCCTTAGGCTTTGAGAAAATAAGTTTTTCAATCAGTGAAGTATCCTCGATTGTTCCTAAAGAAATTCTCTCACTTCGTTCGGAGATCTTCAAAAGGATTCAACATTCAAATCAAGCTGAAAACGGAGTACTTGAAACAGCAGATATTTTCAATTTCTCAGATTCAATACGCTCATATATTGAAAAGATTAGTGATTGGACAGCTCACCTTCAGAAGCAAATATTAGAGGAAGATATTGAGGAGGATGAAAAATCCAACATTCAGGATTTGCTGGTGGAGGTTCAAATACTGGATTTAGTAAAGGTTAAAACCAAATTACCTGATGGCAAACCTACTGAGGCATTTTTACTTTCCCCTTTGCACCCTCTTCGTTTGGCGTGGTGGGTTCAGTTAGTTGACGTATTTAACGAGTGGGAAATAAGCACCCATGATTATGTTGGCTATAAAGACGCTTGGTTTAAAGGGCTATCAAACCTCTTTGAAGGCCATTTATCTCCTGAAAACAATCCTTTAGTACTTGTAGAACCCGGCACATTTAAGGCATTCCATTATTCTGGTGAACTGGCTTACGGATGGGGTCTCTATCTAAACGTACTCACTGAGGAGTCTAAAAATGGAATGACTTCTGTCTCCAGACAGATGAAACATTATTTCCGACAGTTATTCAATATCACCAAAGAAAACTATGTTGAAACGGAAGTAAGCCAAAATCTGGTTGTTAGGCATGTTAAAAACTATCTGGTTCAGCACCCATATACGGATAAACTAATTATTAACCTGTTTAATGCGGGTGATGCGGGTGTATTTGCAGATTCCCTGGTTGAGTTAGAGAAAGAAATTAGCTTTCAAAACATCAAATATGAGGTGAGAATTTTTAAAGGTGATGACAAGATTATTGAGCACGGTGAAGCTCTGAGAAACTTAATAAACCCTGAATCAAATATATCTGAAGAAGCTGAAGCTTTTTCACAACCCTCTGCAAACAGGCTTTTTCCTAAAATGCGGTTCTCTATAAACAGTATATCAGATTACCTAAAATCACCGGCACAATTTTCAGCACATTTAAGTTTTCTCATTAGCCCATTCCCAATAACAGTTGAGCTGATTAAACCTTACCGGCAAGACCGAAACTTCTATCTGAATGGATTATTAGTTTCTCCAACAATTGCTGTAAAAGACTCGGGTAATGAAATCAAGTGGAACAGATATATTGAAGGGAATCAAATACTTCCTGATTACTCAGGGTCGGGAACAATAGGAGTTAATTTATTTGATCACCTTCAAACATTCATTGCGGGGGCATTAGCATCAAAATTTACTGAATCTATACCATCCACTCAATTGCGGCTAAATGACAAGGATAAGGTTCTGCTAACCCACTTACATGACTATTCAGATTGGGTTATCACATTTGATAAGAACCTTGGCCCACAAGTCTTCGATCAACCTTCTAAAGACGGCAAGATACCTTTCCTTCTTGATTATGTGCCTGGTGAAGAAGTAACCGGAATTTCATCGTATCTGACAACCAGACCTACGTCCGAAATTCTTGGGCTTTTAGGTCCACACTTTGAAGAGTTCAATATTGACATCCATGATCCAAAAGATGAAAAGAAGGTCAAGATACTTCTCGAAGATTTAAGAGCTGTGTCTAGCTCTTTGGTTCTGCAACTTAATTCTTCAAAGAACAAAGCTTTTGAGGTAATTGGCTCAGCTTTTACCAAGAGAGTTTTGGAGAAAAAAGGATTGCTCGAAGAGTCATTCCTTATCCCAATTGACCTTCACCATAATCTTTTTGAAAACCTGCCCACAGAAAGCAAAAGCCGGGCAGACAACCTACTTGCGTCAATTAACCCTGACAACAGAGAAATTCAAATCACCATCATTGAGATCAAATGCAGAAAAAGCATTGGAGCTGCCGAAACAGATGATTTAAAGGCGAAAATGCGGGAGCAGATTGAGAATACTATTCTTGCATTAAGGCTGCATTTTGATCCAGAATATCATCTATCCTTTGACAGATTAGATCGAGAGATTAAAAACAAGGAGTTAAAATCTCTATTGAGCTTTTACATTGAAAGAGCTTACAGGTACGAGTACCTGAGTGAAAATGCCTATGCCAACTATCATGCTTTTCTACAAACTCTGAACGTTGGATTCAAGCTGTCTTTTAAGCAATTAGGACTTATTTTTAATTTCTCCGCGGATAAGAAACACCATAAAGAAACTGTTGACCATGAACTTACATTTTTCACCTTCGGTGGTAATCTAATTGAGCAGATTCTTGACCCTGACTCTGATTTAAATACAAAAAGACTTGAAGACCAGGAATTGGATAGTGAGTTGGGAGAAGCAGTTGGTGTCAACAATAAGCTCAGGCCATTTATCCAAAAACTAAAATCTAAAGAACCAAAAGATCAGAAGGTTGAATCACCAAGAAAACAAGATGATGAGAAATCAGATGATCAAGATGGAGGAATTGAACAACCAGTGAATGACGCACCCGATAATACTCCGGTTAGCCCATCCACTTCAATAGATACTAAGAGTGATGTAGAAGCTTCTGAATCGATTGAGAAAGATGATCAATCCAAAACTACACCTCCGGATTATGATATTCTAATTGGTAAAAACTCAGAAAGCGACCAATACGGTCTTTTAGGTGAAAGTCTTCATGGAAAAAAGATCGCAATGGATTTGAGCGAAACCAATACGATAAGTCTTTTTGGTGTCCAGGGTGGAGGTAAAAGTTATACCATCGGAACTATTTCAGAAATGGTATTGAAGCAATTCAATAAGATAAACAAGCTCCCCTCTCCATTAGCAGGTGTAATTTTTCATTACAGTGAAAGCATGGATTATGAACCAGAGTTCACATCAATGAAACAGCCAAATGACAAGGATGCAGAGCTAAGAAAGCTGAAAGAAAGATACGGTGCTAATCCTGACAGAATTGAAGATGTCATTATCCTTACTCCAAAGGATAAAATAGATGAAAGACGTGCAGAATATCCTTCAATAGAGGTAAATCCAATAGCATTCAATTCTAAAGAATTGAACGTTCAGGATTGGATGTTTCTGCTTGGTGCGATTGGTAATGATTCAACTTACATAAAGCAGCTGAAAGCTATAATGAAGGATTTACGAAGGGATCTATCTCTTGATGGCATTACTCAAAGTGTAGAAGAATCTGAATTACTATCTAATACACAAAAAGCACTAGCGAGACAGAAACTAAGTTTTGCCCGTGAATATATTGATGACAATTTCACGTTGCGTGACACATTAAAGCCCGGAAGGTTAATCATTGTTGACCTGCGTGATGAGTTCATTGTAAAAGATGAAGCCTTAGGTCTTTTTGTAATCATGCTGAACATTTTCTCAGCGGTAAAAAAGGTTAATGGTGCCCACTTTAATAAATTCATTGTATTTGATGAGGCTCACAAATACATGGATAATAAGGACTTGACAGGCAATATCGTTACAGCAATTCGCGAAATGCGACATAAGGGTGTGAGTATTATGATAGCCAGTCAAGACCCTCCAAGTTTACCAAATGAAATTATTGAACTCAGTTCAATTGTACTGCTCCATAAGTTCAACAGCCCACAATGGTTAAAGCATATTCAAAAGTCTGTAACCCAGCTTTCCTCTTTATCCCCTGCAGATATGAGTTCGCTCGCTCCTGGTGAAGGATTCTTATGGGCAACAAAAGCAACAGACAAAGGAATCTCATCGAAACCTTTGAAGATTTCCACTCGACCAAGAGTAACAAAACATGGTGGAGCAACCATACAAGCAACAGGTGAAAAATGATGACAATTGCAGCATCACATATAGGCAATCGAGAAATCAATCAAGATTTAATCCTTGAGTACACCGCTATTGACGGATCATACTTGCTTTCTGTGATAGATGGTATGGGTGGTTATGACAGTGGGGAAATTGCCGCTAAAATGGTCAGTGAAAATATTGAAGCCTATTTGTCAACAGTCAGAACAATTGATGCCTTTCACATTCAAAAGGCAATCAACAAGTCAAATCTAGTTCTTAGACAGCACAAGGATGGCATTACTGAGAGTATGGGTGCTACTATAGGAGGTGTAATTATAAAAGGTACAGATGTTATCTATTTCTGGATAGGTGATGTCAAAATTCTGCATTTCCGAAAAAAGAAACTACTTTTCGAATCTTCACCTCATAGCTTGGTGAACGATCTTATAGAAAACGGATCAATCACAGAGCCTACACAGCTTTCAAAGTATAGACATGTAGTTACTCGCTCAATTCAAGGCGATATAAAAAACTCTCAAGCAGAAATTGACACTAACTCCTTTAATACCAGCTCAGACCTACTTTTTGTCTGTTCTGATGGCGTTCATGATCAAATGGAGAGCTTACAAATTGAAAATTTACTCAATCAAGTTGAGACACCTTTTGCATTTAAGACAGAACTTGAATCAAGGCTTCTAAAGGATGCGAGTGACAATTTTACTTTTGGTATTATCACTTGAGTTTGATAATTAGTACCGGTTACAATTATTACATCAGAATTATTTAATGATGGCTTAATTATCATTTAAGGCTAAAAACGCCTCTTAACTGTATATTCCGCTCCAATGTGCCCCCCAATTCCGGAGAAAACTGACCCCACCTTTCGGTCGAAATTGACCCCCTGAAAGTTCAATGTGCAACTTGAGTTTTTTAACTCAAGACATGGCAGCAAAAACGATTGCGATGAGCACATTAAAACAAGTCCTTCGGATGTATTCAGAAGGCATGAGTATTCCGGAGTAAAGGGTGCCAGTCATTCCGGTTGAAAGGGGGCCACCCAACCGGGATAGAGATGGCAAGAATTCCGGAGTAAAGGGGGCCACTTTTTTCTTAAAAATTTTGTGGATTTAGTAGTGGTGATATGCTTGTAGATTGAGCCCAAAAGGCTCATGGCAAACATATTAATCTCTATGAGTAAAGTAAAGAACATTCTGCGTCTGCTGTCTGAAGGAGTGAGCAAACGTCAGATAGCAGAACGCACCCGAAGCAGCCGGAAAACCATTGATAAGTACGAAGAAATTTTCCGCCGTCACCCTTATGATTACGGCAAATTACTTCAGCAAAGCCATAAAGAGCTGCTATCGATAATTGCCCCTGTTAGTGAGCAAAAGCCAAGTCATTTAGAGCTTTACGGGCTGTTTCCTGGTATGGTCGAGCGTCTTAAATTGCGTGGGGTATCTAAACAGATGCTCTGGGAAGAGTATAAGGAAGCCTACCCCGGCGGGGTTCAACTATCCCAGTTTTACGAGCATTTTGGCCGATACGTCAAAAGTGTAAATGTCAGTTATGTCTTTGAGCATAAGGCAGCAGACAAGCTGATGGACTAGGCGTCCCCATAGACTTTGCCGGTCAGAGACTTTACCTGACCGACCCGGACACAGGTGAGCAGACTGCCGTTCAGGTGTTTGTAGGAATACTTCCTTGCAGCGGGCTGACCTTTGCCATGGCCTGTTACAGTCAGCAAACCCCTGACTTTCTGGGCTGTCTGGCTGAATGTCTGACTTATATTGGTGGTGTGCCACAGGCTATTGTGACTGACAATCTCAAGCCTGCCGTGAGCAGAGCCAGTAAGTTTGAACCAGAACTTAATCCAAACATGGCTGCTTTTGCAGAGCATTACGGCACTACCGTGCTGCCCACCCGGGCATACAGGCCCAAAGACAAAGCTCTGGTAGAAGGGGCCGTTCACATCCTCTATAGCCGTGTTTATGCTTCTGTTGACCAGAAAGTGTATCATTCTCTGGCTGAGCTGAACAAAGACATACGGGCTTTGATTGACAAGCATAACCAGACACTTTATCAGAAAAAAGAAGGCAGTCGCAGAAGCCAGTTTGAAGCTTTTGAAAGAGAGCTTTTAAAGCCTTTGCCTGATGAAAAGTTTGAGCTAAAAAGCTATCAGGAGGCCAAAGTACAGGGAAATTGCCATGTGTATTTATCTGAAGACCGGCATTATTATTCGGTTCCATATCACTATGTAGGCCGTAAAGTCAAGATCATTTACAGCAAAGAGGTGGTAGAGATTTACCATAATTATGAGCGGATCAGCAGCCATCAGCGAATGCCTGCCATCGGTAAATACTCTACCATTACGGCTCATCTGCATCCTAAACACGCCTATTACAGAAACTGGTCGGTCGAATACTTTATGAGCCGTGCAGAGCGGATTGGCAAGTCAACCATCAGCTTTACAGAGCAATTGCTACTGAGTGGCAAGCACCCCGAAGCAGGCTTTAAACGCTGTGCCGGGCTGCTGGCTTATGTCAAAAAGTACGGTGCTGAGAAAGTAGAACTGGCCTGTGAAATTGGTCTTCAATACGATTATGCCAGCCTGAAACAAATAGAATATCTGCTTCAGCGAAAGGATATGGACTCGCTGCTCAATCAAGAACTTGAAGTCTTCATCAGCCCTCATCAAAATGAAAGAGGACCACTTTATTACCAATAATCAATCAAAACAATGAACAACAATTTACAAACGCTCAGAAAACTCAAACTCACGGGTATGGCCAATCACCTGGAAGCCTGCCTGGCTATGCCTCAGCACCAAAGACCTGAAGCCGAAGTGCTGCTGGCTCAGCTCCTTGAGGCTGAAGATCTATACCGAAATCACCGTAGAACCAGCCTGTCTATCAAAAACGCACGGTTCCGGTATCAGGCCAGTATGCAGCAGATTGTCTGCACTAAAGAACGAAATCTGAGCAAAGAACAGCTCAATTATTACCTGGATTGCTCTTTTATAGACCGTGCAGAAAATATGATTATCACCGGGGCTACCGGCTGTGGAAAGAGCTATCTGGCCTCAGCTATCGGTCATCAGGCCTGTACGCTGGGTAAAAAAGTAGTCTATCATTCCCTGCCAAAGCTCCTGCAAAAACTCAAATCAGACAAACTGGACGGTAGCTTCAGAAAAGAACTTGAAAAACTGGAAAATAAACACCTGCTCATTCTGGATGACTGGGGACTTACCCCGCTGGATATGGCCGCCAGACTTGCACTACTCCAAATCATTGAAGACCGACAAGGCAGATACTCAACTATCATCACGGCACAGCTACCGGTCTCCAGCTGGCATGAATACATCAATGATTCCACAATTGCTGATGCCATTCTGGACAGAATCATTCACCAGGCCCACCGAATAGAATTAAAGCCGCCGTGGAACGGGAGAATCCCTCAGAAAAACAATGAAAAATCAAACCCATTAAATACCTTTGAAATCAAGCAAAGTCACCACCTGCTACTGGCCCCCTTTGCTCCGGAATCAGTGGCCCCCTTTGACCGGAATATTCAGTGTTCAGGTTTACTACAAAAATAAGCTTATAGCTGTCCACCCCCGCACCTTTAAAAGGTATGGTCAAACCTACCAGAAAGAACACTTCCCTTCCTGGCATCAGGATTACAAAGATCGTAGCCCGGAATATTACCGGCAAAGAGCCTTAAAACACAGCACAGAACTTCAGGAAGTAATCTCAAACGTGCTTCACAAAAAGCTATACCCTGAGCAGATGTACAAAAGCTGTGAGGGAATACTCAAACTGGCATCCACCACACCAAAAGGTACCTTTGAGAAGGCCTGCAAGATGGCTCTGCTGGCAGGAAACGTCAATTACAAATTCCTGCAAAGTCTTATTCTGAGCGGTGCGGCCGATCACTTTGAAGAGCTGGCTGAAAGAAAAACAAGCCCTTCTCACACCAATATCCGGGGTAAAGAATTTTATAATCAAGAAAGTATAACATCATGAACATTGAACAACAAATGGCTCAGCTCAGACTGAGTGGGATGAAAAATCTCTATCAAAACCTGACCGAAACCCGGCAGACACAGAACCTGACCTTCACAGACGGCCTGCAGATGCTGCTCACAGCCGAGCAGCAGGAGCGGCAGCACCGACGTACCGAAAGACTCACTCGCAATGCCCGGTTCCGCTATCAGGCTTCACTCAGCGAGGTTACCTGCTCAACAGCCCGTAACCTGGATCAAAACACGATAGCCTCCCTGACAGACTGTTCCTTCATCGGCAAGGGTCAAAGTATCATCATCACCGGTGCTACAGGCTGCGGCAAAAGCTTTCTGGCCTCTGCTTTGGGTCAGCAAGCCTGCAATCTGGGCTACAAAACAGGTTATAGCTCCTTGTCAAAACTCTTTAACCGTATAAAAATCAGCAGAATGGACGGCAGTATCCTCAAAACATTCGATAGTTTGGCTAAACAAGACCTGCTCATCCTGGATGACTTCGGCATGAGCGGTATAGATCAGCAGCAGGCTATCGATCTGATGGAAATCATCGAAGACAGACATGCCAAAAAAGCCACAGTGATCGCCTCTCAGCTCCCGGTATCCACCTGGTATGACATCATCCCAGATAGCACCATCGCAGATGCCATTCTGGACAGACTGGTTCATACCGCCATCAGAATAGAGTTAAAAGGAGACAGCCTCAGAAAAATTAAGTAACATTGCCATTGTAAAAGCACCTTGAACTAACAAAAAATCAAGGGGGGCACTTTGGGCCGGATTAAGGGGTCAACATCACCGGAATAAACACCCGCTACTAAATCCACACAATTTTGGTTAAAGTTATTAATTATCCTGATTCTAAGTACGGTAAAAAAAATTCCAGCTTTGTACTACTGGGTTAAGTTGAGCACATTAAAACAATTCATTCGGATGTATTTAGAGGGCAAACACATCAAAGCCATAGCCACTCCAAGCTGTTTGGCATCTCAAATTTTATAATACTCCATTCTGATTTCCCTTCTTTTAATATGTCCAAGTAATTGTAAAGACCTTCGATAGATCAGTGGCTGAGTACAACTATTCCCAATCCATCCTTTGTAATCTAACAGCATTAAGTATTGCCAATAATGCTACTCCCACATCGGCAAATACGGCTTCCCACATCGTGGCTAAACCGCCTGCACCTAATATGAGAACAATAATCTTAATCCCGAAGGCTAAAAAAATATTTTGCCAAATGATTCTTTGAGTAGATTTAGCAATTTTTATTCCTGTTACTACTTTTGAAGGTTGGTCTGTTTGTATGATTACATCTGCCGTTTCAATGGCTACATCACTTCCCATTGCTCCCATAGCAATACCTACGTCACTTGCTGCTAATACAGGAGCATCATTGATCCCATCCCCTATAAATGCTACTGTTTTTTTGGAGTCTTCTTTGAGTAGCTCTACTTCATTCAATTTATCTTCTGGTAGCAAACCGCCTTTTGCTATTGAAATACCAAGAACAGTGGCTACCTTTTGCGTAATGCTATTCTTATCGCCAGATAACATCATTATATAATTTATACCAGCTCTTTTAAATGCTTCAATAGTTTCTTTAGCATCTTCTTTTATTTCATCAGCAATGGTTACAAAACCAGCAAACTCTCCATCTACTCCAATCAATACATTTGATTCTACTATTTCTTCAATTTCATACGGAGTATTAATATTGAACTGCTGCATCAATTTGTGATTGCCAACTACTACGTTTTTCCCTTCAACTAAACCCGTCAACCCCTTTCCTGCTATTTCTTTAATTTCAGTAGCTTCTTTTACTGGAACGCCTGATTGATATTCCATAATTGCTTTCGCTATAGGGTGAGTAGATTTAGACTCAATAGCTAAGAGTAGTGGCACTAAAGATTCCTCAGTCCATTTGCCAAAAGTTTTGATCTGGCTGATTTTGAAAACACCTTTGGTAACGGTACCTGTTTTATCCATTACCATTGTATTCACTTCTTTTAGCTTATCCATGTAGGTTGCCCCTTTGAAGAGTATTCCGTTTTTAGAAGCTGCTCCAAGACCTCCGAAATAACCCAACGGGATTGAAATAACTAAAGCACAAGGGCATGAAATAACTAAGAAAATCAATGCTCTATATAACCAATCTTGAAATACATAATCATCTACAAAAAAGTACGGAAGAAAACAGACTGCAATAGCTAAATAGAATACAATTGGTGTATATACTTTTGCCAATCTTCTGATAAGCAATTCTGTCTTTGCTTTTTTGGAAGTGGCATTTTGTACCAGCTCTAATATTTTCGCTACTGAACTATCGTTAAAAAGTTTAGTGGTTTTGATTTCAATTACACCTTCCATATTAATAGAACCCGCTAAGACATTCTCATTCTGTAAAATACTTTGTGGTTTACTTTCACCAGTTAGAGCTGCCGTATTAAGGCTCGCCTTTTCTGAAAGCAATACTCCGTCTAACGGTACTTTTTCCCCAACTTTTACTTGTATTGATTCGCCAACATTTACAGTATTTGGATTGACTTCAACGAGGGAGTCATTTCTAAATACACTGGCGATTTTGGGTCTAACATCCAAAAGAGCTTTGATATTATCTTTAGCTCTTCTTACTGCTGCACTTTGAAATAATTCTCCAACTGCATAAAATAACATTACTGCCACTCCTTCGGGATATTCACCAATAGCAAAAGCACCTATTGTAGCAATACTCATTAGGAAAAACTCAGTAAAAACCTCTCCCTTACTAAGTGCTGAAATAGCTTCTTTAATTACAGGAAAGCCAACAGGAATATAAGCGACACCATACCAAACTACTCTAATCCATTCTTTGAAAAAAGTTACATCAAAATAGTCAAGGATAATTCCAGCTATTAACAAAATAAAACTGATTATGGCAGGCAGATATGCTTTCCATCCATCAAGAGAATGGCTATGCGTGTGGTCGTGCGAATGATCGTGACCATCGTCTTCGCTATGCTCGGCTTTTAATAATGGCGGTGGCGACTTTGCATCTATTTTTTCTTCTAATGAACAGCAGACTGGTTTGCCGTTACTATCATATTGGTGTTTGTGTTTTTTATCTATCATTGTTGTTTATTTTAAAGTTAGCCATCTGTTTACTTTGGTTAGATACTCAGTGTATTGATTGCCAAATTCCTTTTTGAGAAATTCCTCTTCTAATCTGATTTGCGTATTGATACTAACAGTAGAAAGGGCTATGATTAATAATGTAAAAGCATTAGGCAGCACTAAAAACAAACCAATATTGGCGATCATAATACCTAAAAAAATGGGATTTCGAGAAAAGGCAAAAAAACCATTTGTTACCAATTCTGTTTTGTTTTCTTCATCTATACCGATACGCCAAGACTCTCTCATATTTCCTTGTGCAAACCATACAAATAGCAATGAGATTATGAGCAAAATCCAACCGACATATACGAAGTATTCGTTTTTTAAAAACCAAAAAGGCATTAGAAACTTGTGCCACCTGGGGAAAAAGGCATAAATGACAACTACAAGTAACTCAAGTAATGAAATAAAGCCAAAGACTTTCCCATTGTAGCCGTGGGCATCATCTCCTTTATTGAAGGTTAGTGGGTTAACATTGGTTTGCTTCCAAAGTAGATAAGATCTAAGAAAGAAGATTAAGAAAAAGTATATGAGTAAAAAAATAAATAAATACATAGTTGTAAATTTTAATCTTCGTGTTCTAATTCTCCTGCTTTAGATTGTGCATACACATAGTAGGCACCCTTCGTGACAATTTGCATTCCTTCCGGGATTTCGTCTATTAATTTTACAGACGCGTAGCCATTTTCTTTAGAGCCTTGAATTATATTGATTTTTACAAATTCTATTTCGTTATCATTTGCCTTTTCATTCGCTACATAGATAAAGCTATTGGCTCCATCATTGATAATCGCATCTTCAGGAAGAGCCGAAGATTCTACATTCGTGAGAAATATTTTTGCATTTAAAAATAGGTCTTTTAAAAATAGTGGCTTTATGCCATCTAAATGGCCATGAACACGAACTGTTTTAGTGTCGGAATTAAACTCTTTACCAATCACATCAACTCTGCCATAATAAATGGTTTGACCAAGGGCTGGAACGGTATAACTGATTTTTTGTCCTTTTTTTATACTAGCAATATCTTTTTCAAATACATCTAATTCTAAATGCAAATGTTCCGAAGAAATAATATCCATCAATGAAACGGAGGACTGGGCATACATTCCATTGTGAAAATTGATTTTGGAAATATAGCCACTCATAGGAGCTACAATTGCTATCTTTTGTCTGATGTTACTTGGCGTCAGGTCAGAAGTGGATATACCTAAAAATGAAAGCTGCTTAGCAAGACCTTGAGTTTTTGCCTCCAATACAGCCACTTCTGCTTGTGCATTTTGTAGATTTTTGATAACTCCCGCATTGGATTCTACTAATGATCTCTGGCGTTCAGCTTCCAAAAGCTTTAAATTGAGTTGTGCCTTAGCTTCTAAGTAATCTTGTTGGGTAATAATAAATTCTGTGTTCTCCAAATAGGCTATTATCGCTCCTTTTTTGATATAATCACCTTCTACAAACTTTTTAGTGCCTTTGATTATGCCGTTGGTTTTGGCAGAAACGGAAGAAAGTGCATTTGGAGGTAATCCCAAACTACCTGTTGCATTTACAAAATCGTTTACTTTTATGGTAGATAAATCTCCAAGTTCTAAACCAATAGTATTGGCTTGTTCTTTTGTAAGGTGTATGCCTTCCTCAGAGTTGTGACCGTTGCCTTCTCCCTCTGTTTGAGCGGCTGTTCCTACCTCTTGATTAGTTTCACTTTCTTGGTTTTTCTTACTTCTGCATGAAGTAAGCACCACGCTAAGGGCAAGCGTAAAAACTGCTATGATATATTTTATATTTTTCATTTTTATATTTTTTATTGATTAGTAAGAAATTGATAATCCACTACAGCCTTATTGTAGGCTATTATTTGCTCCCAGTAATTTTTATTGTTGGAAGCCATTAATTGTAGGGTGTTTAAAAGTTCTAAGTATGATATTTCACCTGCCTGATAATTCAGCTGGCTCATTCTTACAATTTCAGGATTAATGCTCTCTATTTGTTCTTTGTAAAAATCTACCCCCGCTTTGTACAGGCTTATAGAGTTTTGTATTTCTAATTGATTTCCTTTGAAAGCAATTAATTTACTTTGGTACTGATAGTTGCCTATTTCCACTTGCGTTTTTTGTGCATTAATTCTTTTCTTAGCTTGTTCATTAAATAAAGGAATAGATACACCCACTTGGAAGGCATTTAGAAAGCCTCCCTGATTAAACAATTGTGGAGCATAGCCAAAATTAAAGTTTGGTTTTAATTCAGATTTCAATACATCTACTTTGGCAGCTTCAATAGCCACATCCTGCTTACTCTGTAATAAAAGCGGATTAGACTCAAAATCTGTTTGAGAAGTATAAATTGCCACAGAAAGGCTATTTACTGTGGTAAGAGGTTCGCTAGCATTTAATAATAATTGAAAACGCTTGTTTAAATTCGCAATTTCAATTTTCACTTGGTTTGAAAGCAGCTCATATTCTTTCCATTTCGATTGAAGCGTAAGTACTTCAATTCGATTTACTGCACCAGCTTGCTCTCTTACTATGGCTTTCCTATGGTATTCCTTATAAGTGGCAACTAGTGTATCATATAGACTTTCTAGCTCTTTTTTATACTGAATATCGTAATACAGTTGCTTTACCTTCCATTTGAGTTCATTGGCAGTAATCTCTTTTTGTGTACTGCTTTGGATTGCATGGGCGTCTTGCAATTTATTTTGAACCTTAATTATAGCTGGATTTGGAATACTCTGAATAAACCCTATTTGGTTTACTTGTTGCCCGTATCGAGTGTCAACCAAGCCATTGCCCTGGTAAGAAAATTCAGTCTTCCCGAGGTTATACTTTAGGTTTTGTAGCGACTGATTTTTTTCTACATCCAAAGTGGCTGCTTTTATATTGGGGTGATTGTTCAATGCTATAGAAATGGCATTATCTAAATCAATTGGTCTGTTTTGTGCTTGACTAGCAGACATTAATCCCATAATGAGTGCCACGGTTAATACTCCGCCTTTTGTCGCTGTTGAGCCATTTGGTTTTTTCTCTTGCCATTTTTCTAACCAATAATAGAAAACGGGTAAAATAACTAAGGTCAAAAATGTAGCGGTGAGCAAACCTCCTATAACCACTGTTGCCAAAGGTCGCTGCACTTCAGCACCTCCAGAAGAAGAAATTGCCATGGGCAAGAAACCTAATGAAGCTACTGCCGCCGTCATTAAAACAGGTCTTAACCTTACCGTTGTACCTGTAATTATCCTTTCTTTAATATCAGTAATTCCTTCTTTTTTGAGTTGATTGAAATAGCCTATAAGTACAATACCGTTTAGAACAGCAACCCCAAATAAAGCAATAAAACCAATACCAGCTGATATACTAAAAGGTAAGCCACGCAATTGCAATGCCCAAACGCCACCAATGGCCGATAATGGTATGGCAGTAAAAATCAAAGCTGCCTGAGACATAGAGCCAAAGGTAAAGTAGAGTAGAATAAAAATTAAAGCTAAAGCAATAGGAAGAGCTACGGATAATCTTGCATTTGCTGCTTTTAGGTTTTCAAACTGCCCACCGTAAGTGAAATAATAGCCCGTTGGTAATTTTACATTGGCATCTAATTCGGTTTGAATTTTCTCAACTAAAGTCTCCACATCCGTATTCCCAACATTGACGCCTATCACAATTCTACGATTGGTGTTTTCTCTAGAAACTTGCATGGGTGCATCTACCAAATCAATGTCGGCAACACTACTTAATGGTACTTGAGTGCCATTCTTGAGGGTAATGAAAAGGTATTTTACATCCTCAATTCCGGTTCTATTTTGTTCATTTAGTCGAATTACTAAATCAAATCGCTTTTCTCCCTCATATATAACTCCTGCTTTTTCTCCTGCAAATGCTGACCGAATGACCTGATTCACTTCTTTAATGTGTAAACCATACTGTGCCATTTTATCATACTTATAATTGATGATAATTTGTGGCATCCCCACTGTTTGTTCTACATTCACGGTACCAACACCTTCAATTTTCTTTATGATTTTCTCTGCTTCGGTAGCTTTTTGAAACATCATATCTAAATCCTCTCCGTATAGTTTAATAGCAATATCGGCTTTGGTGCCCGTCATTAGTTCATTAAAACGCATCTGAATTGGTTGCGAAAATTCATAACCAACGCCTGGTATTGACGATAGTGATTCTTCTATTTTCTCAAACATTTCCTGTCTATTATCTGCCGAGGTCCATTCAGTTTTAGGTTTCATTACCAAAACATAATCGCCAATTTCTACGGGCATAGGGTCTGTAGGGATTTCTGCTGAACCAATATTGGCTACTACATCCGTGATTTCAGGAAACTCTTTTAAGAGTTTTTTCTGAATCATTTTGGAGGTTTCAACACTCTGAGAAAGTGAACTACCCGGTGGTAGAATATGCTGTATAGCCAAGTCGCCTTCTTCTAATGTAGGTATAAACTCCCCACCCATTCTGCTGAACACAAATAGACTTATCAGAAAAACTACCATCGTAGCACTTACAAATACTGTCTTAAAACGAAGTGCTGAATTGAGTAATGGTGTATAGCCTCTTTGAAAAAATGCAATAATTTTATCTGCAAAGGATTCTTTATTCACTACTTTTTTCTTGAGCACCAAGGCAGCCATCATTGGCACATAGGTTAAGGATAAAATCAATGCTCCTACAATGGCAAGCATTACTGTCTGAGCCATAGGCTTAAACATTTTGCCTTCAATACCCACTAAAGCTAATATTGGTATATAGACCATTAGAATAATAATTTCGCCAAAGGCAGCCGAACTTCTTATTTTTTGAGAAGAGGTAATCACTTCACTATCCATATCAGATTGGGATAATAGTTTGCCTGCCTTACTGACTTGCAATCGGTGAACTATGGCCTCCACTATAATTACTGCACCATCTACAATAAGCCCGAAATCAATCGCTCCTAAACTCATTAAGTTAGCCGAGATACCTAATAAGTTCATCATTGAAACAGCAAAGAGCATAGCCAATGGAATGACGGAAGCCACGATTAGTCCTGCTCGCCAATTTCCTAATAGTAAGACTAAAATGAATATGACAATTAAGCCACCTTCAATGAGGTTCTTTTTTACGGTACCTATGGCAGTACTTACTAATTTGTCTCTTACCAAATAGGGTTCAATAACTACTCCTTCGGGCAATGATTTTTGGATTTGAATTACTCGCTCTTTTACCAACTCCGTTACTTGTGCAGAATTTGCTCCTTTGAACATCATTACCTTACCACCAACGACTTCTGCTCCATCTCTAACTAATGCTCCGTATCGAGGAGCTTTTCCATATTGAACAGTAGCAACATCTTTTACTAAGACTGGAATATTACCTGCATCACTGACTACAATATTTCCTATGTCGTCTAAAGATTTGGCTAAACCTTCTGAACGGATATAGTATGCATTTGATCTTTTTTCTATGTATGCTCCGCCTGTATTTTCATTACTCTTTTCTAATGCTGAAAATATATCTGTAATGCTTATACCTAAAGATTTAAGAAGATTAGGATTTACAGCTACCTCATATTGTTTCAGAAAGCCTCCCATTGAGTTAACCTCTGCTACCCCTTCAATACCCAAAAGCTGTCGGGTAACTATCCAATCTTGAATACTTCTAAGCTCTGTTGACGAATATTTGTTTTCAAATCCTTCTTCTGGTCGGACCACATATTGATAAATCTCTCCTAAGCCGGTTGAAAGCGGTGCCATTTCAGGAGTGCCCAGACCATAAGGAATATCTTCTTCAGCTTCTCTTAGTTTTTCGTTAACCAACTGTCGAGCCAAGTAAATATCATAATCTTTTTCAAAGACTACAGTTACTACGGATAAGCCAAAACGAGAGATAGACCGTATTTCTTCTGTCTTTTGCAAACTCTGTACGGCAAGCTCTACAGGAGTAGTAATAAATTGCTCTACTTCTTGGGTAGCAAGAGTAGGTGAAATGGTAATGATCTGTACTTGATTATTCGTTATATCAGGAACAGCATCTATGGGTAGCTGTTTGAGAGAAAATAATCCCCAAACTATGAGGGCTGCAACAATAAGCCCTACAACAAACTTATTCCTTACCGAATAAGCGATAATATTATCGAACATTAATATTTGATTTTTATAAAAAAGTTAAACCTTGGCTATGATTGAAAAGGGCATAGTAGCCCCTTGAATGTGGTTTAACTATGGGCTGGCGGGTGCCAAACTCCTTCGCTGTAATCAAAGGAATAATCAAATGTGTAATGAAAAAGGTATTCTGTTGAAATAACCGCTCTCGCCTGCACCAAAGATTGCAAAGTAGGCATTGTAATCATAGTGCCACAACAAGCACATACACAAAACGGTGTGCAACTATCTTGGTGGTCTGAATGATTATGGTCGTGGTCTGCTGTAGATACCTCAGTGTTTGACGAATGGGAAGTTTGGGGCATACTATCTGTACACGGCACTATAGATAGTGCTGTAGTATAAATACATAATATGTATGCCAATAGTCTCATTTCTTAATTCAAAGGTAAGACATGTTCTTTGCAACCCATTTGCAAAGTTTAACGATTGCAATTTTCACATAGACCTTTAATAACCATATTGGCCTGTTGCATTTTGAAGTTTTTAGGAAGTTCAATCTGAGGAATATTCTGATTGGTAAGGCAGAAGGTGTTTTGGCATTTAGTACAATGGAAATGTTAATGTTGGTCAATGGTTTCACATTCGCAACTTTCTAAGCACAGAGCATATTTTAATTGCTTTGTGCCATCATCTATGGTGTGAACGAGTTTATTTTTCTCAAAGGTTTTAAGTGTTCTGTATAGTGTGGACTTATCAGCACTTTCAAAGGCGTTTTCTATACTTTGCAAAGAAATAGTATGGTCTTGCTCCATCAAATATTGAAGAACAAGGATTCGCATTGCAGTAGGTTTTATATCCCTATGATTGAGTCTATTTTCTATTTTTTCATTAATCATAAAAATCAAAAATTCTTTTATCCAAAACAATGGCTTTCTTTTGAATTAATGAATACTTTTTCGCCTTTTGTGTAACATGTATTTACCTAAGTTTTGTTTATTTGGGCACCTCTGCCCCTATTTTTTCTTTAAATAATAATTTAAACAACTTTTCGGAAGCTATCTGCTTTATCATCTACATTTATCGCAACATGAAACAGCATATCGCCAAAAGCATTCTATACAGTATTTTTTACAATGTAGTTATTCATTGTAGCTACCTAAAGCCAAATTGCAATAATGGATACCTCGCATTCACCCACTTCCTGTCTCCCTCGGCAAAAGTAGCCTGAAAGTCCAGCCGCCTGCTAACCCGCCCAGCCTACACCAACCTTTTCTTCTGCATACCAACACGCGGTTAAGCGGTCTCGCCTTCGGGTTCGTCTTTTGTTTCGTCAGGCATATAAAAAAGGGTAAAGCAAGCGGCTAAATCTTGTGACTAAATGAAACTCTGTCAATCATCCGCCCTTTTTTATACCCTTCGTCAGGCAGGCTAGCGGCTGTGCAGTGGCTCATCCGTTAGCCGCCGTCTCAGTTGCCTTCCTTCACACAGCCGTACCCTTGTCTCCGCTCGTTCCCTCTGGCCACCCCAAACCCCTGTTTATAGGTCGCCTTTCGGCAATTTAATTTATGGGGTGCCCAGCCTCTCGCATCTGTTTATGCTCGCCTGCGTTGTCGCTGCGGGCTATTTCGGGCTGTCATGTTTTTTGCTTTTCTCCCATGTGCTTCAGTAGCTGGATAGATTTTCGTCTAGAAGTGGCTTTGATCTTACCAGCCACTTCTGGCACCGCTCACAGGAGTAGCTTAGCCGCTACACCTGCCTTTCCCTCGCTCAGCAAAAAAACACGCCAGCCCGGCGGTATTCTACCGGAGGTCGCCACCCACACTTAGGTGTTCCCGTGGCTTCCCCCCTTGCTCCGCTCGCAGACGGCTCGCAGTAGCTACGCCGAGGTTAACCCTTTAGAACTTCAATTCAAGTTTATTTTTAAGAATAAAAGAATGGCAAAGATGGGCGGCAGCTCAGACCATTGCTCATAATGTGCTGTAAAGGTCAGGCCCTTCGGGTTTTGGATGAAAACTTTTGACCTGCATTTTAATCAGATTTTCCTTACAAAACTTTTCACCCAAAAACCTTGACAGCCCATTTCACCCGCCGCCCCTCCTAGGGCCTTTCTTTTTTTCTTGTTTTTTCTTTGTCAAAAAAATATAGGCGGAGCGAAGCGTAGCCAGCATTTCAAATTTTAATGCCCTACGTGTATGCAATTCAATGTCAAAACTTACTCACCTGGACAACTCATTCGTCCATTCAGTTTCTTCGTTCTCTCCAAAGGGTTAAATAGTGGAAAGCCCATTTCTAAACCTTGCCCCAATTGTTACCAGATTATTTGCCACACTTCAGAAGAAAAAGAAACTTTACAACTCCTCTGTTTTTGCCTGTGGCAGTCAAAAGTCTTTTATCAGGATTTAGTGGGTTCTGTTATTCCTTTCTTAAGAATTGGAGATTTCAGGAAGGCTCTACTCATAGCCATTGAAAGCTCAAAGGATAAACCGGAAATCCATCAATTATCCGGCAATATTCAAAAGCTGAATGACTTGGAGAGTCAATACCGGAAGCAGTTAAAACTAATCGGAGAGTATAAAAAAGCACTCTATCTCTCTGTCATCAGATAAATAGATGCACACCGTCTCATTATAAAATTCATATGCTAAGGTAGTAAGGCAGGCAAACGCACCAGGCCGACGCTTCATAAAACATAAAAAAGACTACGGCATAAACACCAACCAACCCGGCAAGCCCTCATTTATTCCGTTTCCTTTTTTCTATTTTAACTGCCTTACAGAGAGATGCATATAAATTTTATAATTATGAGTCGTCGTACACCTATCTCTCTTAGCTGCAGTTCAGCTTCTTGTCCTTCTCACACCGTTCCAGCTTCAGATTTTGTTGCGGTCAGTCCTTATGCTTACCAGCGTCATATGCGTAAAGCTAATCGTATTAAGCCTCATAAGCGTGGCGTTAGGGTTTATCGTATCCCATGTGGCTGTAGTCTTTGGGTCTATCAGTCAGGTGAGCGTTTTCTTTCAGCATTGCCCTTTTAGGGCTTTGCAATTTCCTCAAAAATCAAAGCTTAGGAAACTTAGGAAATCTAGGATTGCGGAGAATTGAGCAATAAAAAACCCTGTCGATTCCTTAGATTTAACACATTGTACAAAACGAAGAAATTGGTAAACTGAGAAATGGATAAATTTACAAAAAGGTTGAGACAGGAAGAGCGACCTAGCTTGTCGGCATAAGTAAGACTTTTCTGTCTATTAAGGACTCTTTCCTGCCTGAACTTAGACCCATATAAGAATTTATTCTCGCACTGATAAGGTTGTCAGGTTATGGTTCAGTTCTTAACCTTCTGTATTTCTTGTTCAATACAAATTTAGTCGAAATGATGGATTATGAATTTTATTTAGGAATTGATGTCAGTAAAAAGACTCTTGATCTTTGCTTATTAAACTCTGAAGGAGAACTTGCTTTTGGACAAGGTGAAAATAATAAGGATTTTATTAAGAAAACGCTTAAACCCTTCTTAAAAGAAAATCATGCTGGTGACAAAGATACTTTACTGATCTGTGCCGAAAATACAGGTCATTACAGCAACATACTCAGCAGACAGTTGCTAGTAGAAGGATTTAAATTCTGGCCAGCCAACCCATTTGACATGCACTTGTCACAGGGACTAAAAAGAGGAAAAAGTGACCGGGTTGATGCAGAGCGAATTGCCATTTATGCTAAACGCTATTCTGATAAAGCCCGATTGCTTCAACCAGGTAAGGAAGTTCATCAGAAGTTGGCATATCTGAGCAGAGAACGGGAGCTATTGGTCACAGACCGAGCAAAATACAGGGCTCAGTTAACCGATGAGAAAAACTTTTTTAGTACTAGTCTTTATAAGGATAAACAGAAAAGATATGAGTTGATTATCAAAACTTTATCAAATTCCATTAACGAAATAGAATCAAAGATTGATAAGCTTATTGATTCAGATGAAACCTTGAAAGAACAGTTTGAAATTTGTACCTCAGTTACTGGAATTGGTAAGCAGACTGCTATTGAGACAATCATCAAATCAGAAGGATTTACCAAAATATCAGATGGTAAAAAGTTTGCCTGTCATGCTGGATGTGCTCCTTTTAGCCATCATTCTGGAACAAGTATACGGTCGGCTAACAGAGTCTCCAAACGGGCAGACAAGAAGTTGAAGACACTTTTTCACATGGCTGCACTATCAGCTATTAAAGTCCCAGGAGAATTTCAAGCCTATTTCGTCAGGAAAGTAGCAGAGGGTAAAAATAAAATGACAGTAGTAAATACCATCCGAAATAAACTTATACTTAGAATCTTTGCTCTTATTAGAGACAATCGAAAATATGAAAAAAAATATAGCCCAATTCTTTAAAATACCATAAGAATAGACAGGGCCTTTCAAAACCAAGAAGAACTTATGTTTACAAACCGCTCACCGCAACGATGGACAAGGCATTGTGAGCACCATTTCTCAATGGATACATCTCTCCATTCACTTCTTGGTAAAACTCAATTCCGAACACCAGAAACAGGGGATGAGTACTATTTGCTGTTACTGAATTGGTAAGCGTTACTGCAGCCGCCGGTGGATTGGTCCATGAAAGTACCGCACTTTCCTGAAGATCGACGGTAAAGGTTTCATTCTCGAAATCCACCTCAGCTCCACCAGAAACAAACTTGAAATGTGTTGCACCACCTGGAGCTGCAATCATTTGAGCAGGTTTGAAACTTGGAACGCTTACTTCCAAAGTACCAGCTACACGGTCAATTGCACTGGAATAAGGTGCATAAATGGTGTTTCCAAGCTTTCCATTGGCGTTAAACTCGAAACCAGTCAGCAATTCAGCTTCACCATCAATCACGTTTCTTTCACCTCTGGTGTTCGTGGCATCCGCCTGTATCACTTTCACCATCTTAGAGGTAAGGCGGCTAACCATTCGTCTGTCTGAAGCGTTTTGAAGAAGAACTCGCAGAGAGTTACGAAGTAATTTTCCGGCTTTACCGGCTCTCCCAAATTCAGCTCCGTTTTCACGTGTCCGCTGAAAGTTTGGATCATTTGCAATTCTGTCAGCATCCACGCCGCCTTTTTCGCGGGCCAGATAGCCATCCTGTGTTTTGTAGAAAGTAATACCTCCGATAGTACCATCTAACTTAATAAGACCTTTTTGTCGTGCCATTTTACTAGATATTTATTTGGTTTGTCACGAATATAACAACCATATAATCAGTAAAATGCCATTCTGAAACCTCCCTGATTCCTTTGCACCGATCTGCATTATTTAACCTTTCTGAATCCTTGGTTTCCTATAAATCCTAAGTTTCCTAAGTATGTCAGATGCTGTGAAAGAGTAGAGTTAAAGTATGGATAGAGTATTAGTGCAGTACCGTACCCCCGACAAAGTGGATCAAGTCAAAAACTTGTGGAGGATTGAGTAAATTCTGAGCTTTGTGAAAAG
>CBINGY010000001.1:0-224438 GCA_966250325.1 uncultured Cytophagaceae bacterium | reverse complement strand
GCATGCTATATGGCTTTCTCGGCTCGTTTTCATCTGTAAGCATCATTCAGGCCGCCATCATCACTGGCTTCACCTGCTTTGCTATCGCCCTCTATGCCAACTACAAGCTGCCGGAGACTTTTCATAAGGAGTTGGATTATGTGGAGTAGGCTATAGTTTCCAATTACCTGTAATTCAACAGCTGATTATACAGCGTCCGCAGCTCTCCAGGCTCGGCGTCTTGCCGAAGCCATTTTCGCATCACCTTGAAATTGGCCATTAGTACCCGCCAATATCCGTTCGTTTCGTATTTCCGGGCAGAAACGATGACATCCTTTGCAATTATCTGAAATGTAAACCGGTCTTTGCTTCGCAATAAAATATCATAATCTTCCATGATTTCATGCTTGGTACAGAAGCCTTTGAGGGCTTCAAAAACCTCTTTTTTAATAAACAAGGTTTGATCTCCACCGCGGCACCAGATCATGGGAAACCGGGTGAAAAAGGAATTAATGTACATCAGAAAGTATGGATACCGGTCAAATTTGAAACGATAACATCCCATATCTGCCTCTGAAGAAAGAGCATGTGGTATATCGGTGTCAAAACGGTGGTGAACCAGCGTATCTGCATGGACAAAATAGAGAATATTCCCAGAGGCCAGCTGTGCTCCGGAATTCATCTGATGATTTCTGCCGGGTAGAGGAGAAATAATATACCTGAAACCGTATTCTTTAACCACAGCCTGCAGATTATCACTTGATTTAGGCGAGTCAGCCACAATAACCTCTACTGGTTTTCCTGTAAGTCTATCCAGGCACGGCCGAATATTTTCCGACTCATTGTAGGTGGGAATGATAACAGTAATCAAGGTTTCAGGTTTTGTTCAAAATTCAATTTACGCAGCAAAAGACCAATTAGATGAATTGCTGATCAAATATTGTCTGATGCTTCCAGCTGCGACTCAGTAAACCAGCCCTTTTATCCACCCTCTTGGCTTTTTAGGCCGCTTAATCTTTTAAAAGCATCGAAAATTTCGTCAGATTGACTATTTTGGAACCAAATAGTACCAACCCTACAAACTAACCTGATGCTTAAACAGAACCGAAGTCTTTTTACGGGTATTCTTGCCTGCATCACAGGCACATTCTTGCTCATCACTGCCTTCAAATCTGACGAAAATTATCTCGCAGTCACACGCCGGAGCCATATTTCTCTTATTGGCAATAACCTGTGTTCGCGAATGATGAATTTCGGGTACTTTGAAACCGAAATGCACGTGCGGTATCCGGAGCATGAACTGTACATCAGAAATATGTGTGATGGAGGCGATACCCCCGGTTTCAGACCGCATTCTGGTAGGGTTTCTCCCTGGGCTTTTCCCGGAGCAGATCGATACCAGACAGATTTGGCCCAAAACTCGGGAAGCGAAGGGCATTTCGAATCTCCCGATGAGTGGCTGAGTCGTCACAAGACCGATATAATCATTGCCTGTTTTGGTTTCTCAGAATCCTATGAAGGAGCCGCCGGATTAGAGAACTATAAGAATGAACTACGGGCTTTCATTGACCATACCCTTTCCATGAAATACAATGACAAAACCCCGCCTCGACTGGCTCTGGTTTCGCCCATTGCGTTTCAGGATTTATCGGTTGAATTTGATCTTCCCGATGGCGTAGCTGAAAACAAAAATCTGGAACTCTACACGCAGGCCATGAAGGAAGTTTCCGCAGAAAAAGGTGTACTTTTTCTCGATGCCTTCTCACCTTCAAAAAACTGGTTTGCCGCCGGCGAAAAACTAACCATTGATGGCCTGCAGCTCAATGATGAAGGCTATCAAAAGTTCTCAAAACTACTTGCAGATGGTGTTTTTGGTGAGACAAAAAAAGTAGATCGGAGCCGGTTTGACCTGATACGGGATGCCGTGCTGGAGAAAAACTGGTTTTGGCATAATGATTTCAAAATTCCGAATGGCGTCCATGTTTTCGGAAGAAGGTACCGCCCTTTTGGCAATGAAAACTACCCCGAAGAGCTCATAAAAATTCGTCAGATGACAGCCATTCGCGATACCCTCATCTGGAAAACGTTGAAATGTGAACCCTATAATCTGGCCAATGCAGACGCCAAAACCCAGACGCTAAGCCAGATCGAAACAAATTATAAATTACCGGGAGAGGCCAAATACCTTTATGGGGAAGAGGTTATGAGTAAATTCCACATGGCTCCCGGCTACAAAATTGAGCTTTTTGCCTCAGAGGAAGATTTCCCCGATCTGGCAAACCCTTCTCAAATGTCGTTTGATAACGAAGGCAGACTTTGGGTGGTGGTGATGCCAACTTACCCGCATTATAAACCCGGTGACCCCAAACCCAACGATAAAATCATCATTCTGGAAGATACAAACAATGATTTTAAGGCCGATAAGCTCACTGTTTTTGCGGATAAACTTCATATTCCGGCTGGTTTTGAGTTTTCGCCCGATCCTGACGGCAATCTGGGAGTTTATATATCTCAGGGAACCAATCTGAAGTATTTCACCGATACAGATGGCGATCTGAGAGCCGATAAAATTGAAATTGTATTAAGTGGTTTTGACGATCACGATACCCATCACGTAATCAGTGCCTTCTGTGCAGATCCATCCGGAGCCATTTACATGGGTGAAGGCGTATTTCTGCATACCAATGTGGAAACCCCATACGGTACGGTGAGAGGTACAAACGGTGGATTTTACCGGTATGCACCCCAAACCAGAAAACTGGAGCGAACTGCCCAGCTATCCATTCCAAACCCCTGGGGAATTGCGTTTGACCAATGGGGCGAAAATTTCTTTGCCTATACCTCCAGCACCGATGTGGAATGGATGTTACCCGGAAGCATTAAACCGAAATATGGTCTCAGCAGCCCCAGGTCAAAAAATTTGATTGAAGATGCCCATCGGGTTAGGCCTACCTCAGGTCTGGAGTTTGTCTCAAGCCGTCATTTCCCGGAAGAGGTTCAGGGCGATCTGCTCATCAATAACACTATCGGCTTTCTGGGTACCAAAATGCATCAGGTGATAGAAGACGGAACAGGGTATAATACCAAACACCGGGTGGATCTGGTCAAAAGCGATGATCCCAACTTCAGGCCGGTGGATATGGAATTTGCTCCCGATGGGTCGCTTTATCTGGTAGACTGGCACAATGTGCTGGTAGGCCATATGCAGCACAATGCCCGTGACCCGCTTCGTGACCACGTGCATGGTCGAATATACCGAATTACTTACCCGTCACGCCCGCTGGTTAAGCCTGCCAAAATAGCCGATGCCAGCATCCGGGAGCTTTTTGACAACCTCAAATTGCCCGAATACCGGACGCGGTACCGCACCCGCAGAGAGTTAAGAGAGCGAAACAAAAAAGAAGTTTTACAGGAGCTGGAGAGATGGGTGGCAGCGTTGGATAACTCAGACCCGGGTTATGACCATCACCGCCTGGAGGCACTTTGGGTGAGCTGGGGTCTTAATGCTATTGACCAGTCGCTGTTAAAAGAACTTTTGCGTTCAAAAGATTATAAAGTACGTGCAGCGGCGGTAAGAGCGGTAAGGTATAATGGTCATCAGGTGAAAGACCACGTGAACCTTCTGAAACAGGCCGCTGCTGATTCACATGGCAGGGTGCGACTTGAAGCCATGGTGGCGGCTTCATGGCTTGCCAATCAGACAGCTAAGGAGATTTTGACCATAGTAGCCCAAAAACCATTGGATGACTGGATGAAAGATCAATACCAGGCCATTCTGGATCACATGGAGCCCTACAAGCCCAAAGAAAAAGTTTCTGGCCCATTGCCGGCTATGCTGAGTTCTGCAGAGCAAAAACAATTTCTGGCAGGTAAGGAAATCTATGGCAGGGAGGGATTTTGCGGCACCTGCCATCAGGTAGACGGAAAAGGTTTGGAATCATCGGGTTTCCCCCCACTGGCCGGAAACGACTGGGTGCAGGGTGATGAAGAGCGGCTCATAAAAATAGTACTGCATGGGCTTTATGGGCCCATTGAAGTGGCAGGTATAAAATATGCAGGGCAAGTTCCGATGACGCCTTTTGGTGGAATGCTTAATGATCAGGAAATTGCAGACGTACTCACCTATGTGAGAAGTTCTTTCGGTAACCTCGCAAAGGCCGTAAAACCTGAAACCGTAAGGCGGGTGAGAGAAGCCACCCGCAAAAAAACCGGTTTTTATACCGCAGAGGAGTTGAAGAAGAAATGATGATTGTGTACTTTTCAAAACCATTTGAGTTCTGTTTCAAACCATAACTCAGCCAAATAAAACCCTGATGAAATATTCGATCATACTGATTCTGGCTTGCCTTACACTGAGCTGTTTTGCCCAGAGCGGAAGAAACAATAAGCCTAAGATTGTATTTGTAATAGGCGATGAAGAGTACCGCTCTGAGGAGTCAATGCCCATGCTGGCTAAAATTCTCAAAAGAGAACTGAATGCAGACATTACGCTCTGTTTTTCTGTCAATAAAGAAGGATTTATTGACCCCAACAGGCTGGATCACATTGAGGGATTGGAAGCCCTCAAAGATGCCGACCTCATGGTGGTTTTTGCCCGTTTCAGAGCATTGCCCGACGATGAATTGAAGCTGATAAAAGACTATGCCGAATCCGGCAGACCGATGGTAGGTTTCAGAACAGCTACCCATACCTTTTTGTACAAGGAAGATTCACCCAATGTTAACATGAATAACGAGTGGCCGACTAAAGTTTTTGGTCAGCAATGGATAACGCATCACGGGCATTTTGAAGACGGGCACGGAAAACTCACCGAAGTAACTATTCTGCCAGAAGCCAAAACCCCTATTCTGAATGGCTTAAAACCCTTTGAGGCGTATTCATGGCTCTATCATGTGGATGGCGGCGACTGGAAATTGTATGGTGACAGCAAGCCCTTTTTGCAGGGCCGGTCTCTTATTTCTGCTCATGAAAAAGCCGGGAAGCTGGATAAGTTTCCGCTCACAAATCCGGTAGCATGGACCAAAACGTATACCGGCGAATCTGGGAAGGCTTCCCGGGTTTTCTTCACCACGCTGGGCCACCCCTACGATTTTAAGCTGGAAGAAATGCGAAAACTTGCTCTCAATGGCATCTACTGGGCTCTGGGTAAAGAAAAAATGATTCCTAAAAACGGGGTCAATGCTGAGCCGGTAGATACCTACGAACCAAGTAATTCGGGATTTGGAGAAAAATATATCAAGGGCGTAAAACCTATAGAAATACCTTAGTAATTAATCTGTTACAATGAAGATATCAATACATAACTGGATGCGGGCAGAGACCATTGAAGCCACCGTAAACCGCATAGCCCGTATGGGTTATGACAGTCTGGAGATTCAGGGAAGTCCGGAGATATATGACACCAAAAAAGTAAAAAAACTGCTGGATGACGCCGGCCTTAGCTGCTGGGGTTCTGTTACGCTAATGCTGGAAAAACGAAACCTGCTTGCCAAAGACAAAAAACAGCGGGCAGACTCTGTGCAGTATGTCAAAGACGTGGTACGCATGGTAAGCGAACTGGATGGCCGTATGGTTTCCGTGGTTCCCGGCACCGTAGGCAAAATTATTCCCGATGGCCGCCCGGATGAAGAGTGGGAGTGGGCCGTGGAAGGGATGCAGCAGGTGTATGAATACGCCGAAAGTTGCGGTATTTTAATTGGTATTGAGCCCATAAACCGTTTTGAAACCTATTTCATAAACCGGGGTGATCAGGCTCTGGCCTTGGCAAAAGCCACCGGCGAGAAATGTGGCGTTTGTCTCGATACCTTCCACATGAACATGGAAGAAACCGACGCACAAGCCGCCATTCGAAGAGCCAAGGGGCGTCTGGTGGGTTTCCACGTAGCCGATAATAACCGCATGGCTCCCGGTATGGGCACCATCGACTGGGTAGGTACTATAAAAACCTTGCAGGAGATTGGATATGACGAGGTACTTTCCGTGGAATTTTGCCCGCCACTTGACAGAACGCCTGCAAATCCGTATCCCAATTCCATTGACAATATGCCGGAAGTTCTTAGCCCCGAGCAGAAAAAGTTTCTGGAAGATCATGGGAGCTCGGCCATCACCGAAGAGTTTTATTCCATGCTTACGCAGAAATCGATAGATACTTTACGACCGTATTTATCCAAATGATTGAGGAGTTTAAGGATATGATAACCAGTGGGTTCACCTTCCCCAAAACAATTTGAAACCAACCCAATGAAAATTACGAACATAGAAGCTTTCTGGCTTCGCTGCCCTATTCCGAAAGAAAAACAACATCGGTCCGATTATGGCCTGCTTACTGATTTTGACATGACCTTGGTGGTGGTAACCACAGAAAGCGGCCTCCAGGGGTTTGGTGAAGCCAAAGCAGCCGTAGGCTCCAGTGGATCATGTGCATCTATTGTGAGCTGCATTGAAAACGAAATTAAGCCGGCACTCGTTGGCCAGGATGCCCGCCACATCAGCCGTCTTTGGGAAATTATATACAATGGTACCCGGGATCATTATGCTCTGGATCGGGGCCGTAAATTTCCGATTCTTGGCAGACGCGGACTCACCATTTCAGCCATGAGCGGAGTGGATACCGCACTCTGGGATCTCAAAGGAAAAATGCTGGGCGTGCCGGTGGTAGAATTACTCGGTGGTGCCTGTCGTGACAAAATGCCTGCCTATGCAAGTGGCGGATGGGCCTCTGCTGAAAAAATAGGAGAACAGCTGCTCAGTTATTCAGCCAAAGGTTTTAAAGGCGTGAAAATGCGGGTGGGTGTAATGGATGGTACAGTGAAAGAAAGCATCAAACGCGTAAAGGCCGCCCGCGAAGCTCTGGGAGACGACATTCTTCTCATGACCGATGCCCACGGCACCTTCAGTGTACCGGAAGCCAAGAAGTTTTGCCGTGGGGTTGAAGACTGTGATCTGTACTGGTTTGAAGAACCGGTGAGCCCGGATAACAGACATGGGACCGCAGAGATCAGGTCTTCTACCAGTATTCCCATTGCAGCCGGCGAAAGTGAATATACCGCCTTTGATGTTCGTGATCTCATTGAAGTAAGAGCTCTGGATGTGGTGCAGCCAGATTCTGCCATCATTGGAGGTATCACCGAAGCCATGCGTGTTTCTCAGCTGGCACATACGTATCAGCTGGAGCTGGCCCCGCACTGCTGGGGATCTGCGTTCTCGTTTATGGCGGGTGTAAACGTGGCTTTTGCCTCACCATCGGCCGTTGTCATTGAGTTTTCATCGGGCGGAAATCCCATGATGTATGAGCTGGTCAATGAGAAAATTGAAGCGGTCAACGGAGATATTCTTCTGCCAACCGCTCCTGGCCTGGGCCTGAGCCCCAACTGGGATTTTGTGAATGAGTTTAAACAAAACATACGCTGATTATGGCAAAGACTATTGGAATAAATCACGTGACCCTGGTGGTCAAAAATCTGGAGGAAGCTTCGGAATTTTACGAAAGAGAACTTGGATTGGAGGTAATTCCTGCCTTTCTGTTCGATTATCCAACTTCTTTTTTCAAAATCAATGAAACCCAACAACTCCACCTCACCGAGTGGGATGATGACATTTCTTTCCGCGGGCACGTGTGTTTTCACATGGATAATATCAACGAAATTTTCTGGAGAATGAAAGAACTGGGGATTATTGACACCACACCCTGGGGCAAAGTAAGACGTTTGCCGGATGGACCCCTCCAGTTTTTTATCCGTGACCCTTCGGGCAATCTGGTGGAGCTTTCCTGCCCTCCGGGAACAGAAATTGACCCGGCCATTATGGAAGATGAACTTTATCAGGATGGAATCTATGTTTCTGGCCGAAATGATTTCAGAGGATATAAATCAAAAGATGCCACGCTTTATCATCAATCCTGAATGAAAAAAATCATTCTGCTTGAAACCCTCGCCCCCGCAGCTCATGAAATACTTCATGAGGCCAGGGATGTTCAGGTGATCACAGCATATAATTTTGATCTCAGTGGCATTGATCCCTCCGGAGTGGAAGCTTTGATTACCCGGGGTAAAGGGCGGGTTACTGCCGAAGTGATCGATCGGTTTCCGGAGCTCAGCATAGTGGCCCGAGCAGGTGTGGGACTTGACAACATTGATATACCCTATGCCTCGTCAAAAAAGATACGGGTACTCAACAACCCGGGTGTAAACTCGCAAACGGTAGCAGAGCACGCTCTCAGCCTGATGCTCATGCTGCAGCGGAACATGTACAGGGCTGTGGAGGAAGTAAAGCGGAGTAACTGGGCCTGGCGTAACCAGTTTCAGGGAGATGAAATATACGGTAAAACCCTCGGGATTATCGGGATGGGTACCATCGGTAAAATCGTAGCAGGTATGGCCAGGGCTTTTGGTATGAAGGTCATTCATACCACCATTGACCTTAAAAATGACCCTGATTATCGTCCAATAGATGATCTTCTGGCTGTTTCAGACATTATTTCCTGTCATATTCCTCTTACTCCTGAAACCCGAAACTTTATTGACGCCACGGCCTTTAAAAAAATGAAAAATACGGCCATTCTGATCAATACGGCCCGGGGAGAAATCATTGATGAACAGGCTCTTACCGAAGCTTTGAAAAACGGACAAATTGCCGGTTACGGAGCTGATGTGATGTCACAGGAGCCACCTTCACCAGAAAATGAATTGGTACGCCTACCCAACGTACTTATCACTGCTCACCTGGCCAGTCTCACCAGCCGAACCTACACCACCATGTGTGTGGATGCCGTGAATAACGTTCTCGCACTTTTACGAAACGAAGAACCCATGAAGGGATGCATTTTTAACCTGAACCAACTATGAAAAAAACCATCTTCCTAAGTCTTGGCGGCCTGGTAACAGCACTTGTTTGCCTGCTGGCCCTTCGCTCAAAACCTGCTGACACCCCCGGCCTTAAGCTTCAACCCGGATTTAAAGCAGAACATCTGTATTCTCCTTCAGAAAATAAAATCGGTTCGTGGGTAGCCATGTGTTTTGATGACAAAGGAAGGCTCATTGCCTCAGATCAATATGGAGGCTTATTCCGGCTGGAAATCCCGGCTATCGGTTCAAAAGACCTTACGCCCAAGGTGGAAAAAATTCAACTGCCAGATGGTCAAAGCATTGGAACGGCTCATGGTTTACTTTATGCATTCAACAGCCTTTTTGTGATGGTCAATAACCGATCCACAGAAAAATTGCCTCAGCAAAGTGGTTTTTACCGCCTCACCGATACCAATGGAGATGATTCCTTTGATAAAATGGAATTGATGAAAGCACTCACTGGTCATGGCGAGCATGGGCCGCATAGCATCAAATTGGCTCCCGATGGCAAATCCCTCTATGTTATTGCGGGAAATTACACCGATCTACCGGAAATGAATCACCATAAACTACCGAAAACCTGGGCGTATGATAACCTTTTCCCTGAAATAAAAGACCCGCGTGGCCATGCCAATGACCGCAAAGAACCGGGCGGATGGGTAGCGAAAGTTGAACCCGAAACCAACACCTGGACCCTCATAAGTGCCGGCTATCGGAATCCTTTTGATTTGGCTTTCAACGATGTAGGCGACCTTTTTGTGTATGATGCAGACATGGAGTGGGACTTTGGCCTGCCCTGGTACCGGCCAACCCGTATCTGTCTTTCGGCAGAAGGAGCAGAGTATGGCTGGAGAACCGGCGACGGAAAATGGAATCCGGCGTTTACAGATAATTTGCCTCCGGTGATTAACATCGGGCAGGGCTCACCTACCAATCTGCTTTATCTGAAAGATGCCCGTTTCCCGGCCAAATACCGAAACTCTTTGCTGGCTTTCGACTGGTCGTTTGGAATCATGCACGCATTGAAACTTAAACCTCAAGGAGGAGGATATACCGCAGAGCGGGAAGAATTTTTATCCGGCGTGCCCTTACCACTCACCGATGGAGCCATAGGCCCTGATGGAGCCCTTTACTTCATGACAGGCGGCCGTAATCTGCCCTCCGATCTTTACCGGGTGTATTACGAAGGCCCGCTGGACGATGAAAACCTCCCCAAAACGGAGCTCACCGCCGAAAATCAATTACGTAGAAAACTGGAAGCTTCTTTTGACAAACAGGATAATGCTTCACTGGATTTCGCCTGGGAAAATCTGGACCACCCCGATCGCTACGTACGTTATGCGGCCCGAATTGCGGTAGAACATAAAAATTCTTCTCAATGGGCCGGGCGTATTGAACAGGAAAAATCAATGGTGAAAAAACAGGCCGCCTTGCTGGCTGTCATTCGTTCGGGTGGAGATAAAGCGTTGATTGAAAAACAATTATCAACCATTCCTCTTACAAACAGAACCCCGCAGGAGCTGCTCGATGTATTGAGAACTTACGAAGTAATGATCTCACGAAACGGCAATCCCCAGGGAACTGCCGGGCAAACACTCGCAGCAAATCTGGAACGAATGTATCCTACAGAGCACCTGTTGATCAATCAGCAGCTCAGCAAACTGTTGGTAGCTCTGGAAAGTCCGGGTGTGGTGAAGAAAACCCTTAAACTTATCAAAGACAGTAAGACGGGGAATGAAATTGCCGGTGGAGAAACCGCCACTTCTTCTGCAGACCTTATTCTGAGAAATCCGGCTTACGGACTTGATATTGCCAAAATGCTGGAAAAAGTACCGCCGGTAGAGCAGACGTATTTTGCTATAGTATTGAGCGAAGCCAAAGCTGGCTGGACCCCCGCCCTTCGCAAAGAGTATTTCAAGTGGTTCAAGAAGGCCTTTGAATACCGCGGCGGAAACAGCTACATCGGCTTTATTGACAAAGCCCGAAAGATGGCCCTTCAAAATGTGCCTGAGAACGAAAGGGCACTTTACGATGAAATCTCTGGCGGCGGCATGCTTACAGATTCCGGAAATGACCTTAAACTGGACGAATACCCGAAAGGCCCGGGAAAAAACTGGACGCTGGAAGCTGCGGCCGGCATTATTAATAGCCCGCTGGAGCACAGAGACTTCAAACGTGGCAAGGCCATGTATGTGGCCACTACCTGTAACCGCTGTCATGGCATGCAGGGCGAAGGCGGAAACGTGGGGCCAGATCTCACCCGCATAGGCACACGGTTTAGCAAAGAGGCCATTTTGGAGGCAATCATAAACCCCGACAAAGCGATTTCAGATCAATATGCCGCCACCGAGTTTCAGCTGAAAAACGGGGAATCGGTGATTGCCAAAATCATCAGTCAGAACGGCGACTCCTATCAGGTTTCACAAAACCCGTATGCCCCCGATTACCTCATGGAAATCAAAAAGGCTGATGTGGTGAAAAAGGAGTATTCCAAAGTTTCTGTGATGCTTCCCGGCCTCATCAATTCGCTGAATGAGGAGGAATTGAAAGATTTGCTGGCTTATTTGATTGCCGGAGGAAATGAGAAGCATGAGGTGTTTAGGTAAATAACAAGCAAAAGCATTCAGCTTTGATGTGCTGAATTTTTGATAATGCTTTTATATTAATTGCTCTTAGGGAAAGGTTACAAATACCTTTTCCTAAGAGATAAATTCCATATAATTCTGAACCGAAATCAATTGGGTTTCGTGATTGGGGTAATGGGTGAGAAATGAATTTGGAAACCTTACCTTTTGATCAGCCCACTTCAGTTCAAAGGCTTTTAAAACCCCTTTTGTTTCTTCAATATAATCGATCTCTGCCTGGTCTTTGGTACGCCAGAAATAGCGGTTTACGGTTTGTCGGGTATAGTTAAGGTATTTCATACGCTCTGAAATCAAATAATTCTCCCAGAGTGCTCCTTTATCCGTACGCAGGTTAATTTGACTAAAATTATTGATGAGTACATTTCTAATACCCGTGTCATAGAAATAGTATTTTTTGCCTTTTTTTAGTTCATTTCTCATATTTCTGGAGAGAGCAGGAAGCTGATAGATCACATAGGCCTTTTCAAGCAAATCCAGATAACGTTCAACGGTTTCTGAGCTAATATTACCTATAATTCTGGATAACTCATTAAAGCTCACTTCACTGCCAATTTGCAAGGCTAGAGCCTGAAGTAATTTTCGTAAAACAGTCGATTTTCTAATGCCATCAAACTGAAGAATATCCTTATACAGGTAACTATTCGCTATTTCCAACAGGGCTTCTTTCTCCTGACCAGCATTTTTAATCACCTCCGGGTAAGAACCAAAAACGAGGCGGGTTTCCAGAAGCCTTTTCTCCTCCAAAACAGATGTATGCGATGCCAGTTCTGAAAACGACATCGGGAATAAATAAAATTCTCTTTTTCTACCGGTGAGCGGTTCATTCGTCTCGTTTTGAAGATCAAACGCAGATGAGCCGGTAGCAATAATCTGAATATGTGGCTGTGAATCGTAAATTAACTTAAGCTTTTTCCCTATCCCTTTAATTTGCTGTGCTTCATCGAGGATGGCCAATTGCGTCTCTGCTCCTATTAATTGCAGTAGTTGGGTGCTGGTGCCGGCATTTTCGAATGCTTCCTTAACATCAGATTCATCTGCGTTTAGCCATACAGCATTTGTTTTTAACTCCCCGATAAGCTGTTTTAGTAAGGTAGTTTTTCCAACCTGACGTGCACCTAAAAGAATTATTACCTTGCCTTGAAAGCATTGTTCTTTGATACTCTTATAGATGGTTCTTTCAATTTCCAGTTTCATGTTTACATGTTTCGAAAATCTAATATAGGCGATATTTTTCGATTACATTCGAAAAAAGAGGCGATATTTTTCGATTACGTTTGAAAAAAGAGGCGATATTTTTCGATTAGAAGCTATTTGGGAAGTTCCCAAACCTCAATTTCTTTGTTCAATTTCAGGGAAATTCCGGTATCAGAAGCCTCGTGCTAAATAAAATCTCAGCAAAATCCCAAACTCTGTCAATAACGATTCGATTCTGCTTCATCGATGGTTATTTGAAATGTATAGCAACAAAACCACCACCTTCCCTTTTGAATATTGATGTAGCCGGAAGTTTTGGGAAACAATTCGGGCATGAAAACAAAGCCATAATTGTCATTTACCCCGCCCTCAAACAGAATGAGCTTTTCGAAGAGACTTCAGACTACTTTTTCATCCGTACTTATTTGATAAAACAAGATATACTATGTGACACTTCGAGATTAATAATTATTTGATTTTTGATTTGGAAAGAGAAAAATTTTACATCCTGGCAGCTGCTCCCATACAATAGAGATTCAATTATTTGAAGAAATATTAAGGCGAGATTAAGGTTTATTCTCTGGTACTTATACATTTGCAGTTCCTGAAAATCAGATAACCGTTAAATAAGAATAAACTGTGACTTACTGCCTGGGCATCAGACTACGAAAAGGACTTGTGGCCATTGCCGATACCCGTATTACTTCGGGCTCAGAAACCACTACTGCCAAAAAAGTATTTGTACATAAATACGGGCAGTATCCTATTTTTATAATGACATCGGGCCTTCGCTCTGTACGTGATAAGGTCATCACTTATTTTCAGGAACTGCTTGATGAGCGGGAAGGATTTGACAAAATGTATCAGGCGGTGAATGCTCTTGGAGAGCAGATTAAGCGGGTGGCCTCTGAAGACCGCGATGAACTCTCCAGAAACGGAATTGTATTCAATATTTATACAATTGTGGGCGGGCAGATGCCTAAGGATGAAACCCCCAAACTTTATCTGCTCTATCCCGAAGGCAACTGGATCGAAGTAGGCGAAGGAACGCCCTTTATGATCATCGGAAACTCGGGCTATGGCAAGCCGGTACTGCAGCGTACCATAAATTACGATTCCAGTCTTGAATTCGCCTTGAAAACCGGTTTTCTCTCTTTTGATAGCACCCGTGTGAGTGCCAATGACGTTGGTTTTCCTATCGATGTATTGATTTTCAATAAGGAAACTTTTGAGCTGGAAGAACACCGCCTGGATGAAAAAGATCTGGAACAGATAACCACGTTCTGGGGCAACCGCCTAAAGAGCTCGGTCAATGAGATTCCGGATAACCTCATTGAACGAATTCTTCATAAATCACCCTTATTTGATAAGGGTTAATTTCGTTTTACTTTTCTGAGGTCAATGGTAGCACCCAGATCAAGTTCCGTGCTTTCTACAGGAATGAGAATGGCCTGTTCCTGATGTTTTTCTTCGAAAAACCTACCCGCCGGAGTAAACTCCTGAATGGTTCTGAAACTGCCCTGCGTATGTCCTTCGTTGTAGAAACGGGTATGCCGGCGGCCTTCGGCTTCATAGCTGTTTACGGGCATAGTGTCGTAATTACGCCCGCCAGGGTGGGCCACATGGTAGGTAAAGCCGCCGATTGACTTGCTATTCCAGAGGTCGATAACATCAAAAACAAGTGGAGTGTCAACGCCTATAGTCGGATGCAGGGCAGAAGGCGGAGCCCAGGCTTTGTAACGTACGCCAGCTACAAACTGGCCCTTTTTACTGGTCTTTTTGAGCGGAATTCGCACTCCGTTGCAGGCCAAAGCATACCGTTCAGGCTGCCAGCCATCTACTTTTACCTGAATGCGTTCTACTGAAGAGTCTACATAGCGTGCCGTGCCCTGTGAAGTGATCTCCTCACCCAAAACATGCCAGGGTTCAATAGCCCAGCGTAATTCCAGGAAAATATCGTCAAACTGAGCTTTGCCAAGAACAGGAAAACGAAACTCTACGAAGGCGTCAAACCACGATTTTTCAAACGCATACCCTGCTTCATTAAGCTCATTCACCACTTCGTTGATATCCTGCCGCACATAGTATTCCAGCATAAATTTATCGTGCAGATCACTTCCCCAGTTAACTGGTTTACGTTCGTAGGGTTTCTCCCAGAAACGAGCTACCAGGGTTCGGATGAGCAGGTTTTGAGCGAGACTCATCTGGTAGTGCGGAGGCATGTCAAATCCACGAAACTCCAGGATTCCAAGCCTTCCTGCTGTGCCATAAGGGGAATAGAGTTTGTCAATACACAGCTCTGCACGATGCGTATTGCCTGTCACATCAATCAGCAGATTTCTGAAGATACGGTCTGAAATCCACAGCGGGGGATTATCGGTATCAGGTACCTGACCAAATGCAATCTCCAGTTCATAGAGTACGTCACTTCGGCTTTCATCTACCCTCGGTGCCTGACTGGTGGGGCCGATAAACGGTCCGCTGAACAGATAGGAAAGGGCAGGATGATGCTGCCAGTAAGCGATAATGCTCTGAAGTAATTTCGGTTTTCTGAGGAGCGGGCTGTCTGCTGGTGTAGTGCCTCCAATGGTGATGTGGTTTCCGCCGCCGGTGCCGGTATGGCGGCCATCCAGCATAAACTTTTCTGTGCCCAGTCTGCTCTGCCTTGCCTGCTCATAAAGAGTTTCAATAGTGAATACCAGCTCATCCCAGGAATGGGCCGGATGAATATTTACCTCAATAACCCCGGGATCTGGAGTCACAAACAGCTTATTTATTTTTCCTTCGGATGGCGGCTCGTAACCTTCCAGAACCACAGGAATGTCGAGTTTTTTGGCAGTCAAATGAATCGCGGCTACCAGTTCCAAATAATTTTCCAACAGATCCTGAGGCGGCAGAAACAGATGTAATCTTCCGTCATTAACCTGAAAACAAAGAGCTGTTTTGAAACAGATATCTTCCCGGAATGTATTGAAACGTGGTGGCCGGGTTCTGATTTTTTCTTCGAAATCTTCGAGATCCGGATAGGGGGCGAACGGATCACGTGGAAAACTGCTGTTATCCAGAATGGATTCAGGCAGGGAGTTAAGAGGCAGGCGGTATCCCAAAGGCGAATTCCCGGGAATGAGGAATAAATGATTCCGTCTGAACGGCCATTTACAACTTTCCCAGGCCTGGGTTTTGTTTTCAAACCTCAAAGGGAGTACATATCCCGAAGGGCTTCCGAGCCCCTGGTTTAATACATCGGTTAATGTCTTACGCTCAATTCCGTCTTTCAGATTGAGTTTCAGCGGGTCTTTGTCTACCGGGAGTTTATTCTCTTCCCAGGCAAAATAGAAGGCATCTTCGTAGGCTGGAATAACCGCCTGGGGGTCAATTTTAAGGAGTTCTGCCAGTTCCCGGGCAAATTGCTGTGCATGGCTGAGGGTGTGTTTTCCTTTGGCAGACGGCGAAGCCAGAAGCCCGGTTTCTTTCCAGATCGGTTTTCCGTCTTTACGCCAGAAACATCCGTATTGCCAGCGGGGTAGGATTTCTCCCGGATACAATTTCCCTTGACCAAAATGAAGCATACCTTCCGGCCCGAAAGCCTCTCTTATACGGAAAACCAGCTCTTTGCCCAGTTTTCTTTTATGTGGTCCATCCGCAGAAATATTCCACTCGGCAGATTCCATGTCATCCACCGACACAAACGTGGGCTCTCCGCCCATAGTAAGCCGGACATCCATTTCCTGTAGTTTGCGGTCTACAAAAGCCCCCAGATTTTGTATCCGTTCCCATTCCTCTTCTGAGTAGGGTTTGGTAACCCGTGGTTCTTCATGAATCCTGAAAACCTCATTTTTGAAGTTAAACGTGGTTTCACAGAAATCAATAAGCCCGGTAATAGGGGCAGCACTGCCGGGAGAAGGGGTAGCTGAGAGCGGGATGTGGCCCTCACCAGCAAAAAGGCCGGAAGTGGGATCGAGCCCGATCCACCCCGCCCCTGGGATGAATACTTCGGTCCAGGCATGTAAATCGGTAAAGTCAGACTCTGGTCCGGATGGCCCGTCGAGCGACTTTTGATCGGGGGTAAGCTGCACCAGATACCCTGAAACAAAACGGGCCGCTAAACCGAGGTGCCTGAAAATCTGAACCAAAAGCCAGGCACTATCCCGGCAAGATCCCAGAGCCCTGCCAAGTGTCTCTTCACAGGTCTGAACCCCGGGCTCCATACGGATCGTATAAGCAATGGCATTATAAAGTGATTGATTAATAGCTACCAGAAAATTAACCGTGACCATTTCTTCTTTGGGCACTTTCTCATTCAAAAAACGCTGGAGTAACTCTCCCGATTCAGAGATTTCAAAGTACGGAGCAAGCTCTTTGCGGAGCTCCGCGTCATATGAAAAAGGAAATTGCTCGGCATAATCATCCACAAAAAAGTCAAAAGGATTGATCACAGTGAGATCAGCGATGACCTCTACATCTACATGCAGATGATCAATCTTATCCGGGAAAACCACCCTGGCCTGAAAATTCCCGAAGGGGTCCTGCTGCCAGTTAATGAAATGATTTTCCGGCGAAATTTTCAGGGAGTAGGCATGAATGGGAGTTCTGGAGTGGACTGCCGGCTTTAGCCGAATTACCTGAGGTGAGACATTGATCTGCCGATCATACTCATAATGCATCTGATGTCGTATTGCAACGCGTATGGCCATATGTTTTCTTTACCTATTCCTGGTTATTGATACGAATAAAAGACCTGAAACTCTGTAAAACAAGCCTTTAGAATAAGACTCTCATGGTATGTAGAGGTCGCTTTGATGTACATAACTGCGAAAAGATTGTATTTAAACCCGTTTTACCAGAAAGCAACTAAAATTTTCAACTGAATATTTTCAATTTGACGGGCAATATAATTCCTTTATGTTGATATTTGACAGAAAATATTTTGCCATTATAAATATTGACAGAATATTTAACCAATAAACGAGTACAAGATGATAACACCTTATATCCCGGAAGAGAATAAGTATTGCGAGGTGTTTGATGCCACCGGCAAAGTGCGGGAACATTACAGACCTTTAATAGAGCACTTTGCAGCCTATGACACAGACAGCTTTCATCAACTGAATGAAGAAGTAAAGCGAATCTTCTACAACGAGGGAATCACTTTCGCCGTGTACTCTGATAAAATGCAGGCTACCGAGCGAATCTTCCCGTTTGATCTCATTCCAAGAATAATCACAAAAACCGAATGGTCTGCACTGAGCAAAGGAATAATTCAGCGTAATGAGGCCATTAATATGTTTTTAAAAGACCTCTACAATAATCAGGAGGTAATTAAGGCAGGGGTGATTCCGCGTGAGCTTATTGAAAGTTCCAGTAACTTTCTGGAACAAATGAAAGGTTTTACACCACCGGGTGAGATTTATAATCATATCAGCGGTAGTGATATTATCAGACACAGCGATGGAAAGTATTATGTATTGGAGGATAATATTCGTGTGCCATCGGGAGTAAGTTATGTGATTGCCAACAGAAAGACCTTAAAAAAGGCTTTCCCCAAGCTTTTCAAAGCTTACAAAACTGAGAAAGTGGATGATTACAGCTCCAATCTGCTGCAAATGCTGCAATCGGTAGCTCCGGATACGGCTGACGGCGACCCATCTTGCGTGGTCCTCACCCCCGGGATCTATAATTCGGCCTATTATGAGCATGCCTGGCTGGCTCAGTCTATGGGAATTGAACTGGTGGAAGGCCGTGACCTCTCGATTCAAAAAGATGGATTTGTGTATGCTAAAACCATTAACGGACCTCGAAGAGTAGATGTGATCTACCGAAGAATTGACGATGCCTTTCTGGATCCGGATTCTTTCCGGCCAGATTCTCTTCTGGGAGTGAAAGGTTTGATGAAAGCTTACCTCGATGGGAAAGTAACTCTTGTGAATGCACCGGGAACGGGTGTAGCAGATGACAAAGCGGTTTACACCTACATACCAGATATCATCCGGTTTTACATGGGTTCTCAAACCCCCATTCTGTTAAACAATGTACCCACCTACCGCTGCGAGCTGGAAGACGATTATAAATTTGTGATGGAGCATATTGCCGAGCTGGTAATAAAACCTGTAGATGAATCTGGCGGATATGGCATTTCTATCGGAAATACCCTCACAAAAGAACAGATAGAGGAGGTGAAATCTACCATAACTGCAAACAGAAGAAAGTATATTGCACAGCCTATTCTAAGTCTTTCTATGCACCCTACCTATATTGAGGGAGAGTCTGTGGCAGAACCTCGGCACATTGATCTGAGATCTTTCTGTTTGATGGGTAAAGGTTACCGGAAAGTGGTGCCCGGCGGACTCACACGGGTGGCTTTGAAAAAAGGAAATCTGATTGTCAATTCTTCTCAAGGTGGAGGCTCCAAAGACACCTGGGTAATAAACCAGTTCTAAGTGCATGTTATCAAGAATTGCAAATAATCTCTATTGGGCAGGGAGAAATCTGGAACGTCTGGAGCACCTGGCCCGCTTTATACCGGTCAATTATTTTAGCAGTCTGGATGGCCCCGAGGCCCTGGATGCCCAGCATATGCTAAAAGCACTCAATGCCATGGCGGGATGCCTGCCGGTAGATAAAGACATTGAAGAACGCGAATTACTTTACAATATCGCCTTTGATGCAGAAAACTATTCTTCCGCAGCCTGCTGTGCACACCTTACCCGTGAAAACTGTCGCGGAGCACGAGATCTGCTAAGTACCGAATTGTGGGAAGATGTAAACGGGCTTTATCATTACGTTCAGAATTTTGACAAAGACCGGTACCTGGAAACCAGTATGAGCGAATTTATGGCCGGGCTTGAGAAACAGGTGTTATCCTGTAAAGCTCAGGTAGATAGTTCATTGATAAAGAATCAGGTGTGGTCTACCATGAAGCTGGGGCTGCTGCTGGAGCGTAGTTTTCAGATTACCCGCATTATTCTTATTAAACTCAATGACCTTGAGATACTGAAAAACGAAAAGGAGTTTCTTCGTGATTACGAATCTGAAGTGCTTTTGAAGTGCCTTCAGGCATTTGATATGAACCGTAAGCACTATCGTAAGCCGGTAAATCAGGACCGGGCTCTTGAGTTTTTGATTTTCAACGAGAAATTTCCCCGCTCGCTGGCCTATTGTTTATCAAAAGTGTCCGTTTATCTCAAAGATTTAAGTCTGGACGAAAAAGGGAATAAGTTATCTGTGAGAATGATTGCTGAAAATCTGAGAAACCAGCTGGTTTTCGGGAGTATGGATGATCTCAAGAAAGATCCGAGAAAATATCTCACAGGCATACAAAATGAAATTGCAAAAATGAACCAGATCCTGGTCTCTCATTATTTTGCCTGATTTCTGTTATTCGGCCTGAATTGCGAAAATGATCACCGGGGTTTGTACGGTGATCATTTTCCTGCAGCTTCTCTACTTCCTGAAGTGAGAAGCAAATCCCAGAAATTTGGACAGGTAGGTTCGTAGCTTTTCACCATAGGCAGCATCCTGAATCTCACCGTTTTCTCCAAGCATTTGATCCATGTGAGCTGTAAGAAGCATGTGAGGATACGGGTATCCAAAGCTGCATAGTATAAGATGCTGGAGCTGATATGCCGCCCGGATACCACCGGCCGCTCCGGTAGAGCCTGTAGCTACACCAATTGGCTTGCCGTCAAAAGGAGCCTTGGCATATACATCCACAAAATTCTTAAGACCGGAAGAGATATTGCCATTGTATTCGGGAGTTACGAAAATGAAAGCATCAGATTCACGAAGAATTAATGCAGCCTTTTTCATTTCCTCAGATGGATTTTCCAGATTGTCAAATCGTTCCTCAAATTCGGGCAGGTGCAGTTGCTCAAGGTCAAGAAGAGTAGTATCTATATCCCGGTTTTTTAATTCTTCAACCAGTGCAAGAGCTATTCGGTGACTTATTCTACCCTGGCGGGTACTGCTGGAGACTACGGTAATATTCATAAACCAATGTTGAGTTCAAACTACTAACCTCTCTGAACCCCAAAATAGTTTCCTTATTCACCCAGCCTTTAGGCTACCCCCAGTAACTCTTCGATTTCCTCCTCTTTATTATCTTCAAAGTAGGGCTTATGAAACTCGTGAAGCCTGAATAACATCCCCAGCAGAGATGATTTTTCATCTTCCGTAAGGTTTCCGGTGACATGCGAGCTGAGCCGCTGAATACCCGAGCGGATATCTTCAAAAGCCTGAGTACCTTTTTCTGAAAGGGAGATAAGTTTGGAGCGGGCATCTGAGGGGTTTTCATTCTCTTCCAGTAAACCTTCTCTGAGCATCCGTTTAAGAACTTCATTGCCTGAAGACTTCTCCAGAATGACTTGTCTTAGAATATCCACTTTCCGTAAAGACCGGGCGGGATACAACGTAGCCAGTACCCCGAAATCATCAAAAGAATAAATAGGTGTATCTCTGAACAGTCTTCTGGAATAATACTGAGCGTACCTGTACATAAAGGCGATAAACATGGCAATAAGGCCATCCTGAGCAGGCACTTTCTCATAGCTTCTTGTTTCACCTCGCTTTTGGGATGACTGCATAAGCCAGCTTACAAACTGTTCTCTTCGCCATTCTCTGGCGTGTGTTTCTCCCTCGAATTGTTCGGCAAGGGAAATCAGTTCTTTTAGAATAACATATTTCATTTGCTTCTCTTCTTCAATAAACTTTTTCAATCAGAGTGGAAGTTGAAAAGTACACAGCATCTCTAAAATATGACATCCTATGCAACTCCAATACCCACTTTTATGTTTGATATCATACTTAAATATTTTATCAAGTATTATATCAAACAAAATTACATTAATTTTGCTGAATCATTAGCGAACTCAATGAAAAAACTGATACTCATTACCTTATGGTTCCTTCCGGGACTTCTAAAAGCACAGCAGACCGGTTCTATTTATGGTATTATAAAAGACAAAATAACGGAAGAACCATTAATAGGTGCAACTGTGAGCACCGAAGATGGTAAGAAAGCCACCACAACAGACATAGACGGCAGATTTACGCTGGATTTACCAGTGGGCACTTATAATCTAAGGGCCACCTACATCGGCTATTCCGAGCAGATCAGATACAACGTGGTGCTTACTTCAGGAAACGCCCTCTCTGTAAGTTTTGCACTGGAGCCAGCCCTGGAAAACCTGCAGGAAGTAACCGTGAAAACCAATAAGGTGAAATCGGCTATGGCTTCCGATGTAATTACTCCGCTTTCTGTGCAGTCACTTACTACAGAAGAAATTCGAAGCAATCCCGGTGGTAATTTTGACGTCTCCAAGGTGGTTCAGGCCCTGCCGGGTGTGGCGGGAACTACAGGTAGCGGTGGTTTCAGAAATGATATCATCCTGAGAGGTGGTGGCCCCAATGAAAATGTGTATTATCTGGACGGGATTGAAATTCCGATTCTGAATCACTTTACTACGCAGGGCTCTGCTGGTGGGCCGGCTGGTATTATAAATATATCATTCATTGAGGATATTAAGCTATCCACCTCTGCTTTCAATGCTCAGTTTGATAACACCACTTCCGGAATTTTTGAGTTCAAACAGCGGGAAGGGAACAGCGAGCGTCTTCAGGGGAATGTGAGGCTGAGTGCCTCTGAATTCGCAGCCACATTTGACGGACCTGCCGGCCCAAAGACCACCTATCTGGTATCTGCAAGAAGCTCCTATCTGGCTTTCCTTTTTACACTTCTTGATTTACCCATTCGCCCTGATTACTGGGATTTTCAAACAAAAATATCGCATAAACTGGGAGAAAAAACCACTCTTGATGTACTCGGAATCGGAGCCATTGATTTTTTCAAATTTGCGATACCCAAAGACGCAAGTCCTGAAAACGTTTACATTTTGCGAAGCAACAATTACATAAGTCAATGGAATTACACAGCCGGAGCTACCCTGAAACATCGGCTGAGAAACGGGCTTCTGAGCGTAAATCTAAGCAGAAATCATTTTAACAACGAGCTGGAACGTTTTGAGGATAATACGATTAAAGACCCCGAAACCAGAAATCTTTTCTCTACATCCAATGAGATTGAAAATAAGCTACGGGTAAACGTACGTAAGTCATCCAATGGATTTACCTATAGTTATGGAGGAGTAGTACAGCAAGTATCCTATGACAATGATTTTTTTGCCTTAATACGACCCGAACTAAGAGATGATAACGGGCAGCTTATTCAGCCAGGAGTAACAAACAGCTTTAATACCGCCATTGGCTTCTGGAAATACGGAGCCTACGCTCAGGCAGGAAAAACCTTCAGAAATCAGCTTAGCCTATCAGCCGGGTTAAGAACTGACATGAACAGTTTTACAGAAACCGGCAATAATCCGTTCAGAACGATTTCACCCCGGATTTCGGCCTCTATGCCACTTAGTGAAAAATGGAGGGCAAATGCCACCTGGGGCAGGTATTTCAAAACGCCTATTTATACGGTTCTGGGTTTTCGTGATACGGAGGGAGTTCTGGTCAATAAAGATGCCGATTACCTGCAAAGCACGCACTATGCCGCAGGGTTTGAGTTTCTTCCTAAACCCGATCTGCGGTTTACACTGGAAGGATTTTACAAAGATTATAAGAATTATCCCGTCTCTGTTTTTGATAATATTTCGTTAGGGAATCTCGGAGGGGGCTTTGGAGCTATTGGAAATGAGGAGGTGGTAACCGATGGCACGGGAAGATCTTACGGACTGGAGTTTTTTGTGCAGCAGAAGCTCGTTAAGAGGCAGTTTGTTACGCTATCTTACACCTACGTTCGCTCACAGTTTGCTGGTATTGACACGCCTTTATTTCCATCGGCATGGGATAACCGTCACCTGCTATCATTTATTTATGGGTATAAATTCGGGAAAAACTGGGAACTGGGAGCCAAATACCGTTTTGCCGGAGGAAGCCCCTACACCCCGTATGATATAGAGAATTCTCAGAGAAATTATCTGGCGATAGGTACCGGGATATTTGATTATTCAAGGTTAAATTCACAGCGGTTGATGGCTTTTAACCAAATGGATCTGCGTATTGATAAAAAATGGAATTATCAGAAATGGACGTTGGATTTGTTTTTGGATATACAGAACGTTTGGGCTGCAAAAAATGAATCAATTCCTGAGTTTACTTTCCAGAGAAATGCGGATAATACCGATTTTGCCAGCACAGATGGGTTGCCGGTACAAATGGATGGCTCCAATGCGATTCCGCTGATCCTGAGCGAGCCCTTTGGTCAGCCCACACCTACCATTGGATTTATCATTGAATTTTAATTCCGGAAAAGACGGATTAGTAGCCCGCGGCGTGTCCGTCTTTTCTTGAATCTGAGGCTCCGTAATAAACCTTCTGAATGGGGTCATACCGAATGGCCTGGTACCCTCCGTAATCACCGAAAATATATCCCACCTGATGACCTTTTTTCATCAGATCACGAATGGTTTCATAACCAAATCCCGACTCCAGTTTGACTTCTCCACTGTTGGTCATTTTTTCACCTGTAGGCTCTGAGCTACCCACATGACTTATTCTGGGGGCATCGCCTGCTTCCTGAATATTCATTCCATAGTCTACCACGTTCATCACCATCTGCACATGACCCTGCGGCTGAAAAGTGCCACCCATAACACCAAAACTCATAAAGGGCTCTCCATCTTTGGTAATAAAGGCGGGAATGATCGTCTGAAAAGGTCTTTTGTGCGGAGCGTACGTATTGTTTTCTCCTTCTTTGAGGGAAAACATCTTTCCTCTGTCCTGAAACATAAATCCCAGACCCGACGGCATCATGCCTGAGCCAAATCCCAGGTAATTGCTTTGAATCAGGGAAACCATATTTCCCTCTTTATCTGCAACGGTGAGGTAAATAGTATCGCCATCTTTCAGTGCAGGGTTACCGGCATCCACCCGGGAAGCGGCCCTTTCGGAAGAAATAAGTTTACGTCTTTCAGCCGCATATGTCTCAGAAATCAGCTCTTTTACAGGTATTTTGGCAAAATCGGGGTCTGCATAGTATCTGGCCCGATCTTCAAAGGCTAGTTTTTTGGCTTCTGTGAAAAGATGGATATGCTCCGCACTGCCATAAGGAATTTTTGAGAAATCATAACCTTCCAGTATCGTGAGCATCTGCAATGCAGCTATTCCCTGACTATTCGGTGGCAGTTCCCATACATCGTAACCGCGGTAGTTAACGGACTTTGGCTCTACCCAGGTTGAGGTATGTTCGGCAAGGTCACGGGAGCTAAGATATCCGCCGTTTTCTTTGAAAAATCTGTCAATCACCTCCGCAATTTCACCTTTATAAAATGCATCACGGCCCCCTTTGGCGATTTTTTGCAGGGTATTTGCCAGATTTGGATTTCGGAAGATTTCTCCTTTCTGAGCCACCCGGCCGTTTGGGTAATAATGTTCCTTTACATTGGGAAAGGTACCATAATTGCGAGGAACCGACTGAAGCGATAAGGCAAGTTCATCATGCACCGGAAATCCTTCATTTCCATACCTGATGGCATGGGAAAGGATTTTCTCCATGGGCAGACTGCCAAATTTATGGTGTAATTCAAACCACCCGTCCACACACCCCGGCACACTGACAGGAAGCGGCCCCAGAGCCGGCAGATAGTCGAGTCCACGTTTTTTTAACTCATCCAGAGTAAGCGAAAAAGGGGAACGGCCAGAGGCATTGAGTCCGTAGAGTTTCTTTGTTTTGGCATCCCAGACGATGGCAAACAGGTCGCCCCCAATGCCATTCATATGTGGCTCCACCAGGCCTTCCATCGCATTTGCAGCAATAGCGGCATCAATAGCATTTCCACCTGATTTAAGTACTTCAATGCCCACCTGAGTAGAAAGGGGATGGGAAGTACAAACCATTCCATGAGCGGCGATCACCTCAGACCTGCCTGCCCAGGTTTTTCCTGATAGACGGTCTTGTCCTTTTGTAAGAAACAAAACACCGAAAAAAGGGAAAATAAAGAGGAAGTATTTCATAGATGTTCGCTTGGGTTAATAAAATAAAGTTAACCCTTTTTACAGAAAAAGGCCCTTTCTTTCGAAAGAGCCTTTTGGGTCCCACTTATTCCCGTGATTAATTCAGAAGTCCTCCAAGCACTACAGAGAGACTGAGTGTTGTTTCGGTTCCAGAGTCCACGGTAATATTTTCGAGGTCTTCACCACTGCTGTTTAATTCAAGTAACGTATTTAAGCCTATTCCCAGGCCGTCGCTTTCCGGCTTATCGCAATAGATTTCGTAGTCGCCTTCCGGCAGATACGCCAGTGTGAAGTTACCTCCTGCGTTAACGGTAGCAGACGTAAGAGCTTTGCCAAATTTCACTTCGCTATCTCCTGAGCCTTCAATTTCAGTATCTTCATTAAACTCCCCTTTTTTGTACACGTAAACTACCAGATTTGTCCCGGCTGAATTTGAAATAGTACCTTTAATATTACCTGTCATTTCTTTGTTTTCGGCACGTACAGCTCCATTAAGTTCCGCTTTGCTTACAAACTCAAAGTCAGATTCGGAATTTGATTTTATAGCTTTACGCAGATCAAAATCAATGACAATTTCGGTAGTTCCATCCTCTGAAACATCGAAATGATCGGGTTCTACAGTAAGAGTCGCTTTGCCGTCAGATCCGAGCTCCAGTTTTTCTTTGGTACCATCGGTATTCAGAATATAACAACCGGGACCGGTGCTGTCGGCGTCGTATTCAGAATTAATCACAAATTCAATCTTTGAGTAGGAACCTACCGAGGCTTCTGATGTACCGAGATCCATCGTATTGCCGTTCTGAAGCTCCAGGAGGTTGACCGTTTTTGGTCCTTCAAAACCGGTAAATTCATGACCATCTACTTTGATCTCTGTAAATGTGACAAAAACAGCAGAAACGTTATCGGCATCAATCGGAGCATCAGTAACGCTGATATTTAGGTTTCCTTTTTTTGCATCGGGATCATTAATGTCTGGTCCCATGGAGTCATCGTCGCAAGAGAATGAAAGTGCACCTAAGGCTAGAAGTGAGGCTGATAAAAATCTAAATTGCTTCTTCATGTTCTGTTTTTTTAAGTTTAGTTTGAGTAGAGTTTTGTGCATGTATCATCGAATGGTTTCCACCTGATGTATAAAAACTGTTCCGCCCGTATATAGGTCTGAAAGTCGAATTCTTCGAGTATTCTTTTCCCCATTATTTCCAATCGGGGTGTATGAGCAGATTCCTTTCTTCCTAAAAAAAGACCAGAAGCCATTGATTCGGAAGGTCTCTCCAAACCTCATTTTTGGCACCATAATCGGCTGTTTGGTGGTCTGTCTTCAATTTATTTTTCTCTGATTTGATCTTTTTCTGCAGGCTCACCCGTAGGTACAGGCATAGTAAAAACAAAAACATGCAAACTATGAGAAAGCAAATTGTGAAGGTTCAGCCGCCTTCTTCGGGAAGCAGAAGACAGTTTCTTAAGGTGAGCGGCTTGACCGTGGTAAGTGCCGGGCTCCTTGCTGCCTGTGACAAAGACAAGATGGATCCCATGCCAGGAGTCACTTTTGATCTGGGAGCAGGAGATTTGGGAGTTTTGAATTATGCCTACGCTCTGGAACAGCTGGAAGCTGATTTTTACACGAAAGTGGTTAACTCGTTCTATAGTGGAATCTCGGATGTGGAAAGAACCGTGCTTACAGATTTGTATAATCACGAAGTGAATCACCGGGAGTTCTTTAAGGCGGCTCTGAATGCAGCCACCAGTGGAAATGCGGATCTCATTACACCTCAGCTTGAATTTGATTACGGTTCACTGAATTTCGGAAACCGCGATCAGGTACTGGCTACAGCAAAAGTGCTGGAAGATACAGGTGTAGCTGCATACAATGGTGCAGGTTATTTAATTACTGATCCAAATTACTTGCTAATAGCCGGTAAAATCGTTTCGGTAGAGGCTCGCCATGCTGCAGCTATCCGTTCGCTTATTAATCCTGATTCCAAGGATTTTGCCGGAGATGATGTAGTAGATGCATCTGGCCTGGATCTGGCTCTTAAGCCTTCAGAAATTCTTGCTGCAGTGGCATCAACAGGTTTTGTGAAAACTTCTTTCACCGCCAATCAATTACCATAACTTAAACGAACAGTGTCATGAATATGATTAATTTCTTATCGGCTTTTACTACCGATACTATACAGGAAGATGTAAAAAGCTCTAGAAGAAACCTGCTGGGTTCTCTGGGAAATATTGGGAAAAATATAGCGATGGCAGCCATTCCCACAGGCTTGGGTGTAGCAACTGCCACTTCAAAATCGTATGCCAGAAATCCTGCGGATGCAGTTTCAGCCCTTCAACTGGCTCTTACTTTGGAGTATCTTGAAGACGAGTTTTATGATCTGGCCCTGCAATCGGGCGTAATTCCCGGAGGAAGCCGGGCAGAGAAGGTGTATATGCAGATTTCGAAACATGAGCAGGCTCACGTAGATTTTTTGGTGGCAGGTCTAAATGGAGCTGGGGTAACACCAGTAAGCAAACCTACTTTTGACTTCACGGCAGGCGGGGCTTTCGATCCCTTTAATACGAACGGGGCCGGGCAGGCTACAGCATATGCCCAGTTGCTGGCATTGGCTCAGGCATTTGAAGATACAGGGGTGAGAGCGTATAAAGGACAGGCCGGGGCTCTTTTAGGAACTCCATATATTACTCCAGCCTTACAGATTCATTCGGTAGAGGCACGTCATGCTTCTGAAATTCGCAGACTGCGTGGCTTAAAGGGATGGATCACCGGCAATGAGCGGGGTGCGGGAATTCCAGAGGTAGCTCAGGCTGTGTATAATGGCGAAGAAGCAACTTCTCAGGGAGGAGTGGACCTTACTATGCTTGGTAGTGGTACCCCATTCACTGCAGCGGCCTCTTCAGAAGCGTATGATGAAGCGATAGATGGAGCTACGGCAGCTGCTATTGCCGGGTTATTTATAGTTTCATGATTTTATACAGATAAACATCGTGTGGTTAGAGATGGAAAGATTGGCGGGCTTGCTCCTGCCAATCTTTTTAATTTCCCCTGGAAAGTGTAAGTGAAATCTGCCCGGAATGATGACTATTATGGTATAGAATATGGCATAATAGCCTGAATCTGCTCACTTTGCCAAAGAATGGTGTGTCAATTTCTTCCAACCAGTACTCGTCGTCCTTACTCATTGCGAGATCGTACAACTTTTTCATTCCCGATTCAATAAGCGTCTTGCTGAGGGTTATGTCCTCCCCTTGTCCGACATCCTGCAGGCCCATTGTGGTGTTTTCTACCTCTGTGGGAAGTCCGTAGAAAGTTGTAAACAAATGGAGCGTTTCTCCAATATGACGGTAAATAAAACCAACGGAATTTGCATTTGGGTTAAGTCTGAGACCTACTTTCTCTTCCGTAATCCCTTCCAGGGCAAATCCGTTTGACATTCTGCTTTGATCAAGCATTTGATGAATAAGAGGTGTAAGGGTTTGTGACATAACCGGAAGAGTAGAGAAGATAACCAGGGTAAAGAATAATGATTTCACAGACTAAATCTGTTTTAAAAGGTTGTCAAGCAATTCATGTGTATGATCTAGCGTAGGTTTCATTCCTGCCGAAATCATGGAGTCACGGTAGGCGTTATCCGGACAAATGCTGTGGATAGTGACGTGGGTCTCATTGCCGGCAGCCTCAAAAGTAGTTATTTCAAGTAAAGGCAATATTCGCTGAGGAAGTCCCAGGAACTCGGAGGTTTTTATTATGCCTGCTTCCGGAGAAACCTCGTGGTAAACTCCTTTGAAGCCATAAAGCCCGCCGCCGGGGCCAATTTGGGTAAAATGGAAAGAGCCTCCTTCTTTACAGTCCATCCTGATTATTTGCAGATGGGCCTCTTTAGGCATAAACCATTGCGATAGCAGTTCAGGCTCGGTAAATGCTCTGAATACCGGGGATAGAGGTGCAGAGAAAGTTCTTTTAATTAAGTAATCAGGCTGACCTGGCTTTACAATTATCTCTGTTTCATTCATAGCTAATTATTTTTCATTTGAGTTAAAACCTGATCGAGCCGTTCAAAACGATTTTCCCACAAAGCCCTGAAAGGCCGCAGCCATTCATCTACTTCCTTCATTTTTTCCGGGTCAAAACGATAGTATATTTCTCTTCCCTTTTGGTCCTGATTCAATAATTCGCACTCTGAAAGAATACGGATATGCTTAGAAACGGCCTGACGACTGATATCAAAATGTTCGGCCACCGCATTTGGGGTCAATGCCTGAACGGCAATTAGAGAAAGTATGGCCCGGCGTGTCGGGTCGGCTATGGCCTGGAAAATATCTCTTCGCATACTTTTGCAATTGATCAGTTGCAAATATAGGCAACCAATTGGTTTCTGAAAAGTTTTATGCAATAAATTAGTGAGTCTCAGGCGTCGAAGATCTATTCAGAAAGATTGTGTCTCATTTCAATGAGATGAGAGGTGAATCCCGCCTTTTCGTAGGCTCGTATAGCGGAGGTATTTTCTGCATACACATGAAGGCGTATTTCATCAATTCCCCGATTTTTTGACCAGTCTGCCAGAGCTTGTACTATTCGGGCATTTAAACCCTTGCCCCGAAACCCGGGCTTTACATACATGAAACCAAGAAAGGCAAACTTCTCATGTTTCAGAAACGGTTTTGGGGTTTGAATCCGGGCATAACCGGATGCCACCAGTTCGCCCTCATATTCTGCTATGTAAACGGTGGAATCTTCAGATTGAATGAGTTCGGCTATATCGTAATAGCTGATCGGATCTGGTTTGAGGGTAGGGTCAAAAGGTCGCTCAGCTTCAATAATTCCCTGTTCAAAGGTAAGTAACACAGGAAGTTCCTCCAGGACTGCTTCACGAATAACAAAATCCTTCATATACACTTTCATTGACCTGCAATAGTACGAAAAGTGAGGGTAATTCATCGGCAAAAGTGCCACTGGCTTTTTTACATTTTTTGAAATAATAAGGCCAGAATGCGGGGAATTCCCTGGAGGTGCTCGTCAAAATGTTCTTCTATTTTCAGCAAAGTGAAACCAACTGCTGAGGCAGCTTTTACAAATTCAGATACATGATGAACAAAGCAGGTGACTTCGGTAAGACCATGCTCTGTTTCAAACCTTGCTTTGGTTCCGGTGTATTGTTTAAACGGATGAAGTTCGCCTACATACAATAGTGACCCCGTATGAGTAACTCTGGCCGCTTTTCTGAAAATTTCCCCGAGATTTTCAATATGTTCCAGCACCAGACTGAAGGTGATCAGGTCAAATGTTTTGCCTCCGAAGTTCCAATCGTCCAGAATATCGGCCTGCAGAAATGTGACATGCTCAGCAGTAACTTTTTGTCTGGCCAGATCAATCATTTCTTCGGTAAGATCCACCGCTGTAAGTTCATCAGCAATCTGTGCCAGGAAAACCGTATTTTTACCTGTTCCGCAGCCTATTTCCAGAATATTTCTGAATTTCCTTTCAGCAAGCATTTCCCGCAATACCCTACCTTCCATATCACGGGTATGGTTTTTATTGGTGTCGTATTGCCGGGCCCATTGGGCATAGGCATCTCTTACCTCCATTAGCTTTCCTTTTGTCTTATTACTTCCTGCAATTTAAGCAGTTTCCTGTTCCAGAAATCATCATAATACGCAATCCAGGCTCGTAACTCCTCAAATCCCTGCTCGTTGATGGCACAGTAACGCTCTCTTCCCACATTTTCTATCTTTATAAAACCAGCTTGTTCCAGAATGGCAATATGCTTCGAAACAGCCGGTCGGCTCATTTCGAAGTTTTCGGCTAATCTGTTTATACTTAGCTTATTTTCGGTGAGCAAGTGAATCATCTTTCGCCGGTTTCCATCGGCTATTACCTGAAAAACATCAAGTTTGGGCAGGGTCATGGTATTTTTCATTGATAAGTTGTTGCACGCGTTTTCCAATTTTCTTCCAGCCGCTGTTCATCGCCATAAACCCGAATAGATTTTTTATACCTCTGAAACCCGCGTGTTCCAGATGCAGGAGGGTTCCTTGCTCGGTCGATTCCAGAGTCCATGTGACCACGCTATCCAGCATTGGATCTTTGCCGGGCATGCCACCTACCCAGGTGTAGGCCAATTTTCGGGGTCTGTCCAGCTCGATCACCTTACAATACACATTGCCGTCAAACCCAAACCGGGGTAATGGTTTAGTTTTAAACTGAAATGTTGCCCCAAGCTCAGCTTTAAAGGTATTTGGCATTAGCCATTCACTAATAAGTTCACTGACAGTTAGATACTGCCATACTACCTCAGGTTTATACGGAAAATGAAACGAATGACGGATCGTTTTTGTCATTATTATGTAACTTTTAAGTTACGCAAATAAACAGGTAACTTTTGAGTTACGCAAGAGCAAATCTATTTTTTCCCGGAACTCAAATTAAGTTTCTTGTAAATTGCCTGTCAAACGTATTCGAACCTATGAAGAAAATCCTGTTGTTTCTGTTCCTGCCTTTACTTACCCCGGCTCAGCAATACCCGCTCAAACTTTGGTACACCAGCCCTGCTAATCATTTTGAGGAGGCTTTGGTAGTAGGTAATGGGCGTTCCGGGGCCACAGTTTTCGGCGGAGTGGAGCAGGAAAAAATGTATCTGAACGATATCACGCTTTGGAGCGGTGAGCCAGTTGATGCTGCCATGAATCCAGAAGCACATACCTATATTCCTTTGGTGAGAGAAGCCCTGGCCGCAGAAAATTACAAACTGGCAGACAGCCTTATGCGAAACATTCAGGGATCGTATTCTCAATCTTTTGCTCCTTTAGGAAATCTGTTTATCGATTTTGAGACAAAAGACTTCTCTGCGTATCATCGGGAGCTTGATCTTGACAACGCAGTAGTGAAGGTGAGTTACACTTCGCAGGGAGCACGTTACACCCGGGAATATTACTATTCTCATCCGGATAAAATTCTGGTTATGGTGCTTAAAACCGATGCTCCCCAGGGGATGAGTTTTCAGGTGAAAATGAATAGTCTGCTGTCTCATGAAACCCGGGTCAATGACCAATTACTCTTTCTTACAGGGAAAGCTCCCGTACGTATAGACCCCAGCTATTACAACTCAGGCAAAGAACCAGTGGAATACCGCGGGAATGGAGGAACCCGGTTTTGCGGAGTCATAGGAATTAAAGAGACCGATGGCGATCTTGATTTCTCGCATAACGTCTTGTCTGTTAAAAATGCCCGGGAAACAGTCTTATTGATAAGTCTTGGCACCAGCTTTAACGGATTTGACAAAGACCCTTTTACACAAGGAAAAGGTGAAAAGGAAATGGCTTTATCCCAGTATAGGTCAGCGGCTTCTAAATCAAAAGAAGCTTTGAAATCAAATCATCTGGCAGATTATTTAAAATTCTTTGACCGCGTTAAACTTCATCTGGGCAAAGACATTGCCGCAGATGTACCGACAGACGAAAGACTAATTCGTTATGAAAAAGGCGTAAAAGACCCGTATCTGGAAACGCTGTATTTTCAGTATGGCCGGTATCTTCTCATCTCGAGCTCCCGTACTCCGGGTGTACCTGCAAATCTTCAGGGGCTATGGAACCCTTACATGCGGCCACCCTGGAGCAGCAATTACACCATGAATATCAATGCAGAAGAAAACTATTGGCCAGCCGAGACTACCAATCTGCCTGAAATGCACGCATCTTTTCTTGATTTTGTGGGCAATCTCTCTCAAACAGGAACGGTTACCGCCAAAACCTTTTATAATGCAGATGGCTGGACCGCCTCCCATAATTCAGACATATGGGCTATGACAAACCCGGTGGGAGACTTCGGAAAAGGAGATCCTGTGTGGGCCAACTGGGCTATGGGTGGAGCATGGTCCGCGGCACACTTATATGAGCATTATGCCTTTAATCAGGATAAAGAATGGCTGAAAAATTACGCCTATCCTCTTATGAAGGGTGCCGCAGAATTCTGCCTGGATATGCTCATTGAAGCACCAGATGGCACCTTGGTTACCTCGCCGGGTACCTCGCCTGAAAATGTGTATGTGACAGACAAAGGCTATAAAGGAGCAACCTTATACGGTGCCTTTGCAGATATTGCTATGATCAAAGAACTATTTCTGGATCTGCTCATGAGCATGGAGGTGCTGGGCATTAATGATGATTTCAGAATGCAGATAGAAAAATCTCTGACCCACCTCAGACCTTATAAAGTAGGTTCTAAAGGCAATCTACAGGAATGGTATTACGACTGGGAAGATGCCGAGCCGCAGCATCGTCATCAGTCGCATCTTTATGGCCTGCACCCGGGCAGACATATCACAGTGAAGGAGAATGCCGAACTGGCGGCGGCGGCCAAAAGAACCCTCGAAATAAAAGGAGATGAAACCACCGGCTGGAGCAAAGGCTGGAGAATCAATCTCTGGGCACGATTGCAGGATGGGAATCACGCCTACAAAATGTATCGTGAGCTGCTCAGATACGTAAAACCAGATGCGATAAGACCCCGAAACGAGGGTCATGGAGGTACTTATCCTAATCTCTTTGACGCTCACCCGCCTTTTCAGATCGACGGAAATTTTGGAGGAACTGCCGCCATTGCTGAAATGCTGGTGCAATCAGACGAAAATCACATTTATCTGCTTCCTGCACTTCCTGATGCCTGGACAAATGGATCGGTCAAAGGACTTCGGGCCCGTGGTGGTTTTGAGCTGGATCTCAGCTGGAAAAAGGGGAAATTGAAGTCGGTCACCGTTTATTCTAAACCCGGCAAGGAGACCATCCTGGTTTATGGAGAAAAGGCGAAAGTGATTTCATTGGAAACGGGGGGAAGTGTTTTGATTAAGAAGTGGTAAACAAGTCAAGCGGAGTGAACAATCTCGAAAAAGATTAAACGGAAGGTAGGTTATGCATCAATTTAAAAGCTGAATTGACTAAGATATTAAGGCAGAATTACGGTGATCATATCATCTTTCACCAAAAAAGAGCAGCCTGATTTATGGGTTTCAAGAAAGCTTTTTAGTCCTTGTATAGTTGGGTAATCGTTTGTGCCGTTGAAATAACGGGCATCATCAATAAGCAATATGTGTGAAAAAGGGCTAGAAAAAATCGCTCTAAGCTCACCAAAAATAGGGCAATCTAATTCACCCTGGGCCGTATTACCTGAAGAAAAGTGGCCATCAAGCCAGAAGAGGGCAGGCTCATTTAAACCCGCTATAATCTCAGGCATTATTTTGCCACTATCACCGTTAAACAATTTGATGTGGGTATCTTGTCTGAACTTCAGAACAGCTCTTTGATAGTAATAATCGGAGAGTTCAACGGATATTAATTGTTCAAAATCATTTTTCAGGGCAAACAACATATCTCCTTTATAAGTACCTGTTTCTATGAACGTACCGCAAGCGTAAGTTTTCTGAAGTTCACGAATTGCGAAGAGCTTGACTACTTGAGGAGGTGGTATAGGTTTCCCTTGCTTCACCCATTTCTCGAAGTTCTTTTTCCTGAAATTTTCCTGAAATGAGGTAGGTAAAAGCCGGAATGACTCCTTCAAAAAATCCCGAAAAATCTCATTCATACATTCATGTGTTACATTAAAGAAAAACTCTGAAAAGAATATGTTTATAGCACCCTCACCAAATGATTCTTCTTTCCCTTCCCAATCAGCAAAAACTTACCGTTCAATAGATCGGCTTCGGCAACTTTGAGGTTTCCGTCCTGCACTTTTTCCTTATTCACACTCACTGCATTGCCCTGCAAAGCTCTTCTGGCCTCTCCCTTGGAGGCATAGATTTCGCCATTGGATGTGACCGAAATCAGATCCAGTAAACTTTCGCAGGCATCAAAATCTTCTTTGGAAATCTCACTGGTAGGTACTCCCTCAAACACCGAAGTGAAGGTTTTTTCATCCAGACTTTGGAGGGTTTCAAGCGTGGCTTTGCCAAACAAGACTTCGGAGGCTTTTACTGCCAGATTGTACTGCTCCTCGCCATGAACCCGGATAGTCACATCTTTAGCGATGGCTTGTTGTACTATTCTCAGATGCGGGGCTTCTTTATGTTCGGCCTCCAGTCTTTCAATTTCTTCTTTGCCCAAAAGTGTAAAAACACGGATGAGCCGCTCACAAACCTCATCAGACTGGTTGATCCAGAACTGATAGAATTGGTACGGACTGGTCATCTCAGCATCCAGCCAAATGTTCCCGGCTTCAGATTTTCCAAATTTGGTGCCGTCTGGTTTGGTTACCAGCGGAGTGGTTAAGGCATAAGCCGAGTATTCTACGTCACCTCCAGCATCAGAACCGTCGTTATTTTCTTTTCTCCGAATCAACTCTGTTCCGGTAGTTATATTTCCCCACTGATCAGAGCCACCCATCTGAAGGCGTACCCCGTGATTTTTATATAAATGGTAGAAATCGTAGCCTTGAAGTAATTGATACGTAAACTCCGTGTAAGAAATACCCGTGGTGATGCGGTTTTTTACCGAATCTTTGGAGCTCATATAATTGATGGTAAGGTATTTACCCACCTCTCTCAGAAACTGCAAAAAGCCCATTTCTTTGAACCAGTCGTAATTATTAACCATTACGGCGGCGTTTGCCCCACTTTCAAAATCCAGAAAGCGAGCCAGCTGTTTTTTGATTCCTTCCTGATTTTCACGCAGCACGGTTTCATCCAGAAACTGGCGTTCGGCAGATTTTCCCGAAGGGTCACCTACCATACCAGTGGCTCCACCTACCAGAGCATAAGGTTTGTGACCAGACCGCTGCAGATGCACTAACAGCATGATGGTGGCCAGATTTCCGATATGTAAAGACCGGGCGGTAGGGTCAAACCCAATGTAGGCCGAAGTCATCTCTTTTTCCAATTGTTCGGCTGTGCCGGGCATCATCTGATGCAGCATGCCTCTCCATTTCAATTCTTCTATGAAGTTCATTTTGAACAGGATTCCCAAAGCAGGGCCGGGGAAATCTAATTAATGAGTGATTATTTTTTAAGTCCGTGTTTTTTCCACCACTTGTAATATTCCGAGAAGTTGTAGGTGGCAGAAATCTGAAAAGAACGGGTACGCAAATCCAGTGGATTACCCTCAAACTTCAGTCGGTTATTGACATTATCCAATCCGTAAACATATCTGAGATTGATGCTGAACATCGAAAACATATCCAGAAGATCAATCCGGGCACCTGCAATTATCGCGGTATTTCTGGAAGCATCTGGCCCGTACTGTTCTACACCGTCTTTCTTCCAGCCCTGGTTAAGCGACCAGCTGAATTGCGGACCGGCCTCCAGGAAAAGCCCTTTAAACGGAGAAATTCCCAGCATTACAGGCGTTGAAAAATCGCGATAAGTGTGCTTTTCATTAGGAGTGGTGATATTCCCACCTTTGGTTTCATAGTAGGCCTCGGGCTGAAGCGAGAATTTCCCCAGATTAAATCTGGTAAAAACTCCGACATGATACTGCATATTCAGCTTACTTTCCCGGCTGGTGGGGTTGTTAAGTATGACCACACGATTACTCTGTAAACCTACTTTAGGTCCAAATACAAAGGTGCTTTGCTTCATTTGAGCAGAGACTGAAAAGCTTAGCAGGAGGGCCAATAACCCCGTATATGTGCTCATTTTTTTGGTATACATAACGCTTCAGAAGGCAAAACCCGTGTTTAATGAGCCGCAAAAATACAGAATGAGGGTGGGCATACAAAGAAGCTATCAAACCCTTTAACGTCTTTTCAGATTTTATTTAGAAATGCGAATATGGCTCAATAACACCACTTGAACCAAAAACGTCATTCTTTGAGCCTCTTTCATTAGGTACAGGTCAAAGAAAATGGTCAATTTTGTACTCCTGAAAAGCAGAACAGACGCTTTCGGGTAAAACGAGATTAAGAAACGCGAGTAACATGTCAAAAACATTATTCGACAAAGTGTGGGATGCCCACGTTGTCAAAAAAATTGAGGACGGTCCGGATGTGGTTTTCATTGACCGTCATTTTATTCACGAAGTTACCAGCCCGGTAGCATTTCTCGGACTAGAGACGAGGGGAATCGGCGTCATGTTCCCGGAGCGTACCTTTGCTACAGCAGACCATAATACTCCAACCATTAACCAACACCTTCCGGTAGAAGATCCTCTTTCTGCGAATCAGTTGAAAGCGTTGGAAAACAACACGGCCAAGTGGGGTATTTCGCACTGGGGTCTGGGTCACCAGAAAAACGGAATTGTTCACGTAGTAGGGCCCGAAAATGGGATTACACTTCCGGGAATGACCATTGTGTGTGGAGACTCTCATACGTCTACTCATGGTGCGTTTGGAGCGATCGCCTTCGGTATAGGTACTTCGGAGGTAGAAATGGTACTTTCTTCTCAGTGTATCATGCAGCCCAAACCAAAGAAAATGAGAATTACCGTAAATGGTAAAGTGGGTAAAGGCGTACTTCCAAAAGATGTGATTTTGTACATCATCGCTCAGATTTCTGCTGCAGGTGCCACAGGTTATTTTGTGGAGTATGCCGGAGATGTTTTTGAAAGCATGAGCATGGAAGGCCGCATGACGGTATGTAACATGTCCATAGAGATGGGAGCCCGTGGAGGTATGGTAGCTCCTGATGAAAAAACATTTGCCTACCTGAAAGGACGGGAGCAGTCGCCTAAAGGTGAAGAGTGGGATAAACTGGTAGAATACTGGAAAACCCTGAAAACAGAGGAAGGTGCCGAGTTTGACAAAGAGCTGGTTTACCGTGCGGAGGACATTGAACCACAGATAACCTACGGAACTAATCCAGGCCTTGGAACTGGTATCAGTAAGGTGGTTCCTAAAGCAAGCGAAGTCATTGACGGGGAGGCCTCTTACAGGAAATCTCTGAATTACATGGGCTTCAGTGAAGGAGAAAGCCTCATAGGTAAAGAAGTTGACTATGTGTTTCTGGGAAGTTGTACCAACGGCCGTATTGAAGATTTCAGGGCATTTGCCTCTGTGGTGAAAGGAAAGAAAAAAGCGGATAATGTTACTGCCTGGCTGGTGCCTGGTTCGCATATTGTAGAAGCTCAAATCAAGGAGGAAGGAATTCTGGACATTTTAACTGATGCGGGCTTTGCCCTTCGTCAGCCCGGGTGTTCGGCATGTCTGGCCATGAATGATGATAAGATTCCAGCCGGTAAGCTGGCCGTATCGACTTCAAACAGAAACTTTGAGGGCCGACAGGGACCAAACTCCCGCACCATGCTGGCATCACCTCTGGTAGCGGCTGCTGCTGCGGTAACAGGTAAGGTAACAGACCCGAGAGAGTTTTTGTAGTTGTGTTATAAACCGCCAAGCCGCGAAGACGCAAAGTTTATGAAGTCGGGCAGATACGAATATTTAGCTAAAAATATTTTCGAGGCATGTCTTGAAGTACATAAAACGATGGGGCCAGGCTTGATGGAGTCAGTTTATGAAAGTTGCCTTTTGAAAGAGTTGGAAATCAGGAATATCGAGGTGAAATCACAAATTCCTATACCAATTATTTACAAGGGCTTTAAGATTGATAAGGACTACAAGATTGACATTCTTGTTGACAACGAAATAATTATTGAGCTCAAAACTTGTGAGGCCTTGTTGCCGGTACATTCGGCACAAATTATTTCATATTTGAAATTGGCTGATAAAAGAATGGGGTTTCTGGTCAATTTTAATGTTCGACTTATAAAAACAGGTTTCAAAAGATTCGTGAATGATTACAAAGACATTTACGAGGATGAAGATTAAATAAACACCCTTAGCGGCCTGGTGGCTTTGCGGTGAAAAAATTAGAGAAATGGCATACGATAAATTTACAGTACTAACATCAACCTGCGTTCCGCTTCCGCTTGAGAACGTGGACACCGATCAGATCATTCCGGCTCGCTTTCTGAAAGCAACCAAACGGGAGGGTTTTGGAGATAACCTTTTCAGAGACTGGAGATACAATAACGACGATTCGCCAAAGGCAGATTTCGTTCTTAATAACCCCACCTATTCCGGGAAAATCCTGGTGGCTGGGCGTAATTTCGGTTCGGGCTCCAGCCGTGAACACGCCGCCTGGGCCATTTACGATTACGGATTCCGCTGCGTAATCAGTTCTTTCTTTGCAGATATTTTTAAAGGCAATGCCCTGAATATTGGTATTCTGCCTGTTACAGTATCTCCGGAGTTTCTGGATAAGATTTTCAAGGCCATTGAAGCAGATCCAAATGCTGAAGTGACGGTTGACCTTCCGTCTCAGAAAGTTACCATTTCCGCAACGGGAGAAAGTGAAAGCTTTGATATCAATGGATACAAGAAGCATAATATGATGAATGGCTTCGACGATATCGATTACCTCCAATCTCTGAAAACCGAAATCGGAGCTTTCGAAGAAACAAGACCGTTTTAATTTTGAACCGCAAAGCCGCAAGGTCGCGAAGAATAAGTACTTATATTCCTTGGCGTCATAGCGTCTTCGCGGTGAAAAAGTATGAAGAGACATATTGAAATAATGGACACCACCCTCCGCGATGGGGAACAAACCAGCGGAGTGTCTTTTTCTGCCTCAGAAAAACTGACGGCAGCACAGCTTCTTTTGGAAGAAGTGAAGGTGGATCGCATTGAAGTGGCTTCAGCCCGGGTTTCGGAAGGAGAATTTGATGCCGTAAAACGTATTACCAACTGGGCTGCAGAAAAAGGATATCTGGAGCGGGTAGAGGTTCTTACGTTTGTTGATGGTGAAAAATCCCTGGAGTGGATGGAAATGGCCGGAGCCAAAGTGATGAACCTACTCACCAAGGGGTCGCTAAATCATCTGACTTACCAACTGAAGAAATCTCCGGAGCAGCATTTTGCAGAGATAGCAGAGGTAGTAAATAAAGCCTGTGCCAAAGGGTATCTGGTAAATATTTATCTCGAAGACTGGAGTAATGGTATGCGTAACTCACCTGATTACGTGTATCAGCATCTTGATTTCTGCACAAAACTACCGATCAAAAGAATACTCTTGCCAGATACGCTGGGCGTACTTACTCCGGAGGAGTCTTACAGCTATGTGAAAGATCTGGTGGATCGTTACCCGGATACTCATTTTGATTTTCACGCACATAATGACTACGATCTGAGTGTGGCGAATGTCAAAGAAGCAGTAAGGGCCGGGGCTCATGGTCTGCATCTTACGGTAAACGGATTGGGAGAACGGGCAGGTAATGCACCTCTGGCCAGTACAGTAGCGGTTCTGAATGATTTTGTGAAAGATGTGTCATTCAATGTGGATGAAAAATCACTCTACAAGATCAGCCGGATTATTGAGGGTTACTCAGGTATGCGAATTCCCAACAATAAACCGATTGTAGGAGAAAGCGTATTTACCCAAACGGCGGGTATTCATGCCGATGGCGATAAAAAAAATAACCTCTACGTTAGTCAGCTAAAGCCTGACCGTTTTGGTAGGAGGACACTCTACGCATTAGGGAAATCTTCCGGCAAGGCAAACATTGAGCAAAATCTCAATATGCTGGGCATTACTTTACCGGAAGAAGATCTCAAAAAAGTAACCCAGAGAATCATTGAACTGGGAGATAAAAAAGAATCGGTAACGCGGGAAGATCTGCCTTACATTATTGCTGATGTATTGGATAGAAAAGCGGTGAATGAACGTATTAAGGTAACCAATTACGTTCTCACCCATTCCAGAGGACTGAAGCCGTCTGCCACTTTAATGGTGGAAATTGACGGAGAAATTTTTGAAGAAAACGCCCAGGGAGACGGCCAGTACGATGCATTCATGAATGCCTTGAAAAAGATTTTCAAAAAGAAAGACATTACGCTGCCTCCGTTGAGAGATTATATGGTGAGAATTCCTCCCGGAGGTAAAACAGATGCCCTCTGTGAAACCATCATCACCTGGCAGGTAGGGAACAAAGACATGAAAACCCGTGGACTCGATTCTGACCAAACGGTTTCAGCCATTGAGGCTACGGTGAGGATGTTGAACTTGATTTGATCACGGCAGTCGGCCATCGGCAAACGGCATTAATTAAATTATAACCAATTTTTAAGCTGAGGGCCAAAAGCCGAAAGCTGATAGCAAAAAATGAACTTAAACATAGCAGTATTAGCCGGTGACGGCATCGGACCCGAAGTAGTAGCACAGGCACAGAAAGTGTGTGATGCTATCGCAAAAAAGTACAACCATACCATCAACTGGACTCCCGCTCTTACCGGAGCCGCGGCCATAGATGCTGTAGGAAACCCCTACCCCGACGAAACACACGAAATCTGTATGAATGCAGATGCCGTGCTTTTCGGAGCTATCGGTCTTCCACGCTTTGATAATGACCCGTCAAATCCGGTTCGTCCTGAGCAAGGGCTTCTGGCTATGCGTAAGAAATTAGGACTTTACGCCAACATTCGTCCTACAATGGTGTTCCCATCTTTGCTTCATAAATCACCGCTTCGCCAGGAGCTGATAGAGAATGCAGATTTCGTGTGTATTCGTGAATTGACCGGAGGAATTTATTTTGGAGCAAAAGGCCGTGATGAAAGCAGAAATACCGCTTATGATCACTGCGTGTATACGCGTGAAGAGGTAGAACGAATCATCCGTCTGGCTTACAGCTATGCTTTGCAACGCAACAAAAAACTAACCATCGTTGATAAAGCTAACGTTTTGGAGACTTCACGTCTGTGGAGAGAAGTAGGTCAGCAGCTGGAGAAGGAATATCCTGAAGTAAAAACAGAGTACCTGCTCGTAGATGCTGCCGCCATGCGTATCATCCAGTGGCCGGAAGGTTTTGACGTGATGGTTACAGAAAATATGTTTGGAGATATTCTTACCGACGAAGCCTCTGTTATTTCGGGCTCTATGGGCCTCATGCCATCGGCTTCTATTGGTTTACATACGTCTGTTTTTGAGCCTATTCACGGGTCTTATCCGCAGGCCACCGGACTCAATATTGCCAACCCGATCGGTACTGTTCTTTCTGCAGCAATGATGTTTGAATATGCCTTCAAACTGGAAGCGGAGGCTCAGGAAATCAAAGATGTGGTGAATAAATCACTTGCCGAAGGGGTAGTGACAGAAGATATAGCAGGCAAAGATAAAGCGTATGGCACCTCTGAAGTAGGTGACTGGCTGGCGGCCCAGATTCTGGGTTAAATTGGCAATCATACAGTTTGAGGAAGGCTCGTAAAGGGCTTTCAGATATCTAAACCTCTGGCTCATTGGGCCGGGGGTTTTTCATTCTGCAGAGATCACGGGGAAAGTTCTATACGTGTCAGCATCTTCAATGATTTCCAGCATGAACTTGGCCAGAGATGCTCTGGAAATAGTCAGGTTTGGTCTGGGAAAGCGGTTCTTTGTTATTCTTATACCCTGTGTAATTTTTTGATCTGTGAGTCCTACTGGCCTAACCAACGTCCAGTTCAGGGCAGATTTTTCCCAAAGATCTTCCTGTTTCTCGTGATCCCGGTAAGCAACACCAATATTACTGGTATCGATTAGCCATCTGAACCAGAAGGGAATATGCTGTTTCGTTTCGCGGGTGCCCCAGGCAGAGCAAATCACAAACCGATTTACTCCGGTTTCCGGAGCGAGGGAGATCAAATGGGATGCCACATCAGACAGGAAGGTTTCTGAGGCACGCAAACGAGCCCAGGGGAAATCGGATGTTCTGGAAATGTTTAAGGAACTGATCACGGCATCGCAGCCGGTCATAGCTTGAGCCAGTAATTCTTTATCAAGTGGAGACCCTATAAAAAGATTGAGTCTATCCAGAGTTTCGAGTGATGATTTATCCCGAACCAGTACATTAACCAGAAATCCTTTTTCCAGAGCCTTTCTGATTAGCCATTTGCCGGTGCGGCCGGTTGCCCCGAGAATCAGTATTTTCATGTCAATAGAACACCAGTTTTTCCATTTGCTCACCCACTTTAACAAAATAAACACCGGGAGCAAAATAGCGGGTATCCAACTCTACAAACTGATCATCCTTGTTATTGGTAAATTTGTAGATACGTTCTATCAGTTTTCCGGTGGCATTAATAAAGTCTACAGTTACCTGTTCATTCACCGGAGCCTCAAATTCAACCCGCGTAAAGTGATTTTCCGGGTTCTCAAATACGGAGATTTTTTTTTCCTGAGAGCGATATTCTGACTGCAACGGTGCCATAGCCAATTGCTGGCCGGCACAAAGGCAGGGAAACGCCCATGTAGCGAGTAGTAATGTTTTCACAGTAAGTAGTAGTTCAAATCACGTTCACCACCAAGTTACTGCAAAAAGCGGATATACAGCTATAGATGGGTGTAAAAATACCAGAGCGAAGGGTCTGAGATCAAACAAAAACACCCCCGCCGTGGCAGAGGTGTTTGCTTTCATAGTTAGAAAAGGTATAGTAGGTTAAGAGTACGAATTCAGCATTACTGGCATTACCAGCATGAGCATGTCTTCGCTTTCTTCTTTATCATCAGGAATAATTAAACCCGCCCGGTTTGGCTGTGACATTTCCAGCGTGAGCTTATCTGTATCCAGATTACTCAGCATTTCTATCAGGAATTTGGCGTTAAATCCGATTTCCATCGGATCACCGTCATACTCACAGCTCAGTTTTTCCTTGGCTTCATTGCTGTAATCCAGGTCTTCCGCAGAAATTTCCAGCTCTGTACCGCTTACGCTCAGGCGTATCTGGTGCGTGGTTTTGTTTGAATAGATGGAAATACGCTTCAGGGTACTCAGAAGCTGGGTACGAGCTATTTTCATCTTGTTTGGGTTGTTTTGAGGAATTACGTTTTCGTAATCCGGGAAACGCTCGTCAATAAGACGACAGATCATTCGAATATTTCCGAAACTGAAAAACGCATTGGAATTACTGAATTCGGCCTTTACTGGCATCGATTCTGACGGAAGGCTTGATTTCAGGAGGTTCAGGGCCTTTCTCGGAATTATGAGAGTGGTGTCATTACCTGCCTTTACATCTTCTCTTCTGTATCGGATAAGACGATGCCCGTCTGTAGCTACAAACGTGGTATGATCACCGCTAAGCTGAACAAAAACCCCGGTCATAGCGGGTCTCAGGTCATCTGTGCTGGTAGCGAAAATCGTATTCGATATAGCCGTGCCCAGAACATCTGAGTTAAGTTCAATACTAAACTGCTTGTTTACTTCAGGAGCCCGAGGAAAATCCATAGGGTTTTCTCCAGCCAGCTTGTACTGTCCGTTGGCCGTAACCAGTTCGGTGCCAAAGGTCTCCTGATCGATATTAACAGTTACCGGCTGCTCAGGCAAGCTTCTGAGGGTATCCATGAGAAGTTTTGCCGGCACGGCAATTGAGCCTTTATCAGCAGATTCAACCTGAGCCTCGGTAACCATTACGGTCTGCATATCTGATGCCGTAATCGTAAGATTTGTACCATCGAGTTGCAGGAGGAAGTTCTCAAGTATCGGAACTATCGGATTATTGGCAATTACACCAGAGATGGTGGAAAGATGTTTCAATAGCTCTGACGATGAAACAATGAACTTCATATTTAGCGTCTTTGGGTGTTAGTAATGAATCGGGCAAAGTTAGTCAAAATGGGATAAAATTATCTCACATTTTGGCAATGCTTTTTAAACGGAAAACTTCCTTTTCCACCACCAGCCTCTTATTAAACCGGGGATTAAGACAAGAAGTGATGGTATAAGCAAATTGATGAGTTGAATACGGTTACGGTTATCCCGAATTTTGATCGAGTCAAGTGGTCTGAGTTTCACTTCTTTATTACGGGCCGTTATTACTCCGTGTTCGTCGATCAGATAATCCGTGGTGTTCAGAATAAAATCAGCGTTTCCAAACGTATGGCTGCTTATTTTATCAAAACCCAGAGGAAGAGGTTCACCAGTTCGTCGGTCTATTTCATTGACTACCAGATCGCCATCTGAGCAGATGAGAAGGCGGGTTTCTTCACTTTGAGGTTTGAAAAATTCACTCCGGCTGTCTGAGGGCAGAATTCTGTTTTTGTACAAAGAGGTAAAGGAGCCTTCCAGCAGGTAAGCAATCGTTTTCTCTCCTTCACGATATACTTCCACATCAGTATCCTTGCGGGCGTCGTTGTACGTCACCAAAGCTGGGGCCTGCAAAACATGGGTATAAGGAGTGGTTTTCAAAAGCGGAGTTTTACGGATGCCCGGGGCCTTCACTGTATCCAGTGTGGAAGCAAATTTAGTGACAATCATGTCGAGGTTACGGGTAATAACCCCCGGCCCGAAATTATTTATCAAAGGGAAAAACCGGTATGGTACAGGCTGAATATTAGGTTGGTTGCCCATTTGACCCACCACCAGAGGTACCATAAGGGCACTGGCACCATCTTTCACCAGATTTGTATTGAGCCTGATGCCATACCTGAAAAAAAGATCTTCCAGATTGTGATAAAAAGGCTGGGCATAGGTGCCTTCGAGACCTATGGAATCTATGGCCAGCCCATCCACAAAGAAAAGGGCTTTTCCGCCGTACACAATGTATTGATCAATTTTGAATTTGGTAGAATCATCCACGGGGATATCAGGCTTGGGCACAATGAGGGCATCAAGGCCCGTAAACGATTCAGATGTTTTGGCATCTACAATAAACAGATCATAGTTTTCCTGCAAGGCATTGATAAGACCTGCAAAGTTGACCGGCTGAAGGCGGGTAAATTCGGTGAGCAGACCTACCTTTTTTCTTTCTATGGTATTAATGTTTCTCAGGGCTCTGGCAAAGCTGTACTCCAGATTTTCATAAGATTGGTTGAGTCGTTCCTGAGCACTGGCGGCCTGGTTTCCCGTGAGAAGAAGCACCATTTCTTCCGCCTCAGAGTTGCTTATTCGGGCGTATGGGAAAATGAGCGTTTCTGTTTTCTTCCCTCCTTCGGTGTCAAATACATTGGTTGGCTGTACTCCTTTTGCAATAAGTGTATCAATGAAAGCAGTTCTGGCTTCCTGATTGGTGATTTCATTGGGATTAATAAATTCTACCTCCAGATTGGAGCCGGCGTAGTTTTTAAATTCGGCCAGGGTTTCCTCCGTAGCCTGCTTTAATCGCTCAAAACCTCCCGGAAGGTCATTTCCTCCCAGGTATACCTCTACTTTGACGGGCTCGGCAAGTCGCGAGGCCAGTCGCTGAGAGGCTTCTGAAAGACTGTAGCGTTTTTCTTCGGTGAGATCAATACGAAAAAAGAACCAGTAAGAAACCAGATTGACAAGTACCAGAACCAGCGGTAATAGGAAAGACTTCTGAACTTTGCTCATGAGGCAAGGGGTGATTCGGGTGCAAAAATTACATTATTTTTGAAGAAAAACGAATTAATGTATCACGCTGCGTACTGGATAGATAAACTTCATCTTCTCCCACATCCTGAGGGAGGTTTCTTTTCTGAAACTTACCGCTCTGCAGATGAAACAGAAATAGCCGGAAGGGGGATCAGGAACTTCTCTACAGGTATATATTTTCTGATGGAAGAGGGCAATTTTTCTGCTTTTCACCGGATTCTCTCAGACGAGATCTGGCATTTTTATGCGGGTCATCCGCTGGAGGTATTTTATTTTGACCAGTCGGGAAAACTGGTGAGGTTGCTGTTGGGTAACAATCCCGAACGAGGCGAAGTGTTTCAGGCTCTGGTACCGGCCGGGGTCTGGTTTGGATCACGCCCGGTGCAAGGGGGTAGTTATTCCCTGGTAGGCTGTACGGTTTCTCCGGGATTTGATTTTCAGGATTTTGAAATGGCAAACCGTAGCCAGTTGCTCGCCGCTTATCCCGAATACGGGTCAATTATTGAGGAGCTCACCAGAGATTAATACCTTTGCGAAAAAAAGACCTGGACATGTTACAAAGAATACAATCTTTATTGCTTCTGCTAGCCGCTGTGGCTCTTGGTGTTTTCTTATCTACAAATACCTGGACGGGCGGTCTGGAAGGCGAAAAAATAATTGTGAATCCCTATCAGATTTTACAGATGAAGGGAGGATTAGCCGCTTATCAGAAATCAATCTTTTATGTGGCGGTGCTGGCCGGCCTGGCCATAGCTCTTTCGGTTTTTGCTGTTTTCCAATACAAAAACAGGGTAAGACAAATGCTTTTTGTAGCTCTGAACTCGCTTTTGATCGGTGTGGCAGTGGCTGTAAGCGTATATCACGTAAAATACGATGCCATGAAACTCGATAATGCGGGAGAGGGAAATTTTGAAACCGGTCTGTATGCGGGCTTTGCGGCACTGGCTCTCAACTGGCTGGCAAACCGGTTTATCAAGCGGGACGAAAAAATGGTGAAAGACGCAGATAGAATGCGTTAACTATTTCAGGAGATCGTGTTAAGAAATCCGATGAGATCATGGATGGCCCGGCCTCTATGACTTATCGGATTTTTTTCTTCCAGACTCATTTGGGCAAAGGTGCGGTTATAGCCATCGGGTACAAAAAGCGGATCATATCCAAAGCCGCCGTTTCCGGTTTTTACTTCTGTAAGAAGTCCGTTAACAATACCGTCAAACTGATATACCTCCCCATTAAGAATTAAGGTAACAGAAGTTCTGAATCGTGCCGTACGGTCGGTTATTCCTTCCATTTTTTTCAAAAGCTTATCCATATTGGCCTCGTGATTTCCGTGCTCTCCGGCATATCGGGCAGAAAAAACGCCCGGTTCGCCGCCTAAAGCCATCACTTCCAGTCCCGAGTCATCGGCAATGCAGTCAATTCTGTACTTATCAAAAACAAAGCGGGCCTTTTGCAGGGAGTTTCCCTCAAAGGTATCAGCCGTTTCAGGAATATCCTCGTTACAGCCAATATCCTCCAGAGTCCGGATAATAAAATGGTCTTTCAGAAGCTCCTGTAATTCTTCGACTTTGTGTCTGTTATTGGTAGCCAGACAGATGGTTCTCATACGTTTTTATCGGGGGATGATGGTAGTTAAACTCCCTCCTGCATGCGTTCAGCGTTTTCGGCCATACGCAGTTTTTCAATAAACTCTTCAATATCGCCATCCATTACAGCAGGCAAATTGTAAACGGTGAGCCCTATCCGGTGATCGGTAACCCGGCTTTGAGGGTAGTTATAGGTTCGAATTTTATCTGAACGGTCTCCGCTGCCCACCAGCGATTTCCTTTCAGAGCTTATGGCGTCATTGTGTTTTTTGAGTTCGGCTTCATACAATCTCGATCGAAGTACAGTGAGGGCCTTATCGTAATTGGCATGCTGAGAGCGGCCATCCTGGCATTCCACCACGGTGCCTGTAGGAATATGAGTAAGCCGAACCGCCGATTCCGTTTTATTAATGTGCTGCCCGCCGGCTCCCGATGCCCTGAACGTATCTTTTTTAATATCACCCATATTGAGTTGGAAATCTACCTCATCGGCCTCAGGTAAAACCGCCACAGACGCTGCAGAGGTATGCACACGCCCCTGAGATTCTGTAGCCGGAATACGCTGTACCCTATGCACTCCCGACTCAAATTTCAGCTTCCCATAAACGTCATCACCGGTGACTTCAGCAATGATTTCTTTAAATCCGCCTGAAGAGCCGGCATTTAGGTCCATGATAGTTAGGGTCCAGCCGGGCTGGGTTTCCACATACCGCTGATACATTCTGAAAAGATCACCGGCAAAAATAGAGGCTTCGTCACCACCTGTACCTGCCCGTACTTCCAGAATGGCATTTTTACTGTCGTTGGGGTCTTTGGGGATGAGCATTTCCTTTAAAATGGCCTCCATTTCTTCCTGTTTGGGAAGAAGATCATCCAATTCCTCTTTGGCCATTTCACGCAGTTCTTCATCCTTTTCACTGATCAGAATTTCTTTGGCTCCCTGAATATTCCCCAGTACCTCTTTATAGAGTTTGTATTGGTTTACAATTTTCTCCAGGTCTTTGTACTCCTTGCTTATTTTGGTAAACTTGGCCATATCAGAAACCACTTCGGGCATCCCAATTTGCTGGGAGACCTCCATAAATCGCTCTCTGATTGCTTCAAGCTGGTTGATCATAGAATTTCGTTTCAGTATGAGGCCGTAAATTTACATCGTTTTCCAGTAGGATGCTACCACTTGCCAAAGCAGGGTGAAGTTGAAGGAGAAAACCTGTTGAGTGGCCCCAACGATCTCACAAATAAATAGTTGTCATTTATAACATGCTGTAAGTGCCCTTGTACTTCTCCCGCAAAATAAAATTCTTCCATATTTTCTTTGTGGGTTCAGTGATTTGAACCGCTTTAATTGCGTTTTTTGCGGCAGTCAATAGTATCAGGAGTTTTAAATGACGAGTTGATAAGGATCACAATTTCCTTGATTTGAATTGTCAGAGAATTCCTCTAATATTGAATAATCATTAACTATTTATCAGATTCAACCATGAGCAAAATTCTTTCTTTTATTACAGTTTTCTGCCTCACGCTAACCTTTGCGTTTGCTACAGAACCGAGTGAAAAATTCTCTTTGGAAGAGGATCAAATTTCTGCCGAGTTTGATCAGCTAAACAAAATTGAAAAGTACGTTGAGCAAAGTGACGTTACATTGGAAGAGCTTCAGGCTCAGAATCCTGATCTAGTAGCAGGTATTGACCTGAGTTCAAACAGTGCCGATGCTCTGGCCTCAGCTGACCTTCCGGGTGGAATTCCCGCTTTCTGGTGGGGATGTGTACTTGCAGTACTTGGTGTAATTCTGGTGTATGTTCTTACCGATCAGGATAAAGAGCAAACCAAGAAAGCCCTTATCGGATGCTTGGTATTTGCCGGAGCCTGGGTAGTATATTATGTAGTAATTGTGGCTCTTATCGGAAGATCTTTCTGGTTTTAAGTGAACAAAAATTTTGGACTTGGCCCAAACTATACATAGTTTGGGCCTTTCTTTTTATTATTGGAACCTTGAAAAAGTCCCGGAAAGTAGCAGTTATGGTTCGTGCGGTTTTTGTTTTGTTTTTGTTTTTCCTCTTTTCTTCGGCCAAATCCCAGCAGTTTTATCGTTTCCGGGCAGACATCTCTGTGAAAGATAAACTGGCCAATGGGAAGTACAGGCTTACTATGGGAAAAGTGTATTATGATAAGATCTACAAGAAGATTGTTTACACCCTCACTTTTCCTGAAAAGGAACACCTGATACTTCAGGACACCAGTATGTATAAAATTGATCCGGTGACAAACACCATAAAAGAAACCGGTCAGTCTTTCATATTTCCTGATTTCACGGTATTTCATCTGGCCTTAACCGGAAAACTTTCAGATTACGGACTCACATCGGGCCAGGAGACTACACCCATTTATAAAATCGGAAAAGTGGACAAGGTAGATGGCGGAGTACTTACTACCTGGGTTCCTTCCAATGAGCGTTTTGCATCTCTTTTCGGAAATATTGAAATGCTTAAAAAAAACCGGAGGCTGGATGCCATGGTTTTTTATGATAAAACGGGTAAACTGGTGAGCCGGCAGTTTTTTAAGAAATATGTCAACGTGAAAGGCGTTGAATTTCCAACAGAGGTTACCATGATAAGCTATGGTGTCAAAAACGAACAGAACCTCCAGCAAACTACCTACAAGAATATTGTAATTGATCAGCAAGATGAAGATGAAATATATCGTTACCGCATTCCTGTTACCCGCTCTGCTGCTGTGCGGAAGAAGCAGTAAGGCCCAGAATCGCCCCGGCCTTTACCGGAATATCCTGGATAGCGGAAATACAAAGCAGGAGTATTGGCAGGCCAAAGACAATACCAGCGAAATACAAACTGCTTTCAGCGGTCTGTTTTTGTTTTATAAAACCTTCATCTCGTCACAAGATCTCACCGTCTGCACCTTTACCCCCAGCTGCTCTGAGTATGGTATATTGGCGGTAAAAAGCCATGGTATGATAAAAGGTGGCATGATGACCATGGACCGTCTCACCCGATGTAATGGCCTCAGTCCGCAGAATTATGAAATTGATAAAAAGAGCATGCTCTTAAAAGACGACCCCAGGAAAGAACCCGAGGTAGCCATAGTGGCAGACTACAAATAAGTGCATGAAGAAATTAGCCTTTATTCTCGTCATCTTAACTGCATTTGGGTCAAAATCCTACAGCCAGGAGAATCTTTTTGACGAAACAAACACCCGGAAATTTGCCGATTACCTCCTGGAGTCGGGTCAGTATACGTTTGCTATTAAGGAATTTGAACGCCTGAATTATCTGGTGCCGCAGGATCAGCAGGTTAGGTATCAGCTCCTGAAGTCGTATCGCCTGGCAGGCTTGAATGAAGAGGGAGAGCAGAGAACCTACCGTTTATTTGAGCCGCTGAAAGAAATGCCACGGATTCACTCGCTGGAATTCTCCAAAATGCTCATGAACCAGAAAAAATGGGACCGTGCCATTAACTTCTGGAATCAAAGTGAAACTCTTCCCGAAACAGATAAGGCATTGCTGGAAAGTACCGTTCACGTTTTCAATTCTGATTTTGTGAAGGCAAGAGAAAGGCTGGCTACTTTGACAGATACCTCCAATTTTATGCTTCAGGGGTACCGTTCCATTATTGACCGGGGGATTAATAGCCCCAAAAAAAGTCCATTGCTGGCGGGAGTTTTGTCTACGTTGATTCCGGGTCTGGGGAAGGCCTACACCGGCGACTGGAAAGATGGGATTGTTTCGCTTATTTTCACGGGAGGCATGGCTTTTCAGGCAGTGCGAAAGTTTAATCAGTTTGGGGCAAATAATTACAGACCATGGGTTTACACAGCAATAGGGAGTGGATTCTATCTGGGAAATATTTATGGATCTGTGAAATCAGCGAAAAACAAAAACCGAAAAAAAATTAATCAGCTGCAGCATGAAGCGAGTGATCTTTTTAATGCTTATTACTAGTGCATTTGTAAAGGCACAAAGCATTGAGCAGACCTATGCTTTTGCCAATGACATGCTCAGCAAACAACGCTTTTCAGAGGCCGTTGAAACCTACAAAAGAGTCTTGTTTTTTGACAAGGATCAATCGTATGGTCCCAAGGTTTACAGAAATATAGCAGATTGTCTGTATGAAACAGGTTCATTCGAGGAGGCCGCCTTCTACTATGATCTGGCATTTTTTAGTACCCGTGACGAACTGATTCAGAACGAGATAACACTCAGTAAGACATCGTGTTTTCTGGTCATGGGTCAGTACAATCTGGCACAGGCAGAGCTGTATAACCTGCCCGCGGTGCTCAATAAAGATCAGGAAGACCTGAAAACATTCTATGAGGCCATGCTGGCTTTTGCTCTGGATGATTTCCGTCAGTCAGAGAAGTTGTTCAAAGAGATAGCTTCAGATACGCTGGCGGTACATTCGCTGTTCAGAGAAAATGACAAAGTGAGCAAGATCAATCCGAAAACCGCTAAAGTGCTAAGTATCATTTTCCCCGGGGCAGGCCAGTTCTATGCGGGAGACATAAAAAATGGACTAAACTCCATGCTACTTACCGGCGGACTCTTTTATCTGGGTATACGTTCGGCCCTTAATGCCTCTTTGCTCGATGCCACCATTTCGGTACTGCCCTGGTTTCAAAGGTATTATATGGGAGGATTTAAAAAGGCTGCACTGATAGCCGAAAGTAAAATCAAAGAACGCCGCCATCAGATTTTCAATGAGCTGCTGGATGAGGTGGAGTAGGGAACACAGACTAAATTCGGGATTCTGCACTTTCTCAGGTAAAGGTCTCAGCCACCGGCAGCTACTTTTAGAAATAAGAAACTCTTCCAAAATTTGAAATACGTCTTCCCCTACGTAACTTCGTTTCTCTTGTTTTCAACCCTTCGAGATGCGAAAAATCTGGTTATTTACACTGGCTCTTGCTGCTTTGGCTTCTTCCTTATGGTTTTGCAGCAGTTCCAGGCCTGTTGATTTTAGTTCTGAAATTAAACCTATCCTTAATAAACGCTGTATCGCTTGTCACGGCGGGGTTAAAAAACAGGGAGGGTTCTCTGTCCTTTTTGAAGAAGAGGCCAAAGAAAAACTAAAATCGGGAAAATATGGGATTGTGCCAGGTGATGCTCATGCCTCAGAGATGATCCGGCGATTAACGCTGGATGATCCCGAAGAACGAATGCCTCTGGATGCCGATCCTCTGCCCAAAGAAGAAATTGAACTACTTACCCGATGGATAGAACAGGGGGCCGAATGGGGCGAGCACTGGGCGTATGTTCCGGTTAAAGAGGTGGAAGTGCCGGAAGGGGAAGAGAACTGGGCAAAAAATGAAATCGATCACTTCATATCTCAAAAAGCCAGCGAGAAAGGGCTTAAGGTCTCAAAGGAGGCAGAACCCGAAGTGCTGGCCCGGCGTGTGGCTCTTGACCTGATTGGTTTTCCCGCCCCCGATTCACTTACCCGGGATTATCTGAAAAATCCTTCTGACAAGACCTTCGGGCAGTTAGTGGATAAACTTTTGGCCTCACCGCATTATGGTGAAAAATGGACCTCCATGTGGCTTGATCTGGCCCGATATGCCGATACCAAGGGGTATGAGCGGGATGATAATCGTAACATCTGGCGGTATCGTGACTGGCTCATAAGAGCTTTTAACGCCGATATGCCGTATGATCAGTTTCTTACCGAACAGCTGGCCGGTGACCTGCTCCTCAATCCCACCGAAGATAAGTATATCGCTACGGCCTTTCACCGCAATACCATGACGAATGACGAAGGTGGAACAGACAATGAGGAGTTTCGGGTGGCCGCAGTTATTGACCGGGTAAATACCACCTGGGAAACACTCATGAGCACCACTTTTGCCTGTGTACAATGCCACAGTCATCCTTACGATCCCTTCAGGCATGAGGAGTATTACAAGTTCATGGCCTTTTTCAATAACACCCGGGATAGTGATTCGTTTGCAGATTATCCCGTGATCAGACACCTGGACTCTGATCAAAATGCCCGGCTTGGGTCGCTGGTTTCCTGGACTAAACTAAATCTGGGTGAAAAGGAGGCTTTGCAGATAAATCATTTCATCAAGACCTTTCAGCCGGCTATTAATTCGTTGGAAACCGATCAGTTTGTCAACAGTGAGCTGAGTGATACCAAGTGGCTGGCTATGCGAAATAACTCCTCTGCCCGCCTGAAATCGGTTGACCTTTCCGGAGTAAACCGACTGATTTTCAGGTATTCTTCAGGCTTGAATGCGGGTCAGCTATACCTTCATACCGATTCACCGAAAGGCCCGGTAATTGGCTCATTTACCATTCCGGCAAAAAAATCGGGCTGGCAGATTACAGAGATACCGATTCAAATTACTGCAGGAAAACACGATATTTTCTTCACCTTTTCAAGCAGAGAACTCACCGATCCGCTTAAGACCGGAATACAGTTTGACTGGTTTCACTTTTCTGATGGAGTTCATAACAAATTGCCGTCACTGCAGAAAAATACATTCTGGAGTCTGTTGAACACTACCGCAGAGGAGACGCCCATTATGCTGGATAACGTTCCTCAATGGAGCAGAGAAACGCACGTTTTTGAACGGGGAAGCTGGCTTTCACCCGGTGAAAAAGTACAGGCGGGCGTTCCGGCTTCGCTTGGCGGATTATCCTCAGATTTACCTCAGAACCGGCTTGGCCTGGCCGGGTGGATGACGGATCAAAAAAATCCGTTAACCTCCAGAACCATCGTAAACAGAATCTGGGAGCAGTTTTTTGGAAGAGGCCTGGTAGAGACGCTCGAAGATATGGGAACTCAGGGAGCAGATGCCACGCATCGTGAACTTCTGGATTACCTCAGCTATCATTTCATGCGTGGAGATAAATGGTCTGTGAAAACTCTCATGAAGAAAATAGTGATGAGTGCTACCTATCGCCAGGATTCCAGAGCTACACCAGAACAAATCCATAAAGACCAGTTCAATATCTATCTGGCACGGGGGGCCCGTGTGCGGCTTTCGGCAGAGCAGGTGCGGGATCAAGCATTGTTTATTTCAGGAAAGTTGAATCCTGAAATGTACGGAAAGCCCGTGATGCCTTTTCAACCCGATGGAGTGTGGCTTTCACCGTATAACGGGAAAAAATGGGAGATGAGCCAGGGGAATCAACAATACCGCAGAGCAGTTTACACTTTTTGGAAACGAACGGCCCCATACCCGTCCATGATCAATTTCGATGGAGTAGGTAGGGAGGTTTGTTCGGCCAGAAGAATAGTTACCAATACTCCCTTGCAGGCATTGACCACCCTGAATGATCCGGTGTACATGGAGCTTGCAGAGGCCTTTGCACGGCAGGTCTGGCAAAAAGATACAGACAGGTCGATTTCGTTAGCCTATACCCGTGCTACGGGCAGGGCGATTGACCCGAAAAGGAAGTCTGCATTGCTTGATCTCTACGAAATGTCACTTAAGGAGTTTCGGGCCGCAAATGAAAAAGAAGCCGGGGTGAAAGCTCTCAGTGTAGTTACCAGTACCCTATTTAACCTTGACGAAGTAATCACGAAAAATTGATGGGAAAGGAGAAACTTATTTACGAAGCCGTACAGCAAAAGCTTCTGCAGCAAACCCGGCGAAACTTCCTTAAAGAAAGTTTTATGGGGCTGGGCGGACTGGCTTTGGGTGGTCTTATGGGCTCGTGTTCGTCAAATAGCTCCGATAAAACATTTCTGGGCGACTTGTCAAACCCCCTGCTGGCCCGTGCACCGCATTTTGCACCGAAAGCCCGTTCGGTGATTTATCTCCATATGGCCGGTGCTCCGTCTCAGCTCGAACTTTTTGACTACAAGCCAGAGCTGCATAAAATGGATGGACAAGCCTGTCCTGATTCGTTTCTGGAAGGGAAGAAGTTTGCTTTTATACGCGGTGTACCCAAAATGCTGGGTCCGCAGGCCCGATTTAAACAATATGGTCAAAGCGGTGCATGGATAAGCGATTATCTGCCTCATCTTCAAACCGTAGCCGATGAACTTACCTTTTTGAAAGGCGTCACCACAGATCAGTTTAATCATGCACCTGCTCAACTCCTGATGCATACCGGTTCAGCCCGGCTCGGAAGGCCGAGTATGGGATCCTGGGTCACTTATGGACTGGGAACAGAAAATTCAGATCTTCCAGGATTTGTGGTGCTCACCAGCGGCGGGGCCAATCCAGACGCAGGCAAAAGCATCTGGGGAAGCGGGTTTCTGCCTTCGGTGTATCAGGGTGTCCAATGTCGGTCGGCTGGTGATCCCATTTTGTTTCTTAATGATCCTGAAGGGGTGAGTCGTGACCTGCGAAAAGCCTCCATAGAAGCCATTAATAAAGTTAATCAGCAGCAGTTTGAAGAATATGGCGATCCCGAAATACTGAGCCGCATTTCTCAGTACGAAATGGCCTACCGCATGCAGATTTCGGTGCCTGATGTCATGAATATTCAGGATGAACCCGCCTACATCCATGAGATGTATGGAACAGAACCAGGTAAGGCCAGTTTTGCCAATAATGTGCTTCTGGCACGTAAGCTGGTTGAAAAAGGAGTTCGTTTTGTACAGCTTTTTGATTGGGGATGGGATACCCACGGCACCAGCGAGGATGGTTCGGTAGATATAGGGTTGGTAAATAAATGCCGGGAAACCGATAAGCCGGTAACTGCTCTACTTCTGGATCTCAAACAGCGTGGTTTACTCGATGAAACGTTGGTGGTATGGGGTGGCGAATTTGGCCGTACGCCCATGGCAGAAAACCGGGAGGGGAAGCCCAATGCCTTTAAAGGTCGCGATCACCACGCCGAAGCTTTTACTATGTGGATGGCTGGTGGCGGAATTAAAAAAGGACATGTATTTGGCGAAACGGATGAGATTGGATATACGGCTGTAAATGGGAAGGTTAACCCCCATGATATTCAGGCTACTATTTTGAATCAACTGGGTTTTGATCATGAAAAACTAACCTATGAGTTTCAGGGAAGGCCTTTTCGATTAACGGATGTGGAGGGGAAGGTAATCAGGGAAATACTCTCCTGATTTCTCAAACTTCTGAATTTGGCAAAATCTGCCGGAGATGATGCAACTGATGCTTCGGATAATCACGTAGGATGTACTCAAGGGTAAACGGTCCTTCATTGTCAATATGCAGCGTATGAACGAGAAGGTCTGGTGAAACATATTGAATAATATGAGCGATATGCCTGTTAACCAGAATCCAAAGGTCAATTAATTCCAGCCAATTATATTCCTGATAATGCTGCAGACTCACCCACTCATCCTGATGATAACCCGGCACCTGCTGCCCTGAAGACTCCATGGCTCTCACAAACTTCATTTGATTATTAGTAGCCGAGTCAACGAGGTGCCCCAGAATTTCCTTTTTACTCCATTTGTGAGGCAGAGGTTTTTCTGTGGCCTCATCATCCGGGATTTTCTGTAATTCCGGTTTCCAATAGTTTATCAATTCGTGTATTTCTTTGGCAGTCAGGCTCATCGTTTTATCAGAGTATAAATAAGCACCAGATTTTTCAGGGACAAGGCAGGTATATTTAGGAAGAAGTGCCCGGGAACAAGTATTGACTTGCAGGAAATCAAACTAAATTACCGCATATTTAGCATGAAGCCTAAAACCTGACCGAAATGTCGCTTTTCTTTAAAAACCTTCTTCTGAAGTTTCCCTCATTAAGCCGAAAATCGGGGGAGCAGGGAAGCATTCCAAAAAGTGAATTTGAAAAAGCTGCCAGAATTCTGGCGATCAGTTTCAAAAATTACCTGAAAGATGCATTTCTTATCATCACAGGAATTTTTCTGGCGGCGTTTGGTTTCAAGGGTTTTTTATTGACCAATCACTTTATTGATGGAGGAGCTACCGGGATTTCGCTTCTTATTTCAGCACTTTCGGGTATACCGCTTTCTATACTCATCGTTTGTGTAAACCTTCCGTTTATCATCATGGCTTACAGGGTGGTGGGCAAAGTCTTTACGATAAAAACCTCTCTGGCGATTGCGGGTCTGGCCATTGTGCTTGCCACTGTAGAGTTCCCCAATATCACCAATGACAATTTGCTGGTTGCCATTTTTGGCGGGTTTTTTCTGGGTGCAGGTATAGGCTTCGCTGTTCGCGGCGGCTCGGTAATTGACGGTACCGAAGTGCTGGCTATTTATCTGAGCAGAAGATTTGGAACTACTTTGGGAGATATTATCATGATAATCAATGTGATGATCTTCTCTGCTGCGGCCTATTTACTGGGAGTGGAGGTGGCCTTGTATTCTATGATCACGTACCTCTCTGCCTCTAAAACCCTCGATTTCATTGTTGAAGGCCTGGAAGAGTACACAGGCGTAACCATAGTCTCTGAGCATTGTGAAGAAATCAGACAAATGCTGATTCAGGAAATGGGGCGTGGCGTAACGGTTTACAAAGGAAAAAAGGGCTATGGCAAACGCGGGGAAACCAATGACCGGGAAATTATTTACACGGTGATCACACGCCTTGAAGTAAGCAAGCTGAATCTGGAACTTGAGAAGATTGATCCCGAAGCTTTTGTGGTGATGACCAGCGTGAAAGATACCAAAGGAGGAATGATCAAGAAACGGCCCCTTCATTGATTTGAGAAAGCAGGCAGATTGCAGGCGGATTCTATTAATTTTACCGCAAATTATCCCGAAAATCCCTTGTTAAGAAAACACATCACCTTTGTAAGAGGAGCACGTCCTGGTAAAGATTGGATTTACCGGTTTATGAGATGGTATGGCCGGTTTATTTACCCGCTGATGGTCAAGCGGATTGAAATAAATGGTATGGAGCATTTGCCCAGGGATAAACCGGTTTTGCTGGCTTCCACGCATTTCAATTCGTTTTTTGATTCCATTCTTACTCACCTTATTCTAAAACCCAAAGTGTATGCCCTTGCCCGGGGGGATGCTTTTAATAAACCCAAAGTTTCGGCTTTTCTGGAGATTCTTTACATACTCCCTATCTGGAGAATTTCGGAAGGTAAAGCCAATATGGTGTTGAATGAGCAAACCTTTGACCGTTGTCATGAAGTTTTTCAGGAGGGGGATAAAGTTCTTATCTATCCCGAGGGGATCTGCAAAAATCAGATAGAGGTACTTCCCCTCAAAAAAGGAACAGCCAGTATGGCTTTAAGAGCCTGGCGGGATGATTTAGATGTTTATGTAATTCCACTTACCATCAATTACGATGATTACCGCCGTATGGGAAAGCGGATAAATTTCAATCTCGGAAAGGCTTTGCGGCCCTCAGATTTTAACCTGACGGATGAAAAGCAGTTTGTAGCTGATTTTAACCAAAAGCTTTATGGCGGTATGGTGGCCGGTGTAGACAGGGAATTTAAACCTTATCATTTTCTGAAAAACCCTCTCTGGCCTGTATTCTGGATGCTGTGCTTTCCGCTGTTTTTTGGAATTCAGGCTTTTGTACAGAAAAAATTCTCCAGAACGGTCTTTCATGATTCCATCTGGTTTGGATTTTTGTATGCGGTACTTCCGCTTTATTTGTTGATTCTGGCTGGTGTGCTGGCAGTTTTGATTTGAAAGAAAACCGATTTCTTCTGTGCTGTAAATCATTTTGATCTGACTTAACCGGTAAATAAGCCTATTTTTGTCAACTCATTTTCCTTTATATGTCTGTTCAGATTGGTAGTATTCGTGAGCTTCTTCCGCAGTTCCTGGCCTCAAAAGCCTACAGCAGCCTGATGGTGCTGGCAGATAACCACACTAAAAAGCATTGTTATCCCTTGGTTAAAGATCTTTTGCCCTGGCACAGGCTCATAACGGTCAAAGCCGGAGAGGAGGAAAAAAACCTGCAAACCTGCACGCAAATCTGGCAGGCAATGACAGAAGAAGGTCTGGACAGGCATTCGCTTCTCATTGACCTGGGTGGCGGGGTGATAGGCGATATGGGCGGATTCTGTGCCGCAACCTACAAAAGAGGGATAGATTTTATTCAAATTCCAACGACCTTACTCGCACAGGTGGACGCTAGCGTGGGGGGTAAGCTGGGAATTGATTTTAACGGGTTCAAAAATCACATAGGGGTTTTTCAGTTGCCTGCAGCTGTGCTCATTGATCCTGTTTTTCTGGGTACACTTCCCTGGGCAGAACTCAGATCGGGTTTTGCCGAAATTATCAAACATTGCCTAATTCAGGATGCTGGTAAGTGGGATGAGATACGTCGTCTTGATTTTGAAGAGCAAAATTTCCCCGATCTTATTGCTCACTCAATAGAAATCAAGAAAAAGGTGGTAGAGGCAGATCCCACCGAGAAAGGACTTCGTAAAATTCTGAATTTCGGTCATACGCTGGGGCATGCCATAGAAACCTATTATCTGGAAAGTACCTCAAAAAAACGCTTGCTTCATGGAGAGGCCATAGCGGTGGGAATGATCTGCGAGGCCTGGCTGGCTGTTCAGAAAGGACTCATTGACCAGCACTTTTTCGATGAAATTGAAGAGTTTTTGTTTAGTATTTATGGTAAAACCGATCTTCAGGAAGCCGACATCCCGGCGATTTTGACACATACCTTGCAAGACAAGAAGAATAAAGGTGGAGAAGTAAGGTTTTCACTGCTGAATGGCCGCGGCTCCTGCGGGTACGATATCGTTTGCAGCAAAAATGAGATGAAAAAATCCCTTTTGTATTATATCGGATAATTCATTTTGAGGTAATGTCTTGGTTTTAACTACTTTCAGATATATTTTTAGTTTTGGTTACAACCAAAATTCCATGTATCACGTATAGTAGCAAACCTCTTTTACTGTTAATACCTCTGTACTATGAAAAAAATTCTACCCCTTTTCGCTGTGCTCGTAGTGAGTATTTCAGGATGTAATTCGCTCAAGCTTATGGTGGATAATGATTACAGTTATGACACCGACTTCACTTCCTACACCAATTACAATTTTCTGGCCTGTGAGGTAGATACCTCCTTCATTTGTACAGAAATTCAGGATGCGATCAGGCGTCAGATGAGGGCACGCGGTTATAAACTTACCGACGACGGCCCGGGGCTACTAGTGAGCTACAGCATTATTCAGGATCGTGTGGAGTACAAGGGATATTTCCAGCCGTCGCTGGAGAGATGGGTGAATAAGTACGAATACGACGACACCTACAAAACCCAGAATTTTAACTTTGGTGGCGGTATGATTCTGGTTTCTCTTCTGGATGCCGAAAGCAGCAAACTCATCTGGAGAGGCTATGCCAGCGGAGTATTCAATAAGAAAGTGAAAAAACCCATTAATTACTACCGAAACGTAGTACGTTCCATATTTGATCAGTACCCGCTGTTTGCCGCTGGTGAGCAGCCCAGAAAACTTTCAGATACCGAAATTTAAGGTGTCTTTCATTTTACCTTGAGTTTTAATCCCGGGATGGTTTCCATACCGGGATTTTTTTCAGGTTTGAACCATCTTTTGAAAGATATGCCTGAGGGTTTCTTCCGGATTTTCGGTATAGCCGGGATGAATCTCTGAAGGCTGAATAACGGTGCTTCGTTTGGCCGTGAGCCATCTGAACCGCGAAGGCATATCCTGAATCCCGATCGTTCCTGCTGTTTTTCCACCGCTACAGATTCTCGAAAATGATTCCAGGTGATCCCGTATTTCCTGAAGATCAAGGTCGGGAGCCAGAGCCGAAAGGCGGTTTTCGTTGATTTCGTAGAGAAAGCCAAGGAATTGCAGGGATTTGCAATACAATACCAGGCCCACATTGAGGCACTCACCGCGGTCTACCCTGGGCACCACCCGAATTACGGCATATTCAAAAACGTGCTTCTCTGGCATGGATGGCTTCGTTTAAAAATGCTTCGGTATGCTTTCTGCGGCTGGTGAGAAAGTTGAGGTAAAGTTCCCGGCTTATTCCTGGGTCAGACTGCAGCCAGTCTTCGGGAATCAGATTCACCAGCTCCTGTATAAGATCATCTGTGAGGAGACTTTGAAACTTTTCGCTCGCTTTTTCCAGTTCTTTAGCCTGCTTAATGAGCACATGCTCTTTGATTTGTGGAAATGAACTGGAGGCAGACCTTTCCCAGTTTTCTGGTTGATGGTGAAAGTACTGAGCCGCACCGTGATCTATGAGCCATAGTTCGTTTTTCCAGAAGAGCATATTGGTGTTTCGGGCGGTGCGGTCAATGTTCATCAGGAAGGCATCCAGCCAGACAATCTGAGAGGCAAGTTCAGCGGGAATACGATGTGAGAGTGGATCAAACGTAATGGCTCCCTGAAGGTAATGCAATCCGAGATTTAGCCCGGTACTCCACTTCAGCAGATCCTGAATTTCTTCATCGGGCTCGGTGCGGCCATAGCCCTCGGGCAGTTGACCAAAAACGATCTCAGGGACCCTGAAACCTAGCACCCGGGCCAGTTCACCACCTATAAGATCGGCAATGAGAGCTTTGCACCCCTGCCCGGCCCCCCTGAATTTGAGCACATACATGAATCCGTCATCGGCTTCCACAATGGCAGGCAGAGAACCTCCCTCACGCAGAGGCGTGATGTAGCGGTCGATATGTACGTGTCTGATCTCTATCATTGCGTGAGTGATCTGAAAACCTCCTCCATATTTCTGCCTTCGGCTTTCAGCCCGGCCAGGGATTTATCGGCTACTATCTGGCCACGGTTCAGGATAATTGCCCGCTCACAAATGGCCTCCACTTCCTGCATAATGTGGGTGCTCAGTATCACGGTCTTATTCTTCCCGGCTTCGGCAATCAGTTTTCTAATCTCGTCGAGTTGATTAGGGTCAAGTCCTGTGGTAGGTTCATCCAGAATGAGTACTTCGGGATCATGAATAAGTGCCTGCCCCAGGCCTACCCGCTGCCGGTAGCCTTTTGAAAGCTGCCCGATCTTCTTATGCTTTTCACGTTCCAGGCCCACCATTTCAATTACCTCATTGACCCTGTTTTTCAGGCCTGCTTTGGGCAAAGCATATAATTCACCCGCAAAAGACAGAAACTCACGCACATACATATCCAGATAGAGGGGATTGTGCTCAGGAAGGTAACCAATACTCCGTTTGGCCTCCATTGATTGCGTTTTTACATCAAAACCATTGACAAAGGCCTCACCTTCAGAAGCTTCCAGATAACCTGTAAGTATCTTCATGGTGGTGCTTTTTCCGGCACCGTTTGGCCCCAGGAATCCTACAATCTGCCCTTTGGGGATATCAAAACTCAGGCGGTCAATCGCTCTCTGAGAGCCATAAGTTTTAGTGAGGTTTTGAATAGAAATGGACATCCGTTTAGTTTGATGCAACGAAATTATTCAAATTCTCATTGTTATCACATGTCAATCTAAGGTATCATGCGAAAAGCGTTGTTAATCCCTGTTTTATGTGGTATGCTGGCTTTAAATCTGAGCAGTTGCGAACAGACCACTCCGGCAGCCGAGGAACTGAAAGGCGAGTGGAGGTACGTGGGTACTTTCAGTCATCTGGCAGATTATACCTGTCTGGTTTGTCCCGACTTCGACTACGAAAAGAGCCTTTACCGGATCACGTTTTCAGATAGCTCCAGACTTTCGGCCCGAATCAATCTTCTGATTGCCACAGGAACGTATTTAGTCTTTCCTCAGGAAAAGATGAATGGCAACGATCTGGGAAAATTTGAGCTCACCCAGCTACAGATTTTGAATAAGCCACCGGAAACAGCCGAAGATAGTCAGTTTCAGAACAGGTTACGGAATGCCAATTCGTATTATGTAGTTTATGAAAATGACGGACCTTACGATTACCTGCAGCTGCAGTTTAGCGAAAACGAGTACCTGTACTTTGTCAGAAAAAAAAGCCACCTCACAGAGTAAGGCAGCTTTCACACGGTTTATCGCTTGTTGAGTATTAAAAACAATATTTTCCGGCCTCCAGCATGGCATTGGCCACACGGCGTCTGGCTTCTTTTACATTAAAGGGCTCTATTTTGGTGAAGCGTTTGAGGCCCATCAGCATCACGCGTAACTCATCACCTTCGGCAAATGATTGTATGGCATCTCTGCCAGCCTCTGTACAGACAGTCACTGCCCGGTGAAGGGTTACCATTGCCATGTCCTTTTGAAGGGCTACCGCTTCTTCCCCGTTCACTCCGATCAGTTTTTCCACTCGCAGCAGAGCAGATTCTGCATTGTAAATCTGTATGATCATATCGGCACAGTTCATGAGAATTTCCTGCTCATGTGAAAGCTTCATCATGAATTTCTGAACAGCCGCACCAGCTACCATCAAAACGGCCTTTTTCAGATTTTTCAGCACTTTTTTCTCAGCGGCAAACAGACCTTCCTCCGAATCTCCGAAAGAAGGGATTGACATGATTTCTTTGGCCACTTCCCCGGCGGGTCCCATCAGATCCATTTCTCCTTTCATGGCCCTTTTGAGAAGCATATCCACAATCAGAAGCCGGTTTATTTCATTGGTTCCTTCAAAAATGCGGTTGATTCGCGAGTCGCGGTAAGCTCTTTCCATGGGAGCATCTGCCGAGTAGCCCATGCCGCCATACACCTGAACACCTTCATCCACCACAAAATCAAGTACTTCTGAGCCTTCTACTTTCAATATGGCACATTCAATGGCAAACTGCTCCAGAGCTTTGAGTTTGGCCTCGGCATCTGTTTTACCTTCTTCTTTGAGACTTTCGATCAGATCATCAATATTCTGCCCGGCCCGGTAACACGCTGCTTCTGTCGCCCAGATTCGTGCGGCCATTTCGCCGAGTTTATGTTTTATTGCACCGAATCGACCGATGGAGATTCCGAATTGTTTTCTTTCGTTGGCGTAATTCACGGCCTGGCTCAGTACCCCTTTAGAACCACCTATGGCAGCCACACCGAGTTTGATACGACCCACATTGAGGATATTAACAGCGATTTTAAAGCCATTTCCCCGCTCAGAAAGCATATTTTCTACAGGCACTTCGCAGTCATTGAAAAAGATCTGCCGGGTATCTGAGCCTTTGATGCCCATTTTATGCTCGGGCTCGTTCATGGTGATACCACCAAATCCTTTTTCTACGATAAAGCCCGTCAGGTTTTTGTCATCTTCAATTTTGGCAAAGACAATAAACAAATCAGCGAAACCACCGTTTGTGATCCACATTTTCTGGCCGGTGATTTTGTAGTGACTTCCATCCGAAGATAACACGGCTTTGGTTTTACCCGAGTTGGCATCAGAACCAGAATCTGGCTCGGTGAGGCAGTAGGCGGCTTTCCACTCTCCGGAGGCCAGCTTGGGCAGGTATTTTTTCTTTTGTTCTTCGGTACCGTAATAGAGAATAGGCAAGGTGCCTATACCGGTGTGGGCCGATTGAGCCACAGAAAACGAGTAACCCGCTCCCAGCACCTCAGCCACCAGCATAGAGGTATTGAAACTCATGCCAAAACCTTCATATTCTTCGGGTACGGCAGTGCCAAGTAAGCCAAGTGCTCCGGCCTTGTCCATCAGCGAGGCCATGAGATCAGGGCTTTTTGCCTTATCTATTTCATCCAGTATAGGATGAACTTCTGTTCGCAGAAAATCATGACAGGTTTCTGCAATCATCTTTTGTTCTTCATTAAACTCCTCGGGGATGAATACATCAGAGGCTACGGTTTCTTTGATCAGGAACTCTCCGCCTTTCAGGGCTTGCTTTTCGGCTATGGCTGTCATTGCTGTTGAATTTCAATGGTGAAAACTAGTATGCAAGCATACTATCACAAAGTAAATGAATTATAGGATGTTATGCAAGCATACCATTTCTAATTTTGCGAAAATTTCTCAGGGACAATCCTGTATTCTGGCTTCAAAAATAGCTCCTGACTTTGCCTGAAAGCCCGGCGAAAGCAAAATGTGGTTTTTGGCAGTGTAATCGATGTTACCAGCGGGATTATTGATCTGCTGGGTACTTGAAATCGTCTGTTTGCTTTGATAGGGAGCTTCTGTGGCATTTACAGCACCACTTAAACTTAGTGGGGTGCCAAAACAGGAGGAAACCACCACTTCCACAGGGGCAGAGAACGAACTGAGACAGTGCAGGGTTTTGCAGGCAACTGTGTAGGAGGTCGTAGATACAGGAGAAATGCTTAAAGGATTTGCAAAACTACCGGTACTCCACTGGTAGGTACCATTACAATTGCTGCCAGTGAGGTTTACGGCATCACCCGGGCGAATCTGAGGTACAGAAGCCGCGGCAGAAGGTGCGGTAGGCAGCGTAAAAGGATTCAGATCCATGATGGGGCTGAAAAGAACTTTTCCAGAGGTAGGTTTACGAACGTTTACGGCATATCTGCCGGCAGGTGCAGTGATGCTGCTTGTGCTGTCGTAGGTCCAGTTTAGCCGTTCGTAGCCGGGTGGGGGTAATAAGTGATAATAATTATATGAATGATCACTAGCTGTACCTTCGGCTTCATTCGCAGTATTCTGTCTATCGGACCAGGCATATTTTGAAAAAGATCCACCAACATTAAGCTCGATTGGAGAATTAATATTATTCGTTGTACAGATAAAATTTGGCTCAATATAATCAGAAGCCATTATCGGATTTGAATTCAACAATACACCATTATTAAGAACTGAATTGATCCAGTAATCTGAATGACTAGACAAGCCAATATCTTTATCCAAATGGATGTTGTCGCTTCTGTAGGTATAACCGAATAGATTATCCGTTTCTGGTCCGGCGAATACATTTGGGTCCGCATTGATAACATTATTTTGAGCAACAATAATGTGAGGGGCATTTCCTTGTGACCAAGTGGCTCTTGCAACAACCCACGCTAAATTTGAATGATCAGAGTGAACACGAGATCTTTCTATTACGCTATTTAAATTATTAGTATAATTCGTACCTGTCATGGAGTGATCGGCTTCTCCTTGGTGCCAAAGTACTGCTCTCAACCCTGTCAAACTTGCGTAATAGGATAAAACAGACTTCAAAGCTCCATAAGGGTGTCCATATTGTTCCTTTACAAAATGTTCAGGGCTGACAGAGACATGTTCACCATTGGCAGATTCTTTCCACCATAGGACAGAAGTACCTCCAAAACCTGCACCATAGAGAAGAATGGGAACATTTAAGGAGTCTACCATCCCTTCAGCAAACCTTCCCCAACACCATGGAGCAATTTGAAAAGGACCTATAAATACAGTATCATTTGGTACAACAGAGGCGTTCATTTGAGAAAAGCCTATAGGTAATGATCCATAATTATTAAATTTGTTGGCATAATGCATAATCATAGAACGATCCTCTGTATTGTCAAATCCTACACCATACTTAACATTGTTTTCAATAAATGTTGTTGTACCTGTTGAGTTCGATTGCCCTGCAATCACAAATACCTCCCCGATTCCAACACGGTCACGGGAGGCGGTTCCTACCACCGTTCCGTTTTTCATAGCTCTTACCTCCAGAGAGTACCAGCCGCCCTCTGCCTGCAGTTTTCCATAGAAATAGGGCTTTGCGGCATCGCGGTAGTTAATGGTTTTCCAGCCGGTATTAGTGCCTTTGGTGGTTCCGGGCCGCACGGTCACCTGTGCCTGAATGCTGTCATATTCCACGGTGAAATTACCCGTAATCTGGATAAAGGCATGATCGGTATTGTCCCGCTGAAAAACCTGACGCTCCATGGGGAAAGCGATGCTGAGCTGGGCCTGAACAAAACCCGCTGAGAGCAGTAAAATGAAGGCAAGTAAGGAGATCTTCTTCATAGGCAATTTTCAAAATTAATGGATTTCTGTCAACTGGAACAGAAACCGGGAGGAATTTGATTTTAGGGAGATTTAGCTTTGTATTTTTGTGCTATGGCTCTACCCCCCGAAAACCTGAAAAAGGGTGTGATTTACATGCTCACGGCCTCGTTTTGCTTTGCATTGGTGGGGGCATGCACCCGTCTTTTGAAAGACTCAGTCTCTTCGGTAGAAATTGTATTTTTCCGTAATCTGATCGGTGTGGTTTTTATCTTTTATTCGATATACAGGAGTCCGCTGGTGCAAACCGGCGGGAAACCTGGCCTGCTGGTTTTCAGGGGAATTATAGGTACCATAGCACTCTATACGTTCTTTTACAGTGTCACTAAAATTGGCCTGGCAGAGGCCATTACGTATCAACAGACCTATCCCATTTTCATTGCGGTATTCAGTCTGTTTATTGCAGGTGAGGGTTTAAGACGGAACGAGTGGCTGGCTGTATTACTCGGCTTTGCAGGTATTTGTTTCATCTTCATTCCTCAAATGAGCGGAGGGCTGCACTCGGCCAGAAACCACCTGATAGGTGTGGGAAATGCTCTGCTTACGGCGTTTGCCTACATGAGTATACGAGGCCTGAGTGGCTATTACGATTCCCGCACCATCGTACTGTCCTTCATGCTTTCGGGAATTATTCTACCTGTAGTTTCTATGGTCATCGGAGAGTTTTATGAATTGCCGCAGCTTGATTTTCTGGTGGCGGCTTACGTTCAGCCTCACGGAACCGATTGGTTTTGGATCGCAATTCTGGGAATAGCCGCCTTATTCGGGCAGATATTTCTAACACGGGCGTTTAGTTTTGGCCGGGCCGGGCTTATTTCTGCGGTGGGTTTCAGCAACATTGTTTTTTCTGTGTTTTTTGGTATCCTGCTGGGGGATCCTACACCCCAACTTATTGGATTTCTGGGGATCATACTGGTTATCGTCTCCGGCGTAATGATCAGCTGGCAAAATCGCAAGTAAGCGGGATCAGCAAAAAAACCGGCACAGGCTGTATATTTGTTTCTTCTCACCGTTCCATCCATTGACCGACCCAGGCTTATTTCATAGTGATACTGTTTTTGTGGATGTGCTGCTGCCCGTGCCCATTCCACAGGCATTCACGTATCGCGTACCCCGTCATCTTGATGAGGTAGTGAAAGTGGGATCACGGGTGATTGTGCCGTTTGGCAAAAACCGGGTTCTCACCGGGATAATCAGTTCGATTCATCACTCGCCCCCGGAAAAATACAAGGCCCGCTACATCGCCGAGCTCATGGATGATGAGCCGGTGGTTACAGATTCGCAGCTCTGGCTGTTTCAATGGGTGGCAGATTATTACATGTGTTATGCCGGGGAGGTAATGAATATGGCTCTTCCCAGCGGGCTAAAGGTCAATAGCGAATCACGTATACAACTGAATCCTGATTTCGATAAACCTGAATTGCTCGAAGAAGGAGATCAGGAAATTCTTAAAGTGATCGGGGAAAGCGATTCTATGTCGTATGATGATCTTTCAAAATTTATTCCGGACCACGAGGTGAATAAGTGGGTCAAGAAGCTGATAGCAAAGAACGCCATTCTGCTATTTGAGGAGGTTAAAGAACGATATACACCCAGAAGGGTAAGAAAAATAAGGCTGGCAGATCGTTATGCATCCACGGCTGAGGCCCTGAAACTCACCGAATCGCTCGAAAAAAAAGAGAAGCAACTTTCGGTGCTTTTTGAATATTTTAAACACCTGCCTATTGACTCACTGGCAGACAAAAATCTGCATGGAATAGATAAAGCGTTTTTCAGGGAAGCAGTGACCTCGGGGTCTTCTCTTAGTACCTTGATAAAAAAGGGCATTTTTGAGGAGTTTGAAGTAACGGTCTCGCGGTTTGAGGCCATTGACCCTGCAGAACTCGTGGATATCTCACTCAGTAAGGTGCAGGCCCGGGCTTCGGATGAAATCATGCAGCACTTTATGAGCAGGCCGGTGGTGCTGTTTCATGGAATCACAGGTAGTGGTAAAACGGAAATTTACATTGATCTAATCAAAAAAGTACTCGATAGTGGAAGCCAGGTTTTACTTATGTTACCTGAAATTGCTCTCACTACGCAGATTGTAAGCAGGCTTCAGCGGGTTTTTGGAGATAAAATGGGTGTTTATCACTCTAAATTCTCTGATAATGAGCGGGTAGAAGTGTATATGGGTTTATTAAATGGCAGATATCAGTTTGTGGTGGGGGTGCGTTCCTCCATATTTCTGCCTTTTAAGCATCTGGGTTTGGTCATTGTAGATGAAGAGCACGAGACCAGTTACAAGCAATTTGACCCGGCCCCCCGCTACCATGCCCGCGATGTGGCCATTATGCTGGCTCACCGGCAGCATTCCAGGGTGTTGCTGGGCTCGGCTACACCCAGTTTCGAGTCCTATTACCAGTCACAGCAGGGAAAATACGGTCTTGTGGAATTATTTAGTCGTTTCGGAGATGCCCGGCTTCCCGAATTCCAGCTCATTGACATGAAAGAGGAGCGGAAAAATGAACGTATCCGGCTTGGATTTTCAGAGTCCTTGCTCAAGGCTTTGGAGGAGAATCTGGCCCGAAAAGAGCAGAGCATTATTTTTCAGAACAGGCGGGGATATGCCCCTTATATAAATTGTGAAGAATGTGGCTGGATAGGCCAGTGCCATCAGTGTGCGGTGAGTCTCACCCACCATCTCTATGATAATACGCTGGTGTGTCATTATTGTGGGCACAAGGAGCAGGTTCCGAAACTTTGCCCGGCATGCAACAGTACCAAACTGAAATCGGTGGGCGTTGGAACCGAGAAGATTGAAGAAGATTTGCAGGAGATTTTTCCCGAAGCCCGTATTCTACGGATGGATCTCGACACCACCCGGGCAAAAAATGCATATCAGCAAATTATCTCTGAATTTGCCGAAGGCGATGTGGATATTCTGGTGGGTACCCAAATGATTTCAAAGGGACTGGATTTTGACCGGGTTAGTCTGGTGGGCGTATTCAATGCCGATAAAATGATCTACTTTCCCGACTTCAGATCTGCCGAGCGGGCCTTTCAGCAGCTTACGCAGGTTAGTGGCAGGGCGGGTCGGAGGGAGAAGCCGGGCCGGGTACTTATTCAAACAGGTGGCCCCGAGCATCCCGTTCTTCAGCAGGTTATCGCCAATGATTACCGGGCTTTTTATGAGCGGGAGATCCATGAGCGGGAGGGATTCAGTTATCCGCCTTTCACGCGGGTGATCAGTATTACGAGCAAACACATTGACCGGGCGGTTTCTCATAAAGCTGCGGGATTACTGGCTGAGCGATTACGAAAAAAACTGGGAAATGAGCGGGTGCTGGGGCCAGAAAAAGGGTTGGTGGAGCGAATCAGAAATCAGTATTTGTTTGACGTTTGGGTGAAGCTGGAGAAGGATAAAATCAATTTCCCGGCGGTGAAAGAATACATTCGTGAGCAGGTCAATGACATCAACACCGAAAGAGAATTCAAAAGCCTGAGGTTTGTAATCAATGTGGATGTGACCTGAGCCGGAAACCCAATAAGCTTCCTTAGTTAAACGGTTGTTTTTATGGGTTTTTTCAGTAGCCCTTGCTCAGCTTGCCCTTTGCCATCTGGCGTAGTGTAAAATGGCCTTTTTTCGATTTCATAGTTGGTTTCAGGATGAATACCCAGAGCATGATAGATGGTCTGATGAATGCTGTCAATTCTGATCGGGTTTTCAACGGTTTTGCAGGGTCTTTCGTCGGCAGTTTTGCCAAAAACATGACCTTGTTTGATACCCCCGCCAAACAAAAGCATCGAACAGCCATCGGTAAAATGCCGGTGCATGCCGTAATTTTTCATATCCATGACAATATCAGGTACTGTGACCTGATCCAGCACTTTTAGATCGGGCCTGCCTTCGGTGAGCATATCGCGGCTGAATTCACTGGCTACGATGACGATGGTTCTGTCAAGTCTTCCGCTTTCGTCCAGGTCTTTGATGAGCTGGGCAATGGGGGCGTCAATCCGCTTTTTCATTTCTTTGAGGCGGGTGTGGCCGTTATCATGGGTGTCCCAATTCATGAAAGGCTCATATTCGCTGGTGACCGTTACAAAGCGAGCTCCTTCATTCACCAGCCTTTTGGCCATGAGGCAGCCCAGTCCAAATTTACCCGTGTTGTAAATATCAAACTTTTCTTTCGGTTCCTTGTAGATATCAAATGCCCGGGCTTCCGGCGAGTTGAGTAGCCGGTAGGCCTGTTCCATGGACCTCTTCAGTGATTCTTTGTGATATCCACTGCCATATTCACCCATGGCACTTTCCTGAATAAGTTTTTCATAGAGGGCATTTCTGCTTTCAAACCTTTTGGTGGTCATGCCTGCCGGAGGCTTCACACTGTCAAGTCCCCGGGTTGGATCAGGAATCAGAAAGGGGCCATGTTCACTGCCTAAAAACCCTGCACTATGAAAGGCCTTCAGTTCTTCACCCTCACCCACTTCAAATCGCTGCCCGATGTTAATAAATGAAGGGATAACTTCATTGAGAGGGCCCAGTTCACTAGATATCCAGGAGCCGATATGCGGAACAGTAACCGACTGTGGTGGTTCGTAACAGGTATGCCAGTGGTATTGGTGGCGGGTATGTAAAATATGGCCCAGATCTGCGGCAACATAAGACCTTATCAGGGTGCCTTTATCCATGATTCCACCGATTTTTTCGAGACCTTCTGAAAACTGAACGCCATCCAGGGAAGTAGGCACCGCTTTAAACGTACTCAAAATAGAATCTGCCTGCATGCCCCGAGAAAAAGGGGTGAAGCGTTTTGGGTCAAAAGTCTCGGTGTGGGCCATTCCACCTGCCATGAAAAGAAGAATAACAGAGTCTGCTGTTGATTTGCTTTTGGCGGCAGACTTACAGGAAGACAACAGACCACTCACGGGAGAGGCCATACTCAGAGTAGCCAGAGCGGCTACATTTTTTTGAATAAACTCTCTGCGATTCCAGTATCTCTTCATGTTAAAAAACTAATTGGAATTCGGGTAATAAAAGGACAGCCCAGAACAAGTCCTGAATATTTTCTGAAGATGGATTCTTGCCCAACATACCGAGGGAAATGGAGAGCTCTTTGGCCGAGGGATCTCTGCCCAGAGCTTCCCGATACAAGGTTTTTACAAGTTCCTGAGAATTGTTGGAACGCGTTCGCCATTTAGCTGCCCCGGCTTTCAATGTGCTGTCAAGTGTAGTGCCATTGGTGAGTTCCAGAGCCTGCAACAAACTGGATTCCACGGGTCTGCTGGTAGTCACAATTTCCCGGTTTGGTCTTCCCAGAGCAGTTAAAAAGGAATTATTGGCCACCAGCGAAGCCCGTGGAATAAAATTTCCGGTGGGTATATAGCCAGCCATAAGCATGGGGTCATAGCGGAGGTCTTCCTTTCTGAAAACCGGTGAAAAAACCTGACTTACGGCGTCAGTAAACTGCTCAGCGGTGAGCCTTCGGGTGATCATCCCATGAAATTTATAGGAGTCTTTTAACAAGGTAGCCGGGTCGGTTAGTTGCTCACTTTCCATCTGATAGGTGTCTGATGTAAGAATCAGATAAATCAGTTTTTTTATGTCGTACCCATTATCAACAAAATTTACAGCCAGCCAATCGAGCAAACCCTGGCTCCAGGGCTTATTGTCCATTTCATCTACGGTGCCTACAATTCCTCTGCCCATCAGCTGTGCCCATACCCGGTTAACCAGTGTACGGTATAATCTGCCATTTTCATTTTTCACAAGACTTGCTGCCAGCTGTTTCAGTTTTTCCTTGCGGCTTGCGGTGCTGTCAATGGTTCCCAGAGAAGGCCAAAGCAGCCGGGTTTGTGCCAGTTTTCCCGTGGGTTTTTCACAACGAGCTATTTCCAGTCGCTCTTCGGCAAAAATATTGGCAAACGCATAGGCATCTTCCAGTTTCCAGTTGCTCACAAAACTATCATGGCAGGAGGCACATTTCAGATTTAAACCAAGAAGTACCTGACCTACGTTTTGGGCCGCCTGCATTTCGGTACGCTGGCTGGCATTGATGGTGCCTCTCCATTTGATTCCTTCAATAAACCCTTTGGATTCTTCGGTGGGGTCAAGCAATTCTTTGACAAAAAGGTGATAGGGTTTGTTCTTTTGAAGAGCCGTGTAAAGCCAATTGGAAATTCCATATCGGCCGTTGGTGATGTAGCCTGTTCCGGTGTAATCGTTACGAAGGGCATCGTTCCAGAAGGTGAGCCAGTGCTGGGCGTAGTCATCATTTCGGCTGAGCAGTTTATTGACCACGGCATTTCTTTTGTCGGGGTTCTGGTCTTCCTCAAATTGCCTTATTTCTGAAAATGTGGGTAGAAGCCCGGTAACATCCAGATATACCCTCCGCAGGAAAAGACGGTCACTTACTTTCTTTTTCCATTCCTGATTCGTTTTTTGGAAGTAGTCATTTACCCACAAGTCAATAGGATTCTCAAAATCGCCTGTCGGAATCACGGGATTTCCCGGAGCCAGATCTGCCACCGGGAAAACAACCCCGCCGCTGAGGTTATCTGGCCATACGGCCCCGCTGTTAATCCAGAGTTCGATCAGGTCAATTTCGTTTTGAGTAAGGCTTTTTCCCTTAGAGGGCATGGACTCCTTGTGATCGGGCGGAAAAGTAATTCTTCTGAACAATTCACTTTTGGCGGCATTACCAGGTGAGATCACTTCGCCGTTTTTGCCACCCTTGAAAACAAATTCTTTCTCATCAAGTCGTAAGCCTCCTTTCTGTTTCACTTCACCGTGGCATTTGTAACAGTTATGAGCTAATACGGCCCGTACTTCACCGGCTAACTTATTCTGTTCGGCTAAGCTAAGATTTCCCTCAAACTGAGATACACTTACCACTTCACCATCGGCTCCATTCCACGGAAGCACTTCCCGGAGGAAATTTTCACCATGAGTAAGCTCTGCTCCCAGGTGCCCGGCAACGGCAGTTCCCAGAGTAGTTAGGACAAGGGTAACCCGAAACAGCTTTTGACCTGTTTTTTTTGAAAGTAGCTGGTATAGAATCATCAGACTCATGGCCGCAGTAAAGAATCCGGCATATTTGTGCTGATCCAGAAGCTGGCCATCCATATCCTCATTGCTGGCAAGCAGGAGACCAAAAATAGCTGCGAAAACAGCGGTGATACTGCCGGTCCAGCAGAGCAGGTTAACGGTTTCCTGTCTTTTCGGGAAAAAACTAAGAATGCAGGCAAGCACAAGAAAACTTACCGGGAAATGGACGAACAAGGGGTGCAGCCTGCCCAGAAAATGAAAAAGCCAGACAGACTCCTGTTGAAGAAGGGTCGTACTAAATAAGATATCGAGCACTGAGAAGGTCAAAGGAGGGTTACTGAAGGTTGAAACTTCTCCTAAAATACATGGATTTTTTGAAATACATCAAGCTCTAGTAAAGCTTTACCGTGATCAATGGTTTACTCCCGCTGAAATCGGTCAACAGTTGGAATCTGAGAATGTTTTATTTGAAAAGGTTGTCCACTTTCCGAATTCAAGAAGGGGCTATTCTGGCTACACTTTTGGCGACAACTTACTTTTCTCCTCGTTTTTCGGGCTCATATTTAATGAACCACATCATCCAGATGGATCTGGAATAACGGAAAATGAGAGGCATAATAAGCAGGGTAAGAAACACGTATCCGCCGATATAAAGCCGCCAGTCTATTTTATCTTCGATGAATAAGTACCATGCTAGTGTAGCAATAACAAAAAGGCCAATGTTTATCATGTAACTCACATACATGGCTCCATAGAAAAAGCCGGCTTCTCTTTCAAAACGAACACCGCAACGGGTGCAAGTGCGATGCATGGCCAGCATTTTTCCAGGTTTAAACGGGTTTTTTGATTCAAAAACCTCTCCTTCCCCGCATCTGGGGCATTTCAATGCTAATGCTGACTTTAATTGTCCCATGTATCTGAGTAATGTGCCGCAAAAGTACAGAAAGCGTAAATGAAAAAGGGTGACAATCGTTACGAAATTGCCACCCACTTATCACTCATGTCAGAAAGCCCTAAAACTCAAACTTCAGCGAGCCGTTTATTCCCACATTTCTCGGAGGTGTAAAATAATCGGGTCTTCTCAGCTGAAAATCAAAATACGGGGAGACCTGGCCCACAAACTTTTTATACTGGTACTGCAAGCCTGTAGCATAAAAGAAGCTGTTAAAAACCTTAGGCGTGGGTCGGGCTTCAAATCTTCTGATCATTTGGTTTCCGGGAGCACCGCTTCGGAAGTCAATATTCTGATAAACAGAGAGATCAAGTTTGGTTCCCGCAGATAATACCACACTGAATCTGCTCCAGGTTGGTATATAATAGTTCAGGTAAACGGGCATTTTTACAAACGAGGTTTTAATCTCTATATCTGAGATCATCGGAGGTTTTTCAGGCAGATATTTCTTATATTCTTCCTCAAATTGTTTGCCTGTTCGGGAGTTAAAATCCATGGCTCGCGGGTGTTTTATGGTTTGCTGACCAGAAAAAAGAATACCCGTATTAAAACTGAACTTGTCAGAAAAAAACACTTCGAATGAAGGGCCGGTCACCAGCGTCTTGAATCCAAGAAAATCTGAACTCACACCCAGCCTCATTTGTGGCCAGTTCATCTTTCTTTTGGGTTTTTCGCTGGGCGTATCCTGTTCTTCAGAGTCAATTTTTTGCTCTGTTTGAGGATATTCCGGTGCGTTTTCCTGCTTTTCAATTTTTACATCTTCATGCGTGGCCTGTAACAGAAGTTTCTCTGGAACCTCTGAAAGAGTTCCTTGATCTGTGTCTGCTATACTAACCGACTCCTTTTTGACCGGGGGGTGTTCATTTTCTGTTGATACGTCATTTTCTGCAGAAGGGATGGTTGAGAAAACTTCGGATTCTTCCGGTTCCTTTATCCTGCCTCCCGGGGGTTCATTTGTTCCCCCAGATTTTTTATTCTCTTGCGAGCGAAGGGCAGTTTTCTTACCGATAATCTGTGTTTCCTTGACATCTAACGGATTTTCTACCGGCTGCTTTTCACCCTTTGGCGGGGTATTGTAGTCGAACTGATTTCCGGCCAATGATGCTCTGGTTTCACCCCGGTATAGATCCATACTTTCGGGGTTTTCTACATAGACCAGTTTTTCCTTCATTACCGGCTCGTATCTGGTAACATACACGGTATCAGTGATGGTTCTTTCAACAAACACGGTATCTATAGTCTTCACAGATCCTCGCTGTAATTGTTCGCTTAGTGTAAAAATTTTATCATTCAGTTCTTCGGTTTTTTTGGTTTGATAAATGGTAGTAAGCAACAGAGCGGTGGTAGCTACACCTCCGAAGAGCCAGCCACTGTAATCTCTGAATAACTTTACATACCACGGTGCCGGCAGCATTTTTTTGAAGCTATCCCAGGCCCCGGCATCGTACTTCGGGATGTGCCTCACCAGCTTTTCCCGAATTTTCTTGTCAAAATTCTCGCTAGACATTTTTGTAATGATTTATGTCTGTTACATATACTTTCACCATCTCCTGCATTTTCATTCTGGCCTTTGCCAGGTTTGATCGGGAGGTTCCTTCATTAATTCCCAGCTGGGCTGCAATTTCGGCATGGCTGTACCCTTCTACTACAAAAAGTGAGAACACTGTGCGGTAACTTGGGGGCAGATTTTGAATAAGTTCCAGAATTTCTTCGGCGGTAAGTTTCTCCAGAAGTTCATCATCATAGGCCAGATAATGGAGCTCGTCCACATCTACAAATCCCACTTTTGCATGATTTTTTCGGTAATAGTCAATGCTTGTACGAATAAGAACCGTTTTAAACCAGGCCTCAAAAGACTGATTTCTGTCAAACATGTGCAGTTTGGCGAATACTTTCAGGAATCCGTCATTGACCATTTCAACGGCCTCTTCACCGTTTGAAGCATAGCGTAGGCAGATGCTTTTGGCAAATCCATAGTATTTCTCATAGAGCTGCTTCTGGGCAGAGCCTTTGTTTTTCAGGCAGCCGTCCAGAACCTCATTCAACGAAAAGGATGCTTTCTTTTTCAGAAACACGATAAGAAAGTCGTTTAGGTCAGATTAAATCTTTTACCCAATGGAATACGGAAAATCATGCCACGGGCGTTGCCTGAAGAAATTTTTTTATTTGCAGGCAACGACCATTTTTCATTTTGCCGTATTGACATTCAGAAACACGAAACCAGTAGTCAATTTGTTATGATTTGAACTTTACCTGTAAGAGTATCTTACTTCCAGTCAATCATTTAAACTAACGAAACAAAATGAAAAAATTTAAATTTATCTGGGTATTGATCCTGGGAACCTCAGCCGCATTTACCGCATGTGAATCACTTAACCTGAATCCGGCTTCATCAGATGGAGAATCTGCCCTAACGGATATGTTATTTCTTGCCACTACAGAAGATTCTTCCAACGTAATGCGTGGGCATCATGGACACTGTAATCTTACCGAAGTGGCTGTGGCCGATTTGCCTGCATCAATCACCGATTATATTTCTGCAAACTACGCTAATGCCACTATTGATCGGGCTGGCACGGTAGCAGAAAGCGGAAACTACGCGGTGGCTATCACCAAAGAAGATGGGACCCATGCCGGGCTCCTGTTTAGTAGTGAAGGCGAGTTTCTGGCAGAGCGAACCCGAAAGGCAAGACCGGAACCCATAGAGATTTCTGAGTTACCGACAACTGTAACTGATTACATAACGGCCAATTACGACGGTTCTACTATTAAGAGAGCATTTCAGGCAGAAGACGGAAACTATGGCGTGTTGCTGATCCTCTCAGACGAAAGTTATCTGGGAGTGGGCTTTGACTCTGAGGGAAATTTTCTGGGTGAACTGAGCATGAAAGATTTTAAAGGAAAAAAACATGGACCTGGCGGCAAGGGTAAAGGAAAGAAAGGGGATGATTAATGAAATAGGGATTTGAACAGAAAGGGGCACATCTACATGAGGTGCCCCTTTCTTTTTGCTCATACATTTTCCGCTATCAGAAGTTCCATAAACCGGTTAAATTCCTCCTTGTATTTGTCATGGTATTCACCGGTGCCGGGGCCCGAAAAACCCGTATGTATTTTCCTGACTTTTCCTTTTCGATCCACGAAAATGGTGGTGGGGAAACTCATGACATGATTCAACATCGGCAGAGCTTTTGCGGCTTCTGCACCGCTATTTAAACCTGCCAGCAGTACTTCATAAGGAATGCCAAAACGTTCTTTCATGCGGTCAATTTTCGGGTAGGCAAAGGCTGGGTCGGTCTTTTTTTCAAAGGCCAGACCGATAATTTCAACCGGAGCATCGGGGTGTTGTTTCAGCCATTCCACATAAAATTTGCTTTCATCCATGCAGTTTGGGCACCAGCTTCCCAGTATTTGCACCAGTACCACCTGGTCTTTGTAACGTGGGTCAGAAATCGAAATCTGTTCTCCTTTGGTATTTGGAAAACGGAAATCAATGCGGTCATAGCCTTCTTTGAGGTACGTAAGCGAATTGGCATCGGGCAGTTCTGCATTTTCATCTCTTACGGCCTCCCAGGTTTCTTTGTAAAGCAGGCTGGAAGTAAAGGCACCACCGGTAAGGCTATCGCCCCGAATCGCAGCTTTAAACAGAAAAATATGTGTGCCGTCAAAACAGCTGAGCATGAGACTGTCATCGGTTACGTTCCCAGCCAGATACCGATAATCACCGGTAGTGGTAAGAAAAGTGCCGGTCACTTCATTTCCGTTTTGATTAAAAATCCCCACGGCCTCATAGCTTTGTCCCTCATCATCAGTAAAGGTGGTAGCCCACTTACCGTTCACCTTATGATTTGATTCAGATGATTTTTCTACAAAGCGATACGACTGACCAGCCACAGCGGTGAACTCCCCGGATCGCGTCTCCAGATTTCCGAGTTTTTTCCGGTAAGTGCCGTGCATGGTATCCCCGCTCACTTTGGCTACAATCTCAGCATCAAAGAGTTCCATGGTGATATGGAGGGAGTCGTCTTCAAACCAGGCACCATCCAAAGCCAGTTCTTCGTTACCGTTTAACGCGAATACATGAATACTGTCTCCCACCGTCTGAAATTTGAGGTTAAACGGCACAGGTCCGATAACCGTGGGCACTTCCGCACGCCATACGCCCTCTATTACAGGAGATTTCTCCTTGCAGGAAATGAAAGCCCATAGACTAAGTAGGGCAATAGCAGCTATTTTTCTCATTACATAAAGCCTCCGGGGCATTTTGACTACTTTTGCAAACATATTTTAAGGCGAATAGTTTCATTACACCCCATGGAGAAAACGGAATATCACATACCGGTAATGCTTGCAGAATGCCTGGAAGGTCTGGCTATTAAGCCTGATGGTATTTATGTGGATGTTACTTTCGGAGGCGGAGGACACTCCCGGGCTATCGTGGAAAGATTGGATACGGGGAGGCTGTTTGGTTTTGATCAGGATGATGATGCCAGGGCAAACGCCGCAGGTCTTGATCCCTCAAAATTTACGTTTGTTCAGGCCAATTTCCGTCACATTCAGAAATTTCTGAGAGTGTACGGAATCAAAAAAGTAGATGGTATTCTGGCAGATCTGGGTATTTCGTCGCATCAGATTGACACCCCGGGCAGAGGATTTTCAACCCGTTTTGAGGGAGATCTGGATATGCGGATGAATAACAAGGCGGAATTAACAGCCGCTGAAGTGCTCAACACCTATTCTGAAGCTGATCTGCACAAAATTTTTGGAATGTACGGCGAAATAAAAAATGCCCGAACGGCCGCACAGCTGGTGGTGATGAGTCGACAATCCTCTCCCTTGAAAACCATTCAGCAACTGAAACAGGTACTCAGTTCCATTGCCCCAAGAGGTAAAGAATTCAAGTATTTTGCTCAGGTATTTCAGGCCCTGCGTATTGAGGTAAATGAAGAAATGAAGGTACTGGAAGAATTTCTTGTTCAAACACCTGATCTGCTGAATCCCGGCGGGCGACTGGTGGTGATGTCCTATCATTCACTGGAAGACCGCATGGTCAAGAATTTTATTCGTGGCGGATTTATTGATGGCCACATGGAGAAAGATTTTTTTGGCAATATTCTTAAGCCGCTGGAAGCTGTCACACGTAAGCCTGTAGAGGCCTCGGATGAGGAGCTGCAGCGTAACCCCCGCAGCAGAAGTGCTAAGCTGCGTATAGCCGAAAAAAAAGGATAGCAGGAAAGATTTCTCCTTTTCTGAAGACAGGCCGTAAATCTGTTTGGCTATACGTCAAATCAGGAAATAGTTTTTTTCAAAAGCTTTATTTAATTTTGAAAAGTGCTTTTTTAAAATCTTGCTATCCTAATAATTATGAGTGTGTTTACTGCAAATGGGCGGAAAAGAGAATCTCTGTTTTCACGCCTCCAAAAAAACCTGAATTTTACCGATAAGCTTGCCGAGAAACTGGAAATAAGTGGAGGTTTTCCCGCTGAAACAGTAAAAAAAATCGTGTTTGGCTTTTTCCTTATTTTCATTTACATCTTTTTCCAGCATCATTTAGAGACCCTTTTCAGGGACATTACCCGTGCTGAAACGGAGATTAAAGAGAAGAGAGCTTCCTACATTTCTCACAAATCTGCACTGATGGTGAAAAGCAAACATTCCCAGGTTTCTGAGGCCCTTTCAGATCGTGGATTACACCGAAACATTGAGCCACCGGTTAAAATCATTGTAAAAGAGTAAGAGCCATGACGAATATTAAAGGACAAATCCAAAAGCGTTCGCTGGGCACGTTTCTGTTCATTAGTGGTATCGGTTTGATGATTATTTACGGGATAGTGCGGGTGCAGCAAAACAAAGAGCTTATTAATCAGAATGTTGAGAAAAGTCTGATTTTTGAAGAGACTATCCCTGCCATGCGGGGTAATATATTTGCAGATGACGGAAAAAGCCTTCTTGCTACCAGCATTCCGTTTTATGAATTCGGGATAGACGCTAAACAGGCCCGTGAGTCACTTTTTAACCAGAGCATTGATTCACTGAGTCTGCTACTTGCAAAACACTTCGGAGATCACTCCCGCCAGGAATACAAGCGGATGATTACCGAATGCAGAGAGCACCCGAAACAACGATATGTGAGGCTGGTTAGCCGCAGAATTTCGCATCAGGAGAAGGAACTGGCAGAAACTTTCCCGCTTTTTCGTGAGGGGCTTTATAAAGGGGGCGGCATTCTAAAGCCTATGCCTACCCGCTCCATGCCGTTTAACTCTATGGCAGGCCGAACCATTGGCGGGCTGGATCGGGAGACAAAAACACGCGGAGTTTTTGGCATAGAACATGCCTTTAATTCCTATCTGGCAGGAACGAATGGAAGAGCCCTGGTGAAGCGTTTGGCAGGTGGGGTAAAACTTCCATTGGAATCGGCAGCAAATACCGAAGCACGCCCGGGGATGGATATCATTACCTCTATCAACGTTAATTTTCAGGATATTGTAGAGCACTCCCTTTACAAACAAGTAAGTGCCATGAATGCCAGATATGGCTCGGCCATAGTAATGGAAATTGCCACGGGAGAGATCAAAGCCATTACCAATCTAAGTCGTCGCTCCCGCGATGGAAAAACCGTTTTTGAAGAAGATTTAAATCATGCGGTGCTTTCATCTACAGACCCTGGATCCACGTTCAAGCTAGCCACACTCATGGCTGTATTGGAGAAAACCGGAATGGGGCTCGATGATTATGCGGCTAATTGTACGGGTTTAATCAAACACAGGGGAGTAAATTTTACCTGCGATCACAATCATGGCAGCATTACCGTGCGTGAAACCTTTGAGAAGAGTTGTAACATTGGAATATATAAACTGGTAGAAAAGGCCTTCGGAATGAACGGTATTGATGAATTTGTAAACTATGTACATCAATACAGGCTCGATCAGGTCGTAGGTTTTCAATTGAAAGGAGAGAAGAAACCTTATTTCAAAAACTCACAGGATAAAACCTACAGTCGCACCACACTTCCCTGGATGAGTATTGGATATGAATCAAATATTGCTCCTATACAGATGTTGTCATTCTACAATAGCATAGCCAATAACGGGTACTGGGTAGAGCCCTATCTGGTGAAAGAAATCCGGGAAGGAAACCAGGTGGTAGAGCAGTATAGAAACCGGCAGGAATCCTCCCGCATAGCTTCTGAACGGGTGATAGAAATGGCACAGGAGATGTTGCGTGGAGTGGTAGCCAATGGAACAGCACAGGGCATAGAGGAAGGCTTTTGCAAAGTGGCCGGGAAAACGGGTACCGCTCAGAAGCTGAACAGTGGAGGGTACAATCAAAACGGAAAGTACTTCACGTCATTTATAGGATATTTCCCGGCAGAAAATCCGAAATATTCCTGTGTAGTGGTAATAGATGAGCCAGAGGGTGCCGGAATGTTTGCTGCCAAAGTTTGTGCTCCGGTTTTCAGGGAAATTGCCAATAAAATATTTGCTTATGACGTGCAGATTCACCCCGCCGGGAAAGCCAGACCCAATATGAATCTTATGGCTAAACATCAGAAGGCGGGGATGGCTGAAGACCTTAGACGTATTGCAGAAGAACTGGGTTTATCAGTGACTCCGCAAGCCAGTAACGGCCCTGTAAGGGCGGCTGTGGTGCATAACGACTCCCTGGTCTGGAAAACTGTCAATCAAACAGAAAAATTACCTAATGTGCTGGGGATGACCCTTCGCGATGCCTTACCAGTACTTGAAAACCGTGGATATGTCGTAAGGCATCAGGGAATAGGGAAGGTGAGATCTTACTCCCTGACAAACAATGGAACGGTTCATTTGGTGTTGAACTAGGAACCTTTGTTCAGAAATTCTTTTAACGAACCCTTGATCAAGATTGTTATATCACAGCCATCAATGTAAGGATTTCGAGTGAGCAGTTTGCCGTTGAAGACTATCCTGAGGTCAAGCTCATCTTTGTTAAAAAGTAGTTTTCCGGAGTTTTTGAGTAGTATATCCCGGTCAAATTGAACCTGAAGTTTTACAGCCTTTGAAGTGAGCGGGTCTACCACCAGTATTTTTGAATATTCACCATCAAAGAGTAACTCTTTTTCCTGAAGGAACACGGCATAGGTAGGATTTTGAACTTCCAGGGGAAACCGGTTCCTGTTTTCTATTAAAAGATGAAGGAAAAATGTGGGCCCACCTTTTGCCAGTAATTCATCTTTCTCCAGAGAAGTCATGGTAACTTTTGGTAATTTATAAGTAGGAAGGTTATCCGAGCTACTGATCTTAACCGTATCTGGCAGGAAGGCGAAACCGGGATCTATAAGCTGTGCTTCAAACGTGTAAAGGGTGGAATCTCCTTCCTCCGTTTTTACCACCTTTTTGATGTCTTCCAGATGAATTTTTACAGGCACTTCAAAGTCACTTACCGACCTCTTCTTCAGATGAAGAGGGATTTTTCCCATTGTCTCCAGTAAAACGCGGTCATCTGCCTTTACCTGAAAATTGAGGTGATTAAATTGAAGAGAAAACGGAGCCCGGTTATTCAGCTGAACCCTCACCAGCATTTCAGCATCCGCAGCCTCTATCTGCCTGATGTGCACGATAGAAAACGTGACTTTCGGATAAAACATATGCCTCTGCTGATACAGATAGACACCAGTTATTATAACCGCTGTAAGAACAATCAGGCTGGCAATAAGAATTTTTTTCATAGGTGGGTGGTCTCGGAAAGTATTTATGAAAATGGTATTCCTGAGGAGCAAATGCCGACCTGTAGAAATAAGACCACAATTCTTTTTCATGACAAACCAAAAATCCTGAGTTAATTTGAAGAAAAACAGAACGGACAGGTGACGTCAACAGAATTGATTTTGCTTTATGAAAAGGTCAAAGAACCCTTTTTTACCCACCGCAGGTTTAAACATTCGGATATCTCAAGGCTTCTGAAATCTGTGAACCTGGAGCAGGAAGTAGTGGGGAATTCCTTTGAAGGGCGGTCCATACACAAGCTGAAATGGGGCCATGGGCCACAAAAAATACTCATGTGGTCACAAATGCATGGCAATGAGGCCACGGCTACCATGGCACTTTTTGATATCTTCAATTTTCTGGTTTCAGAAAATAATGATTTGACAAACCTGCTGAAGGATCAACTGGAAATACATTTTGTGCCCATGCTGAATCCCGATGGTGCTGAGCGGTTTATTCGGCGAACGGCCCAGCAAATCGACATGAATCGTGACGCTCTCTCTTTAGTTTGTCCTGAGAGCCGCCTGCTCAAAAGGCTTCAGCAGGAGATAAAGCCGCAATTTTCCTTTAATCTGCATGATCAGGATGTTCGCTGGGCTGCAGGGGAAACCGGGAATCAGGCCTCCATCTCCTTTCTGGCTACTGCTTTTGACAAGGAAACCAGCTGGAGTCCAAACCGTACCCGGGCAATGCAGGTTATCTGTGGGTTGAATGAGTTACTTCAGATGATAATTCCCGGAAAAGTGGGGCGTTTTTCAGATGAATTTGAACCCCGGGCGTTTGGAGATAACATTCAGAAATGGGGAAGCAGCCTTATTCTGATTGAATCGGGTGGCAATGGAGAGGATCGTGAAAAGATGGAGTTGAGAAAGCTCAATTTTCTCATCATCCTGAAAGGACTTGAAATTATCGCTCTCAGAAATTATAAGGACAGAACGTTAGAAGAGTATGAATCCATACCGCTGAATACAAAGTGCCTGTTTGATTTACTTATCAAAAATGCAGAAGTAGATGGCACCGTCATGGATTTGGGCATTTATCTCAATGAAGTGAATGAAAATAATGCATCTACTTACCGTCTTGAAAGCAATATGGAGGATATGGGAGACCTTTCTACGTTTTTCGGGATAAAAACCCTGGATGCCAGCGGGCTATGTACGCAGCCACTAAATGAATTTTCAGAATTATTAACAGAGCGGAGATTGCCATTTGAGGATTCTGCAGGGCCTCAGTTTGAAAAAAAGGCTAATTTCGCATTAACCAAAAACGGTAAACCAGAGTATTTCGTTATTAATGGAATACTTTATCAGGCAAAAATTTGACCATCAGATATCTATCGTACTTATTTGGGTTTTTGATTCTGAGCCATTTAACGATGGCTCAAAAGGAATGGTCGGTTTACGGGAAAGTCATTAATGGGAGTACATCCAATCCCATCTCCTCTCTCTCAGTCACCAATTTACGAACCGATCATGTGGTGGTAACAAACAGCAATGGCGATTTTTACATACGGGCTGCAGAGGGTGATTCGCTGAGAATAAGCGGGATAGGTTATGGGCAGCAAACCATCTATTGGGATAAAAAAGTGGGAAACCTTACCGTAGGTCTTGAACAGACAGCCATTACATTGGAGGAAGTTATCGTTAAGGACAAACGATCTGAAACTATAGAGCGGGAGATTAAAGCTTTTTTGGAAAATCCTCAGAATGCGGCCACCATGAAACGGGATATTCTTGGCAATGTGGTGCAGCTGAGCGGTGCCGGCGGGTTGGGAGGTGGTGCAGGAATTTCCATTGATGCTCTGTACGAACTTTGGAGCAAAGAAGGGAAGGAAAAAAGGAAGGCCGCAGACCTGGAGTATGAAGAGTTGAAAAGGTTCTATATAGAGCTACGTTATAATCCCCGAAAAGTAAGTGACATTACCGGGTTGAATGATCCGGAGCTCAGTGAGTTTATGAGTTATTGCAAACTAGCCGACGATTTCATTCTGAAAGCCAGTGACTATGACCTCACCTATCAGATTTTATTGTGCTACAGGGAGTTTAACAATACCACGCAATTTCCGTCTTTGAAAAAGAATCTGGTTAAGCCTTAGAATCTTTCTTTAAACTGCCCGATAAATTCTGCAGTTGCTTTCCGAACTTTACTTACCCCCTCGGTAAAGTTATTGTTCATGACAGCAAAGACCACTTCCCGGCCCGAGTCTGTGGTTAAAATGCCTGCCAGATTATACACCCCACTCATTGAGCCAGACTTCGCATACATAAATGGGGTGTCTGAGGCCAGAAAAGTGTTCATAGTACCCGCACTGCCATTTGAAGGAAAATACGTTTTAATAACCGCATCACCGTACTCCCGTTTGATTTTTGATACCATAGAAACCAGGTGCTCTGGTGTAAACAGATTATAGCGGGAAAGTCCAGAGCCATCTACCCAGCGGGGAGCCGGAGAAAATTCTGATAAGTGGCTGGTCAATAAATGCTTGATAATTTTCTGAGCAGTGAGGATAGAATCTGGTAAAAGATAAAAGCCCGCCTGAAGCAGCATCTGTTCGGCCAGCATATTGTCGCTGTAATACATCATGTATTTCAGTACCGTATCCTTTGGAATGGATTTCAGTTCGTTCAAATACGATACTCCCGTAAAAGGGGCATCAATGAAATCAGTTTTGAGCGTATCCTGAAGCAGAAATTGAAGGAGGTCATCGTTTGTTTGAAAGGGTACATTTACAGAATCTGGTACGGAGTTCAGGAATTCGTTCCATTTTCCGGGAGACTCATACCATCTGAAAATGGAGGAGATATCTTTGCCGTATCTTTCAAACTGCTGGGGATACAGATGAAAATTCGCATCACTTTTCTTCATCTTTACCAGGTTCCCATATATTGGGAACCCCGATATTTCTGTCTGATAGGCGTCTGAGGCATCATCCCACATCCAACCCTTGCCATAGGGGGTTCCGCCGTAGCCGGTAGTATTTAAGGAGATTTTTGGGTATTTTTTTAAAAAATCAGTCACCCGACTAACCGGAAAATCTGGATGAAGAAAAGTAGGATCTCCCATTCCCTTCACAAATAGGGTGTCATCGCTGACCGAGTATCGGAATGCCGTAAGGCTATCCGAAGGGTGTAGCAGTGAAGCGTATAAAGTAAAAATTTTGGTGGTACTGGCAGGAATAAAATAATGGTGCTCATGCTTACTAAGAAGCGTATCACCTGTAGAAAGGTCTACAAAAAGATAGCCTGTAAACTGGTTGAGGTCGGTTATGGACAGCCTAAGATTTTTCTTTTGAGCCACACACGAGGCAAGCAATGCTAGTAGAAGAATCAGCAGATAGTTCTTTTTCAACGAGACGAAGTGTTAATATTCAAATCTAACAGTTCGGATCGTCAATATCACAGGCTTCCCCCTCATTCGTGCTAATTTCTTTTCCTATTTCTGTGAGAGCCTGAGCAAAAACTTCTGGGGGCTGAGCCCCACTCAGGGCGTATTTGTTGTTTATAATGAAAAAAGGAACGGCGTTTACTCCCAGATTCTGGTAGTGGTTAATTTCCTGCAAAACCCGGGTATGAGCCTCTTTGTCCTCAATAATCGCTCTGGTCTTTTCCTCACTCCATCCGAAGTCAGAAACAATGCGGACGATTTCATCTGGTGAAGTAAGGTCAATACCTTTCTCAAAATAAGCGGAGAGGAATGCTTCATTGAGCCGGGCACCAAAGCCCTCTTTGTTAGCTTCTGCAACAAGTGCATGCAATTTGAGCGTATTGGGAATTCGACTTAGTCTGTCAAAATGAAAATCTATCCCCGCGTTTTTGCCAGCCTGAACCACACGCTGAGAGAGCATATCAAAACGATCCATGCTTCCAAATTTCTGAGTGTAATGCTCTTCTTTATCTGCTCCCTCCTCAGGCACAGTAGGATCCAGCTGAAAAGGGTGCCAATGGATGTCTGCTTCCGTTTCTGAAAGTGAAGTTAAAGCTGTTTCCAAATGTTTTTTCCCAACATAACACCAGGGACAAGCCACATCAGAAACTACATCAATTCTAATTTTTGTACGCATGATGTAATAACAAGAACAGGTAGAATAAGTTCTGCGGATTTGGCTAATTTTGGCTTATGCAAACGCATTATGATTGTATTATCGCGGGTAGCGGGCACAATGCCCTGGTAGCAGCATGCTATCTCGCCAGGGCCGGGAAAACCGTTCTGATTCTTGAAAAGAATGATTACATCGGAGGTGCCACTACTTCGCATAGAACCTTTGAGGAGTTTGATGCCAAGCTTTCAAGATATTCGTATTTAATAAGCCTACTTCCAGAAAAGATCATAAAAGAGTTGGGCCTGAATCTGGAATTATTCACCCGTAGAACGGCATCATACACCCCTTACATAAGAAATGGAGTGCCAACCGGACTTCTTTTAAGTAATGTCGATAAGGAAATTTCGAGGGAATCGGTACTTGCTTTGGGACTGGGTGAAGAAGAGTGGATTGGGTACAGAAAGTTTCAGGAGAGATGCGTTCGTTTTGCAGGAATCATTTGGGATTCTCTGCTGGAACCGCTTAAATCCAGAGAGCAGTGGGAAAAGCGTTTTTCTGAATTAGGTGAAATTGAATTGTGGAAGGATTTTGTAGAGTACCCTATCGGAGAGCTCATTGAGAAATACGTTCAGTCGGATGTGTTGCGGGGAGTACTGCTTACAGATGCCCGGATCGGCTCATATACCTCGGCCCACGATCCCTCGCTTTTGCAGAACAAAACCTTCATTTATCACATTATCGGTAATAAGACGGGTGAATGGAAAGTGCCAAAAGGAGGCATGGGAGAGCTGGTAAATCAACTCAAAAAAAAGGCTGAGCTTTGGGGAGTTAAATTTATAACGGGTGCAGAAGTAAGAAGTATTGAAAACGTAAAATCAGGAATAAGGATAAACGATACGTACACGTGTTCAAAACTACTTTGGAATGCTGCCCCACACCTTTTAGAAAGATATTTATCAAACATTCGTTCTGGGAAATTTGCTATAAATGAAGGCACTGCGTTCAAAATCAATATTTTGTTAGAAAAACTTCCTCGTCTGAGGGATAAGTCGGTTTCGCCAGCCGACGCATTTTGTGGTACATTTCATATTAATCAGAATTACACACAGCAGCAGAAGGCATTTGATGAAACGCTTCAAGGTGAAATTCCACTGAACTTTCCGTGTGAAATGTATTGTCATACGCTCACAGATTCCAGTATTCTGTCAAAGGAGCTTCAGGAAAGAGGTTATCATACCGTAACTGTTTTTGGCCTGGATATGACGTATAGCTTATTCAGAAATGAGCATGAAAGCAGAAAGACCGAGGTGTTAATGAGATTCTTTGACGGGATAAATGAGTTTCTGGAAGAGCCCTTTCAGGAGTGTATCGCCAGAAATTCGGATGGTTCCTTCTGTGTGGAATGTAAAAGTGCGGTTGATTTGGAAAATGAACTTGGAATGCCCGGAGGGAATATTTTCCATAACAATCTCAGCTGGTTTTTTGCTGAGAATGTGCGTGAAGAAGGCCTTTTGGGTATTGAGACAGCCCATTCAGATATCTTGCTTTGTGGTTCTGGTGCAAAGCGAGGTGGTGGCGTTAGTGGTATACCAGGCTATCTGGCGGCCAGAAAGATCCTCTCGTCTACCTGCTGAGTTTGTCAAAGAAATCGAGCATTAGCTCATTGGCGTCAATTGCATCAGAAACATCATCGGCACCTACTCGAGGTTTTTCACTTCTGGGAAAGGAGTGTCCACCATCTTTGGTCAGATACAGAATGACAGGTATTTGCTCACAATTCCCCCATTCTTTGACCAGATACATTCCTTTGTCTTGTTCGGAAACTTTTATGGAGCCACAGCCATTCACGGTGGAAATTTTACTCAGACCATTTTCGACAGGAGGAAACGTAAACCCGCCAAAACCTACACCACCATTAAACGGGATCGAAGTATCAAGTAAAGAATGGAAATGAATCACCGGAACAGGAAGCTCAGGGCTTCTGGTTCCCGGGAGCATGGTACCTGCAACGGGTGCGATGGCTGTGATCTTTGAACTCAATTCATTGGCAAGTTTATAGCTCATTATGGCACCGTTTGACATCCCGGTAGCAAAGACCCTTTTGGTGTCCACATTAAATTTGTCATTCATATAGTCAATCAGGTCACTGATAAATTTTACATCATCTGGCATGGATGCTCCTTTATCAAAGGATATACCAACACTCCAGTATCTCAACGGCAAATTGTCAATCGGTGTTCCATCAGGGAAAACTACAATATAGCCTCTTGGAAGAGCTTTTTCAGCCAGAAAGTAGTTTCGCTCTACCTGCGATCCCGACCCGCCAAAACCATGCATAGCAATAATAAGCGGATAATCTGTTTTATCAGGATTATAGTTATCAGGAAGCCGCACGATAAAGCTTCGGTTTATTCCGGATGATTGAATAGAAAGTTCCTGCCGTAGTTCACCGGGCTCTGGATTAGGGGAAATCCGGGAACATGAAACCGAGATAAGCAAAATAATGATGACGGAAAAACGCATTAGGTATAGCTTTAACCATGATGTTAGATTAAAAGCCCGTGGTAAGGTTTAATGAGAAGTGATGCATTTTTTTGCCAATAAAAAACCCGGCCAGGGCCGGGTTTTTGTTTCATATTGGTGATTCTGACTTATTTCAATGCAGCACATGCTGTTTTGATTCTTTCTATCGCTTCTTTAAGTGACTCATCGGAGGCAGCTGTAGAGATACGGATGCAATCAGGGGCTCCAAAACCGGAGCCAGCCACCGTGGCCACATGAGCTTTGGCCAGCAGATAAAGAGAAAAATCATCGCTGTCTTTAATAGCCGTTTCCCCGTCTGAAGTGCCAAAGTAGGCACTTATATCAGGGAATGCATAAAATGCACCATCGGGAACATTCACTTTAAATCCAGGTATTTGCCTGAGTCCGTTTACCACCAGATCTCTGCGAATCAGATACGCTCTTTTCATGGTTTCTGCGGCTGTCATGTCGTCCCAGGCTACCACAGAGGCCCGTTGGGCAATGTGATTGGTACCACTGGTCACCTGACCCTGCAGTTTGTTTATGGCATCTACAATGTATTTGGCGGCACCGATATATCCTATTCTCCAGCCGGTCATAGCAAATCCTTTAGCCATTCCATTAACGGTAATTATCCGGTCTTTGATACTTTCAATAGAGCCAATGGAGAAATGACCCTCCTCCATGAAATTGATGTATTCATAGATTTCATCGGCCAGAACAAGGATTCTAGGATGCTTCTCCACGATCCGGGCGATAGCCTCCAGTTCACCACGACTATAAACAGAACCTGTAGGATTAGCCGGCGAACTGAACATGATTACCCGGGTTTTGTCGGTAATGGCAGCTTCCAGTTGATCAGTAGTTACTTTAAAATTATTTTCAAATTTTCCTTCAAGAATAACCGAAGTGCCTTCAGCGAGCTTCACCATTTCGCTGTAGCTTACCCAATAGGGAGCAAAAATGATGACTTCATCACCGGGATTCACCACCGCAGCCAGGGCGTTTGCCAGAGAGTGCTTGGCACCTGTGCTTACAATGATATTTTCAGGTTTCCAGTCAATGTTATTTTCACGCTTAAATTTATCTGCAATGGCTTTTCTTAGCTCAGGAATGCCCGGTACCGGAGTGTAAGAATGGAAGCCGGCATCAATAGCATCTTTGGCGGCTTCACAAATGTGTTTGGGAGTCTTAAAATCAGGTTCTCCGATAGAAAGATTGATCACTTTGTGTCCCTGTGCGGCCAGCTCACGAGATTTTTGAGCCATAGCCAATGTTGCCGATTCTTCCAGGGCATTAATTCGGTCAGCAACTTGCTCTACTGCAGACATTTTGAAAGATAGTTAAAAATTTAAAGATGATTTTGTTGGTTTTGAATTCAGGGAGAAATACCCTTCATCAAAATCGGGTGCAAAAGTACGTGGTTCTTTAGGTTAAAGAAAAAAATTCTGAATAAATAGGAAATTTTAGGCCAAAAGATTTCGGGAATTAAAAGAAATGCGACCAGAGAAAATAGTATGGGGTTACGGTAGGAATTTTTTGCGAAAAACAGGCCTTAAAGCAAAAGCCCCTCTGGTAAAAATTACCAGGGGGCTTAATAACGGTTGTGCAGATTTTGTCGTATTACCAAGTGATTTGAGTTCAAGGTTACGAGTACCTTCCCAGATGTAAAAATATATTACACCAACACTTAAACTCACTATACGAAAAACAATTAACTCGCTACACGATAGTAGGGTTTCAATGAGATAGCTAGCTTTAGAAGCTGATTCCTGCCTTTGATATTCAGCTTATGCATAATATTGGCACGATGGTTATTTACCGTAGCCGGGCTGATCAAAAAGCGTTGGGCAATCTGAGGCGTGGTGAATGATTCTGCCAGAGCCTGAAGGATTTCTTTCTCTCTATCGGTGAGAGAGCCCAGCACAGATGCATCTGCCGATGACGAAGTGGTTTCGGGGTCGCCTTTCAGAACAGCTTTTTTTACTTCCGGTGAAATATAGGTTCTGCCTGCGGCTATTTCATGAATGGCAAAAAACAACTCGCTCATGCTTGAGGTACGGTCTACATGCCCTTCCAGGGAGAATTCTTCCTGTACAGCAATCGCCTCAGACGAACTTAAAGACATAAACAGACATTTTGTGTCAGGGTAAATATGCTTTACGTATCTGAGAACTTCATACCCTGATTTTTCGGGAAGAGCATTCTGAATAATTAAGAGGTCAGGTTTAATCAAATCCACTTGTTCAATGGCCTGGATGCCATTTGTTGCATAGGATACTACGCGTATTTTGCGGTTCTCCAGACTTTCGGAAAGCGTTTCACAAAAAAGTTTACTTCGGTTTACGACTAATACTTTTGAAAAAATATTCATTTTACACAATTGTTGATTACATCTCATAACAGTCTGCAATCAGCAATCAAAACAACCGGAACTAGTTAAAATTAACTAGTAGGAAAATTTGAATCCCCACCATTTAAGCTTTTTCAAATGATGGGGATTTCAAACAAACTCTTCAAGAGAATATTACTTTCCCCAGTATGTATGGTTCCAATAGGTATGATTCCAGTAAGTATGGCTAGAATTTTTCTCTTTGTTGTTTTGAATGTTGGATAAATTTGCTACTGTTGATTTGCGAATTTTAAGATTTCTTTTTTCCATGATAAGTAATAATTAGATGATAGATAGAATTAACTATGCCAAAGGTGGCAGGATGAAATCACATCAAAAAAATTATTACACCAACTAAGCTTTCCTGCGTACAAACAATGATAATGTCAATAAAAGAACGTCTGAAAAATGTGTTTTTCGATGTTGCTGCTTATCTGGATAATCATAAGTCACTAATAAAGCAGCATTGTATTGGTTGGGGAATTTTTTATTTGGTTGATTTCTTTTTTCTGGTTGCTACCAATGATGAAGTAAACAAGGCGACAATAATCTATTATTTCAGCACGGTGGTATTTTACATTCTTTCTTTCTATGCCATCGTTTCAATTTTTGTCTCGTATCTGCCCAAAAGGATCGGCTTGTCAATCATCCTTTCATTTCTCATCCTGATTTCCGTGTCATTTTTTAAAGTACTCTGGAATATTTATGTGCTGGAATTCCAGGGATCAATAGATCGACTTGCCCGAAGTCCGTTGAATGCCTATGCCCTTGAACTTTGGCGATTTTCTACTTCCATCCTCTATGCTTTTGCTTATTGGATCTATGTACAGCGAATGAAAGAACAGAAAAAGCTTGTAAACACAGAGAAACAGTTACACAAAGCAGAAATTGATTTTCTGAAAGCTCAGATCAATCCTCATTTCCTGTTTAACACGCTTAATTTTGTGTACTATGATATTAGTGCCATTAGTAAAAGCTCGGGGCAGGCGATCATGGGGCTCACAAAACTGCTGCGTTACACCGTAGAAAGTTCAAAATCTGAACTCACCGTACTTAAAAAGGAAATCGATGCCATTGAAGAATACCTGGCTCTCCAACGTATACGCTTTAAAGACAATCTGCATATCCGGTTTAAACGTGAAGGGATGTTCATGTTTCTTGCATTTCCTCCCCTGATTCTGATGAGTATGGTTGAAAATGCGTTCAAATATGGGATCATAGATGACCCGGAAAACCCCATAGATATTGAGCTGAATGCTAATCCCGACTTCCTTTATTTCAGATGTCAGAATCTCATTCGGTTAGACTTTAAAGATAAAGAGACAACGGCAGTAGGTGTGGACAACATTATCCGAAGGATGGACATATTCTACGATGATCAATACGACATTAATATTAATCAAACTGAAAAAAGTTACGAAGTAGTACTAAACGTAAGATGGAAAAAGTAATTTTTTTCGGATATTGTAGAACTTTTATCAAGTAGACTAACGATGCTATTCCAGAAACACTCAAAATCAACTACCATGGTAAGATGCGTTATTGTAGACGATGAGTCTGCAGCTATTCAAATTATTGAAAATTACATTTCTCAGGTTCCCTATCTTACCTGTGCCGCCTCTTTCCTAAATCCGGTGGAGGCCATAAATTATGTACACAATAATCAGATAGACCTCATTTTTCTGGATATCAATATGCCGAACTTGTCAGGTTTCGGATTTCTGGATCTTCTGAAAGAAAAGCCTATGGTGATTCTCACTACAGCTTATTCCGAATATGCCCTGGATGGATACAAATACGATGTGCTTGATTACCTCACCAAGCCTATTCCTTTTGAGGATTTTATGAGGGCTACGCAAAAAGCTGAACAGCGATTATCTATGGCTGGTGCCACAATAGCAAAACCTGATGAGTCGGAAGACTATATCATCGTGAAAAGCGATCACAGAGGAAAGTTTAATAAAGTGAGATTCAGTAATCTGATCTATATAGAATCTCTAAAAAACTACGTGGCCATTCATACCACTGAGGGTGAAAAAATTGTTACTCTTTTGTCTATGAGAGATCTGGAAGAGAAGTTGCCTTCTGACAGATTCATGAGAGTACACAAAACTTACATCATCTCTCTTGATCAGATTAAGTATATCGACGGGGGAGAAATTGTTTTATTATCGAGCCCGGACAGAATACCTTTAGGGAATACGTATCGTGATGTATTCTTTCAAGCCCTCTCGGGAAAAATCATGTAGTCGATTTTCGTTCAATCGCCAGTTTGGTCGTATAAAATTTGAACAGGAAATCGTAAATGACGAGTTCCTGTTTCCTTTGTTCAGCTGGCATCAGCCTGTTGATATGAAGGTGAAGTATACTACCTGCAATTCGCAGCCAATGATTTTCTGACTCCGATGCCTTTTGAAATTTCTGAAGCATCTGCCGTAACTCTGGTGTGAACTCCTCTTTCGTCAACTCGGACTGATTCAGTGCATTGGTAATTAACGTTTTATGTTCACGGTAGAAGGGGTCAATCTGAGGTTTTATCATACCAGATCCCCCGAATTCTTCCATGAAGGCATCTCTCAAATGCCCAATGAAGTCTCTTTTTTGCAGAAGGTCCATAGACATGGCATCCAGAAAAAAGTCAATATTTTTCATCCCCTGAATCCAACGTTCATTTTCAGATTCCAGCAAAGAAAGATGCTTACAAACTAATACAGAGTCTTTAAAAAAAAGGTTTTCTGCTAGTTCAATGCCCTGAGAACCGTACCTCTCCAGTTCTCTCACATACGGTTCTACAGACCACTTTGCTACCTTTTGTTCGCTTTGACATGCATCGAGAAAATGGCCCATGGAGGATAGAACAAAGGCATGATCTGAAAGATTACGGAGCTGAATCCGGAGCCTGAGATGCGGGTTTGGATCGGCATACCGAATAAAGAACCACTGCTTCAACGCCTTATCTATCTCAGGCCTGGAAGTGATCTCATAAAACCGAAGCAATACCTGCTCAAGCGACCTGTACCCACCATAGATCTTAAAATACAGCCAATCACTCACCGGTGAAAATTCGCGTTGTACATGGCTGTTAACCATTTTTGAAGCGGAGTTATTCAGGAAAAGTGCTTCTGAACGCCCCAAAGTTGCCACAAACTGATGTGCCAGCTTATTTCCTTTTGAATCGAATACCGGATTAAGTTCATTGTGCAGAAATTCCTTTAAAATCGCTTGTTTATGATTCTTAATTTCATCCAGTAGAATTTCTAGAAGCCATTCGTTATGAAGGTCGGCAAGTAATTCCTGATCTCCGACCGAAAACACAAACCTCGTTGTCACCTTTTTAAGGGATAATAGTTCCTGAAGTTTTGCAAGGGAAAATTTTGACTCAAATTCTTTTTCGGAAATAATCCATTGAGCAGGATAGACTGTTACATCACCGGCCTTGACACGAGGAAACCTGTCAAACAAATTTTGCAGCGGGCCCCAGCTAAATCCCAATGCGGTGGTATGTCCCTCATTTTGTAAAGAACAGAGAAATTCAAAAACCGGCAGTGTGTTCATGGAATAATTAAAGGCAGAACCCAGCCGGGGTATTACGCGTTTTCCTGATACTTCATCCCGTAAAATGAATTTATTGCCTCTTACACTTAGCCGAAGATTCTGAAGTCTTATTACATGGGTTTCTACTGAACCAGGACAGGCCAGAAACACAATTTCGGATGGTCTGAAAGCAGACCTTTTTAAGACGTTACCCAGATGGCCATCCGGCAGATGAACTACTTCGGCAAAGAGAACTTCCGGGTTTTGGGCTTGCTCAAACGCATGAATTTCCTGAAGAGCTTCCTTTACTTTCGTATTACCTTCCCCAAATCTGCCAATAATATTCGCTCCGCTCTCACCACCTATGTTTTCAAGAAATAGTTCTTCATCGGAAATCATTCTGAAACCAAGAGATAAACTCGGGGGAAAGTCAAGTTCATTTTCAGAAACTGGTTTAAAAAGTTGCTGCAAATCCAGAAAGTTGTTTTCACTAACAGAATTTTCCAACAGCCATTTTATTAATTTCTGGTGAGCATCATTGAGTGTAATGGAATTATCCTCAGACTGCCGTGGTAAATGAAGATGATCTGTAAGCGGTAATGAAACTCCGGTATTGCTGCCGAATCCAATACCTGTGTCAACATCCAGAGCTATGAGAAGTGGTACTTCCTGTTCTTCATACCTGGCAATAAATTGCTGTTTAAACGCTTCAAGTTTTGAATGGTAATGTGCCGGCTCCAATGCCTTTAAAATCCTGATAGCTTTCAGTAACTTTCTTTTTATCTGATCATCCAGCGTACTGTCTCCCCAGTTATCATACTTGTCAAGATGAAGTACTTTTGATTGATTAACAGGGATTTCCGAAACCTTTTGCAGAAGTATCTGCAGCTCTTCCATATCTGGCTGCACGGCGTTTTTCAGACTTTCCTCCAGGCTGGAAAGCAGATCAAGCATAGCATTCAGAAATTCAGATTCGCCGAGAGTAGCAATTCGACGGAGTGTTTGGTTAATTCTTTTCAAAAAATCTTCTCCTGTGAGATTGGGCTCCAGATCATGCACCAGAATACGGGATTGAATGAGCTCATCAAGGTAGTAGCTAATATCTTCGTCATCAAAGCCAAGATGCATCAGATGCCCGGCGAGGGATAACCGACTTATGCCATTCGATGCTAAATGGAGAACCTCATTGAGGGTATCATCCGCTTCCAGAGCACTGATTTTATATTTTCTTTGTCCATCTTCTGTCTGATATTCATAGTATCGGTACTCCATACCAACCCGATAAAGCGTGGTATTTGGTGTAAACAACAGATGCGGCTCTATATCCGGGTGAGTGGCGAGTTTATCTGAGAGTTCACACAGAAAAGCGAGGTCTAGCCGGGAATGAACGTAGGAGCCTTTTTCTCTCTGTAATCGGGTGGTTTCACCCCAGCTTAACGATCCAAAACCGGCGAAAAGTCCGAAAGGTGTGGGTCTGGATGAATAGCGAAGGGCGTATTTCGAAAGTGCGTAGCGTAATTTTCTAAGATCTTTTTCTTTCAGAGTTTCTCCGGTTTCAAATGATTGAAGTAAACCAGGTGAAGCAAGTAACAGAGCGGTTCTGAACTCCTCATCTTCAAAAACCCGCTCAAAGTATTCAGTAGTGTATTCCTGTTCAATAGGAGTAGCGGCACTTCGTATAAAAAGATGTGAAAGAAACGTGTAGTAAGACATCGTAATGGAAGAGGCTGATTAGCTGTATTTAAACGAAAGGTAGTAAACATACGCGGGCAAATCAAAAATGGGGAGGCTTGGGAAACGCAATTTTTGAAGAAACAAATACAGCCTATTACAAATCCGTTAATTTTGCACCCGAAATTCAGAAAACACTATGGGAAGAGCATTTGAATTCAGGAAAGCACGGAAAATGAAGCGTTGGAGCAGTATGGCAAAGACCTTCACCCGTATCGGGAAAGATATTGTAATGGCCGTAAAGTCCGGAGGGCCCGATCCTACCTCTAATTCACGCCTTAGAGCCATTATCCAGAACGCCAAGGCGGTGAATATGCCCAAGGCAAACGTAGAGGGTGCCATAAAACGTGCGAGCTCCAAAGACCAGGAAGATTACAAGGAGATTGTGCTGGAAGGCTATGGGCAGCATGGAGTAGCTGTGCTGGTAGAATGTACCACCGATAATAATAACCGTACGGTAGCCAATGTACGAAGTTATTTTACCAAAACAGGTGGAAGTCTGGGTACAAACGGAATGCTCGATTTTATCTTTGAAAGGAAATGTTTTTTCAAGCTCACCAAAAAAGATGGCATTGATCTGGAAGAACTTGAACTGGAGCTTATTGATTTGGGTGTAGATGATGTCTTTTATGATGAAGAACACAATCTGATTAACATCTACGGCGAGTTTACTTCTTATGGTGAAATTCAAAAATACCTGGAAGAAAACGGATTTGAGATCGACAACTCCGGTTTTGAGCGGATTCCGTTGGATACGAAAAAATTAAGCGAAGAACAGGCCGCGGATGTGGAGAAATTGCTGGAGAAACTCGAGGAAGATGATGATGTTCAAAACGTTTATCACAATATGATTCTGGACTAAAGAATTACTTTTTGACGGAAAGGGGAGTCAGTCGGTATTCGGCTGACTCTTTTTTTGGATCATATGAACCCCTTGATTATCAGCGTAAAGCGAAAGCTATGGAATAGGATTTTTGAACAAAATAACGTTTTGTACGTATAAAATAAAGGAATGATGGTATGAACTCAAATATGTACGTTTTGGCGAAATTTTTTAGGAGTCTGTATGGTAGTGATTATTAATAATTTATGAATTTTGCGAGACTTTATCAACCTTAGTTCTACCGGATTACTCCCTGATGCGAAAACCCCTATCAGTACTCACCATACTTTGCACATGTGTCATATGTCATGCTCAAAAAAAACACGTTCAGGAAGACTTTTTGCTTAACGCAAAGAAAACGAGTTTACCCGTGAAAATTGATGGGGAAGCTAGCGATCTTATATGGGCCCAAAGTGAATCAATCGGAGATTTCTGGCAAAAATTCCCCACTTCAGACAAAAAGACCACCACAAAAACTACTGTGAAGGCGGCGTATGACGACCGTTATGTGTATTTCTTCATTGAGGCATTTGATAGCACAAATCGCTACGTGGCACCAAGCTTAAAAAGAGATCAGAGCCTGAGAGAGAATGATGGTGTGGCGGTTATACTTGATCCTGTTAACAAGAAGGCAAATGGATTTGGTTTTGCTTGCACACCTAATAATGTGCAGTCTGAGTATCAGTTTACCACCTCTTTTGAAGATCTGAATTTTGCATGGGATAATAAATGGATTTCTCAGGCAAAAAGATATGCAGACAGATATGTGATAGAAATGGCAATTCCATTTAAGACCTTACGCTATAATGCAGACAACAGCCTCTGGGGAATTAATTTTATAAGAAGCGATCGAAAACAAAATGAGTTTAGCACCTGGACCAACGTTCCTGTGCAGTTTGAAGCGGTGGATCTGGGGTATCTCGGATTGCTGAATTTTGAAGAGGGTCTTGTATCTCAGAAAGGGAATATCTCTCTGATACCCTATGTAACCGGCTCATCAGTCGCTGATAATGAGCATGAAACGGGAACCGAGTTTAAAGCCAAGGCAGGTCTTGATGCCAAAGTAGCCGTGAGTGCCTCTCTTAATCTTGACCTTACGGTAAACCCCGACTTTTCGCAGGTTGATGTAGATCAGCAGGTGACTAATCTCACCCGGTTTTCCATCTTTTTTCCTGAAAGAAGAACCTTTTTTCTTGAGAATGCCGATTTGTTCAGTGAATTTGGAGCACCGCCTTTTCGTCCTTTTTTTTCCAGAAGTATTGGCTTAGATCATTATGCACGCCCTATTCCTATCTTATTTGGTGCCCGCTTAAGTGGAAATCTCACGGAAAAAATCCGGATCGGCGTTATGAATATGCAAACCGGAAAGCAAGGGGAAACTCCGGCTCAAAACTACACAGCTGCTGCTGTACACCGGAGAATTGGCTCCAGATCGGTCATAAAAGGATATTACCTTGACCGGGAGGTTGTCGGTGAAAAAGGCGAAGCTAATCCTTCTGGCACCTATGGCAGCTATGGAAGAAATGCCGGGCTGGAGTTAAATCTAAATGATAAAACCGGCTCCTATCAGTTTTGGGCGGGAGGTCATACCTCCATGAAAGAAGGCCTGAAAGGTAAAAACAATTTCTATCAGGTAGGTGGAGGATATTTCGGGCAGATTTTCAGCGGATTTATAGATTTTGACCGATTTGAAAATAATTACCGCTCTGATATGGGGTTTATAAACAGACTTGAAACTTTTGCACAGAAGGGCCCCACCTATGATTTCGGAGATACCGCTGTGTATGCCGGGTTCTATCAAATGTATAACGAAAACAACTTTTACATACGCCCGAAAAACAAAGATCTGGTGGTGCTTATGCTGGGGCAGAGTAACTATGCCGTATGGTTTAATGATGGAAAATTCAGCGATCGTCTGAATACCGTTTACGCAGATTTTACGTTTCGGAATACCGTAAACGCCCTTTTTCTTCTAAATATGCAGGAAGATAACCTTCGGTATTACTTTCCTTTACCAGAGAACAAGCCACTGAGGCCTGGTAATTACAAGTACAACAACCTGGCAATAACTTTTACCGGTGATAGCCGGAAAAACCTGATTCTAAACGGAGGTCTAACCCTGGGTAATTATTATAATGCTAAAATGAGGCAGTATAGTCTGAGCCTCATGCTACGCAAACAGCCGTATTTAAATGCCACATTGAGTGCACAGTTCAATGACCTGATTTTTCCTGAAGAATATGGGCGAACAAAGCTTCTTTTAGTAGGGCCGAAAGTGGAGGCCACATTCAGCAATAAGTTTTTCTGGACCACCTTCCTGCAGTTCAATACCCAGCAAAACAATTTTAACATAAACAGCCGCATTCAATACCGCTACAGTCCGATGTCTGATTTCTTTCTGGTATACTCCGATAACTATTATACGAACACCATGTTAAATAAGAACCGGGCCATCATTTTCAAATGGAATTACTGGCTTACTCTCTGATTTCTCATTTTTCTGGTCAATGATAACCCGTTATCTTTGCGGCTCACAGAAAAAAAAGGAATCTATGAGAAAAAAATACGCGGCGGGTAACTGGAAAATGAACAAGTCTTTTGAAGAAGGACAAATCCTTTTTTCAGAGGTTACCAATATGGTAAAAGATGAACTTATTAACCCGAACGTCAAAGTGGTTATGGGTGTTCCTTTTCCCTATCTCAGCTCATTCAGCAAGCTTATCAATACAGATAAAGTGAGTATTGCTGCTCAGAATTGTTATCCTAAGGCTTCCGGAGCTTTCACTGGGGAGGTTTCCGTTCCTATGCTCAAATCGGTAGGCGTAGAATATGTCATCATAGGTCATTCAGAAAGACGCGAGTATTTCAATGAAAGTGATGAGTTCATCGCAGCCAAGGTAGATGCTATTCTGGCAGAAGGTCTTACGCCTATTTTTTGCTGCGGTGAGACCCTGGGTCAGCGTGAAGAAGGAATTCATTTTGATTTTGTGAAAGGTCAGTTAACAAACAGCCTTTTCCATCTGTATGCCGGGGCTTTAAAGAAAGTAGTGATAGCTTATGAGCCTATCTGGGCCATCGGAACCGGAGTAACGGCCAGCAGCGAGCAGGCACAGGAAATGCATAAAGTACTTCGTGATCACCTGGCATCGAAATACGGTGAGGCTGTAGCTGAAGAGATATCAATCTTGTATGGTGGTAGTGTGAAGCCAGATAATGCATCAGAATTATTCTCTCAGCCAGATATTGATGGTGGATTGGTGGGCGGAGCCTCACTTGATTCCAGAGGTTTTACAGAGATTGCCAAATCGTTTCCGGGATAATTATAGAATATAGAAAGGTGATCACCTGAAAATTCTTGAAGAAAAAGGTCTACCGTTATGGAGACCTTTTTTGTTTTAACAGGTAAAGTACTCATTGTTCTTTCGGCGATATCGAATCGTAACCTCTTGATGATTTTCTTGTAAAAGCCTTACTTTGGGAGTCAATAATTCAAGGTTCTGAACCGGCTTCGAAAAATAATCCATATCGATATGGACGCCTTCTTTGCATCTGTGGAGCAGCGGGATAATCCACAGCTTCGCGGCAAGCCTGTGGCAGTAGGCGGAAGTGCAGAGAGGGGCGTAGTGGCTGCGGCCAGTTATGAAGCCCGTAAGTTTGGGGTGAAGTCTGCTATGCCCTCGGTTACAGCGAAGCGGCTTTGCCCCGGGTTGGTGTTTGTACGTCCCAGATTTGAACAGTATAAAAATGTATCGAGACAGATCAGGGAAATTTTTGAGGAATATACCCAGCTTATCGAGCCACTTTCGCTGGATGAAGCTTATCTGGATGTAACCGAGAATTTCAAGGGAATTGAAACGGCTACAGAAATAGCTTTGGAGATTAAAGAAAAGATCAAAAACCAGACGCAACTGACGGCATCTGCAGGTATTTCTTTCAATAAGTTTTTGGCCAAAACAGCTTCAGATGTTAACAAACCCGACGGCATATTTGTAATCAAGCCACACCAGGCTCAGGCTTTTGTAGAAAAGCTGGAGATCAGAAAGTTTTATGGGGTAGGTAAGGTAACCGCAGACAAAATGGCGAGAATGGGAATACAGACAGGTAAAGATCTGAAAGATAAAAGCCTTGCATTTCTGGTGCATCATTTTGGCAAAGCTGGGCATTATTATCACGAAATTTGCCGGGGAGAAGACCACCGCGAGGTAAATCCCGAGCGAATCCGGAAATCGGTGGGGGTGGAGAACACCTTTAATTCTGATTTGACAGAGCCAGATCTGCTTTACAGAGAGCTCGATGATATTCTCGACGAACTATATAAGCGACTGGAGCGTAGCAAAGCTTTTGGGAAGACAGTCACCTTAAAAATTAAGTACCGGGATTTTGAACAGATAACCCGTAGCCGTTCTTCTCAAATGTTGATCATGGATCGGGAAACTATTGGCAGGCTGGCCTATGAATTACTCAATACCTTGCTTCCGGTAGAAAAGGGAATAAGGCTTATGGGCGTAACGCTCTCAAACCTCGAATTTGCGGATGAAATGGAAGGAAGGCAGCTGACGCTGGGGTTTTAGCTTCAAAAAAGAAGCCCGCTTCTGGGTAGAAGCAGGCATTCTTTGGAGTTAAGTAGAAAATTTATCCTTTAGTATTTAAAAGGAACACCGCCTGCCAGTACCTCCTGCGTTTTTTCGTCGAAAGTAACCCGTAGGCCTGTTCTATACGCAGCGTTTGACATGATGGTTGCGATCGAATGCTGATAACCTGCCTCTATCGGAGCATTCGGAGTTTTGCGACTTCTCACACATTCCATCCAGTTTTTGACATGATTCAGGGTAAGGCTGTCGCCGCCGGTATCTGCCGAAGTTTCCACTTTGAGTCCCTCCAGTTTCATCGGGGTAAGCAGGTTTGCTTTCATGTCCATGGCGGCGGCCTGTCTTTCGCTCAGGCCACCTTCCGGCGAAATCTCATTGGTATCCAGATTAATCATGCCGCCATTGGAATAGTACAGCTCTTTGGTACCACCAGCTCCGTTTGAGAAGCGGCTGGTAAACTGCACCTGAAAACCGCTACCGGGGTCGTTTTGCGGGCCGTAGTCAAAAACCACAGTGAGCGTATCGGCATTGGTGCGGCCATCCTTCCATTGATAAATGCCGCCGTTTGCCACTACGCTTCTGGGATGTGGAAGGCCGCTAAACCAGTGTACGGTATCTATCTGGTGACTCATCCATTGACCGGGTATTCCCGAAGAATACGGCCAGAAAAGGCGGTACTCCAGGTATTTTCTGGGGTCAAAGGCCTCATAAGGTCTGTTCAGAAGGTAACGTTTCCAATCCACATCAGACTCTTTCAGATTTGCTACCAGATCAGGTCTTCTCCATCGGCCCGGCTGATTCACATTCCACATAAGCTCCACCATCACAATAGGTCCGAATTTGCCAGATTTGATGTAGTCTGCCGCCGCGTGGTAATTGGCTCCGCTACGTCTTTGTGAGCCTATCTGCACAATTTTACTGCTTTCTTTCACCGCTTTGAGTACCGCACGGTTATCTTCCATGGTTTCTGCCAGAGGCTTTTCAGCGTAAACATCGCAGCCTGCTTTTACGGCTTCAATGGTATGCAAAGCATGTTGAAAATCTGCCGTACTCAGCATTACGGCATCTACTGAGTTGGAGGCATAAAGGTCATCGTTATTTACAAAGGCCTTTACTTTACTGCCAAGCTGCTGCTGTAAGAAAGCCTGGCCCTCCTCCCGGCGTTTGTTCCAGATATCTGAAACCGCCACCATCTCGAAATTCATTTCTTTTTGAAGGGCCTTGAAACAAGGCACGTGAGACTGGCGATGACGGTCTGAAAACCCAACACAAGCCACCCGAACGCGGTCGTTTGAGCCAATAATGCGTGCGTAACTACTTGCCGACAGGCTGGTAGCAACACCGGCCATGAGCGATTTCCTGATAAATTCTCTTCGTGTATTCGTCATAATTTCAATAGCTTAAGCCATCATTAAAATGAAATAAATAATCCTTCTTTTCTTCTTTTGAGCCTGGTACATCAGATAAGTTTTTCAGTACTACTTCTCTTGATTTCGGAGTAGAAAATGGCATTTTCCCTGAGGGATTAAAGGTGCCGTTGATGATATCTAGGATAGCTTCATGGGTGGTACCAAATGTAGCCAGAATGGTATTTACATTGGGGTTGTCTACCTCATCAATTACCCAGGGACTGGTGTAATTCACCACCAGTACAGTAGGTTTGTGATAAGTAGTTTCATTCACAAAGGCCACATCCGTATTGTTTTTAGAAAGCTGGAGCTCCAGATCACTGCCTGTAGAGCCAAAGAGGCTGTTTCCCCCAGGAATTAGCCAGAGAACAACGATATCGGCCTCTTCTCTTGAGCCAACCAGGTCAATGTTATTGAAAGAGCCTGATCCGGGAGCTAAAAAATGAATCCCGTTCCCTTCACGTCCTTTTTGAAGGGTGATGAAACAGACTTTCTTTTTGGTTTTTATGGGTAAGAGGTCAGAATTATTTCTGAGAAGGACAATGGACTTTCTTTGGGCGATATCTGCCAGTTTTTGAAACTCCTGGTTGCCCACTATTTCACCGGCAACCTCTGCATTTACATAAGGATCTTCAAACAAGCCCATAGCAAACTTTTCAATGAGCAGCCTTCTTACAGACTGATTGATTCGTTCTTCGGTAACCAGCCCGCTGCTTACTGCTTCCAGTAGCATTGAGGGGTCTGCGGTACCAGAAAAGAGATCTACTCCGCAGTCTATCGCTTTGGCATATCTTTGAGGAATAGTCAGATTTTCTACACCCCAAGGCATCATTTCTATAGGCCCGGTATCTGAATTAACGATTCCCTGAAAGCCCATTTTGTTTCTGAGCAGATCCAGCACAATGCCCTTATTATAAGCAAAGGCAATGGGTTCCATATCCGGATCCAGAGGCTTGGCATAGTAAGGCATAATGGCACTTGTACCGGCATCTATGGCCGCCTGAAAAGGTTTGAGATGATATTCAAACATACCCCCGGGATAGTGCTGGTCCTGACCCCAGTCAAAATGAGGGTCATGGCCCTTCACCTGAGGGCCACCTCCGGGAAAATGTTTGGTGGTAAGAGCAATGCTCTTGCTGTTTAACCCTCCCTCACCCTGAAAACCTTTGACTATTTCTGAAATCATTCGGGCGGCCAGATCGGCATCTTCGCCAAAAGTACCTTCAATACGTTGCCATCTCGGTTCGGTAGCCAGATCTGCCATATACATGTAGCCTTTTCGGATCCCCACGGCATTCCACTCTTTTGCTGCCGACTCGGCGAACTTCCGGGTAAGATCGAAATCTCTCATAGCGGCCAGACCCAGTTCACCGGGCCATCTGGAGAATGAAGATGTGCCCATACTTAAGCCAACAGAGGCATCAATGGTCACGTGATTCCGCGGATTTGATGCAATGAGTGCGGGGATACCCAGGGGCTCGCTTTCACATGCTGCCTGCAGGTTATTGGCCCACTCTGCAATGATTTCGGGTGCAGGGTTTGACCGGTGAATAAAATGACGGAGTTTCAGATCGCGAATCGCTTTTGTGGTACCCGCTGTTGCCAGCATGGGCGATGGCAGTGGCTTTCTTGTGAAAAAGTTAAGCTCATTAACTACATCCTCCTCATTAAAACCGCTGGTGATGTTGGCTTTGGATGCACCAAACGAAGAATTATCACCGGCCATTCGGATGGTGCTTATGAGCATCATGCCTACCTTCTGTTCCAGAGTCATCTGTGTCAGAAGGTTTTCAGCACGGTCCAACGCAGGCTTCCTCCAATCTTCGTAGGGGTCAAGTTTACCGTTTCGGTTGAGGTCTTTGTATTGAAGACCCTTGATCTTGAGGATAGGAACCGTGCGGTATCCCAGCTTTTGCTGGGCGGTTTTTTGTGCCGTCAACGGAGCAATGGCCGTAAGGACGATTAATCCGGTAATGAATACGTTTTTCATTGGAATTTTCTGATTTTCAGACTTCTGAAATGCACCTCATCCCCATGATCCTGAAGAAGCAGTGGGCCCTGCTTAGCTGCTCCAAAATTCTCAAAATCCTTGTATTTACTGCGGGCTACAAGGGCTTTGTAAATGTTACTGTTTCGTTTATACTCCACTACTTTGAAGCCGTTAAGCCAGTGTTGTACCGTATTATCAGGCATTACCACCAGTTTGCCCTGGTTCCACTCGCCTATTTTTCTGGCAAAGCGTGGATTCAGTTTTTCTGACGGGATGAGATCATAAAGTGAAGCAAGCGTACGGTTTCCAACCACACCCATTTTAGCATCAGGATGTTTGACATCGTCCAGAATCTGATACTCCAGACCAATTCCACTTTTACCGCCGCTGTCAAAATTTTCATTGACAAAATATTTCAATCCTGAATTGGCACCTTCGGTAAGTTTGAATTCAAAAAGAAGTTCAAAGGCTTCAAACTGCTCTTTGGTCACGATATCATTGCCTGTCTCCGAACCGTCTGATTTATGGATGACGATTTCACCGTTTTCAGCCGTCCATCTTTTTCCAGTCATTTCTTTTTGATTTACAGCACGCCAGCCATCGAAATTCTGGCCGTTAAAGAGCAGTTGAAATCCCTGAGATTTTTCCTGAGCAGAGAGGTTATTGTGAAGCATATTCACTACCGGCGTGTTATCCCACGGAGCCTGTATAAGATTGTCGGTCTTTATTTTGATGTTTCTCCATTTGATTTCCATTCCTTCTTTCATGTCTCCATAGATGGAATGAACCTGAAGTGCAATAAGACCTTTTGGTGTAAGGTCATCAACGAGGTGGGAGATGGGCACGCCATTTACCCAGGTTCTGATCGTATTACCAATGGCCTCAATGCGATACACATTCCAGTCGTTGTGTTTAAAAGCAGCCTGAGCCTCTGGCCGGCCTTCATTCTGGCAAAGCCATCCTCTTCGGGCTTCATCGTAAATTCCACCAGACCAGCCTCTTGAAGAAGGGTCTATCTCCATTTGATACCCATGAACCCGGCCATTTTCAAAGGTTGGAATAGACAAACTTCTGAACTGTATTCCGGAGTTCATGGCTTCATCTACCTTTAACTCCAGCTCCAGTATGAAATCACCGTATTCTTCATTGGTACACAAAAAAGAATTCGGGGTCTTTGCCACGGTTATTCCTACAATCTCACCATTACGAACCTCATATTTGGCCTGTCCGTTTTTTTGATTCCATCCGTCCAGATTTTTGCCGTTAAAGAGCAGTTTCCATCCGTCTTTTTTCTCCTGTGGGCTCAGCTGTGCCAGTACCTGTAGACTTAGAAGCAGCAGCAAAGCGATGTTTACACTCTTTTTCATTGGGTTGTTTATGTTATTTATCAGTTAAGTACAACAAAATTAGACATTGATTCAAGTAGGAAATAGATAATCTCTTTTAAATTCTGGTATTATTTTTACAAGAATGATTTAAATTTGGGCAAAAATTGCTTAGAAGGTGAAGCCTCAACTTCTCAAAATTTCAAACCCCTCCGATTATTCGTTCAATTTATTTGAGCAGGATTGTCCCTATTTTGCTACCCCCTGGCATTATCATCCCGAGGTGGAGATTGTGTATGTACAGGAAAGTGTGGGTGAAAAATATATAGGAAGCAGTATAACTGATTTCAAGCCGGGAGATCTGGCCATCATCGGGTCTTATGTACCCCATTATTACAAAAACCGGCCCGCCTATTATGCAGAGGGCTCAGAGCTAAAGGCCCGTTCGCTGGTGATTCATTTCAGGGAAGATTTTCTGGGAGAAAATTTCTTTCTCCTACCAGAAAATCAGACGGTGAAGCGGGTGCTCGAAAACGCGAAAAGAGGTCTTCAGTTTGGCGAAAAAACCAGTAAAGCTATTAAGGGCGATCTGGAAGCGTTGGTTTCTAAAACCGGAATGGAAAGACTGATCGGTTTGCTCGCAATTCTTAACAAACTGGGGAACACGGAAGATTTTGAGTTTCTTACCTCAGATCCCATTCAGTTAAATAATCACCTGGACTCTGACCGTATCAAAAAGGTATTTGAGCACGTAATGCAAAATTTCAAGGAAGATATTATGCTGGCAGATGTGGCAGAGCTGGCCAATATGAGTGAATCGGCCTTCAGCAGGTATTTCAAGAAACGTACCCGGAAAACATTCAGCACATTTCTTACAGAAATCAGGATAGAACATGCCTGTAAGCTGCTGCAGAAGGATAAACTGAGTATTTCGGAGGTTTCCTATGAAAGTGGATTCAATAATCTCTCAAACTTTAACCGCCAGTTTAAAACACTGAAGAACACCACGCCACTGAATTACCGATCCAGATTTTTGGGATAAAAAAATAACCGGCTTTGTGATGAAACCGGTTATCTGAAGAAATGTTTTTCTGAATTAACGGAAAGAAACGGTCTGATCAGGTGTAGGTCGCTGAATATCCAGTACATGAACAGACTGCTCCTTACCACTGCTTATTTTCATCTGATAAGTACCATTTGGAAGCTCCTTTACATTGAAGGCAATCATTCCTTTTTCTCTTTTCTTACCCACAATGGTTGATTCAAGTTCATTCCCGTGTTCATCCTGGAAAGAAATCAGGAGAAATTTGCCGGCCTGCTTTTCAATGAAGGTTTTGATGTTGCCACTATGCTTGTCAAAATACATACCTACATTGAAACTTGCCGGTTCAGTGGGTTTTGTTTCATTGGCATAACCGGTGGCCACAGCCATGGTAGAAATAAGAGCGATCGCGATGGTTTTCAAATGCTTTTTCATAATTGTAAATAATTTAAATTGTTATAAGTAATAGACCGGAGAAGGATTGCTGAAGCCCTTAACCGCAACAAAGATGGGAACAACCAGCTACCTTGCAATGCATAATAGTATGTATGGCATATTTTCTGGATAATCGGAGAATCTGTGGGGTTGAAAGAGGTCATTAAGTAATAGCTTCGGAATATCGATATAGAAACGAAGGTCTTCGTAGCGTACGTATAGTGATATTGTTAAATTCCGTTAAAGGAATGCGGGGATGCGGGATTGGGGATGCCGGGAATGCTCGCGAGCGTTCCGTACTGCGGGATCGGGATCGCCCACGCATTATTGCGGGATCGCCCGGAAATAGTTATTCAGGAAATCCAAATCTAATTATGGAATCGATCGGCCTGCCATTTTTCGGGGTTTTGGTGGATGTAATTTACGATTCGCAGATATGAAATCTGGTCTCGAATGATAAGGTCGTGGTAAGATTTATGCTACTGAAAGTCGCCTAATCCAGCAAGATGAATTCGTTTAGAGGAGATAGTCTTAAATGCTACTATACAATTTCGCCAAACTAATTGATAATCATCTTCTTATCTTTCATTTTTCCGAAAAGATGCAGATTGTCTTTCACATGGGCAGTAATGAAAACAGGGCTTCAGTGCTATAGTCGAAGCCATCCGTAATTTTTTTCGGTGTGGTAATTTCATGGATTTCCATTTTAGTGGAAATCACATGTATGAAATATTTTGAATCGCAGGTGGCGGTGGTGGGCTGCGGATCGCTCGCGAGCGATCACTGCACGGGCACAGCGAATCCGGCATCAACTCACCCCGGCCCCATTCCAAACCACCTTATTCGGCTGAAATAGTAATTAAATTCATTTTTTACCGTGTCTTCTGAACGCTGTAATTAGTTGAAAGACCCCAAAACCGAACCATATTTTGTTCAAAAGAAAAAGAAGGTTACTGGTCCAGTGTTTCGTAAATTCTAATTTCCTAAATGGGTCGATAAATTTGACATACTCTGAAATTATTTCCGGATCAAAATCTCCGGTAATTGAATAGTTCCCCTCCACAACTATATATAAGGTAAAGAAAAATAAAGTGCCAACTATTGTAAACCAAAATGCCCGGGTCCAGCTCTCGCCATGCTTACTTGACCACTTGTTGGCAAAAAAGATAAATCGTTCAGTTCTTTTGTTTGGGGTTTTCTTTAAAACTTCATGCTGACTTTCTAAAGCTCTTGAATGCATCAGCGAACTCTTTACAATATCACCATTTCTTTCTGCAATCTTTTTTAACTGATTGTATACCAGAACTTTTTGATTGAAATATTCTTTCGTATTGGCTTCAACATCTTTTATTTCAATATTCTCGGGGAACTGGCTGCCAGCAATGAAACAGTCTATCAGTTTAGTATTGTTGAAATTGAATTGATAGTCATCAAATTTAAATTCGATGAATTCCGTCTGGCCAAGACTGCTGTAGAGTAATTCAATCCTAGGATCTTTCATCTTTGGCCAAGATGGGTGTACATCACTATCTAACCATTCCTTTGCTTTTAGTCCCCATTTTGTGGGAGGGAAGTTGTAATAGGAATAAGACGTATCTGCAGAACAGTTTCGAAAATACAGATTCCCATAAGTATTGTAGTGTTTGGTGCGTAGATAATTAATCCTACTATCATTAAAAGAGATTGTGGTCTCTTTAGATAAAGAATTGTTTTCAAGGATGACATGACTAATTTGGGAATCAGAAAAGTAATGGCTAATTCCGGCTTTATCTAAAGGCCTAAATTGGTTGAGATTTACATCAAAGAAGATGGTTCTCTTACTGGTAATCTCTGAAGTTTTATCTACTGCAAGTTCTAATAAAACGCCACCACTGATAATTAGATCATTTAACGTTGCACCCTCGAAAACCAGTCTTTGCATAAAGAAAGAACTCCTTATATTTAGTGCTTCTTCAAATTGGCAGCTTTTAATGGTTAGGTCGTCCTCAAAGTAATTGTCCTCCAATTTTAAAGAATTAAACTTAATTTGAGAGAGGTTACTGCCCTTATTGAATTGATTGCTTACAAAGTTGAAAATAGGTGTTGACTCATCTATTCCAATAAATTCGGATTTTTCAATAATGTTATCAACCAGATTTAAGCTTTGTAGACCTTTGACTCTACCGAGCAAAAGTTTTTCTTCTATGGATAGTCCTTGTATTTGTACGGTGGTTGTATGGGAGTAAATGTGTACTGATTTGATTTTTCCTTTTTGATCATTTTCCCCATTAAAAGAAAGATTATCAATTCTGCTACCGTGTAGGAAATTTAGGGAACTTAAATATTTAGTATTGATAAATATACAATCTGTAATAACTGATGCATTTTCAATTGAGATAGAAGTGTTCTCTTTTGTTTCCAGATTTCGGCATATAAACTCCTTGGCCACCGAATCCCATAGTTTGAAACTTTTACCCTCAAATTTATCGGAAAGTTCCAAATAGCTAAGCTTACAACTAGAAATATCAAATGTTGAGTATTCAAGATTCTTAATTGATAAGGTTTCTTTGAAATCAAAGTTTTTAAAATTTATCTTGTTCCAATTGCATTTATTTATAGAGAGCTTATCAATTTGGTATTTTGCTTGAGTAGATTCTGAACCAATTAATTCAGTATCCCCGGCAACATCAAAATTTTCAAAGCAAAGAAACTCAGATTTAATTTTTTTGATGGTCAAATTCCCTTGAACTTTTCCCCTTTGTGTTGCAAAAAACTTAAGCGATGATAATTTGTGTAGGTTTTCAAGTTCAGCACTAGAGTGAAAAAAGGAATCTTCAAATGATATTGATTTACCACTAATTCCACTGTCTCCATTAAGTCTGAAATCTTCGGCAAATTGGCATTTTATGAAATGGAGATTGCAGTATGGATTTGGAAGATATAGGGCTTGAAAGGAGCAATGGATAAAGCATATACTTTCGATCGTATGCGTATTAAGAATCGTAAGTGGTAAATCAAATTGACAATTGATGATTACAAGATTCTTTAATGCGGGCGAAAAGCTGTCAATTTTTTGATATCCTTCCCTTCTAGGAAGAGGTGTAATTTTTATATCCCACAAGGCAAAGTACTTTCCTGTCTTCAAGAGTTCTCTTACTTTTTTGAATTCTTCTGGGAACCTTTCTTCTATGTTGGTTGAAGAAATCGGAGTCTCTGCAAGTTGGCTTCTGTGAATGTAAAATCGTCTATTAAAATCTTCGACACTTTCGGTTTGCATGGTAGGTTTTTCCTTGATTTTCAGTAAAGTTAGTTGCTTAGTAATAAAAAAGGAAGCAAAGACATTTCGTCTCGGCTTCCTTCTCAATATATTATGAATTAATTCTTTTTAACTTACCTCGGCCCCATTCCAAACCACCTTATTCGGCTGAATCAGTGCCAGGCTACCATCTTTATCTTCGGCCATCAGAATCATACCTTGTGATTCTATCCCCATCATTTTGCGTGGGGCCAGATTGGCCACAAAAGTCACTTGTTTGCCTACCATTTCTTCGGGCGAATAATGCTCGGCAATACCGCTGAGTATGGTGCGTTTTTCCATACCGTCATCTATCAGAAACTTCAGCAGCTTCTTTGACTTTGGCATGGCTTCAGCCTCCAGAATAGTGCCTACGCGTATATCCAGTTTGGCAAAATCATCGAAGACTATTTCCTCTTTGAGGGCCGGCACAGTCTTGGTATCCAATTCATTCATTTTTTTTGTCTCCAGTAATTTATTCACTTGTGCCTCTACCACACTATCCTCAATTTTTTCGAAGAGAAGAGCCACTTCACCGGTTTTATGACCTTCCGCTATAGCATCTGACTTACCGGCATACATCCATTCCCGTTTATCGATATTCAGCATACCATTGATTCGGGCTGCGGTAAACGGCAGGAAGGGCTCGGCTACAATTGCCAGCGTGGAGGTAATTTGTATGGCAATATTCATGACTGTTTTCACTCGCTCCTCATCGGTCTTTATTAGCTTCCAGGGCTCTGTATCGGCCAGGTATTTGTTTCCCAGACGGGCCACATCCATGATCTGAGAAAGAGCCTCTCTGAACTTAAAGTTTTTCAGGGAATCTGAAATATCGCAAGGTAATTGAGCCAACTGAGCCAGAGTTTGCTTGTCAAAATCAGTCAATTCGCCTTTTGCGGGAACCACCCCCTCATAATATTTATTGGTGAGTACCATGGTGCGGTTCACAAAATTGCCCAGAATTGCCACCAGCTCTGAATTATTTTTCGTTTGCCAGTCTTTCCAGGTAAATTCTGAATCTTTGGTCTCAGGGGCATTGGAGGCAAGAGCATAGCGTAGTACGTCTTCTTTGCCGGGAAATTCCTCCAGATACTCATGCAGCCATACGGCCCAGTTTCGGGAGGTTGAGATTTTATCGCCTTCCAGGTTCATGAATTCATTGGCCGGTACATTATCTGCCAGGGTGTAATCGCCGTGGGCCATCAGCATAGCCGGGAAAATGATGCAATGGAAAACAATATTATCCTTTCCGATAAAGTGCACCAGTTTGGCATCTTCGCTTTGCCAGTAATCTTTCCAGTCTTTGCCGGCAGCTTCGGCCCACTCCTGCGTAAATGTGATGTAGCCGATAGGAGCATCAAACCATACATAGAGTACTTTACCATCAGCTCCTTCCACAGGTACTTTTATTCCCCATTCCAGATCTCGGGTCATGGCACGGGGTTTCAGGCCGTCATTAAGCCATGATTTACACTGACCGGCCACATTCGTTTTCCATTCGGGATGCCCATATACGTATTTCTCAATTTCGGGCTGCATTTTATCCAGAGGCAGGTACCAGTTTTTGGTCGTCTTTTTTACAGGAGCCGAGCCCGAAAGTGTCGATCTGGGATTAATCAGCTCGGTAGGAGAAAGAGCCGTACCGCACTTTTCACATTGATCGCCATAGGCGTTTTCATTGCTGCATTTGGGGCAGGTGCCTACCACGTACCGATCTGCCAGAAACTGCCCGGCTACTTCATCGTAGAGTTGTTCGGTTTCTTCTTCAATAAAATCACCTTTTTCATAAAGCCGGGTGAAGAAGTCCTGAGAAACCTGATGGTGTTTAGGTTTAGAAGTTTGAGAATAAATGTCAAAGTTAATTCCGAAGTCTGCAAAACTCTTTTTGATTAGTTTGTGGTACTTATCTACAAGCTCCTGCGGCGTAATGCCATCTTTTTTAGCCCGAATGGTAATGGGTACTCCATGCTCATCGGTACCACTTATAAAGGCTACATCTTTTCCTTTGGCACGCAGATAGCGAACATACACATCGGCTGGTAGGTAGCAGCCTGCCAGGTGGCCAATGTGAATGGGGCCATTGGCATAAATCAAAGCGGCTGTTACGGTATATCTTTTCGGAGTATTAATCATTGCTAATTCAGGATCGTCAACTATGGAGTCACAAATCTAGCGATTCCGACGTGTAAAACTGTTTTCCTTTTCCAGGCTCTTTAGCATTCCTGCAAAATTAATCTAAGGATTCTGGTTACGTAGGGCCTTTCTGCTACTACTAAAACACAGATTTTAACAGAAGGCTTACCGGAACATTTTTAACTTTACATAAAGTATTAATCCAGAATGGCCCAGCGAGCTATCCTCTCAGATAGGGAGGTACTGTTAAAGATCAGATCTGCCGATCAGATGAATTCGGCCATTTCGTATTTGTATCAACATTACTACGGGAGATTGGAAGCACTTATCAGGAGAAACAGCGGGTCAATGGAAGACGCACAGGATATCATTCAGGAAACGATGATAGCCTTCGTCAATATGGTGAGGCAAGATCGGTTCAGGGGAGAAGCCGCCATTTCCACGTTTTTACATGCTATAGCCCGAAACCTCTGGCTTGACCGACTCAGAAAGAATCAATCGGAGTGGAGTCGAATAGACAAATGGGCTATGGAAGCTGATGAATTTGAGGATCTGGAAAGAAATATGCAACATAAAGAAGCTACAGATATGGTGGCCGAAATCTTCAAAAATTTGGGTGAGGGCTGTCAGAAACTTCTTCATCTTTTTTATTTCCGGGAGATGTCTATGCGGGAAATTCTGCCAGAGATGAATTATGAAAACGAACAGGTATTACGTAACAAGAAAGCGAAATGCATGAAAATGCTGCTCGAAAAGGTCAAAGCAGAACCACAGTGGGCTAACCATATAAAAATTGCATTACAACAGCACAGGTAGCTATGGAAAATCTGGATAGAATAGAGCATTTCCTGGATAATCAAATGAACCTTGAGGAACGGGCAGCCTTTGAAAGGAAAATCCTGAATAATAATCAATTGAGGGAAGAGGTGGCCGAGGTTTCAATTCTACGGGATGCCATTAAATCGGCCGAAATAAGAAGTGTGGTGCAGCAGGTGCAGCAGGATTTTCTGCAAAACAAAAAACCTTCAGGTATTCAGAGGGGACTTGGCGTGAAAATCTGGCGTATGGCAGCGGGTATAGTTTTGATTTGTGCAGTATCTGCCGGGTATTGGTTCTCACAGATTTCCGGTAAGTCGATTTTAAGTGACCATGCACTGGGTTACATTAATCCCGTGGTGCGAAGCACCGAGGCTGAGCAGGAAGAGATGAGAATGTATTTCCAAAACGGAAATTATAACGCACTTCTAAGGCGTATTCAGGAAATTCATGATCCTTCTGCAGAGCAGTATTTTCTGGCTGCCATGGCCGCTTTTGATCTTAAAGACTATGAAAAAGCAGATAGATTTCTGAGTAAGACTTCGTTGGTTGATAAAGAAGGAATCTATACATATGAACTCCCGTATTATGAGGCACTGGTGGATTTGGGGCAGAATGATTTCAGTGGTGCTTATACGAAATTGACCGCCCTGAAAAAAGATGAAGCTAATCCCTATTCCAGGACAATAACCAGGGGGATGCTTATTAAAGTCCGTTATCTTCTCTTTTTGAATTCTGAAAAGGCAAAATAAGTAACTGCCATAAAAACTGAGAGGAGAATTACCAGTAAGAGACTATTTCTGTAAATCGGGGTATAAGTCTCTTCGTATCCGTGGTAAATGAGATGTGACCAGAAAGCGGGGTTATGAAAACGGGCATTTGCAGGATTTCGCAGAAAACTGATTTTGGCCTGCTGCAATGCCTGGGCGGGCGTGAAACCATCCTGAAGATACTGATAGAATAAGCTGCTGAGCTCTGAGGTGGTATGATCTTCTGCATTCCAAAGCGAAGAAATGACACCCGATGCACCGGCTCTGAAGAAACCATAGCTCAATCCCCGAATACCTTCACCTGCAATTTCCCTGGTGCCAAAGGATTCGCAGGCACTCAGGAAAACCAGAGACCTTCTGAGTACCTCTGGCTGTAATTCATGAAGATAAAGTCGTGTTTCGGTGAGGGTGTCGTTATCAGGATAAAATTGTATGTACGAAAGATCGGCATCGGTTTCATGGGCCTTTGCGTGAGTGGCCAGATGGACAATTCCCGGGGCTTCCGAATTAATGGCTGTTAAAAATGTGGTTTTTGTTGCTTTACCTCCCCGAAATACCTTCCCGGTATTTACAGAAAGTTCTCTTTCCGAAGCAGGAAGCGTCCAGGATTCAAATCCCTTTACCTGCTTGCTAAAAGGAGCAAAAGCCAGGATTTTATGGTTTCTGCTTGCTTTTTGAGTAAGAAGAAAGGAGGAATTAAACAGGTAGGTTAAGGAGTAATTTTCAACCAGAAAATGATGCTTCGGGGTTCGCAGAATTTCAAATGGAAAGGTTCTTAGAAAACCATCTGACGAAATGAGAATAGACTTCTTGCCCTGAAGTTGGTTTTCAAGAGGTTTCAGAAGCTTGAGATAAAGTGTAGATAGCCGATTGTAATCCTGGCTGTCAAAAGGCCTCATGAACTTGAGTTTTGAAAGTACAGATTGCACCTCGCTTTTAAGTTTGTGTACATCGTTGATTGGTGCAAAGACAAATTGCTCCCTGTCAATCACAAAAAAACCATGTAAATCTACTCCTTCATAAAATGAGAGCATGACTTCTTCCGGAGATAGTTTTTGCTGTATTTTGACTAAGTCTGGAGTGGTGGATTGCGTTGATTGCAGATAGTGTTCTAACAAACGCCCCGTTCTCGAAATTTCAAGATCCAGTGCTGCCAGTTCCTTTTCAAGGCTTTCAGATTGTGAACTTTGCTTTCTAAGCAAAGCCGATTTCTTTAAGCCAAGAAGTTTTATCTGATCTTTTATTTTTTTAGAATCACCTGTTAATTTTTCGGTTTCAGTAAGGCTCATGGAGAGCACCGCAGATTTCCCCTGGTCGGCTATGAGGAATGCTTTTTGGTGATCACCATGTTGCAGGAGAAGATCAGTATAAGCATCATAATAGCCATGAATTTTTTGTGAGAAATCCAGCCGGGAGGCCTCATTTGCATAACTTTTTGACAAAGTAGTAGCCATCTTTAATGCCGATTCAAAGCTCTGGGCGGCATTTTGAAAGACGGACTTAGAGGCATTTCCGGCATACATTTTCTTGTAAGTTAACGCTTTACGGGCTGTGGCCAGCATGAGTAGCGAAGAGGTGTAAGATTTTGGGTTTGGTGTGGTGGCGTTTGCTCTGGCCTTAGCGGAATCAGAAGTTAGAGCTTTAATGGCCTGATTAAATGAGATCAATGCATTTCGATTCTGTCCCAGTTCTTGCCGGGCATTTCCCAGATTAATCAGCAGATCTCCTGCAACTGGTCCTTCTGATGTAGGTGATAGTTTCAAAGCATTTTGAAAATGTTCAATAGCTGCTTCATAATTTTCTTTTTTGAGCTGCATCTCGCCCTTTAGTTTGAGAACAAGGTATTGAAAATTGTGGGGTACTGTGGAGTCTAATTTTCCCAGAATTCTTTCCGCCTTTTTAAATTCATTCTTTTCCAGGTAGGCTGCCGTTAGGTTGAGCAGGAGTTCGGTTTCATCAGGAAACTTATTCCGGAGATTTTCATAGCGTTCAATGGCTTTAGATGTTTCGCCCTGTTGAAGGTACGCCATAGCCAGATTAACCTGAAGAGCATAATCATCGGATCGATCTTTCTGCCTCAATTCAATGGCCTTTAAAAAATAGGGGATACTTTGGCGATAATCGCCGGTTTCAAAATAGAGGATGCCCATCAGATTAAAGAGCCTTCCAGCCTCGGGTAATTTGTTGTTTTTTAGCAGGAAATTCTCAGCCTTGTGTAAATGAACATAACTGGAATCAAACGCAAATGAGGTGTAATAAAGCTCGCTCAGATAAATGTGTGTGGTGAATTGAAGTGTGTCTGAAAGTTGGAATGTGATAGTGGTATTCAAACATTTGGAATAGGCACGTTTGGCGGCATCTTCTTTACCGTTCATTTGAAGCAGCAAGCCTGCTTTCTGACTTGATAGTGCCACCATTTCCGCCGTTTTTTTATCAGATATTTTCTGATTTGACAGCTCATTAAATAATCTGAGTGCTTTTTGATCTGAGGTGGCAGTTGGGTTTTCCAGATTGAAAAGCAGCAAGGCCTCTTTCAGCTTTTGAGTGCTTCCCATAGGGCTGTATTGTCCTTTGACGGTATATGCTATGCCTATCAGGCAAAGGAGCGTCCAAGTTTTCAGGCTCATCGATTATCTTTTTCTACGGCCCACAATGATCACATCGGGTGGTCTGGGTTTGGCCATTAGTTTAAGAATTTTGAGATTTTTTCCAGCCGTTCTGAAATTGGCGTAGTATTGCTGAAGGTCTTCCACTTTCTTTTTAAGGTCTGCCGGTATACTTTCCTCCGTATCAAAATAATGGAACTGCACATCAATTTTATTCAGTGATTTACCGCTACGGTCACCCAGACGGTAATATATTCTGAACTTTCTGGAAGAGCCATTTAAAGGTATCCCGCCAAATACCCCGTTCCCTACCGTTTTGTCAAGCCTGATCTTGCCGTTTCTTTTGTTGATGGCTACCCCTTGAGGACTTACTTCAGAGCCGGGTACTGGTTCATCATCCTCCCCGTCATTGTCGTCGTCATCCGGACCATCGTCAAATTCGTTCTCTTCACTATCGGGAATCTGAAGTAAAATCTGGCCATTATAGTAGGGTATTGCCACACTGTCATTCTCATTAAGGAAGTAGATTTTGCTAAGGTAATCTACACCCGAAACGGTAAGATAAGTGAAGCAGGTATCGGTGGTTTTTTCTGGCACAAAATAGACTTTATACCGGAGTCCGCTCTCACTTTTGTTTATGCGTATTTCGCCATTATTATGGTCTATATCCAGGCCTTCGGGGATGGAACCATATTCGCCTTCAAAAACTTTCAAAGGCCTGATCCGATAGTCGTCTTTCTCGTTTTCCAGAAAAACAAGGGTATCTGTATAGGTGATTAAATCACATTGATCTGTAAAAGAGCTGGTTTCATTTTCCTCCTCATTTTCGGTTTCCTCTTCCTTCTCTATTATTTCCTTATCATCCATAATTTCAAATTCACTGCATGCTGTCAGGAGAAGACAGAAGAGCATAAGGAATGAGATCAGTGTACTTCTACGGGGTAAATTCATACGAAAAGAAATCCGGTTTTTCGGTTGGTTGTACCTGCTGCCCAAAACGTAACCGAAAACTAACGATTTTATATAGGATACGATTGTATCATGAATTGGTTGCGAAAAAAAATCTCAGGATGTGGTTACATTTTAATTACCAGTTTCTACCAAGTTTAAAATGACGAGGGTCGTCGTTTCAGAGAACTATCAAACGGAAATGAATATGAACAACCGGAAATTATCAGTAATGACCTTATTTTTTACGTCAATACTCTTTTTAACCTCATGTGAAGAGGATCTTTTGCTAGGAATAAGTCCTGACAGGGCTTTCGCCTTGTCAGGTGATGGAGTTGAGATAGCCCCCACGGCTCTTCCTTCGGCTACAATTGAATATCTGAAGCAGAATTATCCCTCTAATGTGGTCATTAAAGCGGAAATATATACCAATGGTTATGAAGTTACTTTGGATACTAAGGTTAAACTAGAATTTGATTCCAAGGGAATATTCCGGGAAGTATCCGGAAACAGTGATGACAGCGAGTCCAATCATATTCCGGTTTCTGGTCTCCCTGCGGCCATTCAGACCTACGTCACTGCCAACTATCCAGGTCAAACGATCATCAAAGCAGAAAAGGAAGGCGGGAATATTGAAATAGTTTTGAGTAATGGGGTGAAGCTGGAGTTTGATTCAAACGGGAAGTTTATTGAGGTTTCAGGCAGTAGTGATTTGGATGATGACAGCGTATCTAATCATATTCCGGTTTCTGGTCTCCCTGCGGCCATTCAGACCTACGTCACTGCCAACTATCCAGGTCAAACGATCATCAAAGCAGAAAAGGAAGGCGGGAATATTGAAATAGTTTTGAGTAATGGGGTGAAGCTGGAGTTTGATTCAAACGGGAAGTTTATTGAGGTTTCAGGCAGTAGTGATTTGGATGATGACAGCGTATCTAATCATATTCTGGTTTCTGGTCTCCCTGCGGCCATTCAGACCTACGTTACAGCCAATTATCCAGGTCAGACGATCATCAAGGCAGAAAAGGAAGGCGGGAAGATTGAAATAGTCTTAAGTAACGGCGTGAAGCTGGAGTTTGATTCGAGCGGGAAGTTTATTGAGGTTTCAGGCAGTAGTGATTCGGATGACAAAAAAGGCAAAGACGAGAAGCAAGATGATGATGATAAGAAGGGAGGTAAGGATGACGGGAAAAAGGATGACGAAAAATCGGGTAAGGACAAAAAGAACGACGATTAGGTCTGGTAAAAGCAAAGAGCATACTTAGAAGGTGGAGTCAATAGGCTGTCTCAAAGGAAAGGGACAGCCTATTTTTTTTAAGAAAACCTGGATACCTATTTTACCACATTCAAAAAATGAGAAATAGTTGTCATTATACACCAAAGGCCTCCTTGCGGGAGGCCTGGTGTTTGGATATTGAAATCCGGCTACAAAAAACTATACGTTACCGATTACGTACAGTTGTTCGAGTGTGGGGCTGCTTACTCCCCCTTCGTTTTCAAGTGTAATGGCAAAGGCACTTGGCTTACCATTCACCGACTTCATTGCTAAGATTTTGTCTTTAAAATTATTATCCACCATGCCCATGTCTTCAGGGCCGTTTTCACCGATGATCCAGAGCTGATACTGCTTACCGGCAGCCGGTTTAGGAAGATCATTCACCTGCAGAGCCACCGAGTTATCTTCGCGATTCCAGTGAATAATTACTGAGCCTTCCGGGTGAGCTTCCACGCCGTTTAGCTTTACGATCTGCACGTTCGGGTTTTCAAAAGAGGATAATAATTCCTGTTGCTTATTCTGTTCGTTCTCCAGAATACTCAATCGGGCTTCCATGCCTGCACTATTCTCTTTAAGCTTATTGTTTTCAGAGATAAGCCAGAATGTTCCGGCAGCCAGAGCCACAGAAGCAGCTAGAGCCAGTTTACTCCACATAGGAATTACTTTGGTTTCTGCCACAGGCTCTTCAGAAAGGGAAGTTTCCTGCTCGTTTTCCGGAGCAAAGTGCATTTGGGCAAAAATCTGCTCCTTTAAACCGGCCGGTGGCTGCTTCTCATAAAGTCTGGTATATTTTCCGAGTGTTTGATTGTACACGTCTATTTCCTGTTTAATCTCCGGGTACGTTTTGGCCAGGCACTCTACACCACGGGCTTCCTGCTCAGAGAGAGTCCCTGTTACGTAGGCTTCCACCAGGCCGGATGTTTCTATAAATTCCTTGATGTTCATGCCGTAAAATAGAGTTTAAGATCCTGTAATGCTGTTCGTATACGTGATTTGGCGGTACCCAGAGGAATGTTAAGTTTTTCAGCTGCTTCCTGCTGGGTGTATCCCTGAAGATACACCAGATCAAGTAATACTTTACGCTCTGGCTTAAGTTTATCTACCAGGCCGCGTAAGTCTATGGTATTCACGTCTATGTGTTCCTGATTACCTCTGTCAACAACACTTACCTGCTCTTCAATATCAATCATATGTTTGTCTTTCTCTTTGCGATAGAGGTCAATAGACGCATTTCTCGCAATATTCATCATCCAGGTGTAGAGGCTGGCCTTGCCGGGCTCATATTCACCAATTTTTCGCCATATCTTCAGAAAAACATCCTGCATCACATCGGCAGCTTTCTCTTCATCTTTAATGATTCTGCTGATTATCCCGAAAAGGGCAGCAGAATAATTATCATAAAGATACTCAAATGCCGTTCGTTGATTCATCTTCAACGAGATCACGAGTTCTTCTTCTGAATATCTGATTGTTTTTGTAGCCAAGATGTATTCAGTTTTGAGTTTTCAATATCTAAGTTATCTGTTTTTGTATGGTTTGATAAAAATGGGGCCGCAAATCGGCTGCAACCCCATTCTTCTATCATCATCTATTAACCTGGTAATAGTACCGTATCAATAGAATGAATCACACCGTTGCTTTGATATACGTCATAAACGCTGATGTTGCTCATTCCTCCTTTTTCGTCCATAACCTGAATGTTTTTCGGCCCATTCATTTTAAGGGTTAAGGTTCCACCTGCCAGTGTTTTGAGCTTGGCCATTCCATTTCCTTTTTTGATTAGTTTCATGAGTTCATCCGAATCCAGCTTCCCGGCTACCACGTGGTAAGTAAGTACACCAGCCAGTTTGCTTTTGTTTTCAGGCTTAAGCAACGTACTCACCGTACCATCTGGCAATTTTTCAAAAGCAGAGTTGGTGGGAGCAAAAACAGTCAAAGGCCCCTCTCCCATAAGTGCATCTACCAGCCCTGCAGCTTTCACCGCCGCTACCAGGGTGGTATGGTCTTTTGAATTGATCGCATTCTGAACGATATTCTTCTGTGGATACATGGCCTCGCCACCTACCTGAACCGTTTGAGTAAATGCCGGAATACTAAAACCGATCGCTGCTGCGAGGATCAACATTCTGGTTGTTTTCGTTTTCATAATTTGTATTTGTTTTTTTGTTTGATGCATGTACGATTCCTCAATTCTGTTTGGATCAATCAGACAGAAATATTTTTTCGAATCCAGTGTAATTTTATGATAATCAGTAATTTAAATCCATTTTGGTAGAAGATTCTTGCTTAAGATTATAAGATATGTAATGACAGATCTTAGAAGAAGACCGATCAAATCCATGTAAGAGAATAATGAGCCATTAGGAGGTGAGTGATTTGCGTGAATTTTTAGCAAAATTTCTGAATAGCTCATCTTTCAGATATTTTCACTGAAAAAATGAGCAATGCAGGGATTACGTACGGCTATCTACAAGGTGAATGATTTAAAGGCGGCAAAAGCCTGGTATACTTCCGTTTTTCGGGTCAATCCGTATTTTGATGAACCTTTTTATATCGGTTTTGACATAGAGGGGTATGAACTGGGTCTTCTACCCGATGATGGCTCTGCAGAGTCAAAGTCGGATAATATTTTGGTTTACTGGGGTGTAAAAGATATCCATGAGGAGTACGAGCGTATGCTAAACCTCGGGGCTACCTCCCACGAAAATCCGGTTAACGTGGGAGGTGAAATTATGGTGGGAACAGTGAAAGATCCCTGGGGAAATGTGTTGGGTATTATCTATAACCCGGAGTTCAAACTACCTGATTTATGACCTGATTAAATTCGCGTAGTCAAAGAAATAAATCACTTTCACAGAGAGATTATTATTTTGACTACTGTTTAAAGTTTGGTTCAGATTGTCAAAATATTTGAACCGTGTCAGATCCATTTCTTTGAAGGTAGCGTTTTTCCAAACCACATTCAGGAAACTACCAGGGGCAAACTGCCAGGTGTATACCATATCTACGTTAAAGAAATTGATGTTATAGTCAAAACTTTGCCTGTCTCCATCTCTTGGGTTTAACAAACCGTTCTGTTGTAATTCATACAGTTTCAGTGGCTCTACTTCGGAGCTGTAGTGCCGCACTCGCATAGTCAGCCAGCTTTTCGGACTGAAATTGTATTTTGTATTTATGGTATTATTGAAGGTCTGAACTTTTCTTAGAGCAAAAACCGGAAGATCGCTTTGCATGCCTACATAACCCACTTCTTTGGGAGAATGGGTTAAATCCACTCCCAGCGATAGCGAAAATCTGGTATTAAAGCGATAATTCTGGTTAAGAATAAAACCTGAGGAGCGGGCCTCGTAGAAATCAAAGAACCAGTTCTGATAAATTTCGTAGTACCAGGAGTACTTTTTGGCAGAATTAGATTCCATCCAGGTACCTATCATATACCGGTTACCCCGTTCAAAATACAAACCACTTACACGGGGTTCGTAGAAATCATTTTGTTTAGGCCTATAGTTTGTAAAAAGACCCATCCAGTGAAGGGCTTTTAACTGCATATTGAAGTTAAACCGATAGCCCATGTTTTGGTAGGTCTTGTTAATACCTTCAAACTTCTTAGCCAGATGGCTGGTCCAGAGGCCGCCATTTAGAAATATTTTATTGTAAAAGGCTTTGGGCTCCTGAATTCTGTAGCCCACATAAAGTTCATGGTTCAGGTAATTGTTATTTGTAAAATAGCCGAGATCATTACTGTTGAATTTTGTATCCACCCGCTCCTGATTTAGTCCCCATGTGAATGACCCGCTGTTTTTGCTAACTCCCACATTGTATTTGTAGCCATTTTTATCAGTTTCATCTTCCCGTTTATAATTCAGTCTGCTCATTCCCAGTGCAGCAGTAAAATTGTAGGTATTTTTTTTGTCAAAAAGGCTGGTCATAAACTGACTTACATTCGCATTATAGTCCGCACTATTCCGTACTACCGATGTATTGATAAAACTTATGCTGGAGTTATGTTTCAGGTTTTGATCCAGCACCAGAATGTTGTAGTTCGTAAGCGGATCGGTTTCTACCTCTCTGGTTTCACGGGTAATTTCATCCTGGATTACGGCTGTAGTGCGTTTGGTTACAGCATTGAGAAACCCTATGCCAAGACCTTTCTGAGATCTGCCCGAAATCTTTGACGCATTTATTAGTTTTGACTCTGCGGGATTATTGATCACCTTCTCTGATTCCTTCAGATTTTCGGTTGCTCTGTAACCGTGTAGGGTATTTCCGCCAATTCTGCGGGAATAAAACAAATCCCCTTTACTAAATAGCTCGGTACCTTCGGTAAAAAAGGAACGGTATTCATTAAATTTTACTTCGAAGGGGCTGAGGTTTAAAACCCGGTTATCACTTTGTACCTGGCCAAAGTCTGGCACCAGGGTGGCATCAAGCGTAAATGCCTGGTTCAGGCCCATTTTAAGATCAAGACCACCGGCAAACTGCTTACTCCAGTTTGATTTTCCCGCTTCATTAGACGGGTAATGATTTTCGTAAAATGACAGATAGGGATAAAGCTGCAAACGAAACGGAGGCTTTATATTTTCCAAACCCTGCCAGGTGCCCTCCTGGGTAAGAAATCCGTTCACATTTGGATTAAAGAAGTTCCAGCAGTTTTGTTGCTCGGTTTTGCGTCTTCGTCGGGTGATCTGCAAGCCCCAGCTTTGAATATCCTGTTTGGCAAAACGAATGGCGGCATAAGGAATAAACATCTCAAAATCCCAGCCTTTATCATGTATTTTAGCTCCGGATTCCCAAACGGCGTTCCAGCTGAAATCTTCTCCGTTTACGGAAGTTTTGGCATCCCACTGTTCGTTCAACGGGGTTACGAAATACTCGAATCCATTAAGCTTGTCCTGGTAGGTATCCAGCACGATTCCGATATAGTCATTGGCACCGAAACCATCCCGCCCGGCCAGTTCACGGGCGATGCTATCAGGGGTACTTTCAAAACAATGCCCTCCGAAATAGATACCGGTATCATCATACATGAGAAAAGTAATGGTACGGATGCTTTCTGGCCATTTACGACCAATGACAGGTCTGAATTCGGAGAAGTCATCGGCTACGGCGGCATCTTGCCAGGCCATTTCATCCAGTTTGCCATCTATCACCACTTTCTGGGTGGTACGGCGTGCCTGCAGCACTTTATGCTCAGGTTTTAGGTCAGATTGAGCCCACAGGGCACAGGGCCACACAAGGCAGATTAGCACTAGTTTTTTCATTTATGAGTAATAGCTTTGACGAAAATAGGGGGTAGATTTCTTCTTACTTCTTCTCTTTCAAAGATTTAGTAAAATTTAAGAAAGCAGACGTGCTCTCTGGCCGAATGTTGCCAGAGAGCACAGGTTTATTTTTTGCGGATAATGAGATCCCCGTTCATGTTTTTCAGGAAAAACTCGGGCCCACCTCCATTTATACTGCCCACAGTATAGCCATCTTTACTGATTTTCTTCATACCATCTTCGGTGGTTATGCTTGCTTTGCTGGTGCTGGCTTCCAGTTTTATGTCAAAGTCTGAATAAATATCACCGCGATCGCTCTTCATTTTGAATTGCACAGCGGCCGAGGCCGGAAGGCCCAGTTCAACGTTTCCATTCAGCGTGGTAAAGGCCATCGGATTCTTATCAATGCGGGTGAAATTGACCTGAACGTTTCCGTTTATTGTATTGGCAGATACCGTACCGTTAATATCATTCATATAGATGCTTCCGTTCACGTTTTTGGCTTCTATGGAGCCGCTCACTTTCTCTACTTTCAGTGTGCCGTTATTCACAGTACTTATTTTCAGGTTTGTATTAATCGGTACCAGAATCTTGACGGTTATTTTCTGATGAGGAGAAGAAGAGGTAATTCGCACATTATTATTCTCTTCCACGGCCTGCAAATCAAAACCACGATTGGTGTTTATGCGTGTCAGACCATCTTCACGTTTCACAGGTTTATAGGCCGTGGGTTTGCTGTCATCGGGTACTGAGATGAGTACCTCTTTACCGCCGTGGCTGCTTACCTCAATAGAGCCATTAACAAGGGATAAGGAAATATTTGCCGGTTTTGAAGGATCTGATAAGGAAATCGTAAGTGCTTCCTGTGCTTTGCCGAATGAGGCCGCTAAGATCAATCCGGCCATTACTGCTATTTTTTTCATGATTAAATATTTTTCTTGATGTAAATGTTTCCGTTCAGTGTTTCTGTGCTGTGCCGCACGCCGCCGTCACCAATTCTGATGAGCGTTTTCTGACTTATTTTGTATTGTTTGACGCCATTCTTTTCCTGAAACTTTTGACTTACCCCTTCTGTGGATGGCGTGTAATCAAAATTGGTAAAGTATTCTCCGTTTAAAGTTTTCATGGAAAACTCACCTGAAAGATCTGGCGGGTAGCTCAGAGAGATTTTACCGTTAATGGTTTTAATTTCACTCTGTATAGAAGGGTTCTTTACAAAATCAATGGTAATCGGGCCATTAACAGTTACTGCCTTTTTAACCTCTGATGCATCTGTAATTGAGATCCCTCCGTTTACATTTCCCGCTGAGACTTCTCCGCTGAAATTTTTAATCATTACGTCACCCTTGTTAACAGTGGCAAGGTCAAGAATAAGATGATTGGGTACTTTGAGCGTAAATTGAAGATGGACCTGGTAAGGCGGCTCTTTCCGGTTTTTGTAATACGAATTCTCGGGACGAATGGACCGTGGGGCAGTATTCCATGGTTCTTCAATAAATACATTGAGTTTGCCTTCGATGGTCTCAAAATTCAGTTTGAATTCGGTTTTTCCTTGTTCTAAACCATTGGTACTTTCACTTGTGATTTTTTTCTCAATTTCCATTCGGATATCGGCACCATTGTAGCCTTCAGCATGTATGCTGCCGTTCATATTGTACACCCCTACGGCATGCAAACCTTCACCCGAAAAGGTTTTGGAGAGGTGTTCTTCAAAGGTGGGCTCCTGAGCCGATCCGCTGAGGCATGACCATAGCACTGGCAGGAGCAATGTAAAACATAGCTTTTTCATAATTTGTAATTGGTTTAAGTGATTTATATAACCTTGAGTTGTTGTGCGGTTTTCTCAAGTTCCTGTTTCACGGCCGGGTTCAGGCCGGGATTTTTCAATAGGTCACGAATAGGCTGCAGAGCACGCTTCTCCTGTAGCTGAATCATTAATTCTGCCATACTGAGTTGTACAATGGGCGACTCCTGATGGGCCATACTCTTAATGAGGCCTTCACGAACCAGCGGACGGTCTGCCCACTGAGCGAGGGTTTCCAGGGTAACCAGACGTACATTGTCATTATCGTCGTAATTCAAGGTGGTAAACAAAGCTTCAATAACCGTTTTATTTACTTCAGGTAACTCAGCCGAGAGTGAAACCGCCTTTAACCGCTCGGTAGCCATTGGGTCTTTGATCATTTGAAGCATCATCATTTCCCGAAGCTCTTTCACTTCATGAGTCAGTTTTTCGACCTCAGTCCCCGATGAATCTGAATTTCTCTGCCAGGTTTTACCAAGAAAGCCCCCTACAAGTAGTAAAGCTGCAGCAATGCCCAGTTTCGGTAACCAGGTCTGCCAGGCCTTCTTTCTTTGCTCTGCTTTAATCTCATCAAGGAGCATTTTTTCAAACCGATTCGTAACTTCAATACCCGGTTCGGGCAAAGGCAGGTCAGAAATGTCATTCCACAGCATTTTGAAAAGCTCAAACTCCTGTTTCATTTCAGGAGATTTTGACAGCTCTTCCTCCAGCTTTCTGCGGTTCTCTCCATTCAGTTCTCCACTTAGATACGCTTCAAATTCTCTTTCCATACTAGTTGTCGAGTTTCAGATAAATCTCTTTTAATTCTTTCATGGCCCGGTGTACCCGCACCTTCACATTCGCTTCACTGATATGAAGCAGACCCGCTATTTCCTTATAGCTCAATTCTTCAAATCTGGCCCAGAGTAAAATCTGGCGGGCATCTTCCGTTAATTTGTTCATGGCCAGTTTGAGTAAATCATTTCTTTCTGTTTTTTGAAGATTCTTGTCGGTATCGGCTGTAGAAAGCTCGCGGCTGCTTTCCTGATGGGCATGTTCCCGGTGTTTGGTTTTCTTTACTTCGTCGGCCAGTGCATTTTTTGCCAGTGCAAACATCCAGGTTCTGAACGTAAGGCTTTCATCAAAGCTCTCCCGGTATCTGATCATTCTGTAAAACACCGTTTGTACCAAATCCTCACAAATGGTCTGATCCAGATTATTGTGCCAGAAAAAACCATACAATCTTTTGTGATAGCGGTGAAACAGAAGATTCATTTTCTGCAGGTCGCCTTTTTTCACATGCGTCATAAGGTGGTTATCGCTGATCAGCTCCAAGACGGTTTTTTTTAGACTGTTATACTTTCGGCAAAGGTAAAGGTTACAAAATGTGTCAATTTTTTTTAAATTCATCATTTGCTAACTTAACACAAAGCTAACTCCGCTCCTTGCAGGGAATTGCGGCTTTATGGCGTGTTTTGCAATCATCTTCAATGAGTGTGTTGTATGAAAATCAAAACAGTTTTTATTGTGGTGCTGGCAATGTTTGCCTTGCCGTCTTTGGGCCAGAAGACCGAAAATGTATTACTGATCACCTTAGATGGTTTTCGCTGGCAGGAGGTTTTCAAAGGGGCAGATTCTTTGTTGTTATTTGAAAAAAAATACACAGAGGGAATTGAAAAAACTGCGAAAGAATTCTGGAATACAGACCCACTGGTAAGGCGTGAAATGCTGATGCCCTTTCTCTGGAGCAAGTTTAAAGAAGAAGGTGTAATAGCCGGAAACCGTGATCTCGGAAGCAAAGTAAATGTGAAGAACATCTATGGGTTTTCTTATCCGGGGTATAACGAAATACTCACGGGATATCCGGATGAAAAGGTGAGCTCCAATGATAAAATCAACAATGAGAATGTTTCTGTGCTGGAAGTGGTCAATGCAACGAATGCCCATAAAGGAAAGGTTGCGGCTTTCAGTACCTGGGATGTATTCCCGTTTATAATCAATGCCGAAAGGAATGGAATTTATGTGAATACGGCAGGTTCTATAACTACCAAAACCGGTTCAGAAACAGAAGCTTTGTTAAATGATCTTGAACAAACGGTTCCAAGTCTGGGCAGCGGGAGGCATGATTTCGTGACTTTTTACCATGCCTTTGATTATCTGAAGAACAAACAACCCGATTTTCTTTATGTAGCTTTTGACGAAACCGACGAATTTGCTCATGAAGGTAAATACCGCGAATATCTCTATGCCGGACGAACCATTGACAGCTACGTGGCAAAACTTTGGGAATATTGCCAGTCAAACGAAAAATACAAAGACAAAACCACGCTGATCATCACCACAGATCATGGCCGCGGAGATGCAGATAAATCGCAGTGGACAAGCCATGGTCAGAAAGTGCCCGATTGCGGAGAAATCTGGATAGCAGCCATAGGGCCGGATACACCTGCAAATGGAGAACTGAACAGCAACAGCCAATTATATCAAAACCAGATCGCTGAAACGATTGCCCGGCTGTTCAAAACCAAAATGAACACCGGTAAACCAACCGGCGAAGCCATTGGGTTGATTGTGAAATAATTATCAGAAAAAAATTAATACCCGGCGGTAGGTTTCTCTACGTTTTTGGAATCCATTCCCAGTCGTTTTTTTGCTTCCTCCATAATGGAAACGGTGGCTGAGGCCCCCATACGTGAACAGCCAAGTTCCCGTATTCTTAAGAGGCCATCCAGAGTACGTACGCCCCCGGCAGCTTTGATTTGGACTTCCGGGGCACTGTGTTTTCTCATGAGTATGAGGTCATGTTCTGTGGCTCCTTTGTAATTATAATCTCCCGAAGGAAGCTTTACATAGCCATACCCTGTGGAGGTTTTCACAAAGGCTACACCCACAATACTGCAGATTTTGCACAGCTTGATCTTGTATTTATCTTTTGGCAGGAAATCGTTCTCAAAAATTACTTTGAGTATAGCTCCGTGTTTGAGACACTCCTTATTGATGGCCGCAATCTCCTTTTTGACATATCGCCAGTCTTCCCCCAGTACCTTTCCCACATTCACCACCATATCTATTTCAGTGGCTCCGTCTTTACAGGCAAGGCGGGTTTCGTAAACTTTGGCCTGAATGGTTCCGTTACCATGCGGGAAGCCGATCACACTGCAAACCTGTACATCGCTGCCTTTCAGAATTTCGGCAGTTTGTTTCACAAAATAAGGTTTGATACAAACAGCAGCTACATCATATTCCAGAGCAAGTTGGCAGCCCGCGATGAGCTCTTCATCGGTGAGAGTGGGATGTAACAGGGAGTGGTCGATGGTTTTGGCAACTTCTTTTAAGGTAAACATGGGTATTGAATTACGGTTATAAGAATGGTAATTTAAGGTTTCTGCCCGGTATCGAGGGGACTGAGAAAAGCAGGATGCTCGGCTGGTTTATGGCTGACTTCCTTTATTCGACGCATTTCATTCAACAGCCCGGGCATGCTTGCCGCCAGATTTGCAGTTTCCATAGGATCCGTTTGGAGGTCAAAAAGCTCTTCCCGGCTTTCTCCGTTTTTATCCAGATAAAAAATGTATTTTTTGTTTTTCCAGAGAACTGCCTGTGAGAAACCTCCTTCTAAAAACTCCCAGTAAAATGGCCTTTCCTGCACTTTAGTATTGTTTTTCCAGTAGGCTAATTGCGAAACTCCGTCAAACTCATTTTGCATGTATTTTGAGCCGGCCATTTCCAGGAAAGTAGGAAGAAGATCCCAGAAAGCTCCGGGGTTATCTCTTTGCTCATTGGCAGGCATACCAGCACCCCAAACCAGGGTAGGCACTTTGATCCCTCCTTCGTACAGGTCACGTTTGATACCTCTGTTCAATCCGCTACTTTGCATAATGGCTACATCATCGAGGGTTCGCCCACCTTCCTTATGAGTTCCGTTATCTGAAGTAAATAAGACGAGCGTATTTTTGTCGAGATTATTTTCTTTCAGGTATTTAAAAACCTGGCCCACGTAGTCATCCAGCCGGCTTACCATCGAGGCATAAGCGGCTTTCGGCTGTGGCTGGCCACCATAATGACTTCCATCGTAGGGAGTCTCCTGAAACTTGCTGTCTCCGTCTTCATTCAGATAATCCTTCATGTAATTTTTTGGTAAGACCAGCTCGGCATGAGGAATAGGCAATGAAAGGTACGTGAAGAAGGGTTTGGATTTATCCCTATGATCGAGCCATTCAAAGGCTTCATTCATGAAGAAGTCGCAGGCGAAACCATTGAACCCCGGGATACCTATTCGCTGAGGCAGGGGCTCTTCCGGCGTTGATTTCCAGACTATCGCCGGAAACTGAAAATGGGCTTCTACATGATGTAAAAAGCCATAAAAAGTATCCCAGCCTTTCAAATGGGGCATTCCCGACGTGTTTATATCGCCAAGGCCCCACTTCCCGAACATGGCTGTCTGATATCCTTCCTGTTTCAATAATTGAGGCAGAATGACATCTTTTTCCCTGAGCGGAATTTCGCCATTCCCACGAATATAGGAGTGTCCGGTGTGTTTTCCGGTCATGAGGGAAGTCCGGGAAGGTGCACATACCGTGCTTCCGCTGTAAAATCGGGTAAGTCGTAAACCCTCTTCACTCATCTGGTCAAGATGCGGTGTTTTTATCACTTTTGAGCCGAATGCTCCCAGATCACCATAGCCCAGATCGTCAGCCAGAATCACAATAATGTTTGGGCCAGTAGTTGATTGTGAAAAACTACTCGATGCCAGAAATATAAATAGAAGAAGAGAGGCAATTCGCACGACCATTATCCCGGGGGTTGATTTTCAAAGCCTAAGTTACTATTCTGTTTTTCCTAAACCAGCTTCCCCGTAAAAATTAAGGGGCCTTGCAAAAAGCGGAGCCCCTCGAATGACCGGATTGACTTTTTTACAATCCCAGAAGTTTTTTCAATTTGATTTGAATCTCGTTATTCTCATAGATTCCTGTGAAGTTTTCTGCTCCCGGGCCATAGGAAAAAACAGGAATAAGCGAGGTGGTATGCTGATCAGTATTGAATCTAAGGCTTATTTCATTTCGATTCGCCCCTTTTTCCAGGGCTAGTCCGCCGGTTTCATGGTCTGCCGTTACTATAACAAGTGTATTCCCATCTTTCTCGGCGAAGTCCAGAGCAGCTCCAATGGTCTCATCAAAATCAAGCTGCTCTCCCACCAGCATTTCGGCGTCATTACCATGACCCGCCCAGTCGATATAAGAGCCTTCTGACATCAGGAAGAAACCTTTTTTATTCTGATCAAGATATTCGATAACAGCTTTGGTGGTTCTTGGTAAAAAATCATCCCGTCCCTGAGTTTTTGAAGGCATCTCAACCGGTGCAAGTAAAAAGCCATATCTTTTTGAGGGGTCGAAAGGAGCTTCATTTTGAAGAGAATCCATGAAATAACCTTTTTGCTGCATCTCGTCAAAAAGATTGCGTTGATCTGCACGTTCGGTGAAATATTTGGTGCCTGCACCTGCAAAGAAATCTACACCTGCATTTGAAAGCTGCAGAGCTATTTCCTCGTGTTCATCACGGTCTTTCACATGAGAATAGAAACAGGCAGGGGTAGCATGTGTAATAGAGCAGAGTGCAATCAGCCCGGTTTTATATCCTTTTTTCTGCAGGTCTTCCAGGATTGTTGGTACTGCCAGCGAATCAGTGTCCACACCTATGGCCCGGTTGTAAGTTTTTATTCCCGAGGCATAAGCGGTGGCTCCTGCCGCAGAATCGGTGACTTTGTGCGTTGCCGATGATGTTCTCACCAGACCTATATGTTTAAACCGCTGGAAGTTTGGGCGGGTATCTTTATAGTAGAAGGTGGTGGAAACCTGGGCCAGTCCCATGCCATCTCCGATCAGGAAAATTACATTTTTTGGTTTCTGAGCGGTGGCCAGAATACATTCCAGAAATAGTACGGTTACCAAAAAGATCTTTTTCATTTCGCTCAAATAAATAGAGAGGCCGGCGGGAAAAATCCTGCCGGCCTCATGGTTAGGGTTAATTAGTATCCTTCGTTTTGCGTCAGGAATCCTTCGATGTTTGACGAACCATCAATGGCACTTTGAGGGATTGGGAAAAGCCTCATACGTGGATCAGAATTCGTTTTCTCTGTCCAGGTTCCTTCGTATTTTCCGAATCGTATCTGGTCACCTCTTCTGAATCCTTCCCAGTAAAGTTCAAACCCACGCTCTCTGAACATAATATCCAGATCAATAGAAGTAAGAGCTTTCGGAGTCTGCGACGGGCGGGCTGTACGCGAAGTTCTTACCGCATTCACATCTGCCAGAGCACCGGCATTGTCTCCTTTTCTAAGTTTGGCTTCGGCACGCATAAGGTATACTTCGGCCAGACGCATAAACACCAGGTCAACACTGCTGAAGTTGTTGGCATTTGGTGAAGTGCGGCTAAACTGGTATTTACCTACCCGGTAACCTGCAGCGTGACGTCTGCCATCATTTGTAAAATCAACCTGCAAGGTGTGATTCACATATCCTACGTTTCTGTCTGGTCCATTACCTTTTGTTTGCTGTACGGGATAGATCCGGTAACCCCCGCTACAAGTCAGAAATGCACCGTCTGAACCCTTGCGAGGCCCCCAGATTACACCACGAAGAATTCCTCTGTTCATTTCAAAATCTGCAGCAGAGATGCAGTAGTAATTTTCCTGATCATTCTGTGGGGTAAGTCCATCCAGATTTGCTATTTCTGCCGGGATATTCTGGTTCTTTTTGAAGAAACGGGCGTCGGCATCTGCAGGGTCTGTATTACCATAGGCAGAAACCCATGTCTGATAAAACTCAGGAGTAATAGCCGGGCCGTCTGTTCCGTCAGAGCTTGGGTATTCAGGTCTGCCAAAGAAGGAACCTGCTATAGACCAGTAGGTCCAGCGGCTTTCTTCATTATTAAGTACACCCCGCTGATCTGAAGCAAAAATTAATTCAGGATTTGAATTATTGTTATCATTAAACAGATCAAAGTATTCGGGTGAAAAAGAATATTTCCCCGAACTGATGACCTTATTGGTATACTCAATCACCTTGTCCATATCAGAGCTGGTGAAATTTGGAGTACCGTAAGGATCACGATATACAGCAGCATTCAGGTATAATCTGGCCAGCATGGTCCATACGGCCCCCTGGGTCATTCTTCCTGGTCCTTTATCTGAGTTAATTACATCAGCCACAGAGAGAAGCTCGCTTTCGATGTACTTAAAGGCCTCCTCAGCCTTAATAACTTCCGAAATTTCACTGGACGATTCTTTTTTGAAAACCAGGCCCCAGCTATCCAGCATCATCATATTCAGATAAGCTCTCAATGCGATCATTTCGTAGAGGGCACCTTCTGCGGTTTTATTGCCGTTTTCTGCAAGTGGTCTCAGTACTTCAATTGCAGTAAGTGTTCTTGAAATGTTTTTTGTGATTTCATTCCATGAATCACCCACCAGGGCATTACCGGGAGTAATGGTATGACGATGTGCATCCATAAATTTACCTCCGTCAAACCAGTCGGTACCTCCTCTGTAGGGCAAAATGGCCTCATCAGACGGAATTAATTGCAATCCGTAATAATTGGTATGTCTCCATACCCAGCGAATCTGCCCGTAAGCAGGAGCAATAGAACCATTCACGGCATCAGCTAAACCCGGCCCTGTGAGAGATTCATCAAGCACTTCTTCTTTTAAGTCGGTACAGCTCCAGAAGAACAGTACAACAGCTAATATCAAAAATTTACCTTTCATAGTATTGTTTCTTAATTGATTAAAACCTGAGAATTTCAGATTTTATGGGTACAATTTCGTTTTCTAGAATGACACATTTAGACCAAAAAGGAAGGTTCTGGCCGATGGGTACGTAAACCTGTCAATACCAAAAGTCTGGATACCACCAATGGAAGATCCGGTATTGATTTCCGGATCAAAGCCGCTGAAATCGGTAATTACGAAAAGGTTTTGACCAGTAACAGAAAGTCTGATATTGTTCATCCAGTTTACATTAGGTTTCAGGTTATAAGACAGGGTAGCATTATTTAATCTCAAATAACTGCCGCTTTCCAGATACCTGGTTGAAACCTCATTGGAGTTTGTAATTGATTCCTCAGGATAGGCCACCGCAAAAGCGTTCGTATTAAACGAAGAAGCCAGACTTCCCTTATTGAAAATGGACATCCGGGTATGGTTATAGATTTCGTTTCCTGCCACACCGTTGAAATTTAAGCCCAGATCGAAGTTCTTATAGCTAAAATTGGTATAGAACGCATAAAGCAGATCTGGAAGTGCACTTCCTACTACCAGACGATCATTCTCCAGAACTTCACCGTCACCATTGGTATCCACGTAGCGGTTAAGGCCGTCTTCACCTATGCCGGCAAATTCTTTCATATAAAAGGCCCCGATCGGGTATCCGTTCAGGTAACCGTTTATGGTAGCTCCGGTTTGACCGGCCCCCTGAGCGGCACCAGTAGTAAGTACAGCATATGGTGAGTTAACGACCTTATTATTATTGAAAGTAATGTTACCTCCAATATTGTAGAAGAAACTCTTCTGACTGCTGCTTTTGTAGTCCAATGAAAACTCAATACCCGAGTTTTTGATTTTCATGTCACTGATATTCGTCCAATAGGTGGTAGTGGGTTGAATGGGATCAGCCGTTACTACCTCCAGAAGAATATTTTCAGATGATTTATTAAAGTAATCAACAGTACCCGTAAGTTTTTCCTCGAATAAACCAAAGTCAAGACCAATATTACCCTGGGTAGAAACTTCCCACTGGATATTCGGATTGGCCAAACGTGTAAAAATGGTACCATAAGGATAATCATCAAGAGTGTTTGCCCCTGGATCAAGCGGGTAGGTATCGTTTCCTCCTTTGCTTTCTGTGTAGCTCGCCTGCGTAATTTTTGAGGGAATCTCCTGGTTACCGGTTTGCCCCCAGCTGGCTCTCAGTTTAAGTACGCTGAAAGGGGAGCTTCCCATAAAGTCTTCATTGGCGATATTCCAGCCAGCGGCAAATGAAGGGAAATATCCATACTTATTGTTGTCTCCAAATTTCGAGGAGCCGTCAGCACGCATAGTAGCAGTGAATAGGTACTTGTCTTTGAAGCCGTAATTTACTCTACCAAAAAACGACTGAAGCTCGTTCATGACACCGTAACTGTTCATCGTGGTAGGCTGCTCAGTAGTACTTGACTGATCCTGATAGATAGGCTCCACGGCATTGTTTGCAAAACTTCTCAGATTGAAGGAATTCTGACGCTCGAAGGTTTTTTGGTAAGTATGACCAGCCAGGAAATTAAATGTTTGAGACCCTTTATTCAGGTTATACGTCAACGTATTCTCTACCAGGTTATTGGTATTTCTGGTTATAGAAGTATTGAGGGAGCCCAATTCAAAATTCTCCAGCAAGCTATACGGTCTGGTTTGTATATCCCGGTCGGTAGAAGAATAATCTACGCCCATGCTTAGACGGTACACAAGACCCTCCATGATTTTGAACGAGGGAGATATATTTGCCAGAATACGGCTGTTATATGCCTGATCTCTGTACAAATCGTTCAAAATTAACGGGTTAAGCATTTCGTCGAGGAGCGTAGGCTCGCCGTTTGTTAAAGCTGGAATAGTAGGGTTAAGCTGTAGCATATTTACCACAGTGGAGCCGGCATCAGGCCGCAGGTTATCCGTCTGAGCTCCTGTGAGGTTATACTCTACTTTCAGACGGCCATCTAATGCGGTCTGGCTTAAGTTTACTCTTCCTGAATAGCGTTTCAGATTACTGTTGTAGAAGATACCTTGCTGATCGTCAAGACCTGCAGACACGAAGTAGGAGAACTTCTCACTGGCGGCTCCTCCAAGAGAAAGGTTAATCCTTTTGGAAACTCCGGTACGGGTAAGTTCATCCTGCCAGTTGGTATTTCCTCCCGCATCAAAGAGGTTACCACCTATGGCATTCACCTGCTTCCTGAATTCATCGGCACTGAACACATCAATTTTATTGGCGATGTTTGAAACGGCGGTAGACATGCTAAGATTCATCTCAGTTTTACCCGTTTTACCTTTCTTAGTAGTGATTACTACCACACCATTAGCAGCACGAGCTCCATAAAGAGCAGCGGCAGAAGCATCTTTCAATACCTCCATGGATTCGATATCCTCCGGATTAATGAAGTTCAAGGGATTGGTAGCTACTCCGTTTGTAGAGTTATCTAAGGTAAATCCATCGATCACATACAGAGGCGTAGTACCAGATCTTAAACTCCCTACTCCACGTATAATTACATTTTGTGCAGCCCCTGGCTCCCCGCTTGCGGCAGTTACGTTTACCCCGGCTACTTTTCCCTGGAGTAACTGACCCGGGTTGGCTATCACCCCTTTATTGAAGTCTTTACTCTTAATAGATCCGATAGAACCGGTCACGTCAGATTTTTTCTGTACACCATAAGCCACCACAATTACCTCATTCAGGCTTTCGCTAGAGGGGTCAAGCTGCACGTCTATTACACGTTGGTTTCCCACAGACACTTCTTTTGGCTCAAAGCCAATAAAAGAGAATACCAAAATGGTATTGGCACCGCTTGCGTTGATTGCATACCGGCCATCCTGGTCGGTAAAAACACCATTCGTGGTCCCTTTAACGGCTACCGAGCAGCCGCTTAGGGCCTGTCCTGATGCTTTCTCAGTCACGCTTCCTGTAATTTGCTGTGCTATTGCCCATACACTGCCGAGCATAAATAACACAGTAAATCCAAACAGACGCGTTAAGTCAGATTGTTTGTTTTTTTTCATTTGTTATCAGGTTTATTGTTTCACAGGTTATAGTAAGAGTAGTTAAATAGGTTGTATTGCCAAATTCTAAAAAAAATAGTAATTAATATCGAAAATGTTAAAATCATTCACAAAAACGGCGGCATAATACAGCCGGATCAGACACAACCCTATTCATTACTGAAAAACTACTTCACTATAGACCTCTCGATTTTAATTTGTTGAAAATATGTTTAACTCTTTTACCTTAGTCGACTTGTTTTGAGCATATTAAAGCTTTAATCAGGCCCTGCTGCTGCTATTTCTTTTATAGTTACGGAAGTCGTATTTCAGGCCGCAAAGGTATTCACCTCAGAATGCCGGTTATGTGCACACGCACATTCTTAAAGATAAGTTTGCATTGGTCTCATAGATTTTACGGTTTCTTAATTTTCAGATGAATTTCGGGTGAAGTTGTCGCATAAAAAGAAAACTTAACGGAATCAAAACCTGAAACTTTCTGGTATAAGCTTCAGCTGTTTTACCTTTGAAAAAATATTTTTCCAATGTCAAAAGTACTTCTGATTATCCTTTCCTGCTGTTTTGTGGCAGGGGCACAGCCTCTTGTTCATGCCCATAATGATTATGAACATGAGGTCCCTTTCTGGATGGCTTTCTCTGCAGGCTGTGCCTCCATAGAGGCAGATATATTTTTGGATAAAGGTCAGATTCTGGTCGCTCATAACCAGGAAGATCTGAAGCCCGGGTTTAGTCTGGAAAATCTCTATCTGAAACCGCTGAATGAAGTTTTGGCCGGAAGCCCCTATGAGGTAAAAAACAACATACAGTTACTTATTGATATAAAAACTGAGGCATACAGTACACTTGAAAATTTGGTACGGCTTCTTAGAAATTATCCGAAATTAATTGAAGATCCGCGACTCAAAATTGTCATTTCTGGTAACAGGCCCCGTTCAGAAGATTACATCAAATACCCATCGTTCATTTGGTTTGATTATCAGCAAACCGACCTCAAACCTTCCCATCCGGATAGGGTAGCTTTGATAAGTCTTCCTTTCCACAAATACAGCAGTTGGAATGGAAAGGGGAGAATTATTGATAAGGATGAAAGACTATTAAAAGAGGCGATTGACTTTGCTCATGAATTAGGCAAACCTGTACGCTTCTGGGGAACTCCCGATTCGCCCACTTCGTGGTTTACATTTGCACAGTTGGGTATTGATTATATAAACACCGATAGGCCTTTTGAAGCGTGTAATTATTTAAAAGACCTTTCTTCTCGTCTGGTGAAAGTACCGGAGAAACAGACAGAACTTCAGTTAGATTTTAATCTGGAGAGGAAATTGAAGCCTTCCGTGATTCTCATGATAGGAGATGGTAACGGGCTGGCTCAGATTTCGTCGGGTATAATCGCTTCAAAAGGAAGTACCAACTTCGCCCGATTCAATAACATTGGCCTGATGAAAACAAATTCGGCAGATGACCTGGTTACTGATTCTGCCGCAGGAGCCACAGCTTTGGCCAGTGGAAGTAAGACTAAAAACAGGTATATCGGGGTCAATGACCGGGGTCAACCGATGCCGGGAATCATGGAGATCACCAAAACGTATTCAAACCAATTTATCAATGCGATAATTACAACGGACGAAATATCCGGAGCTACACCGGCTGCCTTTTATGGTCATGTATTGGACAGAGATAGTACAGCAAAAATCGTCGGGCAGCTAGAAAAATCATCGGTTGACTGGTTCATTGCGGGAGGGGCGAAGCATTTTAAAAACAGAAGTTCACGTTACAATTTGCTTACTACCTTGCCATCTGATAAAGTAAGCTGGCCTGCCGGAGTATTGGCCGCAGAGGGTTCTTTACCCTCTGTGACAGCCGGAAGAGGTGAGTTTCTGACTGGGTCATTAGCCTATACGTTAAATCAGCTGGAAGAGAAAAACGCCCCCTTTTTTCTGATGGTGGAAAACGGCCATATTGATGGGGCAGGACATGCCAATAATGCCAAAAATCTGGTAGCTGAGGAGCTCGATTTTGACAAGGCGATCGGAATTGCCATGAAGTTTATTGATGCACATCCCGAAACCCTGTTGATTGTTACCGCAGACCATGAAACCGGTGGAGTAAGTATTCCGCATGGAACCGATTCACATATTGAACTGGATTTTCAGGGAGATGATCACTCGGGTATAATGGTGCCGGTTTTTGCCTATGGCCTTGGAGCTGAAAACTTCAGAGGCATATTGGATAACACAGAAATTTTTGGGAAAATACTCAGCACACTAGGTGTGAAAGGCACGAAAGAATAACACGTGTTTTTCTAAAAGGTAACACTCCCTTAACAATCAGATGCTAGTTTTGCATCGAAGTACTGAGAATTGGATATACAGTTTTAATATAGGTTTAGTTAATGATCAAAAACGGGAGTCTGCTCCCGTTTTTCTTTTCATCGGGTTGAATTTATCTGCTCAAAAAGCCGCATGTGACCTTTAATTAATAACATATCGGCATCTAGCAAACGACAAGTAACCGGCTTTAATGAAAGGGCCTTTTCATAAAGCCCGGCCATACCACTACCAGCGATCAGGTGGACTTCTGAGTTAATTCCCCGAAGCTCATCCCCTAGCACAAGTCCTGACAAGAAGTGATAATTGCTCTCGGGAGATTTTTTGTTTAGTAAGGTGCGTGTTCGAACCTTGAAAATATTCTTAAGAAAATCACCTTCAAAACCTTTACGAATACCGCTCTCGAAATCAGGATGATTTATGTCTATTCTACCGGGTTTTTTTATTGAATTTGACAGAATGCTATGGTTTAAGAGTAGGTCAAAAACTTCACCAGTCATAAAGGTGTCAAAGTGCCTTATTTCTCCCAGATCTACAGAAATATGTTTGCTGTGGGTGCCCGGCTGTATCACCATCCCTGAAAAATCGGACGAGAGACCGAGAAGCATAATTTCTTCTCCCCGCATGACATCATTATCCGTAGCAAACCCTGAAACCAGAATAATGCGTAAATCCTGTACGTGGAGTTCACTGTACCGAACGGAAGATCCATCGGTTATAAAGGGAGGAGTAGCGTAGGGTAATTCTCGTAATCCGATAGCTGAGGAGGCCATTCCGCTAATAATCACCGTGTCTGACCTCTTTGCGGGAGAGATTTTACAAACTTTTTCAAGAAGAACCTCCAGAAAAAACCTTTCCCGTTCAGTTTCAGGAAGTGTAGATTGTTGCCACTTTCTGTAAGTGTGTTGGATACCTTCGCTATCTTCATATGCATCCAGAACAGTTCCGGTATCAGTCGATATGGATCGTATTCTGAAGGAACTCGTACCCCAGTCGCAGCTCAGAAATATGGGTAGGCCGGGATTCATGACTCAAGAAGTGCCGTTACGTTAGCTTCAATGCCGGTGTAATTATTCTCTGCCAGCAAAGATTTGGTGGCGATCCAGCTCCCGCCAATCGCAATAACATTGGGCTGGGAAAGGTATTCAGATGTATTTTGGGCATTTACTCCGCCCATTGGAATGAATTTCAGATTCAAATGCCCATAGGGCCCGTTTACGGCTTTCAGAAAATTCACACCTCCTACCTGTTCTGCAGGAAAAAGCTTAAGAATAGAAATGCCCATCTCTGCACAACGTTCAATTTCACCAGGGGTCATTATACCGGGTATAAAAGGGAAGTTATTGGCCAGAGCAGCTTTCACGGTAACTGAGTTAAAGCCAGCACTCAGGCCAAACATTGCACCTGAGTCCATTGATTCACGGATCTGACTGGCGGAAAGAATGGTGCCTGCTCCAATATACATTTCAGGGAAATTTTGACGTACCATTTCAATGGCCTTTAAAGCAACTGGAGTTCGTAATGGAATTTCCATCACATCAAGCCCTTTTTTGAGAAAGATTTCAGCTACTCTCAACGCCTGCTCTGGTATTTCAAAAGTAACCGCCGGAAGAATTCGTTTCCGGAGAGCATGTTTTAAGTCAATCATTTTCTGAACCATAAAAACGTTGACCTAAAGATAGGAATTCATGGCATTATCCTTTCAAGATATCTTCGATGAAAGCATCTACGGCACTTTCAGGTGTAGCCCATGACGTAATAACCCGAATACATGAGTAATCTTCTTTTACTTTCTCCCATAGGTAGAAGTCGTATTTCAGGGCAAGCTTATCTATAAGGTGATTAGGTAAAACAGGAAATATCTGATTCGTTGTGGATTCAGATAAAAAAGCATATCCTTTTGACTTGATTGCAGCAGTGATTTTTGCTGCCATGGCGTTCATATGGCGGGCCAGTTCCAGGAAAAAGTCATCTTTAAAAAGCTCCAGAAACTGTATCCCCAGCAACCGGCCTTTTGCGAGCAAGGCACCCCGCTGTTTCAAATGAAATCCGAAATCAGCTTTGATATGGTTATGAGTAAGTACAATGGCTTCACCAAAGAGGGTACCATTTTTGGTGCCACCTATATAGAACGCATCCGTAAGTCGGGCGATGTCTGGCAAGGTAAGATCGCTGTCAGCCGCAGTAAGTGCCGGGCCTAAACGGGCTCCATCCAGAAAAAGGAAAAGATCCTTTTGTTTGCAATACGTGGCCAGGGCCTCCAGCTCTTCTTTATGGTAAATAGTGCCCACTTCGGTAGAGTTTGAAATGTAAACCATTTTAGGTTTTACCATGTGAGGTACATTAGAGTGAGCGTTCAGTACCCCTTCAATGAGTGTTGGATTCAGTTTGCCGTCCTCTGTTCGCACACTTATCACCTTATGTCCTGTGGCCTCTATGGCCCCTGCTTCATGCACAAAAATATGGCCGGTATGGGCGGAAATCACCGCCTCATGAGGGCGGAGTGCTCCCGCAATGACAAGGATATTTGCCTGTGTACCCCCGGAAACAAAATGTACATCGGCCTCTGAGCTTTCTATTTTTGAACGGATTAGCTCACGAGCTTTGCAGGAGTACTCATCCTCACCATAGCCAGGCTGCTGTATCAGATTGGTTTCTGTCAGAGCTTTCAGTATGTTTGGATGACAGCCTTCGGCGTAATCATTTTTAAAATTGTACATGACTGATGAAGTGAATGGGCTTCAAAAATACCAGATAAATGACTCAATACTAATTTTCAAATCCATACTCCCTTTCTACCAGGCAAATACGGGTTTTGTAAGCAGAGTACCAGTCTGCCCTTCCTTTTTGCTGAGCTACCTGATGATCGGCATGGGCTTTCCATTTGCGAATGGCTTCCAGGTCACGCCAGTAGCTTACGGTGATTCCCAGGCCATCACGTGCACTTTCTACCCCAAGAAATCCATCCTGAAGAGCGGCAAGGTCCATCATTTGCTGAGCCATATCGGCATAGCCATCTTCAAGCGATGTCCTGATTGAAGTAAAAATAACGGCGTAATAAGGAGGTTTTGGCGTATGAGCTAGCATACCGGAAAATCTGTTTAAGAGAAATATTGAGTAGCCAAGTTAAGGCTTATCTGTAATCTAGGAGCCAGAATACCTCAATAAGACTATTGTAGTTATACTTTTTCAACATACATGAAGGTTATGAATGGTACAAAAGACCAGCTAAACCACTGACAAGTTGAATGAAGAGGTAATTACAGCAGCCAATATGTTCATTTTGACGAAAAGAAATGGAGTAGAAGTTCGCTTTTCTTTTTATTCCTGCCATGAGCTTTTTAATTTACAGCCTATTCTGCTTACTGACCTAAACTACCTGTTGAAACCTCACATGATAAAGCTCACCCGGACTTTGGCCTGTCTTCTGTTCTTTCTATTAGAACATTCATGGGTCTTTAGCCAAAATAATGGTCCCCGATTGATAGTTCGTGGAGATGACATGGGTTTCGCCCATTCCGGCAATCTCGGACTTGTCGAAACGTATAAAAACGGAATAGAAACCAGTATTGAGGTTATTGTTCCTGCTCCCTGGTTTCCTGAGGCGGTAAAAATGCTACAGGAAAACCCGGGCGTAGATGTGGGCATTCATCTGGCCCTTACCAGTGAGTGGGATAACGTAAAGTACCGGCCTGTAAGCCATTGCCCTAGTATTGTGGATGAAGACGGCTATTTCTATCCCTTCATCTGGCCCAATAATTCGTACCCTGCTCAGGCAATCAAAGATCATTACTGGAATCTTTCAGATATTGAACGCGAATTCAGAGCACAGATTGAACTGGCTAAGCGGCATATCCCTCATATCAGCCACATCAGCGGGCATATGGGAAGCACAGGTTTTGATCCACGTGTAAGAGCTTTGTCAGATCGTCTCGCCAAGGAATACGGACTCGATATTGACCCCGGAAAAATGGGCGTAAAAAGTGTTTCTTATAATGGCCCTCACGGCACTTCAAAAGAGAAAATAAGCTCGTTTATAACCATGCTGAAAAGTCTGAAAAAAGGAGAAACTTATTTGTTTGTGGATCATCCGGCCCTGGATAGTCCTGAGCTGAAAGCCATCTGGCACAAAGGCTATGAAAATGTAGCTGCAGACCGCCAGGGCGTTGTCGATACCTGGGTTTCAGAGGAGGTTAAACGGGTTATTAGTGAGCAAAATATTCAGCTCATCTCGTATGCCGACCTTCTCCAAGACCGTGAGGTATTATTTAACGGCAAAAATCACGCGGGTTGGTACACCGATGTCCCTGCTATGGATAGAGATTCTTCAATGAAAACACCGTTCATTATTAGGGACAATAAAATGGTGAGCCTGGCACACACCGGCGGGCATATCATCACCGAAAAAGAATTTGAAAATTTCCGTCTGGATCTAGACTACCGCTTTGCAGCCAAACCGGGCAATTGCGGCATTTTGGTACATGCTTCTAAACCCCGCCGTCTTTACGGCATGTTTCCGCAAAGCGTGGAGGTGCAGCTGATGCATACCAATGCTGGTGATTTCTGGTGTATTGGCGAAGACATTGTAGTACCTGATATGGTCAAAAGACGCGGTCCCAAAGAAACCTGGGGAGTAGATGGAGAGAATAATCGCCGGGTGGTCAATCTCACCGATAATTCTGAACGTCCGGTAGGAGAATGGAACCACGCCAGGGTGGAGTGCCTGGGCAAAGAGATCAAAGTCTGGATAAACGGAGAGCTGGTAAATCACGGGTTTAATGCCACGGTGTCAAGAGGTAAGATTGCCTTGCAGGCCGAGGGCTCAGAGGTGGAGTTTAGAGATATCACCGTAAGTTCCATTTCGGCCTTAAGTGAAGATTAGTCAGAAACTTCACTGAAACAATAAATTAAGAAACAGAGCATTCAATTAAGATATGTCCCTATTAACCTACGACCTCAAAAAGAAAAATACGTTTGATGCAATCGTCATTGGCTCAGGAATGAGTGGTGGCTGGGCGGCCAAAGAACTTACCGAAAAAGGCTTGAAAACCCTGCTTCTGGAACGGGGCCGCGATGTAAAGCACATTGTGGATTATCCCACAGCCATGAAACAGCCCTGGGAGCTGGAGCATCGCGGGCAGGTGCCGAAAGAAATTGCCAAAGAGTATAAGGTGCCCGGCTCACACTATATTTTCAATGAGGCTACCTTACATTATCTGGTCAAAGATTCAGAACAGGAGTTTGTGCAGGATAAACCCGCCAGCTGGATGCGGGCCTACCAGGTAGGAGGTCGGTCTATGCTCTGGGCACGTCAGACACAACGCTGGAGTGACTATGATTTTGAAGGCCCGGCCCGTGACGGCTACGCCACAGACTGGCCCATTCGGTATAAGGATATTGCTCCCTGGTATAGCCACGTGGAGAAATTCATCGGAGTAAACGGCAGCAAAGACGGACTTGCTTCTTTGCCGGATGGTGAGTTTCTGCCACCCCATGAAATGACCTGTGTGGAGAAACATTTTCAAAAAAAGACCGCAGAAAAATATTCAGACAGACACCTAATTGTGGGGAGATCGGCAAATCTCACCAAGGCAAACCCCATACATCATGAGCAGGGGCGTACCCAATGCCAAAACCGAAATCTGTGTGAGCGGGGCTGCCCATTCGGCGGTTATTTCAGCAGCAACTCTTCCACTATTCCCTGGGCCATGAAAACAGGGAAACTAACGTTGCGTCCCTTTTCATTGACCCACTCCATTATTTACGATGAAAAGAAACAAAAGGCAGTAGGTGTGCGAGTGATGGATACCTATACGCTCGAAATGCACGAATTCTTCGCTAAAATTATTTTTGTGAACGGGTCAACCTTTAATTCAAATCTCATTTTAATGAACTCCACTTCGGGCCGTTTTCCCAACGGCCTGGGAAATGACAGCGGGGTGCTGGGCAAATACATTGGCTGGCATAATTACAGAGGTAGTGTACGCGGAGAATACGAAGGGTTTCTTGACTATACCACCGATGGCAAGCGGCCCAACGGCATTTATGTACCCCGTTTCCGCAATCTTCAAAAACAGGATAAAGTCGATTTTATACGTGGTTATGCGGCTCAGGGAAATTCTTCCCGAGTTACTTTACAGAACACCTCAGATTTAGGAGAAAACCTTAGAAATGAACTCCTTAAACCACAATACGGAAACTGGAACATGAGTCTGGGCATGGTGGGTGAAGTCATAATGCGGGAAAGTAATCACGTGAGGCCTCATGAAACCCTCAAAGACAAATATGGGATGCCCCAACTTCGGTTTTCGGTAGATTACGGCGAAAACGAAGAAAAAATGATCAAAGATGCCCTGGAACAGTATTCTGAGATGTTTCAAAATGCTGGCTTTAAAAATATCCAGACCCACGACAATCACCGCCTCCCTTGTAATGAAAACCATGAAATGGGTGGTGTACGTATGGGTAAAGACCCCAAAACTTCTATGCTGAATGCCTGGAATCAGCTGCATGCCTGCAAAAATGTTTTTGTGACAGACGGAGCCTGCATGGTTTCCACCGGCACGCAAAACCCCTCACTCACCTACATGGCCCTCACTGCCCGGGCTGCCAATTACGCTGTAGAAGAACTGAAAAAGAGGAATTTGTGAGTGGGATTGTTTAATTCTTTCTTTGCCAAAACTCAAGTTAATCTATTTCTATCTATAATTTGTAACAGTTATTGGGCATTAATTCTTAGCTGTTTATGATTTGGAATATTGGAGTTCTTTTCAACGAACTATACCTAAAGGGAAAGCATAAGTGGGACAAAACTTAGCAATATTATACCACTAATGTACTTTTCATATTCCAATATAATTTAGATTTGTCGTGAATATTTTACAAAATGATGGAAGAATTGTTAGTTTATCACGACAATTTGATCATAAACACTTCGCTTGGACATTTCCGGTACTTGTTCACTCGCCTGGATTGGAGTGTTAGAATGCTTGGAATAAAAGGGCCAAGAGGCACAGGCAAAACCACAATGATGCTCCAACACATCAAACGTAACTTTGAACCCGGTAGCACGCAGGCACTTTATGTCACATTGGAGCATCCGTATTTTTTTACCAATTCGCTCTACCAGTTTGCCGGGGAGTTTTATCTGAACGGCGGTCGTCATTTATATATAGATGAGGTTCATAAGTATGAGAATTGGTCACGCGAGTTGAAAGTAATTTATGACGGCTATCCAGAATTAAAGATCATTTTCTCGGCTTCTTCTGCCTTGGATATTTTTCGTGGTAGGGCAGATCTGAGCAGAAGAGCCGCCGTATATGAACTCCAGGGTTTTTCTTTCAGAGAATATCTGGATATAAAAGGGATAGCTAACTTTGAGGTCATCGCTGTCGCTGATCTTCTGGAGAACGCAAGGTCGCATGCCTTAAGGATCAGCACAGATTTGGCCATACTTCCCCATTTCAAAGACTACCTGAAAAATGGTTACTACCCGTTTCATTTAGAAATGCAGCCTTCTGATTATTTACAAAGGCTGGTGCAGGTAATAAATACGGTGATTGACAGCGACCTGAGTTATATTGAAGGATATAGTTCAGAGGCCAATAAGAAAGTCAAAAAACTTTTAAGAGTTATTGCTGAATCAGTGCCCTTTAAACCGAATCTTTCAGAAATTAGTCGAAAAACCGGAGTTAGCAGAGATATTATCTATAAGTATTTAGGTCATTTGGAATCGGCACGCTTAATTACCTCCTTGCAGCAGGCAGGTAAAGGCGTTTCAAACCTGCAAAAGCCCGATAAGTTATTCCTCGATAATACCAACCTCTCATTTGCCATGTATCAGCAGCCGGATCAGGGAAATCTTAGGGAAACTTTTGTGCTGAATCAATTAAGAAATGCTGGCCTTTCCGTTTCTCTGCCACCCAAAGGAGACTTCTATCTGGATGAAAGTGGAATTACACTTGAGGTAGGCGGCAGGAACAAAAATGGTAAACAAATCGCCCAGCTCGAAAATGCCTGGCTGGTAAAAGATGATACGGTTACAGCTATGGGTAAAACCATCCCGCTTTGGCTTTTAGGATTCCTGTATTGAAGTTCTCTCAAAAGTGTCTTCAGAAACGTAGGGTTACGTCACCTGTAGTAATTTTGCAAAGCCATAGATAGACTAATTCAGAAAACCAGCTTAAGAATAAATGTATCTGCTGGCCAATTCCCCGCCTACCCGCACAATTTTTAGTGATTCCACCAGGAATCGAACCTGGATCTAGAGTTTAGGAAACTCCTATTCTATCCGTTGAACTATGGAACCGTATTTGGCGGGCAGGTATCCGTTGAATTATGGGACCTTAAAGCCAGGCAAAAATAAGCGAAGAGTCTCAGCTTCCAAAACCAGCGGTTTCCTGCGATATATCTCCCTGCCAATCATAAAGCGGGTTTTGCTTGGGGTCCCAGTTCGGGTAAATGGCAAAGTGCTTTTCAGTCAGCAGTTTAATAAGTACCTCCCGCAGTTCGCCAAGGTTTTCCTTTTGCTCAGCAGAAATGAAAACTACATTCTCCATATTTCTGGCCAGATAGCTCTCTTTAAGTCGCTGCAGGTTCTTTTGCAGGTCTTCCTTAGTGGCCAAATGCTTGTCAAGTCCTTCTTCAGATTCCGGCTCGTAGAGATCCAGTTTATTAAAAACCAGAATGGTAGGCTTTTCAGCTGCACCAATCTCTGCCAGAGTAGTATTCACCACTTCTATTTGTTCTTCAAATGAAGGGTGTGATACATCCACCACATGAAGCAGTATATCTGCTTCCCGAATCTCATCCAGCGTTGACTTAAAAGATTCTATCAGCGTGGTAGGCAGTTTCCGGATAAACCCGACAGTATCGGTAAGCAGAAACGGGATATTCCCCAGTACCAGTTTTCTCACAGTACTGTCAATGGTGGCAAAAAGTTTATTTTCTGCAAAAACCTCTGCTTTAGAAAGAGCCTTCATCAGTGTAGATTTTCCCACATTGGTGTATCCTACCAGCGAGATACGCACCAGTCGGCTACGTTCTTTTCGCTGGGTAACAGACTGTTTGTCAATTTTCTCCAGCTTTTTTTTAAGAAAGCTTATCCTATCCTGCACAATACGCTTATCGGTTTCCAGCTCTTTCTCACCTGGGCCACGCATACCTACTCCCCCTTTTTGCCGGCTCAGGTGAGTCCACATACGGGTGAGTCGGGGATATAAATACTGGTATTGTGCAAGCTCTACCTGTTTCTTCGCCTGATCTGTTTTGGCACGCTGCGAGAATATATTGAGAATGAGCAGGCTGCGGTCCAGCACCTTTATTTCTTTGAAGCTTTGCTCCAGATTTCTCACCTGGGAGGGAGTGAGGTCGTCATCAAAAATAATGGTATCCACAGGGTTCATGGTGATCCACGTCTGAATCTCCTCCAACTTCCCTTTTCCCACAAACGTGCGGTTGTCAGGCGTCTGCAGTCTTTGAACAAAAGTCTTGACGGTTTCCACGCCGGCTGTTCTGGCCAGAAAAGCCAGCTCTTCCAGATATTCTTTAGTCTTATCTGTATTCTGATCTTTGCTGATCAGACCTACCAGAACACAAATCTCTTTTTTTTTCGAAGTCGATATTAAAGGTGTATTAAGCAAATTTTTGGTTTTAAATGGTCTTTGTTACGCCGTGCCAAAGTTAGGGCTTTCACTCTTTTTTATAGAGAAAAATTGTTTGTAGAAATCTTAACTTCTTGTTAATGAGTCTGAAAGTTTCAAATAAAAATTCATTCCGCATGGCCACTTTTTTTGGCACAGTATTCGTAACTTATATCGCCAAACAGAATTATCCGGAAAGAAATTCTGTTTCAAAAGAGAACCTGAGGTCTACTGAAAATTGCAAAAGCCTTGCAAATTAGTTTTTCGCTACCTACATTTGTTCTCTTGTCGCCACCGACTGAAAGAAATTTGGATTGAGAAATCCATGAAGAGTTAATCCGCAGTTGACGTTACGTTTACGTAACAACACATGGATTATTAGGAAAGCACGTAAGTCGGAATCCCTGTCACTGATTAGAGGCAGGGATTTTTTTTATGTCTGCATTCGAGTACCTTTGCAGCCCTCTTCAGAAGGATGTCGAATAAAATTCAGAAAAATATCGAAATCAAAAACCGGAAGGCTTCCCATGAATACACATTCCTGGAGACCTTCACGGCGGGCTTGGTATTGAAGGGCACAGAGATCAAATCCATTCGTTTGGGCAAAGCAAATATTTCAGAAGCCTATTGCTACTTTCAGGATGGCGAGCTCTTTATCAAAGGAATGAATATTAATGTCTATGACTTTGGTACACATTATAATCATGAACCTTTTCGAGAGCGAAAACTACTTCTGTCAAAGAGGGAACTCAGGAAGCTTCAGGAAAAGCTCAAGGATGTAGGGCTAACGCTCATTGCCACCCGACTGTTTATAAACGACTCCGGCCTTGCCAAACTGAATATTGCACTGGCCAAAGGCAAGAAATTATACGACAAGCGGGAGAGCATAAAAACCCGTGACATCGAAAGGCAGGAAAGGCGTAAATTTTAAAAATGCTTAAGCTTAATTATTTTACTTGTTATCAGGTAATTATTATCTTAGGCAAATTTTAGAAAATTACCGAAGTCTATGGGCCGGAAAGTCCTTGTCCTGAACGCAGATTACAGTGCTATATCCGTTTGTACAGTCCCCAAAGCCTTTTTGCTGGTTTATCTGAACAAGGCAGAACTTCTCAAAAACGACGAACGGGTTCGTTTACGAACAGTTTCCACCTCGTATCCATTGCCCTCTGTAATTAAGCTCCATCAATACGTAAAAGTACCCTACAAAGGAGTGGTTCTTAATCGTCAAAATATTTTCAAACGGGATGGCAACAAATGTGCCTACTGCGGTTCAAACCGCGATCTCACACTCGATCATGTGATCCCAAAATCCCGGGGCGGAAAAACCAACTGGGATAATCTCATTACCGCCTGTAAGCGTTGCAACGGGAAAAAAGGCGATTTCACTCCGGAAGAAGCCCAGATGCCCTTATCAAAAAGACCTTTTAAGCCTACGTTCATTATGTTTCTACGGGATTTTTCTGGTACAGCCTCTGAAAAATGGGCTCCCTATCTCGGGAAGTCTCAGCGGGTAGTTTAGAGTCAGTCCTTTATTTCTTCATTTCATTGGGAAATCAGCCCCGTTTTTCTACCTTTGCACTCCTTTTGCGAAAGGGTTCATTATTTTTAACTAATTTCTACTGATTCGGGTCCGGTCAATAGATGTACTAAAGGGCTTATTACAAATTATTTATGGCAAATCAAGAATTTCCTGCATTTGATTGGGACAGAGTTTCCAAAAAAGGAATTGGCGGAGGATACTCTGCATCAGAAAGAGAAGAACTTGCAAAGTCTTATGAGCAAACTCTCTCTATCATCGAAGAAAAAGATGTGGTAGATGCCACCGTGGTTGGTATCTCAGATCGTGAAGTTTTATTGAACATCGGGTTTAAATCTGACGGTATTGTTTCCCGCTCAGAATTCAGAGACCTGCCGAATCTTAAAATTGGCGATACGGTAGAGGTATTTATTGAGAAGCAGGAAGACGCATTGGGTCAGCTTGTTATTTCCCGTAAAAAAGCCAGAATTTTAACAGCCTGGAGTAAAATTGAGAAAGCTCTTGATGAAGATCAGGTGCTCACTGCTTTTGTGAAGCGTCGTACCAAAGGTGGTCTTATTGTAGATGTACATGGTATTGAGGCATTCCTTCCAGGGTCACAAATTGATGTGAAACCTATCCGTGATTTCGATATTTTCGTGAACAAGGAAATGGAAGTGAAGGTTGTGAAAATTAACCATGCGAATGACAACGTGGTAGTTTCTCACAAAGTTCTCATCGAGAAAGATCTGGAAAAGCAGCGTCAGCAAATCCTTACAAATCTGGAAAAAGGACAAGTACTCGAAGGTGTGGTGAAAAACATCACAAACTTTGGGGTGTTCATAGATTTGGGTGGTGTAGATGGTCTTTTGCATATCACAGATATCAGCTGGGGCCGCGTAAATCATCCAAACGAAATCCTGAACCTCGACGACAAGATCAATGTGGTGGTATTGGATTTCGACGACGACAAGAAACGTATTTCTCTGGGTATGAAGCAGCTTGAGGCTCATCCTTGGGATTCACTGGAGACAAACCTGGAAGTTGACGCCGTTGTAAAAGGAAAAATCGTAAACATTGCTGATTACGGTGCTTTCCTTGAAATCAAGCCGGGCGTTGAAGGACTAATCCACGTTTCTGAAATGTCCTGGTCTCAGCATCTGAGAAATCCATCTGATTTCCTTCAGATTGGAGATGAGATTGAAGCCAAGGTTCTTACCCTTGACAAAGACGAGCGTAAAATGTCTCTGGGAATTAAGCAACTTACGGAAGACCCATGGACCAAGCCAGATCTTCTTAGCAAATACGCGGTAGGTACAAAACATAAAGGTACTGTTCGTAACCTCACTAACTTCGGTCTATTCCTTGAGTTGGAAGAGGGTATTGACGGTCTGGTACACGTTTCTGACCTTAGCTGGACCAAAAAGATCAAGCATCCTTCAGATTTCGTGAAGATCGGTGATGAGCTTGACGTAATCGTTCTTGAGCTTGACAGCGATAACAGAAGACTTGCTCTTAGCCATAAACATCTGGAAGAGAACCCATGGGATGCCTTTGAAGATACATTTGAAGTAGGTTCTACCCACGAGTGTACCATCATTTCAAAATCTGATAAGCAGGCAACTCTTGAGCTTCCTTATGGTATAGAGGGAGCAGCCTTGCTGAAGAATCTTGCCAAGGAAGATGGCTCTGTAGCCGACGTGGGTGAAAAGCTTACTTTTGTGGTAACAGAATTTAATAAGGAAGAGCGTAGAATTGTACTTTCCCATACCAAAACCTGGGATGGCTCAGAAGTAGAAGAGAAAGCGAAGAAGAAGGCTGCGGCTAAGGCTGCAAAACCATCAACTCAGTCTGTAGAGAAATCTACGCTGGGTGATATCGAGGCTCTTGCTGCTCTGAAAGAAGAGATGGAATCGCCAAAGAAAAAGGCGGTGGCCAAGAAGAAAGAAGAAAGTACAGAAGAGTAGTTTTACTATGTGTAACAAAAACCCCATAACGGGGTTTTTGTTACTTCAAAAAGCAAAAAGACTTTGGCGAATTGATTAGTCGATTGTATTTTTGCAGCCCCTGATAATAATAGGGGAACTATAGATTGGTCTCGTGGCCGAGTGGCTAGGCAGAGGTCTGCAAAACCTTGTACAGCGGTTCGAATCCGCTCGAGACCTCAGTATGGAAACAATTTTTATGACGAAGCTCATAAAATTGAATCCTGTTAAAATACCATTCAAATTCCTATCATTTTGATAGATTTTTGGGTGGTATTTTTGTTTAAAACTGGCTGATTATAAAGAAGTTATAAATTTATTTAGATTGCTTCTAAATTATTTTGAGTTATCGAAAAAATCAAAATACTTTTTTGCGGGGAAAACTTCCGTGGCTAGATTTGCACTCTCATAAAATGCATCGTCAATAATAGAATATGTATAAATCGCATATCAGACTAAAGCTTCTATTATTTCTAACCCTTTTTTCAATTACCTTTTCATTTGCACAGGATGCTGCAGACGGAGATCCGGTAGCTGGAGAAAAGCTCTTCAAAAATAACTGTGCCCAGTGTCATGCTTATGACAACTCGGTAGTAGTGGGTCCCGGTTTGGCAGGTATTGAAGAAAGAAGAGATTACGACTGGCTCAAGGCCTGGATTAATAATCCTGCTGCGGTTATTGCCAGCGGCGACCAGTACGCCGTAAATCTCTACGAGCAATACAACAAAGTTCAGATGACCGCCTTCCCTAATTTCGGAGATGCGGAGATTAAGGCCATCCTGGCCTACGTAAAACAAGCCAATGAAGCAGCACCGGTTGCCGCTGCCGCTGATGGGGCTGCCACAGGTACCGCTTCTCAGGAGCAGTCGGGTGGTGGTAAGGTTTTCAATATCATATTGGTTTCTTTACTGGTAATAATGGGATTGGTGTTGCTGGCTCTTTTAGCAGTGCTCAATCTTCTTTCAAAATTGTCGCAGGCTGAAAAGGGCGAGGCGGTTGATACACGTGGTATCGGAGAGCAAATTTCTTCGGGCATCAAGAATACGTTTGCTAACAGCACAGTAAGAAATGCGGTTATAATTCTATTCCTTCTGCTCGGTGCAAAAGCGACTTTTGACGGTTTGTATGGCATTGGGGTACATCAGGGCTATGCTCCTACTCAGCCGATACCATTCTCGCACAAGCTTCATGCCGGGGATATGGAAATTAACTGTGCGTATTGTCATACGGGAGTGTACAAAGGAAAGCAGGCAGGTATTCCTTCTGCCAACATTTGTATGAACTGCCACAATACAATCAAGCAGGGTTCACCTAACATTCAAAAGATTTATACCGCCATTGAAAAAGATGAGCCTATCGAATGGGTGAGGGTACATAATTTACCTGATCTTGCTTACTTCAATCACTCACAGCATACTGCTGTAGGTGGGTTAGATTGTACAAACTGCCATGGCGAAATCAATCAAATGGAAGTGGTAGAGCAGCGTCATTCACTCACTATGGGATGGTGTATAGACTGCCACAGAAAAACGGATGTGAATGCCAAGGGTAATGAATATTACGATGCTCTTCTTGAGGCCCATAACAAGGAGGCCGTAGAACCTATGAAAGTGGAAGATATCGGTGGACTCGAGTGTGCCAGATGTCATTATTAATTTAGAATTCGAAAAGGACTAAAAATATCCCCAAGGGAAAATTTTAAAACGAATGGAAAATACTTCGAAAAGGTATTGGAAAGGAATAGAAGAGTACAGAAACGATATCGACGTAGTTAAAAATGCGGAGAAAGAGTTTAATCTGGACGATTTGGAAGGTGGAACTCCCCGCCGTGATTTCCTGAAAATGTTAGGCTTTGGAGTTGCAGCAGTATCATTGGCTGCCTGTGATGCTCCGGTAAGAAAGACCATTCCTTATCTGAAAAAGCCGGATACTATAGAACCGGGTATTCCAAACTATTATGCTACTACTTACGCTCAGGGCGGTGAGTATAACAGCATTCTTGTGAAGACCGTAGAGGGGCGTCCTATCAAAATTGAAGGAAATAAATTATCTCCCATATCGAAGGGTGGGGTTGACGCAAGAGTTCATGCATCGATTCTTTCTTTGTATGATAATGAAAAGCTAAGAGGTCCGCAGAAGGGTGGTGAAGAGATTACCTGGGAGCAGCTTGATAAGGAGGTAATCGCAGGATTGTCTTCTTCTGCTTCGGTTCGTATCGTTTCATCTTCGGTTTTTTCGCCTACCACGAAGAAAGTAATTGCTGATTTCCAGGCGAAGTATCCCGTGGCATCTTTAGTGACTTATGATGCCAATTCCGCATCAGGAATTATTGAGGCTAACGGCCTTTCTTTTGGTAAGGCGGCAGTTCCTTCTTATGATTTCTCAAAAGCCAAAGTAATTGTTGGTGTTAACTGCGATTTCCTTGGTACATGGCTTGCACCTGTCATGTTTTCTTCCCAGTGGGCTGAAGGAAGAAGGTTATCCAGCGGAAAAGAGGGTAAAAATACCATGTCACGTCATTACCAGTTCGAAACGGGTATGACCATCACTGGTGCTTCGGCAGATTACAGAGATATGATTAAACCTTCGGAAGAGGGTGCATTCCTCGTTGCTTTATACAATAAGTTAAGCGGAAGTTCTATTGGTGCCAGTTCATATAAATCTGAATTATTGGACAAGTGTGCCAAAGATCTGCTTTCTGCAAACGGAGCATCTTTGGTAGTTTCAGGTTCAAATGATTCTTCCGTGCAGGTTCTAGTAAATGCAATAAACAATTTACTGGGATCATACAACATCACGATCAGTTTTGCCAGAACGATGAATAATCGTCAGGGCACTTCTTCTGAAATGAATCGGTTTATTTCTGATTTGAAAGGGGGTAAGGTGGATGCCGTAATCTTTATGGATTCCAATCCGGTTTATTCTCATCCAAAAGGGGCTGAAATTGCGGAGGCACTCTCAAAAGTAAAAACATCTGTTAGTTTTGCTGATCGTACAGATGAAACCGCCGCCTATTGTAAATACGTGGCACCGGCTCCGCATTATCTGGAGTCATGGGGAGATGCAGAGCCGTTAACAGGATCGTATTCACTTCAGCAGCCTGCTATTTCTTTAATTTTCAACACGCGACAGGCTCAGTCAAGTTTACTTATTTGGGCAGGATTAAATGGAGATTACCAGACCTATTTGAAAAATAACTGGAAATCTTCTATTCTCAATGGGAAATCATGGGTTTCAGCTCTTCATGATGGCATTTATGACAGTGGTTCATCCATGGAATCGGCGGTATCTTTTAGTGCCGATCTTGCTTCTGCAGCATCATCTGCTACAGCAAAGAAATCTGAAGGATTGGAAATCTCTGTTTTTGAATCTATCGCCATAGGAACAGGAGATATGGCAAACAATCCCTGGCTTCAGGAGCTTCCTGATCCTATTTCAAAAGTAACCTGGGAAAATACCCTTGCGGTATCACAAAAGACAGCTGATGAACTGGGTCTTGAAAAAGGGGATTGGGCAAAACTTTCTGCTGGTGGTTATGAAATAGAGCTTCCGGTTCTTATTCAGCCAGGTCAGGCTCATGGTACCGTTTCGGTTGCCAAAGGTTACGGACGAACAGCTGCAGGTAAGGCTGGAAATGTGGGAGCAAATGCAGTTCCATTCGTAAACGGGGTTAACTGGACCTCTGGTGCTTCGCTTACTAAAACCCAATCTGGTTACACCCTCGCTCAAACTCAGACGCACGAAACCGTGATGGGTAGAGCTGCGGTAATTCAGGAGTCTGTTCTTAGTGAATACATCAAGAATAACAAGGCAGGTCGCTTTGAGCCTGAAATTGAAACCTCAGAAGGGCCTGTTAAGCCATATACCATTACACTTTGGAATGGTCACGATAAAGTGAATCATAGCTGGGGTATGGTTATAGACCTCAATACATGTACAGGTTGTGCTGCTTGTGTTGTGTCATGTCAGGCTGAAAACAATATCGCCGTTGTAGGCAAGAAGGAAGTAGCCAGAGCACGTGAAATGCACTGGATACGTATTGACAGATATTATAGCACAGATGCTGATACCACGTACAGCATTAATCCTGCACACCTTCGGGAGATGGAAGTAGCTTCAGAAAATCCTGAAGTTGTTTTCCAGCCGATGATGTGTCAGCATTGTTCGAATGCACCTTGTGAAACGGTTTGTCCGGTTCTGGCCACAACGCATAGCTCAGAAGGCCTCAATCAAATGACTTATAACCGTTGCGTAGGAACACGTTATTGTGCCAATGACTGTCCTTATAAAGTAAGAAGGTTTAACTGGTGGAAATACTTTGAGAATGAGGAGTTTGATTTCAATATGAACAATGACCTGGGCAGGATGGTGTTAAATCCGGAGGTTACTGTTCGTTCCAGAGGAGTTATTGAGAAATGCTCAATGTGTGTACAGCGTATTCAGTCTGGCAAGCTTGCTGCCAAGAAAGAGAAACGTCGTCCTGTAGATGGCGAGATTCAAACGGCTTGCTCAAGTTCTTGTCCTTCAGGAAGTATAATCTTCGGAGATATGCTTGATCCTGAATCGCAAATTTCGAAGTTGTTGGCTCGTGAAGCAGAAGGAAGGGCCTACCATGTTCTGGAGGAAATTAATGTTCGTCCTCAGGTAACCTATCTGACGAAAATCAGAAATAAGGATGTATCCGATTCAAAAGCTCCGGGAACAGCGGGTCATGATGAGGTGCATGCTGAAAATGAACACCACGGATAATTGATTATAAATTAAAACAGAAGTCTTTCGGCTAAAAGCGTAGCAATTATGCAAGTAGTTTCGCCAATAAGAGAACATTTAGTTACAGGTGGTAAGACATACCATGATGTAACAGAAGACATAAGCAGGCATGTAGAGGGAGATCCTACCAAGGAATGGAAGATGGTTTTCGGTATTTCCTTTGTGGTACTTCTATATGGAGCTTACTGGGTTTATCAGACCTGGTGGAATGGTCTGGGTAACTGGGGTTTGAACAAAACCGTGGGCTGGGCCTGGGATATTACCAACTTTGTGTGGTGGGTAGGTATTGGCCATGCCGGTACCCTGATTTCGGCTATCCTTTTACTGTTCCGTCAGAAGTGGAGAACATCAATTAACCGTGCTGCAGAGGCGATGACTATCTTTGCTGTACTTTGTGCCGGTTCGTTTATTTTCTTTCACATGGGTCGTCCGTGGCTCGCCTATTGGGCACTTCCTCTTCCTAATACCTTTGGTTCTCTTTGGGTTAACTTCAATTCTCCGTTGGTTTGGGACGTATTCGCTATCTCAACTTATCTTTCAGTTTCTCTACTTTTCTGGTATATTGGTTTAATTCCAGATCTGGCCACAATTCGTGACAGAGCAACTGGGATAAGGAAATCGATTTATGGGGCACTCTCTATGGGCTGGACCGGTGGAGCCAGAGCATGGGCACGGTATGAAGATGTTTCGTTAATTCTGGCTGGTCTTTCAACTCCACTTGTACTTTCGGTTCACACGATTGTATCTTTTGACTTTGCTACATCGGTTATTCCTGGTTGGCACACCACTATATTCCCTCCTTACTTTGTTGCGGGTGCTATTTTCTCTGGATTTGCCATGGTGCAGAATCTAATGCTTATCACAAGGGTGGTTTACAAGCTTGAAGATTACATCACTATCGAGCATATCGCCCTGATGAATAAGATTATTACGGTAACTGGATCGATTGTGGGTGTAGCCTACATTACGGAATTCTTTATTGCTGCATATTCCGGAGTTCAGTACGAAAGCTATGCATTTGTCAACAGGGCAACGGGTCCTCTTTGGTGGTCTTACGCTGCTATGATGACCTGTAACGTGATTTCTCCACAGATTTTCTGGTTCAGATCGCTTAGGGAGAATATCGTGGTGTCTTTTGTCATTGCTGTGGTTGTGAATATTGGTATGTGGTTCGAGCGTTTTGTAATTATCGTTACTTCCTTGCACCGTGACTATCTTCCTTCGAGCTGGACGTATTTTACGCCTCGTATGGGTGATATCGGTGACTACCTGTTCACATTTGGATTTTTCTTTGTATGCTTCCTGCTTTTTGCCAAGTTTCTTCCTGTAATCAACATGGCAGAGGTTAAAGCTGTATTGAAATCATCGTCAGAAAAGTCGGATAAGTAATTGATAAGAAAAGAGTCAATAATGGCACATAAAAAATTTATTCTGGGAGTTTATAACGATGAAGATGTGGTGATGCACGCCGTATCTGATGTTCGTGGAAAGGGTGTAAAAATACATGAGGTGTATACTCCATTCCCGGTTCACGGATTAGATCAGGCATTAGGATATCCACGTGCAAGAATGGGTGTACCGGCATTTCTTTTTGGTATTACGGGTACCTCACTTGCTTTTCTTCTAACCTTTTGGACTCTAGGCTTTGACTGGCCTATGAACATCGGAGGTAAGGATTTTATTCCGTTCCCAACGAACATCCCAATCGTATTCGAGCTTACCGTACTTTTAGGGGCTTACGGAATGGCTTTTACATTTTTTGTAATGGAAGGCCTTAGTCCGGTAGCCAAGCCAATCATTTTTGATGAGCGTATAACAGACGATAAGTTTGTTATGGCTATTGAGCTTGGCAAAAATACAGTTTCCGAAACTGAGATATCGGAAGTTTTGAAAACATCTGGTGCAGAAGAGGTTAACATTAAAGAGATTTAATTTCAAAGATGAATAGTTTGAGAAATACGATATCTGTCTTCTTTCTGGGCTTAGCCCTGATGGCGTGTAACGATCCTAACGATACCGGATGGGAATTTGCACCAAATATGTATAATTCTACAGCTTATGAGGCTCAAACTCAGTGGCGTCCTAATGAAATCAATCCGCATGGAATGAACATGAGAGAGCCGGTGTCTGGAACCATTGCCCGTGCAAATTATCAGACAAGTTTCCTGCAGGATGATAGTACAGTTATTGAAGATCTGATGATCTACAATCTAAGTAAAGATAGTCTGGAGTGGGCTGCCAATAACCTTGTGAATCCCATTCCATGGTCAGAGCAGGCAGAAGAAGAAGGTAAGGTTCTTTATGAGAGGAATTGTCAGCATTGTCATGGAGCAAAAGGGCTTGGTGATGGTAAGGTTGCTGAAATCTATAAGGGCGTTCCGAATTATTCTTCAGATGCATTAAAGTCGGTAAGCGGTGGCCATATTTTCCATGTCATCACATTCGGAAAGGGTCGTATGTGGCCTCATGCATCACAGGTGACACCTGTGGAAAGATGGAAGATTGTTCATTACGTACAAAGACTACAATTAGGAAGTTAAGATATTAAGAATTGCGGGTGTATATCCCGGGTAATATTACAAAGTATGGCTCACAAGCACGAAACACCTTCTATAGACGAGGCCTTTGACTTCTCACCGGAGTTAAAGAAGAAATTCATCATTGCGGCTGTCATCGGACTAGTAATGATCGTTGTAGGTGCAATGGTTATCAACTCTGGCTATTGGGGACCTGACGGATTCGTTGGTTCGCACGGTTCGGGACATGAAGTTCATGCTGAATCAGGTCATGAAGTCCAAACTGGATACAATGACATGGCTGCCACCACGCATGATGCAGCAGCAGACCACAAATCAGATGCAGAATTACATGGTGCAGATCACGAAGTATCTCAGGGGCACAACGCTCACGGAGGCGGGCATCATGAAACTTCTTTAATAAATAGAATTATTGCAAATCTCTGGATGAATTCTGTTTATTTTCTTGGTATTTCAGTGGTTGGGGTATTCTTTTTAGCTTACAATTATGTGGCGAAGGCGGGATGGCAAGTTTCATTTAAGAGAATACCTGAAGCGTTCCCTGCCTTTATTATTTTCCCTGCTGCGATTATTCTTATTCTTTTCGCGATACCATCGACGCGTCACATAGTAATGCACTGGACTCATGACGGAATTATGGATCCCGCAAGCGGTAACTATGATAAAATTATTGCCAGCAAGGCATGGTGGTTAAATATGCCGTTCTATTCCATTCGTTTGGTGGCGTATTTTGTTGTATGGTATTTCCTCTGGACACAGATTAGAAAATATTCACTTCTTGAAGACGCCAATGGGGATATTGAGTACTACCACCAGAGCCGGAAGTATGCGAAAATGTTCCTTATTTTCTTTGCTGTGACGAGTTCAACTGCGGCGTGGGATTTGTCCATGGCAATTGATACACACTGGTTTTCTACCATGTTTGGCTGGTATCATCTTTCCAGCTGGCATGTGGCGGGTTTGGCAGCGATTATGCTGGTTATTCTAACGCTCAAAGGGAAAGGTTACTTGAAAGGAGTAAATGACTCTTCATTACAGGATTTGGGAAAGCTTATGTTCGGTTTCTCTATTTTCTGGACCTATGTGTGGTTTAGCCAGTTCTTACTGATTTTCTATGCTAATCTTCCCGAAGAAACGATTTATTTCCGAGAGCGTTATAGTGGATATGGTGGGAGATATTTTGCTCCGTTTATGATTAGCCTTTTATTGAACTTCATATTTCCTTTATTGGTTTTAATGGCAAGAGGTTCTAAAAGAAATTATACCCTACTGAAATTGGCCTGCTGGGCTATATTAATTGGTCATTGGTTTGATTTTTATCAAATGCTAATGCCTGGAATTGCGAAAGATCAGGGTGGAATAGGGCTTATTGAATGGGGAACCACGCTGGTTTTTGCTTCTGGTTTTGCTTATGTAGTTTACCACCAGTTGAGCAAGGCTAACATGTATGCCAAAAACCATCCGTTCCTTGAAGAGAGTTTACATCACGACATTTAATTACAGACTGGAAATAGTATAACAATATGACGCTTATTGTAGGAATTTTAGCTCTGCTTTTTCTCATTCTGACCGTTATGGTAGTTTCCAAAACGCAGGATTTGTTAAAGGCATCCCGTGGGGAAAGTAGTGAAAGCGAAGTTGACGGAGAGCCAGATAGTGCCAATGATTGGAATGCTTTAGGTTTATTCGTTTTCTGGATTATTAGTATTGTTGGCGTAATTTGGTCATTTCTGGATGCCAGAAAATATTTTCTTCCTGAGGCTTCTTCTCCACACGGAAGAGAAACCGACTTCTGGTTCTGGGTTTCAATGGCCGTTATTACAGTGGCATTCTTTATTGTGAATACGTTACTTTTCTACTTCTCGTTTAAGTATAAGTATAACAAGAATAAGAAGGCTACTTTCTATCCTCATAATAACAAGTTGGAGGTTATATGGACGATTATTCCTGCTGCTGTTATGGCTGGTTTGGTTTTTACTGGACTGAGAGTTTGGAATAAGGTAATGGATGAAGCTCCCGAAGATGCGGAAGTAGTTGAGATCATGGGTCGTCAATTTGCGTGGGCTGTACGTTATCCCGGTGTTGATGACAACAAGTTGGGCAATTACGATTTCCGTCTGATGGATGATGCCGCCGGAAACAACTTTGGAATCGATTTCGCGGATCCTAATTCGTTCGATGACTTCACAAATGGAACCGAAATGCATATACCCAAAGGAAAGCCGGTTCTTCTTAAAATCAGAGCACGGGACGTATTACATTCTGTTTTTATCCCTCATATGAGAGTGAAAATGGACGCAGTACCCGGTATGCCAACTAAGTTTTGGTTTGTGGCAGATAAGTCAACGGAAGATATGCGTAAGGAACTTGGCAATCCAGACTTCAATTATGAGATAGCTTGTACTGAGATTTGTGGCCGAAGCCACTTTGGAATGAAGCTTCTTCTCGTTGTGGACGAGCCTGAGGATTTTGAAAAATGGAAAAAGGAACAAAAGCCTTTCCTGACTACCTACCCTGAATTTATTGAAAAGGTGCCGGAGAATTTAAAGGCAAGAGCTTTGAAGTATACTCAATCTGAGGAAGATGTGGCAATGGTAACTGAAGTTACAGAAGAGGTTACGGAATAAAATTACTTTTGATTTTAATAGCTTAAGATATATGGCAACTGCAACAGCACATGTAGATCATACGCACGAAGAAGAGCATCACCATCCTGGTTTTATTGGGTCGTACATATTCTCGTTAGACCACAAGGTGATTGCAAAACAGTATCTTATTTCAGGTATATTCTGGGCAGTGATTGGTGGTTTAATGTCACTGGTTTTCAGATTGCAATTGGGCTTTCCAGAGATGGATATGGCCTGGTTAAAGCCGGTACTTGGCCAATGGGTAGCTATAGCACCGGATGGTAAGGGTAGTCTCGATCCGAATTTCTATCTTGCTTTGGTGACCATGCACGGAACCATCATGGTGTTCTTTGTATTAACTGCTGGTTTAAGTGGTACTTTTTCTAATTTTCTAATTCCACTTCAGATTGGAGCACGGGATATGGCCTCTGGCTTTATTAACATGCTTTCTTTCTGGTTCTTTTTTGTTTCTGGGGTAATAATGTTCTGGTCCATATTCATCGAGACAGGCCCTGCTGGTGGGGGTTGGGTTATTTATCCTCCTTTGAGTGCTCTGGCTGAGGCAAATCCGGGTTCGGGATTAGGTATGACCTTGTGGCTGGTTTCGATGGCTTTATTTATCGTTTCATCTCTATTGGGTGGTATAAATTATGTTACTACCGTAATTAACCTTCGTACAAAGGGGATGACTTTTGATAAACTACCTTTAACTATCTGGTCTTTTACTTTTACGGCTATTCTGGGGATTCTCTCTTTCCCAGTATTGCTATCTGCCGCTCTTCTATTAATTTTTGACAGAAGCTTCGGCACCAGCTTTTACCTATCTGATATTTACATCAACGGACAAGCATTGCCTAACCAGGGAGGTAGCCCTATTTTGTTTCAGCACTTGTTCTGGTTCCTTGGCCATCCAGAAGTTTATATTGTAATTCTTCCGGCGTTGGGTCTTACTTCAGAAATCATTGCCACTAATTCAAGAAAGCCGATTTTTGGTTATAAAGCTATGATTTTCTCAATGGCGGGTATTATGTTCCTGGCATTCATTGTTTGGGCACACCATATGTTTATGACAGGTATGAACCCTTTCCTTGGCTCTGTGTTCATGCTTTTGACTCTCATTATTGCGGTACCGTCTGCAGTTAAAGCGTTCAATTACATCACTACCCTTTGGAAAGGAAATATCGTATTTACACCAGCGATGCTATTTGCCATAGGCCTTGTTTCGTTCTTTATTTCTGGAGGTTTAACTGGAATTATTCTTGGTAATTCAGCACTGGATATTCAATTGCATGATACGTATTTTGTAGTGGCTCACTTCCACCTGGTAATGGGTTCTGCGGCTTTCTTTGGAATGATTGCTGGTGTTTATCACTGGTTCCCGAAAATGTTTGGAAGAATGATGAACAAGAGTTTAGGGTATATCCATTTCTGGATTACTTTTATCGGGGTTTATCTTGTTTTCTTTCCGATGCACTATATTGGTATTGCGGGATTCCCAAGAAGGTATTATCAATGGTCGGGTTTTGAGGCTTTTAATACGTATGCAGATTTGAATGCATTTATTTCTGTGGCCGCTATCTTAACTTTTGCTGCTCAGTTGGTATTCATTTTTAACTTCATTTACTCTATTTTCTGGGGTAAGAAGGCGTCCGCTAATCCATGGAAGTCAAATACACTCGAGTGGACAACTCCTGTCAATCCAGGTCATGGTAACTGGCCGGGCGAAATCCCTACTGTGTACAGATGGCCGTATGATTACAGTAAGCCTGGAGCGGAGGACGATTTTATTCCTCAGCACATTCCTTTTTCGGCTACTCCAGAGTCTAATCTTCCTGAAGAGAATGAGTTGATCAGTGAAGAGAAAGAGATTGAAAAAATCGAATTTAATTATAACATACCGGATTAATTAACCGGAATAGATTGTTAAATCTGACAGTACGAAGTATGTGGTGACAAGTGCTCTACTGCTTCGTACTTTTTGTTTCATATGTACAGGAAGTTTGCCATAGCTACCATTATCGCCGTATATTTTCTTATCCTCGTAGGAGGTATTGTACGGGCTTCTGGTTCCGGTATGGGTTGCCCGGATTGGCCTAAATGTTTCGGATCGTGGGTGCCACCAACTTCGGTCGCTCAATTACCGTTGAATTATCAGGAACTTTACGGGGCTGAATTAAAGGGTGAAGTAGAGTTTAATGTTTTTAAAACCTGGACAGAGTATCTGAATCGTTTGGTTGGTGTTTTAATAGGTTTTTTGATTTTCATAACCATGATCTTCGCGATCAAAACTTACTGGAAGTCGTTTCCACTAATTTCGTGGGTAGCGATTCTGGCGTTTGTACTTGTGGCATTTGAGGGGTGGCTGGGATCAAAAGTTGTTTCAACAGAGTTACATCCGGGTATGGTAACTATTCATATGATTTTGGCAATTGGCATTGTTCTTTTGTTAATCTATGGCTTGTTTCTTTCAGAGGGAGATGGTGTTGAGGATTATTCGGTTGATGAGGGCGGGAAACTGCTTCTAAAGCTTGGGCTGGTTCTGAGTTTGGGTCAGCTTATTCTAGGAACACAGGTACGTGAAGGTATTGACGAATCTTACCTTTCAGGAAAAATGCGTCACGAATGGATAAATAACCTTGGGGGTGAGTATTACCTGCATATTGGTTTAGCAGTTCTTATAGTTTTGGTGAACTATTTTATTTTCAGAAGCCTTAATCGAAATAGACAATTAAGGATTTATTCCTTCAGTTTGCTTCTGGTAGTTCTTATTGAGTTTGTGGCGGGTGGGGTACTGGGTTTGTTGGGAATGCCGCCAGTTATTCAGCCGGTTCATCTTACTCTTGCGACAATAATAATCGGGGTACAGTTTTATATATTAATGAAAATAAGGTTTTCGGCTTATGTTACAGAGTAAGGTATCATTAGGATGGAAAGAAAAAGCTAGAGCCTATTTTGATCTGACAAAATTTCGTCTGTCAAGTACGGTTGTGTTCTCGGGAGCGTTTGGCTTTATTCTGGGTTCAACCGTACTCAGTATTTCACATTTACTGGTTTTTTCGGTAGCGGCTTTCTTAACAACGGCTGCTGCCAATACAGTAAATCAGATTATTGAAAAGGAGTTGGATATTTTAATGAAAAGAACAGCAGACCGCCCTCTCCCTTCTGAAAGATTAAGTATCAACGAAGCAACATGGTTTGCGGTTATAGCTCTGGTGATTTCACAGTTCTTATTGGTCTATTTTTTCAATGAGAAGGCTTCTTTACTGGCTTTGCTGTCCTTTGTTTTGTACGGATTTGTATATACTCCATTAAAGAGAAAAGGTCCAGTAGCAGTGGCCGTGGGTGCCTTACCAGGTGCCTTCCCTCCGATGATCGGCTGGTTGGCTGCAACTAATCATTTTGGACTTGAGCCAGGCATTTTATTTGCCATTCAGTTTTTTTGGCAGTTCCCTCATTTCTGGGCAATTGCCTGGGTTTTGGATGAGGATTATCAAAAGGCCGGGTTTAAACTGCTTCCTTCATCAGGTGGAAGAAATCTTAATTCGGCTATACAAATCATGATCTATACCGTTGTCCTTTTGCCTTTGTGCTGGGTGCCATTCTATCTGGGAATGACGGGCATAAATTCGGCTATGATTGCCATGCTTTTCGGGATTCTTTTTTTAATTCAGACATTTCATTTAATGAGGAAAGTTGATAATAAGGCTGCTTTACAATTAATGTTTGGATCCTTTATCTATCTTCCTGTTGTTCAGATTGCGTATTTAGTAGATAAATTGTGATGATAGAAAATATGACAGTTGTTGAAGAACCAAAGCCTGTATTGAGTGTCAATAAGTGGAAATTTATAACCTGGTTATTCATTATCACTATTGTCATGCTTTTTGCTTCTCAAACTTCGGCGTACCTGGTGCGTAGAGCAGAGGGTAACTGGACCGAGTTTGATATGCCCCAGATATTTTTCTGGAGTACTGGTGTTTTGATGTTGAGTTCGTTATTTATGTTTCTGGCACTTAGGGCGGCATCAAAAGATGAGTTTGGAATTTTGAAAATTTACATAGGTCTGGCATTTCTCCTGGGTACCGCTTTTTTGATAATGCAGTATTTAGGCTGGCAGGATTTGCAGAGTACCGGAATTTACCTGAAGGGTAATCCATCGGGATCGTTTTTATACATTCTTACAGGGCTTCATGCGTTTCACCTGATAAGTGGTTTAGTCATTCTTGTTTTTGCTTTGGTGGCGGCGTTCCGATTGAAAATCCATTCGAAAAGTCTGATTCAGATAGAGGTTTGCTCCACGTATTGGCATTTCCTTGATATACTCTGGATCTACCTTTTTGTTTTTCTTTTGTATTTCAGATAATTTTTTAACCATTAACCGGAAATAACGGCATTTAAAATAAAGATGTTTAAATTTGCCCCGATTTCATATTCTAAATAGACTCTATGGCAACAACACATGCTTCCTCTACTCCTGAGCACTTGTTATGGAAAGGTGGCGTACAACCAATGAAGGTAGGCTACGGAAAACTCATGATGTGGATTTTCCTTTTGTCTGATACGTTTACTTTTTCGGCACTGCTCATCTCGTATGGTTTAGTAAGATTTAGTTTTCCAAGTTTCAAAGACGTAAACCCGGAAGCTTCTCTTTCAGACTTCACTTTTTCGCAGGAGTGGTGGCCGGTTCCTGAGCGGGTATTTGAGGCGGTTCCTTTTTTACATGGGGTGAGTGCACCACTGGTATTTGTTGGAATAATGACCTTTATTCTGATTTTTAGCTCAGTAACCATGGTTCTTGCGGTAGAGGCGGGGCACAGAAGGGATAAAGCGGATGTAGAGAAGTGGATGCTCTGGACAATTTTAGGTGGTTTTACATTTCTTGGTTCCCAAGCCTGGGAATGGTCTCACTTTATACATGGTACTGGTGGCGGTGGTGCCAATCTGATATTTAATGAATATGGCCCGGCCGCATTTGCAGACTTTTTCTTTTTCATAACCGGGTTTCACGGAACTCACGTTTTTTCAGGGGTTGTATTGAATGTACTGATTTTCTACAATGCTGTAAATGGCGTATATGAAAGAAGAGGACACTATGAAATGGTGGAGAAGGTGGGTTTATACTGGCACTTCGTGGATCTGGTTTGGGTCTTTGTATTCACTTTCTTCTATCTTGTTTAATTTGTAAATCAGACAATTAAAATGGCAGCTCATATTGAAACAGCACCTGGCGAGAGAATAAAACCAAATACCAAAAAACTTTGGATGGTTTTCTGGATTCTACTCGTGGTTACCGCAATTGAATTTGTAATTGCATTTGGAATTTCCAGTGATAATGAAGCAGGGAAGTGGTTCAAAATCGGAACCTTTATTCTTCTAACCTTCGTAAAGTCTTTTTACATTGTGGGTACTTTTATGCACCTGAAAGATGAAGTTAAATCATTGATTCTTACGGTTGTATTGCCGGTAGTATTCGTTATATGGTTACTGGTAGCTCTGGTTTTGCTGGAAGGCGAGTACATAGGCTCCGTAAGATAACATGTCAAAAATTATTCTGAAAGCCGGGATATTGCTAGGTATATTAGTAATCCCGGCTTTTGTTTTTATTTTCCTGAATACCTTTGGTGAGAATAAATTTGATCTTCCGTATTATTTTCCTGAGCTAAACGAGCGGGGTGAGGCTTTGATGATACAAGGAGATACGGTTTTTCATCAAATACCCGATTTCCGGCTTACAGATACGAAATCAGACAACTTTGTTTTTGCTGATCTGGAAGGTTCGATTAAGGTAGTTAGCTTTTTCTTTAGCCGATGCGGTACCATATGCCCTGTATTGAATACAAACATTTCGAGGGTGGCAGAAAGCTTCTCTAAAGTGCCCGATCTAAGGTTTTTGTCAATCACTGTAGATCCTCAACACGACACGCCTGAGACTTTGCAGAAGTATGTGGAAGAAAATAGGTTTTCGACAAAAAACTGGAACTTTCTGACGGGTGAAAAGGCTTATATCTATGATATAGCCATTAAAGGATTCAAGTTGCCGGTAGCTGATGCCTCAGAGTATGATCAGCAAATTAAAGATATCGACGAACAATTTATTCATTCTGAAAAAATTCTGCTTCTGGATGGAGATAATTACGTGAGAGGCATATACGACGGAACATCCAAGGAGGATATTAGCAGGCTGAGGGTAGAAATAAAAGTTTTGCTGGATAGTAAGAACAAAGAATAATGGAACAGAAGGCTTCTTTAAGAGTAATTAATGTTTTATCGGTGGCCATACCGGTATTGGTGGCGGTACTTTTGGGGATCAGGTCTAAGCCCGATCTTGGCTCATGGACAAGAACGCTTCCTCATCTTAATGCTTTGATAAATACAGCTACCAGCGTTCTTTTAGTTGCCGGCTGGTTTCTGATAAAAAAGGGTAACCGAGAAGCTCACCGTAAGGTTATGACACTTGCCTTTGTCTTGGGTGGCTTCTTTCTGGTATTTTATGTCTTGTATCATTTGACAAATCCGTCCACTTCTTTTGGTGGAGAGGGGGGTGTCCGTTACCTCTATTATTTTGTGTTAATCAGCCACATCGTCTTATCATTGGTTGTTCTACCTTTGGTGCTTAGGGCTTTCTTTTTTGCTCTTGCCGGCGATTACAGCCGTCATCTGAAACTTGTTAAGTATGCCTATCCTATTTGGTTGTATGTGAGTATTACAGGAGTAATTGCCTATTTGATGATCTCACCTTATTACGCTTAAGTTATGTGGAAAAGAGTTTTTATTTTGCTGGTAATTGTCCTTTTAGTAAGTGTAGAAGGCTGGGCTCAGTGTGCGATGTGCAGGGCCACAGTAGGTAGCAATTTAAGCGAAGGAAGGGGAGTAATTGGGACCGGGATTAATTTCGGAATACTTTACCTTTTAAGCACCCCGTATCTTCTGGTAGCGGGCTTAATTATTGTCTGGTATCGTACCGGGAAAAAAGAGCTGTCACGAAAGCTTTCCCTTGCTAAAAGAATGACAGATATCTACTCCAAATAATCGGCCTGTTTTAGCTTATTATGTCTTTAATATCGGCTATAATTTTCTCAGCCAGGTTATCTGCTTTAGTTTCAAATTCAGATTCGGCATAAATACGGATAATAGGCTCTGTATTTGACTTACGAAGATGAACCCACTCCTTATCAAAGAGTATTTTTACTCCGTCTTGCGTATCAATGGGTTGTTTTTTGTACTTGGCGGCTACTTTAAGAAGGATATTATCTACATCCATTGACGGGTCAAGTTCAATTTTCTTCTTGGCAATATGGTAGTTGGGATAGGTTTTTCTCAGGAATCCCACAGACTTTCCGAATTTAGCCAACTGGGACAAGAACAAGGCGATTCCGACTAGTGCATCTCTGCCATAGTGAAGCTCGGGTAATATGATGCCCCCGTTACCTTCTCCTCCAATAATAGCTTGGACACTTTTCATTTTCTCAACCACATTCACTTCACCAACGGCTGATGCGTGATAGTGGCCTTCTCTTTTTTCGGTAATATCTTTAAGGGCCATGGTAGAAGAGAGATTTGAGACAGTAGTCAGTCCTTTTTCATTTTTCTGTCCCAAAATATAATCGGCAATGGCCACCAGTGTATACTCTTCACCAAATGCCTCTCCATTTTCACAAAGGAAAGCCAGGCGATCCACATCGGGGTCCACCACTATACCTAGATCAAAGTCACCCTTTTCCAGTTCGTGACGGATCTCTGTCAGATGCTCCGGAAGCGGTTCTGGGTTGTGTGCAAAGTTTCCTGAGGGGTCTTCATTAATGATTTTTATTTTCTTTATTCCTAGTTCATTCAGAAGAGCGGGAACAGCGAAACTTCCACTGGAGTTAATTCCGTCCAATACAATTGAGAAATCAGCATTCTCAATGGCAGTAACATCTACATAAGGCAGTGCCAAGATGGCATCAATGTGTTTCTGAAGGTAACTATCATCTTTCCTATAACTGCCTAATTTCTTTACTTCTACAAACTGGAAGTTTTCGGCATCTACCGTTTCGATGAGTAGCTGTCCTTCAGAAGCTGAAATAAACTCGCCTTTGGCATTAAGAAGTTTAAGGGCGTTCCATTGAATTGGATTGTGGCTGGCAGTAAGAATGATTCCTCCCAGAGCTTTTTCCATAGGTACAGCCATTTCTACCGTAGGAGTGGTGGAGAGACCAAGATCAATAACATCAATTCCTACACTCTGAAGTGTGGAAGCCACTAAATTTGAAATAATTTCACCACTTAAACGTGCATCCCGCCCAATAACTATTTTAGGTTTGGCATCAGGATTTTGTGCTTTAAGAAATGTACCAAAAGCAGCCGTAAATTTAACTACGTCAAGCGGACTCAGACTTTCACCTGGTTTACCGCCAATGGTACCCCTGATGCCGGAAATTGATTTAATTAAAGTCAAGATTTTGATATTAAGCGTGCCGCAAAAATAGCCTTTCTAAAGTTGAATTCCGATACCTGATTGCCGGCATATTTGTGTTAAAATAGCAAAAAGGCATCCGGGATGCCCGAATGCCTTTCCAAGACGAAAATACTTTAACCTATGATTAAACACCCGAAGGTGATAACATACTTTTTTAAGTGTCACTTGTACACATAACAAAACTAAGCAATGGGTGATTACAATGAAACAGATAGAGTTATAAAAAAAGCCCGATTCAGACGAATCGGGCTTTTTAGTATGCATAAGAGCATTTTAATCAACATATTCACGTTTTCTGTTTTCAATCAGTATACGCTCCTGTGCTGCTTCAAGCTCAGTTTTAGAGGCTACAATTAAGTCTCCGTAACCACGTCTGCCTGTACCGGCTGGTATCAGGTGACCTACGATTACGTTCTCTTTCAAACCTTCCAAGCCATCTTCTTTACCTTGTACGGCGGCCTGAGAAAGAACTTTCGTTGTTTCCTGGAATGAAGCCGCAGAAAATACAGATTCCGTGCCCAGAGATGCCGTGGTAATACCCTGAAGAATAATCTGAGAAACAGCAGGTTTCGCATCGCGAATCTCCATTTGCTTGAGATCTTCTCTCTTAAGTTTACCGTTTTCATCCCTGAATTCACGGTTAGTAAGCATTTGACCAGGTTTGTATCTTTCAGAATCTCCTGAGTCAACAACCACCTTCATATCCATGATGCGATCATTTTCTTCGCGGAATTTCCATTTGTCTACTGCCTGCATTTCCAGGAAGATGGTATCACCGGCATCGATAATATCAACTTTCTGCATCATTTGACGTACAATTACTTCAATGTGCTTATCTGAAAGCTTCACACCCTGCTGACGGTAAACGGCCTGCGTTTCATCTACAAGATATTCCTGAACCGCAGTAGGGCCTTTGATTCTGAGAATATCCGCAGGTGTAATTGCTCCGTCTGAAAGTGGTTCACCAGCCCGGATAAAGTCACCTTCCTGAACCAGAATAAGTTTAGAAAGAGAAACCATGTATTTCATCTTGGTACCGTCTTTGGCTTCCACGAAAATCTCACGGTTACCACGTTTGATACCTCCATATGAAACCACACCGTCAATCTCAGAAACTACTGCCGGATTGGAAGGATTACGTGCCTCGAAAAGTTCCGTAACACGCGGAAGACCTCCGGTGATATCGGCGTTCATATTGATAGCACGAGGAATTTTTGCAAGTACATGACCTGCTTTTACTTTTGCTCCATGCTCAACCATCAGACGGGCACCTACAGGAAGGTTATATGATTTTTCTTCATCACTCTTACCTTTGATCACCACCGCAGGGTTCTTGGTTCTGTCTTTTGAGTCGGTAATTACCTTGTCTTTGAAACCAGTTTGTTCATCTGATTCTTCACGGAATGTAATACCTTCCTCAATGGCGTCATACTCAATAGTACCATCCATTTCAGAAATAATTACGGCGTTGAACTGATCCCAGTGGCAAATCTCATCTCCTTTTGTCAGAGACTGACCATCCTTAATAAGGAGTGTAGCACCGTAAGGTATGATGTAAGAAATCAGAATGAGATTTGATTCCGGCTCCACAATACGTACCTCACCTCTACGACCAAGAACGGTTGTAACCGGGTTACCTTCCTTATCGGTAGTTTCCACTGTTCTAACCTGGTCAAAGCTGGCTACACCGCTGAACTTCGCCTTGATGTTTGCATCTACAGAGACGTTCATGGCAGTACCACCCGTGTGGAAGGTACGTAGTGTAAGCTGAGTGCCTGGTTCACCAATCGACTGGGAAGCGATAACACCTACGGCTTCACCAACCTCAACCATACGGTTACTCGAAAGGTTACGGCCATAGCATTTAGCACATACCCCTTTCTTCGATTCGCAGGTAAGTGCAGAACGAATCTCTACTGAGTCAACGTACGAATTCTCGATACGGTCGGCTACCTCTTCGGTGATTTCTTCTCCGGCTTTATGAAGTAATTCTTTGGTTACCGGATCAATTACATCGTTAAGAGCCACTCTTCCCAAAATACGCTCCGAAAGGGGCTCAATAACATCCTCATTCTCTTTTAGAGCAGAAACGGTGATACCACGAAGTGTCTCACAGTCTGTTTCATTAACCACCACATCCTGTGCTACGTCGTGCAAACGACGGGTCAGATAACCAGCATCGGCTGTTTTAAGAGCGGTATCTGCAAGACCTTTACGTGCACCGTGAGTAGAGATAAAGTATTCGAGTACGTCCAGTCCTTCTTTAAAGTTGGAAAGGATCGGGTTCTCGATGATTTCACCCACTGAGCCCTGGATGTTTTTCTGAGGCTTGGCCATAAGACCTCTCATACCACCCAACTGACGAATCTGCTCTTTAGAACCACGGGCTCCGGAGTGCATCATCATATACACGGAGTTAAAGCCCTGATTATCATTTTCAAGCTGCTCAAGTAGAGTTTCTCTGAGACGCGTGTTTACACGAGTCCAGATATCGATGATCTGGTTATAACGCTCACGCTCGGTAATAATACCAAACATGTAGTTGCTTTGTACTTCTTCTACCTCGCCTCTTGCATTTTCGATCAGCATTTGCTTCTCTTCAGGGATCATGATATCACCCAAACCGATTGACAAACCACCTGTGTAGGCAGACTGGAACCCAAGGGTTTTGATATCATCCAGGAATTGAGCGGTACGTGCAAAACTAACTTCTTTGAAAACCTGACCAATGATGGTCTGAAGTTTCTTTTTGGTGAGAAGTTCATTGATATAACCTACCTCTTCAGGAACATATTGGTTGAATAAGATCCTACCGGCAACGGTCTCAATGATTTGTTCATCCAAGCCACCTTCGACATTTTTCACTTTCACCTTACACTTGATGTAAGCATGCTTGGAGATTTTACCTTCATTCAGGGCGATGATTACTTCCTCCGGAGAGTAGAAGGTCATTCCTTCCCCATTGATTTTCTCTGTTTCTGTAGAACGCTTCCCTTTGGTAACGTAATACAAACCAAGCACCATGTCTTGTGAAGGTACCGTGATAGGAGCTCCATTTGCCGGGTTCAGAATGTTATGCGAGGAAAGCATCAGAATAGACGCTTCCAGAATAGCTTCCTGTCCAAGGGGAACGTGTACCGCCATCTGGTCACCGTCAAAGTCAGCGTTAAATGCTGTACATACGAGCGGGTGCAATTGGATCGCCTTTCCTTCAACCAGTTTCGGTTGGAAAGCCTGAATGCCCAGACGGTGCAGAGTAGGGGCACGGTTAAGGAGCACCGGGTGTCCTTTCAATACATTTTCAAGGATATCCCAAACCACAGCATCTTTCCGGTCAACAATCTTCTTGGCCGATTTTACTGTTTTAACGATACCTCTTTCTATCAGCTTACGAATAATAAACGGCTTGAAAAGCTCAGCGGCCATGGCCTTTGGTAAACCGCACTCATGAAGTTTAAGCTCAGGGCCCACCACAATAACCGAACGACCGGAGTAGTCAACACGCTTACCTAACAGGTTTTGACGGAAACGCCCCTGCTTACCTTTCAGCATATCTGAAAGTGATTTCAGTGCACGGTTACCATCAGATCTTACCGCATTCACTTTTCTCGAGTTATCGAAAAGGGAATCAACGGCTTCCTGAAGCATACGTTTTTCGTTTCTCAGGATCACCTCAGGAGCTTTGATTTCGAGAAGTCTCTTCAGACGGTTATTTCTGATAATTACTCGACGGTAAAGATCATTAAGATCTGAAGTAGCAAAACGACCTCCATCCAAAGGTACAAGCGGACGAAGTTCTGGTGGAATCACTGGCACCATCTTGATGACCATCCACTCCGGACGGTTTTCAATACGGGTATTGGCGTCACGCAGGGCTTCTACAATACGAAGACGCTTCAAGGCTTCCGCTTTACGTTGCTGAGAAGTATCGGTAGCGGCCTGGTGACGAAGCTCATAAGAAAGCTCATCCAGGTTTAATCTGCTAAGGAGCATTTCCAAAGCCTCTGCACCCATTTTGGCGATGAATTTCTGAGGATCTTCATCCGGGAGCATCTGATTTTCTCTTGGAAGCTTGTCAATGATATCCAGATATTCTTCTTCGGTTAGGAAGTCCATGTACTGAACTCCATCTTCTTCCTTCACACCCGATTGAATAACCACATACCGCTCGTAATAGATAATCTGATCAAGTTTTTTTGAAGAAAGTCCTAAAAGGTACCCGATCTTGTTTGGCAAGCTTTTGAAATACCAGATATGAGCGACAGGAACCACCAGTTCAATGTGGCCCATACGCTCGCGACGAACCTTTTTCTCGGTCACTTCTACACCGCAACGGTCGCAGATAATGCCCTTGTATCTGATTCTTTTGTATTTGCCGCAATGACATTCCCAGTCTTTAGTAGGCCCAAACGTACGCTCACAGAACAAACCTCCCATCTCGGGCTTATAGGTTCTGTAATTGATGGTTTCAGGCTGCGTAACCTCCCCATAAGAGCTTTCGAGAATAGACTCCGGAGAAGCAAGACTTATGGTGATGCTGTTGAAGTCACTGCTGAGTTTTTTATTTTTCTTTAAAGACATTTTCTGTATGTTTTAATGAAAATGGAATCCAAAATTATTTCATGGTGATTTCAAGTGCCAGACCACGAAGCTCATGTACAAGTACATTGAAAGATTCAGGAATATTGGCATTTGGAAGATTCTCACCTTTCACGATGGCCTCATATGCTTTGGCACGACCTATTACATCATCAGATTTTACAGTCAAAATCTCACGAAGAATATGCGAAGCACCGAAAGCTTCAAGAGCCCACACTTCCATCTCACCGAAACGCTGACCACCAAACTGAGCTTTACCTCCAAGTGGCTGCTGGGTAATTAATGAGTATGGTCCGATAGAACGGGCGTGCATTTTGTCATCCACCAGGTGACCCAGTTTCAGCATATAAATGATACCCACAGTTACCTTCTGGTCAAACGGCAAGCCGGTAAGACCATTGTAAAGAACCGTTCTTCCAAATTCCGGCAAACCAGCTTCCACAAGTTCAGCCGAAACTTCATCAGATGTAGCACCGTCAAAGATCGGCGTGGCATATTTTCTGCCAAGCTTTCTTCCGGCCCATCCAAGAGCTGTTTCATATAGCTGACCGATGTTCATACGGGAAGGTACACCAAGAGGGTTCAATACGATATCCATTGGAGTTCCGTCTTCCAGGAATGGCATGTCTTCATCCCGAACAATTTTCGCCACAACCCCCTTGTTACCATGACGACCAGCCATCTTATCACCCACTTTAAGCTTACGCTTTTTAGCGATGTAAACTTTAGCCAGTTTCACTATACCTGCAGGAAGTTCATCACCCACTTCAAGGACAAAACGCTGTCTTTTGAATTCACCGATGATTTCGCTACGCTTGGAAAGATAGTTCTTAACAAGTTTTACAAGAAGTTCGTTGGTATTGTCTTCTTTGGTCCATCCTTCCAGAAGAATATCACCCAAAAGATTGGATTCTTCAGGCACGCTGTAGGTGCTTTCATCCACATACGGGTTTTTCTCAGGGAAGAGATTGTTTGAAATATTAGATTTGGTAAACTTCATTCCTTTTGAAATGAGTTCATCACCAAATTTATGTTTCACGCCATTGGTTACTTTGCCGCCGAGAAGATTGTTCATCTTGTCAATCATGATCTCTTTCAGCTCAGACAAGTTACGGCTGTGACTCTTCAGAAGAAGTTTAACCTCTTCTTTATGCTTCACACGATCCTCTTTGCTAGGTCTTGAGAAAAGTTTGGTATCAATCACCACACCGTTAAGAGAAGGAGACGCCTTTTTGGAAGCATCTTTCACGTCACCGGCTTTATCTCCGAAGATAGCACGAAGAAGTTTTTCTTCAGGAGTAGGATCAGATTCTCCTTTTGGAGTGATCTTACCAATCAGAATATCTCCTTCTGTAATATGAGTTCCAATTCTTACAATACCATTTTCATCCAGGTTTTTCACTGCATCTTCCGAAACGTTCGGAATTTCCGCTGTTAATTCTTCCTGTCCACGTTTGGTATCACGCACTTCCAGATCAAATTCTTCGATGTGAATAGAGGTGAAAATATCATCTCTTACCACTCGCTCAGAAATTACGATCGCATCCTCAAAGTTATAACCCTGCCATGGCATGAAAGCCACCAGCATATTACGACCAAGAGCCAGCTCACCACCCTGAGTGGCATAACCTTCTACCAGAATCTGACCTTTGGTTACGCGTTGACCCTTCGCCACGATAGGACGAAGCGTGATACACGTATCCTGGTTAGTTCTGCGGAACTTGATCAGCTTGTATTCTTTCATGCTGGTGTTGAAATTGACCATTACGTCATCTTCCGTCCAGTCATAGTTTACAAGAATTTTCTCAGCATCCACGTACTCAATGGTACCCTCACCTTCTGCTACGATAAGCGTACGGGAGTCTCTGGCCAAACGACCTTCAAGACCCGTTCCGACGATTGGAGCTTCCGGTCTTAGGAGAGGAACCGCCTGACGTTGCATGTTTGAACCCATTAGGGCACGGTTGGCATCATCATGCTCAAGGAAAGGAATAAGTGAAGCAGCCACAGAAACGATCTGATTCGGGGCTACGTCCATCAGTTCAATTTCGGATGGATCCTTCATCGGGAAGTCACCTTCAAAACGACATTTCAGAGAGTCTGTACTGAAAGCACCATCTTCTTTAATATCCGGAATCGCGAGAGCGATGTTTTTTCCATCTTCTTCTTCGGCAGTGAGGTATTGAATTTCACCGGATACCTTACCCTCCTTAATTTTCATGTAAGGAGTTTCAATGAAGCCCATTGAGTTTACTTTGGCGTAGGTACAAAGGGCAGAAATAAGACCAATGTTTGGTCCTTCAGGAGTTTCAATAGTACAAAGACGACCGTAGTGCGTATAGTGAACGTCACGAACCTCGAAACCTGCTCTTTCTCTTGAAAGACCACCTGGCCCAAGGGCAGACATTCTACGCTTATGCGTAATTTCTGCAAGTGGGTTTGTCTGGTCCATGAACTGAGAAAGCTGGTTGGTACCAAAGAAAGAGTTGATTACCGAAGAAAGAGTACGGGCATTGATAAGGTCAACAGGCTTGAAGTCCTCGTTATCACGTACGTTCATTCTTTCTTTGATGGTACGGGCCATACGGGCCAGACCAACGCCAAACTGGCTGGATAACTGCTCACCTACCGTACGAACACGACGGTTGGAGAGGTGATCAATATCGTCAACTACCGCTTTAGCATTAATCAGCGTAATCAGGTATTTGACAATGGAGATGATATCCTCGGTGGTAAGTACCCGCTTATCCAGTTCTGTATGCAGATTGAGCTTGGTATTTACCCGATATCTTCCTACTTCACCCAGGTCATAACGCTTATCTGAGAAGAAAAGACCCTGAATGATTTCACGGGCAGTAGCTTCATCAGGAGCTTCGGTATTTCTCAACTGGCGATAGATCTGCTCAACAGCCTCTTTTTCAGAGTTAGAGCTATCTTTCTGCAAAGTGTTGTAGATGATATTGTATTCAGCTACGTTGGCATCTTCGCGGTGAAGAATAATCGACTTTTGATCGGTATCCAGTATAAGGTCAATATCTTCTTCGGTAAGAATAGAGTCACGCTCCAGAATTACCTCATTACGATCAATTGAAACTACCTCACCGGTATCCTCATCTACGAAGTCCTCTGTCCAGGTCTTAAGTACTCTTGCGGCAAGTTTTCTGCCTACTGAGCCTTTGAGATCTTTCTTGGTAGCTTTCACTTCTTCAGAAAGCTCAAAAAGATTCAGGATGTCCTTATCAAAACCATATCCGATAGCTCTTAAAAGGGTGGTTACCGGAAACTTCTTTTTACGATCGATGTATGCATACATGACGTTATTCACGTCAGTAGAGAATTCTATCCAGGAACCCTTCATCGGGATTACACGGGCAGAATAAAGTTTGGTGCCGTTTGTATGACGGCTCATGGAGAAAAATACCCCTGGTGAGCGGTGAAGCTGAGATACAATGACACGCTCGGCTCCGTTAATCACGAAAGATCCGCGGTTGGTCATGTAAGGGATATTACCCAGAAAAACCTCCTGCTCGATGGTTTCAAAATCTTCATGATCTTCATCGTTGCAAAGAAGTCTCAGCTTGGCTTTAAGAGGCACAGAGTAAGTTAATCCTCTGTCAATACACTCATCTACCGAGTATTTCGGTGGATCAATGGTGTAGTCAACGAATTCCAGCACAAAGTTTTCTCTGGAGTCTGCAATCGGGAAGTTATCCATAAACACCTTGTAAAGACCTTCGGCACGGCGGCTTTCGGCAGGGGTGTCAATCTGGAAAAACTCCTGAAAAGATTGAAGTTGAATATCCAGGAAATCGGGATATTCCAGAGAAGGATGGATACTGGCAAAAGTCTTCCTTCCGGTTTCGTTCAAATTCAAGGCTTTAAATTGTTTAAAGTGAAAAATTTAAATTACTTGAATTACCTGATTCTGAGTAGAATACAGATAATTTTAAAAACTCGTAGTGAAGCCAATTAGTGCCCCTGTGCTGCTGTCCCACGAAAAACTGCAGTGTCTCGGGCAGAAATTTTTGTCTTTACAACACTCTGATTATGAGTGCTGAATGCTTTAAAATTTGTGTGAAAAAGGCGGTATTATTATTTACGACAAAAGACCCGGTCGGGTTTCCGAAGAAAACCAGACCGAGTCTGATGATAAATTACCGTATTGCTTAAGCAAGTTCTACTTCAGCACCAGCTTCTTCAAGTTGCTTCTTAAGGGCTTCAGCCTCATCTTTAGCAACACCTTCTTTCACTGGTTTCGGAGCGGCGTCAACTAGTTCTTTAGCCTCTTTCAGACCAAGACCAGCAAGATCTTTAACTAACTTCACAATCTGAAGTTTGTTAGCACCGGCTGATTTCAGAATCACATCGAAAGATGATTTTTCTTCTGCAGCAGCAGGAGCATCACCACCACCTACAGGACCAGCTACCATTACAGCACCACCTGCAGCAGGCTCAATACCATACTCATCTTTAAGGATATCAGCTAATTCCTTTACTTCTTTAACAGTAAGATTAACCAGTTGTTCAGCAAACGCTTTCAAATCTGCCATTATTGTAAATTTTAAATAGTTTAAACTTTATTAATTAATTGAAAATCAGGCTGCTTCTTTCTCAGACAATGTCTTAAGAATACCAGCCAGGTTGTTGCCACCACTTGAAAGAGCACCAATGACGTTCTTCGCAGGTGATTGAAGCAACATGATCACTTCGCCAACCAATTCGGCTTTCGATTTGAGACTTACGAGAGCATCAAGCTGATCGTGACCAATGAACAGGTCAGAATCAATAGATGCACCTTTAAGCTTCAGTGAATCCGGATTGTCTTTCAGGAATTCTTTGATCAGTTTAGCGGCATCTTTACCCGATTCCGGGTGAAACATGATACCTGAAAAACCTTTCAGTACAGACCCGTTGAATGGCGTGTAATCAGTGTCAAGTGTTTGAAGAGCTTTTTCGATCAGCGTATTCTTCACCACTTTGTATTCTATACCTCTTTCAAAGCAAAGTCTTCTGAGCTTGTTGGTTTTGGCCACACTCATTCCACTCGCATCGGTGATATAGAAAAATGGATTGCTGGCAAATTTTTCCGCCAGATCGGCAATGATTGCTCCTTTTTCTTCTCTGTTCATGATTACAATCCGGTTATTGAGTTTTGATCAATTTTAACACCGGGACTCATCGTACTAGACAAGCTAATGCCTTTCACATAAGTACCCTTAGCAGAAGAAGGCTTCAGTTTGAGGATCGTTTGGATCAGCTCATTTGCATTTTCTGCAATTTGCTCAGGCGAGAAAGATACTTTTCCGATTCCGGCGTGGATAATACCAGTTTTGTCAACTTTGAAGTCGATTTTACCAGCTTTCACTTCTTTTACCGCTTTACCTACTTCAGGAGTTACGGTTCCGGCTTTCGGGTTTGGCATCAAACCTCTTGGTCCCAGAATACGACCTAAACGACCAAGCTTGGCCATTACAGCCGGCATGGTAATGATTACGTCAATATCGGTCCAACCCTTTTCGATCTTCGCGATGTAATCGTCAAGACCCACATGATCGGCACCGGCATCTTTCGCTTCCTGCTCCTTATCGGGAGTACAGAGAACTAGAACTTTTACTTCTTTACCGGTTCCGTGAGGAAGTGCTACCACTCCGCGAACCATCTGGTCAGCTTTACGTGGATCAACACCCAGACGAACATCGATGTCCACGGAGGCATCAAACTTGGTGAAGGAAATTTCTTTCACAACACCTGCGGCTTCAGTCAAAGGATATGCTTTGGTAGCATCGTACTTTGCAAAAGCCTCTTTTCTTTTTTTGCTTATTCTTGCCATTTGAAATGTTTTGGTACCAGCGTCTCACCTGTGTGAGACTCCCATTTGATTAAATTATTAAATTAGAATGGTCTTTCGCCTCTGATTCTCAGACCCATGTTAGCCGCACTGCCAGCTACCATTTTCATGGCAGACTCGATGGTGAAGCAGTTAAGATCCGGCATTTTGGTTTCAGCAATGGTTCTAACCTGATCCCACGTAACGGTACCAACTTTAGAACGGTTTGGCTGATCTGAGCCTTTCTTAACTTTCGCAGCATCAAGTAGCAATACAGCGGTGGGAGGGGTTTTAATTACGAACTCAAATGATTTATCGGTATAGTATGTGATCAATACCGGAACCACCTGGCCCATTTTATCCTGTGTTCTGGCATTAAACTGCTTACAGAACTCCATGATATTAATACCCTTAGAACCCAAAGCAGGACCAATTGGAGGTGCAGGGTTAGCTTGACCACCCTTTGCCTGTAATTTTAAGTATCCTGCGATCTCTTTCGCCATTTTTATACTTGTTTTAAAGTGAGAATTACGAATAGACGAATCACAATCTGACACAGTAACTTAGTCACAATCAGTAAACTATGCCGTAACTGCTCATTCGTTTCTCCATAAAGGGGAGTCTATTCTCAGGGGAAGCGTACGGTTAAACCGACAAGAAATCAACAGCCTTTACGCCGTTTGAAAAACATACATTTTTCAAAACGGACTGCAAAAGTAGGATTTAAAATATTTATTCACAACTATTTGAAGAATATTAAATAAAAAAGCCTGCACTCGGCAGGCTTTCATGAGATCGCAGATTAGCTCTTATATTTTCTCTACCTGAAGATAGCTAAGCTCCACAGGAGTGCTTCTTCCGAATATTTTTACGCTTACGTTGAGTTTCTTTTTGTCTTCAAAAACCTCTTCTACTGTTCCTTCAAAAGTAGAGAACGGTCCGTCTATCACCCGTACTGATTCGCCTTTCGAGAAGGAGATGTTGGAGTCAATGGTTTCTTCCTGAACTTCTTCCTGTACACCAAGGAACCGATTGATTTCAGACTGACGAAGTGGCTCTGGCTCCACAGATGAATTTCCATCCTTTCTCAGGAAGCCAATTACACCTGGTAAACTCTTGACCATGTGCATCACCTCTCCATTGTTCAGGTCGGCCTGAATTAACATATAACCTGGAAGATAATTCTTCTCACGTACACGTTTCTTTCCGTTTCTTATTTCAACGATTTTTTCAGAAGGAATCAATACCTGCGGAATGAAATCAGTCAGCTTTTCTCTGGCAGCTTCAGTTTCTATGTAGTTTTTGATTTTTTTCTCCTGTCCGGAAACCGCACGGATTACATACCAGTTAAGTTCGCTCATAACCTTAGAAGGATTGATATAAAAGTTTGAGTCCGTTATCAATAACGAAATCAATAGCACCTACTACCAGAGCAAAAATGATAGAGGCCACAAGTACCAGTGTGGCACTGGCTTGCAGTTCAGAAAATTTTGGCCAGGTCACCTCGTTGGTGATTTCGTGCCAGGACTCTATAACAAAGTTTTGTAGTTTGTCCATCTTTAATGATTGTAAGCACGGGCACAAGGATTCGAACCCTGATCAACGGTTTTGGAGACCGCTATTCTACCATTGAACTATGCCCGTGTATAAAAAAATATACTCCATGCATGGAGTATTAAGGGCTGCAAAAATACGGATAAATGTTGGTTTTGCAAATTAGCTGTGTTTTTTCCTTGAAATAACAATGTAGGTAAAAAACAGGCTCATCAAACAAAGCAGCGAACCTGCGGCAAATGGGGCTCCCGGGAAATAGATCAATCTCTCCGGATTGGTAAACACCCTGAATAGTCCCAGCATGAGAGGCTGTCCGATGATAGCTGCCAGGGCTACCACTGAAGTAAGTGCCCCCTGAAGCTCGCCTTGTTCATTGGTTTTGACCTGGTTGGAGATGATTGCCTGAAAAGCAGGATTAGCGAGTCCGCTCAAAGCAAAAGGCACCATGATGGCGTACATCATCCAACCCTGGGAGGCAAATGCAAACCCCAGCTGCCCCATTACATTAATTAATAAGCCAAGAAATAGGGCGTTTGTCTGGCCCATTTTAGGAATCAGAATACGGATTAAGCCGCCCTGCACAAGGGCTATCATAAGGCCTACGAATCCGAGTGAAAGACCTATTTCCATTTCAGACCAGCCGAATTTCTCAATCGTATAGAAAGACCATACGGCTTGAGGGGCATAGCCAGCGATATAAACAAGAAAGAGGGCGGCTACTAACCGCAAGACATCCGGATACTTTTGCAGATGGCGAAGAGAGCCGAATGGATTTGCTCGTTTCAAATCAAATTTCCGGCGGTTTTCCGGGGCGAGCGACTCAGGCAATACAAAATAACCGTAAATCCAGTTTAGTAAAGAGAGTATGGCTGATGCATAGAACGGTATCCGTGGACCGTAGCTTCCAAGCAGGCCGCCGATGCTCGGACCAATGATGAATCCCAGGCCAAAGGCAGCACCTATCATTCCAAAATTCTGAGCTCTTTTTTCTGCCGGGCTTATATCTGCTACGTAGGCATTGGCGGTGGTAAAGCTGGCTCCCATAATACCTGAAATGGTTCTTCCCAGGAAAAGCCAGGCGATGGTAGGAGCAAGAGCCTGAAACAGGGAATCAATGGCGAATCCGAGCAAGGTAAACAATAAAACTTTTCTTCTCCCATATTGATCGCTTAATCCACCTATAACAGGGGAAAAGAAAAATTGCATTACAGCATAAAGCAATACCAGCCAGAGGGCATATTGGCTGGCTTCACTGGTGCTGCCACCGGTAAGTTCTTTTATAAGTGCCGGGATAATAGGTACCACAATCCCTATTCCGATCACATCGATAAGGACAGTGATAAAAATAAAGATGAGGGCAGCGTTCTTTGATTTCATGAGCTTTCAGTAAACACAAAAAAGGCAATCCGAAAGGATTGCCTTTTTTTATAATCTTTCGAATAAATTACTCGATAATTTCAGTTACCTGACCAGCACCTACGGTACGGCCACCCTCACGAATCGCGAAACGAAGACCTTTGTCCATCGCGATAGCGTTGATAAGAGTAACTTCAATGGTTACGTTGTCACCTGGCATTACCATCTCTACGTTGGCAGGAAGCATGATTTCACCAGTAACGTCAGTGGTTCTGAAATAGAACTGCGGACGATATTTGTTAAAGAATGGAGTGTGACGCCCACCTTCTTCTTTTGACAGAACGTAAACTTCAGCTTTGAATTTGGTGTGAGGCTTCACAGAACCTGGCTTACAGATTACCATACCACGACGGATATCAGTTTTCTCAATACCTCTCAAAAGAAGACCAACGTTATCACCGGCTTCACCTCTGTCAAGGATTTTACGGAACATTTCCACACCAGTAACAGTAGACTTCAGACCTTCAGCACCCATACCCAGGATATCTACCTGCTCACCAGAGTTGATAACACCAGTTTCGATACGACCAGTAGCAACAGTACCACGACCAGTGATCGAGAATACGTCTTCAACAGGCATAAGGAATGGCTTATCTGTAGCTCTTTCAGGAAGCGGAATCCAGCTATCAACTGCATCCATAAGATCTTCAATGGTTTTAACCCATTTTTCTTCTCCGTTAAGACCACCAAGAGCAGAACCTTGAATTACAGGAATGTTATCACCATCAAATTTGTAGAATGAAAGAAGCTCACGGATTTCCATCTCAACAAGCTCAAGAAGCTCGGGATCATCCACCATGTCAACTTTATTCATAAAAACTACCAGCTGAGGTACACCTACCTGGCGAGCAAGAAGGATGTGCTCACGGGTTTGTGGCATAGGACCATCAGTGGCAGCTACTACCAATATAGCACCGTCCATCTGAGCCGCTCCAGTAACCATGTTTTTCACGTAGTCAGCGTGACCAGGGCAGTCAACGTGAGCATAGTGACGGTTAGCCGTTTGATACTCCACGTGTGATGTATTGATAGTGATACCACGCTCTTTCTCTTCAGGTGCATTGTCAATTGAAGAGAAGTCTCTCAATTGTGCCAGACCTTTTTTCGCAAGAACGGTAGTGATTGCAGCAGTCAATGTTGTTTTACCGTGGTCAACGTGACCGATAGTACCAATATTTACGTGGGGTTTACTACGGTCAAAATTCTCTTTTGCCATATTGCTATTAAATTAATTTATAAAATTTCAAATAAATAAATACACAAAAAACACAGCAGTTAATGACTGTGTTGAACGCTCAAGGCCGTTTTAGCAAAGAGTAGAGCCTTCGAGCAGGATTGAACTGCCGACCTCTTCCTTACCAAGGAAGTGCTCTACCACTGAGCTACGAAGGCTTTTGAGCGGGCGACGAGGTTCGAACCCGCGACCTACAGCTTGGAAGGCTGTCGCTCTACCAACTGAGCTACGCCCGCATTACTCTTTCGTGGGGGCGGATGGATTCGAACCACCGTAGGCATAAGCCAGCAGATTTACAGTCTGCCCCATTTGGCCACTCTGGTACACCCCCAATTTTTGGATAATTTTACTTCCAAAGAACTAGCCCCTGAAAAAGGAGTTGCAAAAGTATAGCGTTTTTTTGTTTTGCCAAAATTCTATCAAAAAAAAGAGAGTCTTTTTTGACTCTCTTTTTCTAACGCCTTATTTGTGACTACAGATTTAAAATCTTAAACCAAAACTTAAGGCATTTGGCCTATTAGACTGATCATCGAAAAGGGTGTTTAGGTCATACCTTAAAAAGACGGTGAAACCATTTCTTCTACCTAATTCCGCGGTAAGGCCATACAAAAACTCAGAAAGCTGGTAATCGCCTTTAATTTTTTCTTTATTACCCTCCAGGTTTTTCGTCTTTGTATACCCACCAAAGCGATATCCGGCGTAACCACCTACACCCACTTTAAACTTTTCTTTCTTTATGCCCACACTCAGCATGACGGGGAAATTCAGTGCCGGCACTACCAATTTGGTTTTTTGTGTGTTAAATCCTGCCGGTGTATAAACCGGAGTGTTGTTCACAATTTGGATGGTCTGGCTGTTTTGAAACATATAGTTGTACCAAATAACCTCGGGACCATAGCTCAAGGCCATATCTGCTCCAATGCCCCGAACAATGGTCGAGTTTTTTCTGAATGAAAGAGCTACGTATCTGGACCTCCATGTTCTCAGGTCTGAGTTTTCGAAAGGCCCGGCTTTGTCATTGGCGAGCGTATTTAATCCGACATACAGGCCGAAATCACTTTTTGGGAAAAAGCTGCTTTTCTTTTGGTCGGATTTGGGCCTGTCACTGATTTTTTCTCTCAGGTTCTGATTCTTTTCATTTTCATCAGACAAGCCATACTGATCTGTGATATCTTCGCCTTCATCAATTTCCCCCCTTATTCTCCGGCTTTCAGGGTTCTGGCGAAACTTGTCTGCTGAAGTATTTCCGATAATCTGAATTCTGTGACCATCCTGAGAAATCAAAAGAAGTGTATCCCGTTTATCAACGGCTTTGTCTACCAGTACGACCGCCCGCTCTCTTTCGGTGGTATCTATACCCAAGGCCTTTAGTACGTTATTCAGATTAAGATTGACCGGCAGAGTGATTTCTTTGTTGCCACTCGTAATAATTGTAACCCGCTTATTCATGGTAGTATCGGAAAACTCAATAATGGTGGTGTCCCTTACGATGACGGGCTTTGACATGGCGGTCAAAGTGAGAAACAGAAATATGGGTATAAGTACGGTTTTCATAGTAGTTACTTATCTGGAAAGTTTACCTCTGAACCAATTCAGACGCTGGCGAAATTCTTCAGCTTCATGGCCCAGAAGAGTGTTTTCATCAAATCTATCATTATTGCTGGCCATAAGTACATTGAAATCCACTTTTTCACCATGCTTAAGTTTCCTGAGTTCGGTAAGGAATTTTTCAAAAACCGGCCTGTTTTCGTACATACGGTCTTCAGCCATGAATTCTGCTTCTGCCAGAGTAAGTTGTGAGTCGCTGTCAAGTTCAGGTAGGAAAACCTGCTCAGGAGCAGTAAAATCCTGAGCAAAAATAATGATGGTTTCTCCGGCAGATTTACGGAAGATTGAGTTTGTATCATCCTCGGGAGTAACATGAAGTTCTTTTTTACTTGCGGCAGTTTGTAAAGCCAGTGTAAGTTCATCCGGGATAGGTTCATCCATAATAAAGTCTGTGGACGACATCACAGGCTGAGGTGTAGCAATTATTTGCGGCTCAAAAGATTCATCTGATAAATGATCTTCAATGACAGGTTTCTGAGGTCTTGCCGCCGCAACCTCAAGAAATGGAGGAGGAGTGCCGGTACGAATCTCTTTTGGTGTACTTTCCTCAGGCAAGTTACCCGGCAAGTTGGAAGAAGAGGGTGGTAGATTTGAAATCTCTGTTTGCTTTTCATCCTGAGAAAGCGATAGGCCATTCTTTTCGGGTAAATTAACGGCTACACCAATAGCAAGACCTATGCACACGGCCGCTGCTGCCGCATAATACCACCGGTAAGGAATTATGGTACGTTTGTCTGTTTGCTCATTTAGCTGAGCAAGAAAACGCATTTTAAGATCTTCATTAGCTTCCATCTGATACTTTTCCAGTCTCTGATGAAAGAGCTCATCAATCGGATGTTTTTTCATTTTACTAATGGATGTCATTGTTCAAAATTAGTTAACCTGTCATTCATCTGATTTAACTGCTGCTGCAGAATGGCCCGGGCCCTGCTTAGCTGTGACTTGGAAGTTCCTTCCGAAATTCCAAGCCTCTCGGCAATTTCAGCGTGTGAGTAACCTTCCAGGGCATACAGATTAAAAACTGTTCGGTATCCTGTAGGAAGCTGTTTTATCAGATTCATTAAATCTTCTTCCTCCAGTGTGTATTCCTGCATACTGCCGGCTACCTGAGGAGCATCATCCAGATCAATCTCATAGATATTTTTCTGGCTTCTTAGCTTCATAAGGGCTTCGTTAATGATAATTCTTTTAACCCACCCTTCGAAACTCCCTTTGAAATTAAACTGATCTATTTTCTCAAATACTTTCATAAAACCCTGAAGCATGACATCTTCTGCAAGCATACGATCTCCAAGATAACGCATGCAGATAGCCAACATAAGACCTGAGTAACTGTCAAAAAACAATGTCTGGGCCTTTTTTTCGCCTCGCTTAATTGCCCGGGCCAGATCATACTCGGAGTTAAACAAGGATAGAATTTTTGCCATACAGGTTTATTTCAAAAGGTAGATGCTTCCTACTCCGGATTGGTTGCATCTTATCCGCCAGCATTTCTTTATCCATCAATATTATTAACAGTTTTATTGGGTATACGTTTTTATGGCTAAATTTATATGATATTTTTTGGCACGGTGTTTGAAAAAGACATTAATGCTAAGACAAACAAGCATTCCTAATAAAATGAAACGAATAGTTCTAATCCCTGGCATCATCTTGTGTCTGATGATGATTGTGTCTGCCAGACCGATGGCTGGCCCGGGTCCCACTAGTTTCTTTCAGGGAAGCTACGATGATATGCTTCGTGAGGCAAAGAAGGAGAAAAAGCAGGTTTTGCTGGAATTCTGGGCGGCCTGGTGCGGACCCTGCAAAAAACTGGAAGCAGAGACATTTTCAGATAAAAAACTCGCGGCCTATCTTAATGAGAATTTTATGGTGTACCGGCTTGATATTGACTCTCCTGATGGGATGGAGATAGTTGAAAAGTTTGAAGTGGAGGTTTTTCCTACTATGCTGGTATTGGATCATTACGGACAGGTGATGAGCCGTCTTAAGGGTTTCTATTCGGCAAGTTACTTGGAGAAAACTCTGAGAAATACAGGGGAAAATAGGTCAAGTAGCCTTGAAATTCCAATGAATTCGGATATCGTATTTAATAAGTAGTAGTGCTTTTCAAATAACCTGATTATCAAAAAGGCCTGGCGGATGACCAGGCCTTTTTTCTTTTGGCCGTAGAATAAAATTCTCTCTTACCCTGCCAGAAATAGCTTAGCTTCGCTAATCAGATTTTATACAATGAAGAAGATAAAAATTGCCGTTGTAGATGACCACAATTTGTTCCGCCTTGGGCTGGTTCAAATTCTATCTTTGGTAGAAGATTTTGAGGTAGTCCTGGAAGCGGTGAATGGTTCAGAGTTTCTGGAAAAGCTGAAGACAACAGAAGTGGATGTGGTACTCCTTGACATTCAAATGCCTGAAATGGATGGCATAAAGGTGACCGAACTGATCAGAGAGGGGAATTCATCAGATCCTAAAATTATCATCTTATCTATGCATGATGAGGATCAGTTCATTCTTCACCTGCTTGAGATAGGGGCAAACGGATATTTATTAAAGGATACCGATCCCGATGAGGTGGAAGAGGCCATAAGAAAGGTAATGGACAAGGGTATTTATTTCACAGACTTTGTGAGCCGGGTTATGTTAAACAAGGCCACTACCAAATCAAAACCCAGGCAAGGGAAATATTTCAATTACAAGACGGATTTGTCTGACAGAGAACTGGAAATTCTAACTTTTATTTGTCAGGGTCTCACCACCACAGAGATAGCGGATACGGTTTACTTAAGTCCCAGAACCATCGAAGGGCACCGTACACGAATCATGGAAAAGCTTAAGGTAAATAATACGGCAAGTCTTGTGGCACATGCTGTAAAAAACGAATTGATCAGCATATGATCTGCTACAGATTGAAAATTGCTCCAAGAACCAAGCCACCGATAATTAGTACGTAAGAGGGTATTTTGGTGGATATAAGAATGATGAAGGTAACGAATACGGTCCAGAAAGATAACATAGAGCTGCCCATGGGTTCAAATAGGGAAATACCGGCAGCAATGGTAAGGCCCGTAGATGCGGCATTGATCCCCTCCAGAGAGGCTCTTACCACACGGTATTGTTTTAACTGATCCCAGAATCGCACCACAAAAAAGATCATAAAAATTCCGGGAAGAAATATCCCCAGAGCAGCGATACCTCCTCCGAGAATTTGCCCGCTCCAACCCCAATCCCGCATGGATAAGGAACCTACAAAGGTGGCGATTGAAAAAGTAGGCCCGGGGACAAGCTCACTTATGGCAATTCCTGAAAGGAATTCATCAGCACTTAAATAATGTTTGAATTCTACAAATTCGTTGAATAAAAGTGGCTTCATGATGTGCCCGCCGCCGAAAGCCAGGCTACCATTGCGATAAAAATTTTCGAAAAGTCTAACTGGGAGGCTTTTGGTGATGGATCCGGCAATAACAGCGGCGGCAAATATACCTGCCCAAAGTATAAAATTACCCCAATCTATCTTCATGGGGTTTTTCTCCATTTTTTGCTGTTGGTTGTATTTAAAGGAAGAAATTACCCCACCGAACAGGATAAGAGCCGGAGTGATATAAGGTGACCGGTAAAGGAAAGCCAAGCCAGCTCCCATTACCATGAGTACCCAGCTGGTTTTGGAATGTATGACTTTTCTTCCAATCACATAGGCTGCGTAAAAGACAAAAGCCACACCCATTGGTTTAATAAAACGCGTCATTTTCAGAAGCACCTGGCTGTCGAGATATGAAACCGCAAGAGCGGCAATTGTAATAACAACGGTAGCAGGCAAAATCCAGACAAAAAGGGTAAGATAAGCAAGAAGTGGCCCTCCCAGTTTAAAACCGATAGCCGTTAGGGTTTGAGTGGAAGTAGGACCCGGTAAAATCTGGCAAAGGGCCTGAAGCTCCATCAGCTCAGCTTCTGTGAGATACTTTCGTTTCTCTACAAACCGCTTAATGAACATGGTAAGATGCACATTGGGCCCGCCAAAGCCCGTAATTGCGATAGCAAGTACATCCCTTAAAAAAATAAAATAACGTATTTGACGGGTCTTAATCACGGTGCCAAAGCAGGAATTAACCTCCAATTTACTAAAAAAAACAGATCGACTCTTTCGGGCCGATCTGTTTTGATTACGTCTATGACGGAAATCATTATTTCATCTGAACCACCTGGAGATTTACATCTGACCACGTTTTTCCCATGTGAAGTTCTTTACATGCTTCATGAATGCCTTCGAGTGCCTTGTTTCCGCTGAAATCAGAGATAATATCGATAGTTCCGCTGACAACGGTAGCAGTATCTGCTTCGGTAACAGCAAAATCAAAGGTCTTCTCAATTCCGTTCATTTTGAGAGTTACCGGAATTTTGCCACCAGTAGCAGTTCCATAGGTTCCGGTAATAAGGGAGTCGCTCAAGTTTGCAAAGAAGAAGGTTTTGAGCTTCATGTCTCTGTCTGGATTTCCTGAATTTACGGAGTATGCATTAATGGTGAAAGAGTTACCATCAAGGGTTATATCATCAAAAGTACCAGGAACCCCTACTTTATCGGGAGTTTTAAATGCGGTCCAGGTAAGTTTGGTTTTTTCCAGATCAAACGTATAGGCAGTTGCCTCATCTGCTGTTTCGGCAGATTCACTTTCAGATTTATTTTCGGAAGATGATTTGCAAGCAGTGAAAACGGCTGCTGCCATTAGGGCAAAGACAAGTTTTTTCATGTTCTGTTTTTGTTTATTTTTTTAGTCCAAGTTCTCTTAATCGTTCATTCAGAAACTCTCCGGCAGTCATATCGGCATAGAGTTTAGGGTGTTGTGAATCTACGCAGGATTCCAGACAGGTAAGATCCATTTCTCCACGCGGATGCATAAAGAACGGTATACTGAACCTAGAGGTTCGCATTTTTTCAAATGGCGGATTCACAACGCGATGGATGGTTGACTTAAGTTTGTGATTTGTGAGCCGGTCCAGCATATCACCTACGTTGATGATAATTTGCTCAGGCAAGGCGGTTACGGGGATCCACTTGCCGTCAGATCTAAGTACCTCAAGCCCCTCAGCGGATGCCCCCATGAGCAGCGTGATAAGATTGATATCTCCATGAGCTGCCGCACGTACGGCCCCGGCCTCCAGAAGTTCAGGATTCTCGATTGGAAAATAATGAAGAGCTCTTAAAATACTATCTCCCTGATAGACTTTATCTTCAAAGTAATTCTCAGGGAGGTTGAGGTAAACCGCAATGGCCTGAAGAAGTTGCCTTCCGGTATTCTCAAAGATTCGAAAAGTTTCTTTGGTGTAGGTTTCGAATTCGGGAACCTCATCCGGAAATATATTGGCTGGCATCCCGTCACGGGGATTTATCTGGCCCACATGGTAAAATTCCTTGAGATCGGGTTTTTTGAATCCTTTGGCGGTTTCTTTGTTCTTACCAATGTATCCACGCTGGCCGGCAAGTTCAGGAAATTCATATTTTTGTTTGATACGGTCTTCCTGGTAGAAAAAACGTTGAACGGCGTCATACAGTTTTTGCCGAAGTTCTTCGCTAAGCCCATGGTTTTTAACTGCCACAAAACCTATGTTTGTAAATGCAGCACCTATTTCATTGACAAACTTCTGTTTTAATTCAGGATTTCTACTGGTGAATTCTGCCAGATCAACCGACGGGATTTCATCCAGAAGTTCTTGTGTTTTCATTCTAAAAAGGTTTAAACCACTCAAAAATAATTGATTCTTTCCCAAAAGTGGTGATAAGACACACAAAGTGTAGGCTAAACTCTGCTGTGTGTTACTGTACGGCTTGCTATGCTGCGGCCCAGCGTTATTTCATCGGCATATTCCAGATCACCACCAATTGGTATCCCACGGGCAATGGTGCTTATGGTAAGGCTAAATTCTGCCAGTTTTTTTTGAATGTAAAATGCGGTGGTATCTCCTTCCATGGTTGGCGAAAGTGCCAGGATAATCTCTTTGATGTTTTCATTTTCCCGTATACGGGTGACCAACGATTCGATATGCAGGTCATTGGGTCCTATTCCCGCGATTGGAGAAATAATTCCTCCAAGAACATGATACTGACCCTGATACTGAGCGGTATTCTCTATGGCCAGTACATCTCGGGTGTCCTGAACCACGCAGAGGATAGACGTATCACGGCGTGTAGAGGAACAAATCTGACATAGCACCGCATCAGATATGTTATGGCATTGTCTGCAATATCGTGTTTTGGTTCGAAGGTCGGTAAGTGCCCGGGTCAAAGCTTCGGTCTGGGAAGCCTCAGCTTTGAGAAGATGCAGGGCCAGTCGTAAGGCAGATTTTTTTCCGATACCCGGTAGGCGGGAAATTTCATTAACTGCTTCTTCGATTAATTTTGAGGGAAAATTCAAGGCTACCGGTTATTTTAACATCACTTCTGCCGAGATTCCTCTACGGCAAATTTCATTTCTCTGCACTACCAATTCGTCATATTCACCTGAGTTCACAGCACATTTTCCTTTGAAGTGAATGATCAGAGAACATTGTTCAGCCTGCTCAGGAGTATGTTCACAAACTTCAATAAGCGTCTCAATTACATGATCAAAGGTGTTCACATCATCATTAAAAACCACAAGGCTGTAAAGCTTCACATGCTCAATTACCTCATCCACTTCCTCTAGTATGTCTACCTCAGGCTTTTCCTGCATATTCATGTTTACAGAATTCATTCCTGCAAAATTATCAAAAAATTGGCTCCAATGAAATGTGTATATTTGAGGCAAAACCTAAGAACCTTATGTCTGCCACTCTGGCCATCAGCATTCTACTCATTTACTTTCTGATCCTGGTTATCATTTCTATCCGAACCTCCCGCGGGGCGGATGTGAACGCATTCTTCACTGCAAATAAATCTGTACCGTGGTATCTGGTGGCTTTCGGGATGATAGGTACCTCGCTAAGCGGAGTAACGTTTATTTCTGTACCGGGAGCTGTTTTAAATAGCTCATTTTCTTATTTTCAAATGGTTTTGGGCTTCACGGTAGGTTATTTTTTTATCGCCACGGTGCTTATGCCCTTATATTATAAAATGAATCTGATCTCCATTTACGGTTATTTTGAAGAGCGATTTGGGTGGTGGTCTTACAAAACTGCTTCGGCGTTTTTTCTGCTTAGCCGTACGCTGGGCTCTGCAGTGCGGCTTTATGTAGCAGCCCAGGTACTCCAGATAGCCATATATGATCCACTTGGAGTTCCTTTTTGGTTATCCGTGCTTATTACTATTGCCTTGATTTACATCTATACGTTTAAAGGCGGGATTAAGACGATTGTAATTACAGATACGCTTCAGACTACGTTTTTGGTTTCGGCTGTGGTTCTCACCATAATACTCATTACCAAAGAAATGAATCTGGGTTTTACAGATATGTTGAAAACCATTTCAGATAGCCAGTATTCTCAGATTTTCTTTTTTGATGGAGGATGGGGCGATGCCAGAAACTTTTTCAAATTGTTCTTTAGCGGAGCTTTCATTGCTATTGTGATGACTGGAATGGATCAGGATCTCATGCAAAAAAACCTTACCTGCAAAAACATCGGAGAAGCTCAGAAAAATATGCTTTGGTTCACTATTGTTCTTGTTTTAGTCAACCTTCTTTTTTTGGGGCTGGGTGCTTTGATGTATGTGTATGCTGATCAGATTAATTTCTCTTTGCCTGCCAAAACGGATGATTTTTATCCGCTGATGGCACTGAAACATTTCGGAGGATTTGCCCTGGGTACTGGTGGCGTTATAGTTTCTGTCACATTTCTTATTGGTATTACTGCGGCTACGTATGCCAGCTCAGATTCGGCACTTACGGCACTTACCACAGCTTTTTGTGTCGACTTTCTGAATATTGAAAAGAAAGAGGAGAAAGAACGACTTAAATTAAAGAACCGTACTCACCTGGCATTTGCGTTTGTTTTCTTTCTGGCAATTATGGTCTTTCACGCGGTAAACAGCTCAGATTTGATAACTGCCATTTATAAAATAGCCAGCTATACGTATGGACCTCTTCTGGGTTTATTCGTTTTCGGAATTTACACCAAAAGAAAGGTAAATGATGTCATGGTGCCCTGGGTATGTATCGCGGCACCCGTTCTCACCTTTATTCTGGTAATGCTTATTGAGAAATTTGGGGGCTATAAATTTGGTTTTGAGAACCTGCTGTTAAACGGCCTTCTTACCATGGCAGGGCTATACATCTTTAACAGGAAAGCCTAAAGTTTAACCATTTTATGGACCACGTACTGGCCCAGTGAAATGATACGAATAAAATAGATGCCAGATTCTAAAGAGCTAATATCCAGTTGGATAGTTGAATTTTCAAGGGTGTTAACAGTCCTTTTCTGTAAAATTCTTCCGTTCAAGTCCAGCAGGTCAATCTGAGTGGTTATATTTCCTTTAGGTTCAGGGAATGAGATATTTAGCTGGTTTGTGACCGCAGGGTTTGGGTAAAGCAGAATCGGATAATCAATTTGGTTCGCAAGAATCAAATAGTCCTTAAGCCCTTGTACCGGCCATCCAATCTGATTCAGCATAGTGAGAAGCACCTGGCCGGGATCATGTATTACTGAAGCCGAAGGAATGGCCGGCAGCATGAGGGATTCTGCAGAGCCTGAAGGATAGCTCCCCGGGTCAAGGTGTGAAATACTACCTCCGGATTTGAAAGGTAAAGGAGCATTTATTTTAGGCAAGTTCTCGGCAAAGGAAGGGGAGTCTGTGGTAAAAAAGAGGTTATTGCTTTCAAATTGTCTCTTTAATTCTGCTGAAGGGTTAATGAAAGCGGTCTCATCTGTGAGGGCTGAGTTGCTTCCATTTTGTATGAAAAGATCATAGATGTAAGGGAAGCCACTTTGTCCCCATTGACCTTGTGTATCGTCATTAATCAGTTTGAAAGACGAAGAAATTCCAAGGCCATGTGCTATTTCATGAAGCACCACCGTAATCAGATCATATTTTCCTGCAGTCACCGAGCCATCCGTAGCAAATGACCAGTTTACATTGGAATTCAACGAAACGTTCATATCTGCATCGCCGTTGTTCAGGTCTTCACCAGCAAGAGCCTCAGCCAATGGTCCCACATACCATACATCGCGGTATGGGGTATTTTTGGTATTCCGGTATATTCTACTGGCTCCTGAGAAGGCAAGTGTGGTGCCCTGTAGTGATTCCCAGGAAGCATTTATTTTGATAGGAACCCTGGAAATAAGTATTTCCTCCCAGATTTTAACTGCTTCCTCAAAGGCTGTCTGGGCAGCGGCGGGGAATGAATTGGAGTAGGAAACTTCTATTTGGCTTCCCGGAGCTCTTCTGGCATTTGGAGAGCTTTGTGCGATGTACGTAAAGGTGTCAAAATTGTGGGCATAGCATATTACCGGAGGAGTGGACTGAAACTCCTGTGCCTGTAGCGGAGGTAACAGTCCTGCATTTATTAGAAGGAGAAAACCTAAAAGAAATGTCTGAAGTCGCATGACAATAGATACGTAGTTCATGTTTATGACGATGCTCTTATTGGCATGAATCAAAAAAGAGTGATTTCATTAGTTGAATTACAACGCTCAAAGTAATTAAATAGTAAGTTTGCATAGCTATGGGAGAAAATTTCTTTTTCATATTTCTGTTTATACTTGGAGCCTTTGCCATGCTAACGGTTATTCTGGGAATAGCCCGCCTGCTTCGGCCAAATAAGCCTAACCCCGAAAAGGAAAGTGTATATGAATCTGGTGAAGAGGCGGAAGGGCCTTCTGTGATAAGCTTTAATATCCGCTTTTATGTTATCGCAATTATATTTCTTCTTTTTGAAGTGGAACTGGTGTTCTTGTTTCCCTGGGCTACTGTATTCGGAGATGCCGTACTTATTCAGGAAACGCGAGGAAACTGGGCGTTTTTTGCAATAGGCGAGATGTTTCTTTTTGTGTTTATTCTGGCATTAGGTTTAGTTTATGCCTGGCGTGAAGGTCATCTTGACTGGATAAAATCAGAGCAGGAAAAACCTGATGTGAATTATAAAGTGCCTGTGGAGGTTTATGATAAGATTAATGAGAAGTACCGATGAATTTTGATTCACTTGAGAAAAGTGCACATATAAAAGACGGGCAGGGAGAGCTTATTCTTACAAATCTGGATGAGTTGGCAAACTGGGCCAGGGCCAATTCCCTTTGGCCACTGGGTTTCGGACTGGCCTGCTGTGCAATAGAAATGATGGCTTCCATGGCGGCAAACTATGATCTGGAACGTTTCGGTATTTTCCCGAGAAACTCCCCCAGGCAGGCAGATCTCATGATTGTATCAGGCACCGTTACTTTTAAAATGGCAGATAGAATCAAACGACTTTATGAACAGATGGCTGATCCCAAGTATGTGATTTCGATGGGGAGTTGTTCAAACTGCGGTGGTCCATATTGGGAGCATGGATATCATGTAGTCAAGGGAGTGGATCGTGTGATTCCTGTAGACGTTTATGTACCAGGCTGCCCGCCCAGACCAGAAGCTCTTATCGGAGGTATACTTAAGCTTCAGGAAAAGATCAAAACGAAAGAATCCCTTCAGACGATTAAGAGCTGATGAGACCCTCTTCTGTCACAACTTATTATCAATCTGTATAAAAGAAAAAAGTCACTTCCTTTATGTGACTTCAGATCAAAAAGCCGCGTAAAAGTCTACATAAAACCCAGAAGTTTGGCGTATTTCATCATGGCACCCGGGTTCGATACTTTCAGTTTACCAAACATCATGGCCGTCATAGGATTCATCTCCCCCGAAGCTATTTGAACAAAATCATCGGGTTTTGCTTTTAAGGTCACTTCTGCTTCCCCAATGAGACCGTCATGAAGGCTGGCTTCTCCATTTTCTACAGTGATGGTGTATTGTTCTTCATTCAGGTCAAAGTGCAGAGCTGTGTTCAGGTCTTTGTTGTCTTCGGGTTTTACTTTTGAAGGGATGGTTTGCAGAAATTCTTTTGCTGTCATAGTGATAAAATTGAAGGTATTGACGTATATGGGTTTTGCTGCCTTGGTCTACAAATAACGTACTTTTGGATTGAAAGGTATCCAGGTAGCTACTATAATTATTGTTCGAGATTTTATCATCTTTACGGTCAGTTATGACCCCGGAATACCGAAAGTAGGATAAAAATTGTGACCTTAAACCTTTTTTGTGTCTAAAATGCAATTGGCACCCCCCGACAAAATGAATGACGAAGAGCTGGTAAGACGCTTTGTCATGACCCAGCAGAATTTGTATTTCGAGGAGCTATATGAACGGTACAGTGAGAAGGTTTACCGCAAATGTTACTCTTTTGTCAATGACAGTGCCCGGGCAGAAGATTTGGCTCATGATATTTTCCTGAAGGTGATCACAAAGCTCGGTACGTTTAAGGAGAATGCCCGTTTTTCAACATGGCTTTACTCGATCACGTATAACTACTGCATGGATAGTATCCGGAAGTCGAAGCGAATGAAAGAGGAAGGAATTTATGAGGGAGCAGATTTTGTAGAAGAGGAGGTGGACAATGAAATGATGAGCATGCAGGAAGAGGGCTTAAGGAAGAGTCTGAATGAAATTAGTCCAGAGGAGAAAGCCATGCTGCTGATGAAGTATCAGGATAATTTCAGCGTAAAGGAAATTGCCGATGCATTTAACATTTCTGAAAGTGCCACAAAAATGAGGCTTCTACGAACCAAAGAAAAAATGCGGAAGCTGTATCTACAGCATGTAGGCCTTATTTCATTGGTTGTACTTAAAATTTTGCTCCTGCTGAAGAGATAAAATGGAAAATAAGGCATTTGAATATGATCAAAATGAGCCATTTGCACTTGGTGAGCAGCTTAAGAAGCAGCTCGTTTCAGAAATAGATGTAATGAGAGAGGTAATGATCGTACTAAATATGTTTCTGGGAGAACCCCTTAAGGCAGGTACGGCGGTGCTGCAGGAACTGGAAGGAACAACAAACACAAAACCCGATGAACAAACTACCCAATCTTAAAGAAATACTTATACAGACATTTCAGAATCTGATCACTCAGTTCAGTGAATTCGTCTCAAATTTTATTGGAGCCGCAGTGATTGTGCTCATTGGCTGGCTTACGGCCAAGGTAAGCAGTGTAGTATTGAAGAATGTGTTTTCACGGGTTGGAATTGATAAACTGGGAGAAAAGATCAATGAAATAGATGCTATAAAGAGGCTGAGATTTGAGATAAAGCTGAGTTCTGTAATCAGCAAAACGGTGTATTACTTTATCCTTTTGTTCTTTTTGATCTCAGCCGCTGATACCCTCGGTGTACCGGCGATATCCAATATGTTTGCTATGATTGTGGAGTATATCCCCATGGTTGTTTCAGCGGCTATCATGATTTTGGCTGGTCTTTTACTTGCAGATTTACTCAAGAATTTTGTGGTGGGGCTCTGTCAGTCGTTTAATATAGCCTCTTCAAAGCTCATTGGAATGGGTGTTTTCTTCTTTGTGGTGGTTATTGCCGTAATAGCCGCTCTAGGGCAGGCTGGAATTAATACATCGCTTTTGGAAAGCAGCTTCAATATTTTCATTGCGGGAATCGTACTTGCTTTCTCCATCGGTTACGGTTTTGCGTCGAAGGAAATCCTTCTCAATATCGTAAGCTCATTTTATTCGAAACATAAATACAAGGAAGGGCAGTTATTGGAGATAGATGGAGTAAAGGGAGAAGTCATCGGACTCGATAATACTTCAATTACATTAAAATCGGGAGAAAGTACGGTGGTATTTCCGTTAAGGGTTCTTCAATCTCAAAAAGTTATAATTCACAAATAGTATTTTTATGAAAGCAAGTATTTTCACACTGATCGTTTTTCTTTTCGCAGCGGGCAATATCTGGTCCCAGGAAATTCAGCCTCCGCAAAACAGGGAAGATTCTCTCCGCGTAGGATGGTGGGATAGAAACACACAACTGGCTGTTAATTTCTCCCAGGCATCGTTTAACGATAGCTGGCAGGGTGGTGGGGTAAATAATTTTGCCATCGGCTTTCTTTTTAATAATCTGGCCGTGAGACATAAAAACAAATGGGTCTGGACCAATGATATTCAATTTCAGTATGGGTTTCTTAGAAATCAGGGACTTGATTTAAGAAAGAGTGTAGACCGCCTTTTTGCAGAGAGTAAATATGCTTCGGCTATTTCTCCAAAGCTGAATTGGTTTGCCGGGGTCAATTTAATCACGCAGTTTTCTTCCGGATATAACTTTGATGATTCGGGAGTAAGAGGCGATATGATCTCAAATTTTCTTGCTCCGGGTTTTTTGTCTGAAGGCATAGGTGTAGAGTGGAAACCGCAGTCTTTTTTTACAGTTCAGCTGGGCGGAGCCACACTGCGTCAGACCTTTGTGAGCAATAAAGAGGTATTTGAAAATACGTTCAAGGTAATTGACGGTGATGATGTGTCTTATGGGGTAAAGCGAGGAAACATAATTCTCCCTGAAGTGGGTTTACAGGGGGTGGCTGCCTTTGATAAAAATCTAACGGAAAATCTAAATCTCAAGTGGAGGTATCAGGCGTTTTTAGCCTATGCTCCGCAGACAAAACCAATAGATCACAATCTCAATCTTATTGCAACATCAAAAGTAGGTAAGTATTTCAACGTAAACTTTTCGTTAATTGGCATTTATGATGCCGATCAGATCGATCGTTTTCAGTTAAGTCAGGGTTTTTCGGCTGGCTTTTCAATGGCTTTGTAATTTCAACCTTATAAACTCAATACTATGTTAAAAGAATTCAAAAACTTTATTCTTACCGGCAATGTCATCGATCTGGCAGTAGGTGTTATACTTGGAGCTGCAATTGGAGCAGTAACAAGTGGCTTTGTGGGAGATATTGCCATGCCTATCGTCGGTCACCTTGTTGGAGGAGCAGATTTTTCCAGTTTAAAAGTGGTTCTTTCTGAGGCCGTTATGAATCCTGACGGCAGTGTGGCTACTCCCGAAAACGCGATCCGTTACGGAGCCTGGATTAATACACTTATTAATCTGGTGGTTACCGGTTTTATTCTTTTCCTGATCGTCAAAGCCTACAATAAAACCAAAAAACCTGCAGAGCCGGCAGCACCGGCAGGCCCGAGCGAGATTGATCTTCTAAAAGAGATCAGAGATGCGTTGAAAAAATAACATTCATCGTATGAAAAAGGGAGAATCGAGATGATTCTCCCTTTTTTTTGGCCCGCTTAATTAATTTCTTAAAAATATATTTCAGAGCCCGAGGAGAACCATTATTTTTGAAAATGCTAAGAATTTCAGCAAGCTGAGGTTCTGGTTATCAATGCTTACCTAATAATTACATGTATGAATCGCCTACGGTTAAAAGACCATTTACAGGGTGATCCCCAGATCTGGTTTATTACAATATCCCTTGCTCTTTTTGGTATTGCAGCTGTGTATAGCTCTATTGCAGCATTGGCCTACCGTACCTCTACCTCAGCAGAGTCGCTCATGCTGAAACAGGCCATTTTTGTTTTTGCGGGGTTATTTGTAACTTATGTGATTCATCGGTTTGATTTTCTCAATATTGCACCCATCGCCAAGATCTTGCTTTGGCTCACACCGGTAATATTAATATACACTTTGGTTTCCGGGCGTGAGGTAGGGGGAGCAAGACGCTGGGTTTCCATACTGGGCTGGACCTTCCAAACCTCAGATCTCGTACGTCTGGTACTTATTACCAATCTGGCTGCCATGCTTGCCAAGCGTCAGAACGGACTGAAGACCTTTAACGAATTGTGGCCCATCATTATATGGTGCGGGGTTTTGGTGGGTTTGCTGGCGATCTCTTCTTTTTCTACTTCGGTAATTTTAGGAATCACCTGTCTAATGATTATGATCATTGGCCGTGTTCCTGTAAAATACATTTTCCGCTTGCTTATCTCTGTGATGCTTGGTTTAGGAGTGGCCTTTGGTGCCGGTCTGGTTACCAAGGCGGTGTGGGGGAAAGATTTTGGACGTACGCAAACAGTAATTGATCGTACGGAGGCTTTTCTCAATAAAGATTTTGATGGAAATGGGCTCATTGGTGGTATGGTAGGTAGTGTGAGCTTGCAACAAGACCAGGCTCTTTCGGCCATATCCCGGGGGGGATTTTTTGGGGTAGGGCCTGGCAGAAGTGCCATTAAACATCAAATGGCAGAAGCCTATTCAGATTTTATTTATGCCATTATCATTGAAGAATATGGATTGTTTGGAGGTGTGATTATGGTAGGTCTTTATCTGTGGCTTCTGGCGAGAGGCCTTAGTAATATTGAAAATACGAGCCATGCTTTCGGCGGGCTTCTGAGTATAGGACTAACACTCAGTATAGTTTTTCAGGCTCTTGCTCACATGTTCATCAATGTGGGCCTGGGACCTGTAACCGGCCAAACGCTCCCTCTGATTAGTAAAGGGGGCACTTCCATCCTTTTCACTTTCATTGCCATTGGAATTGTGCTCTCAGTTTCTAAAAATCATGAGAGGGAACCCATAAATATCGGAAAATGAGAAATGCACCTAAGATAGTAATTAGTGGAGGAGGTACCGGCGGGCATATTTATCCGGCGGTAGCTATAGCTAATGAATTGAAGGTTCAGTTCCCTGAGTCTGAAATACTCTTTGTGGGTGCTTTGGGCAAAATGGAAATGGAAAAGGTACCTCGTGCAGGTTACAGAATAATAGGCTTACCTATTGCGGGTATTAACCGCTCCAATATGCTGGCAAACCTGACATTTCCTTTCAAGCTTCTTAAAAGTCTCTCTATGGCGAGGAGCACTCTGAAAGAGTTTAAACCAGATCTGGCGATAGGAGTGGGTGGTTATGCCAGTGGTCCCACACTACTTACAGCCGGGTGGATGGGTATCAAAACATTCATTCAGGAGCAAAATTCGTATGCCGGAGTAACGAATAAATGGCTGGCAAAAAAGGCTTCAAAAATTTGTGTGGCTTACCCTGGCATGGAGGCCTTTTTCCCGGGAGATAAGATTGTTTTTACGGGGAATCCTGTTCGAAGTGATATTGTGAACTCGGGAATTTCCAGGGAAGAGGCTTTGAAACATTTCGGACTCAATCCTTCAAAGAGAACGGTCCTGGTTATTGGCGGAAGTCAGGGGGCCCGAAGTATTAACCGGGCAGTTCTGGCGGCTTATCACAAGCTTTTTGAACATGACATTCAGCTAATCTGGCAAACCGGCAAAGCATTTCTGGAAACCGCCCAAAGCCAGATTTCGGGGAAAGACTTTTCGATGGGTTATGTCTCCGATTTCATTTATGAAATGGATAAGGCCTATGCGGCAGCCGATGTGGTGGTGAGCCGTGCAGGAGCACTCTCTGTTTCAGAAATTTGTCTGGTAGCGAAACCAGCCATACTGGTTCCTTTTCCGAATGCGGCAGAAGACCATCAAACGAAAAATGCAATGAGTCTGGTAAATGAGGGGGCAGCTATTCTGGTCAAAGACAGCGAGGTAGAGCAGCGGCTTATTGCCGAATGCATTACTTTAATGAAGGATGGCGTTCTACAGCAAAAGTTGTCGGAGGCCATCAGACTTCTGGCCAGGCCTCATGCCGCCAGAGATATTGTGGAGGAAATAAAAAAGGTGATTGAATCATGAAGGTGTTTTTGTCAGAAAGTACGGTCGATTACGGAAGCTACACCTTCTCTTATGCCATGTATGCCATGAGAGAGGGAAATGAAGACGTTTCGCCTATTTATGACAAAGGATTTTTGCCCTATACAGGCAATACTCAAATTGATAAGGAGCTTTTCTATCTGGCCAGAAGCCTTCGGGTGGATATGAAGCGTTTTGAAGATAGTTCTGAAAACCGCCGGGTGGCCCGGCAAATGGAGCCGCTGGAAGTAAAACTGGAGGTTGTGAAAAAATCAGAGTTTGATCTTCATGAACCGGGCTTTAAGAAATTTTGCGAAGACTATATCAATGAGCGGATAGGAGATCAAAATATGAGTCTGGAGCGTTGGGATTATATTCTTAAAAGCACCATAGGAACGCATATTCTGAAGTTTAGCAATAGAGATCAGGTAATGGGATATATCCTGGCCAGTATCACCGAAACGATGTTTCATTATTGGTTTGCGTTTTTTGACACCGAATATATGAAGAGCCATTCGCTTGGAAAATGGATAATGTGGAAGGCGATAGATTGGGCCAGGGAGCAAAAATTGAATTACGTATATCTGGGTACTGCCTATAAACCGGCTGCACTTTATAAGATAAGAGATCATAAAGGATTGGAGTTCTGGGACGGAACCCGCTGGAATACTGATGTAAAGCTTCTTAAAGAGCTGTGCAAAAATGATTTAGAATCCAAATCTGCCGACTTGTTTAAAACAATGAGTGAACCTAATAATTACTTAAACCAACTGTGAGATGAGCAAACTATTCAAACCTCATGTACTGCGGGACTACCTACTGCCGGTCTTGGGCCTTATGGCGGTGATCGGTCTTATTGCCTTTGTAAACGAAAAATCTGCCGTTCGCCGATGCCAGGGGCTGGTGATCGATCTGAGTAATTCAGACGATCAGTTTTATCTCACGGCTGAGGATATTGAAAAGCATATTACCCAGAATGGCCTCAAGCCGCTGAAGGGGAAGTTGTTAGCCGACATTGATCTGGCTGGACTTGAGCGTAAAACCCGTGAGATAAAGCAGATTGAATTTTGCGAGGCTTACGGAGATCTCACAGGCACAATTCATATTTCAGCCAAACCGTATGTTCCATACGCACGGGTGGTATCTTCCACCGGAGCCTCAGACTGTTATCTTGACGAAAAAGGAAAGTATTTCCCCCTTTCCAGATATCATTCGGCAAGGGTTTTACTGGTTTCAGGTTCGTTCTTTAAGAAAAAACCAGATCTGGAATCAGATGAAAATGCAGATCTTTTGGCTTTGATTCATACCATTAAAGAGGATGAATTCTGGAACGCACAGATTTCAGAGATGGAAGTGGCGGGAGATAAATCCATTCGGTTTATACCAGTGCTGGGAGACCAGAAGATTGAGTTTGGTCTGCCCGAGAATATCAACGAGAAGCTGAATAAGTTGAAAGTTTTTTACAAACAGATCATGCCTGTAAAAGGATGGGACCAGTTTTCAACCGTAAAAGTGCAGTATAAAAACCAGGTGGTGTGCGAATAAATAATTCCTGATAATCCAATAACAGAAAATGAAAGAAGAAAAAGAAATCTATGCAGTAGGCCTTGATATTGGTAACTCAAGGGTATGTGCGGTGGCCGGCAAACGGGACGAACGCGGCAAAATAAGCCTTTTGGGTATCTCTGAGGCGTATTATAATAATGAGTTCGAATCGATGAAACGTGGAGAGGTAAAGAATGAGGAGAATGTAAGCAGCACCATCAGCAAGGTAATAGAGGAGTTATCAGAGAAAGCGGGGCTTGAAGTGGCGGTAGCAAATTGCAGTTACTCCGGTGTCGGTGTTCAGGTAAAAACCGGTAAGGAAGAATATACCAATAACGGAGAGAAAATTAAGGTAAGTGACTATCAGCTTGAAATGCTGGTACGGAAGGCCCTTGAAAATCAACGGAAAAACGATAAATCGAAATTGCTTCATGTACTTCCTAAGGAGTTTTTTATAGACGAGGAGATTATCCCGAAAAATCCGAAGGGAAGTGTTGGAAATAAACTGAGCTGCACCTTCAATTACATTCAGGTTCCGAAAGAAAACTATGACTCTTTTGTGAGGTCTGTTGAAGGCACCTCTTATTCGTTTTTTAATGTAGAATCTGATGAGACGGAAGAGCGTGAGTTGTATGTAGATCAACTGGTTTATAGTGGCCTGGCAGATGCCATGTCTTGTCTTTCAGCAGAAGACCGAAATAATGGAATACTTCTGGTTAATATAGGAGCTCAGCTTACCGAGATAAGTATTTTCAAAGAAGCAGGGTTACGGCATTCTCAGGTGTTGCCCGTAGGGGTAAATCTGGTGGCCAGTGATTTGTGCTCCGCATTCAGTATTGATGAGGCTCAGGCAGTGGAACTTATAAAAGTAGGTTCAGAACGTGCAAGTCGCGATGTGGAAATCAATGAAGTAATTCAGCTGCGTGATGAAAACGGAATGGCCGGCAGACAGTTTTTGCATAAATCGGTGGCTCTGGTTATTGAAAGTCGTTTGAAAGAGATTGCCGGGCTTGTGGCTAATGCCGTCATTGATAGCGGTTATCACCGGGTATTGGGCAACGGACTGATGCTTACAGGAACTTCGGCCCGTCTGCCATTGGTTCAGTTTCTCTTTGAGAAAACTTTTTCTCCGCTTCCGTTCAGAGTAGGGAACCCCGGCAGAAATATTGACATCAATATGTTTCTGGAGATTGCTCATCCAAAATACAGTACGGCGGTAGGAACCATGCTGGCATCATTAATTCCTTCAGATCAGCGGCTTCCTTTCATTAAGATTCCAAAAGACAGACAACGTTTCGGAAGAGGTCTTTTCCGGAATCTTCCGATTCCTCAGGCAATCAGAGATTTTTTTGACGAACCCGAACTAAGACGTAAATACAACGAGTAATAAAATGTGCTTTCACCCTTAATCAATAAGTTATGTTATACAATCAGGACTACGAACTCGATTTCGATGAGAAAACGGAGAATATCATCAAGGTGATAGGTGTAGGTGGTGCAGGAGGCAATGCCGTAAAGACATTGCATAAGCTGGGCATAAAGGATGTGGATATAGTGGCCGCCAATACAGATATTCAGGTTTTAAAAAACCTTCCGCAGGGAATTGCCCGCTTACAGCTCGGTGCAGAGCTCACCCGCGGTCTGGGAGCGGGAGCTATCCCCAAGGTAGGCGAAGAAGCTGCTTTAGAGAGCGAAGACGCCATTCATCAGTTATTCAAAGCACCTACCGAAATGGTATTTATAACGGCTGGGATGGGTGGAGGCACAGGTACAGGGGCAGCTCCGGTGATTGCCCGAATTGCCAAAGAAAAGGATATGCTTACCGTAGGTGTGGTAACCGACCCGTTCAGTTGGGAAGGCACCGAGAAAATTGAGCAGGCTCTGGAAGGGATTGAGAAAATGAAGGAGTACTGTGACACCGTGCTGATTGTCAAAAATGATCGCCTGGAAAATCTTTTCCATGACATGGATATTCAGGAGGCTTTTGAGCGGGCTGATGCTATTCTGGCCAATGGTGTGAAGAGTATCGCAGAGCTTATCACCCGGCCAGGTATCATTAATCTGGATTATGCAGATGTAAAAACGGTACTTAAAAATGCGGGTCAGGCCGTTATGGGCTCTGCAGAAGCTTCGGGGGTAGACCGGGCTAAAATAGCCGTGGAAGAGGCTCTGAAGTCACCTTTGCTGCATAACAATAACATCAAAGGCTCCAAACGTTTGCTGGTATCTATCTCGTATTCAGATGAGAGGCCGGAGTACAAGATTAAGATGAGCGATCAGGCTATGGTGATGCGGTTTATTGAAAGCCAGATCAAATCCAAAGCCCGAATTGTGAAACATGGCTATTCGATTGACCAGACTCTGCAGGACAGAATACGGGTAACGATAGTAGCTGCGGGGATTACGGATTTTGACGTGGATAAGAAAATGAGAAAATCTCCCACCTCTTTCCAGCACGAAAACGAAGAGTATGAGGAAATGGATTATGTAGAGCAGGAGGTAAGCCCGTTTGCTACCTTTGGCATGCCTGGCATAGCCCCTGTAAATACTGCTAAAAAGAAGGCTGTAAAAGGAACAGGCCCAAATCAATTTGGTTTGTTTGATCAGGAAGAGAAACTTCGTGAAACCGTAACCTCCTTTGGCAAAAATGAAACGGTTAAGAAAGATCTGGAGGATGTGCCGGCATATCTCAGGTATGGAGTAGAGCTCTATGATCTGGATGATATACCTGAAGAAAACCGCCTTTTTAATAAATCCTGAAAGAATTTTGATAGAAATAATTAGATGATAGATCGAAAAGGCAGCTCTACTGGGGCTGCTTTTTTTTGAATATGGAGATTAATTAAGTCAAATTCTAAATAAGATTGAATAAAAAAGGGCTGTTTCTAAGGAAACAGCCCTTTTATAATGTTCAGAATAATCTGATTATGAATTCTTCTTTACTACGTCGTCTGCAATGTTTTGCGGAACAAAATCGTAGTGAGAGAAGGTAAGGTTTGCGGTAGCACGACCAGAAGAAATGGTTCTCAGGTCGGTTACATAACCAAACAATTCAGAAAGAGGCACATCGGCTTTGATTACCTGAGAACCCTGCTTGGTATCCATTCCTTTCATGATACCACGACGACGGTTCAGGTCACCGGTAATAGGACCTGTGTATTCATCCGGAGTAAGGATTTCAACTGCCATAACAGGCTCCATCAGTTTCACACCTGCATTTTTAGCTGCCACACGGAAACCAAGACGACCGGCCATTTCAAAAGAGAATGAATCGGAGTCAACATCGTGGAAAGATCCGTGGAAAAGACGCACTTTCATAGCATCTACAGGATAACCCGCCAGAGGACCATTGCTCATGGCTTCTCTGAAACCTTTCTCAACAGATGGAATAAATTCACGTGGAATAGCACCACCTACGATATTGTTAACAAACTGAAGACCAGATTTTTTCTCTTTGCCTGGTTCATCGTCATCACGTGGCCCGATCTCGAAGACGATATCAGCAAATTTACCACGACCACCCGTTTGTTTCTTGTAAACCTCTCTGTGTTCGAAGTTTTTGGTAAGAGCTTCTTTGTAAGCTACCTGAGGAGCACCCTGATTTACTTCCACTTTGAATTCGCGACGCATACGGTCAATGATGATTTCAAGGTGAAGCTCACCCATACCACGGATAATGGTCTGGCCGGTTTCTTCGTTACTCTCAACCTGAAGAGTAGGATCTTCTTCAATAAGTTTGGCAATAGCTGTACCGAATTTATCCTGATCGGCCGTTTTCTTAGGCTCTATCGCATAACCGATTACTGGATCTGGGAACACCATAGATTCAAGGATGATCGGGTGTTTTTCGTCAGAAAGCGTATCGCCGGTTTTGATATCTTTAAAACCTACTACCGCACCGATATCCCCGCAATGAAGCTGATCAATCTGATTCTGCTTATTGGCATGCATCTGGAAGATACGCGAAATACGCTCTTTGTTTCCTGAACGGTTGTTCAAAACATATGAACCTGATGGAAGAATACCTGAATACGCCCTTACAAAACACAGACGACCTACAAACGGGTCAGTAGCGATTTTGAAAGCCAGTGCCGAGAAAGGCTGAGAAGGATCAGCTTCACGGAAAATGGTGTTTCCTGTGTCAGGATCGGTACCTTTAATGGCTTTTCTGTCAAGAGGTGAAGGAAGAAGTTCCATCACGTAGTCAAGCATAGTTTGTACCCCTTTGTTTTTGAATGCGGTACCACAAAGCATTGGAACGATTTCCATGTTGATGGTGGCAATACGCAAAGCAGCAATAATTTCTTCCGGAGCGATAGAATCCGGATCCTCGAAATATTTCTCCATGAGGCTTTCATCTACGGATGCCACAGCTTCAAGAAGTTTCTCTCTCCATTCTACCACCTCATCTGCCATGTCATCTGGAATGGGTACTTCTGTAAAGGTCATACCTTTATCTTCTTCGTTCCAGATAATTCCTTTGTTATAAACCAGGTCTACCACTCCTTTGAAGGTATCTTCAGAGCCGATAGGTAATTGAAGCGGAACTGCGTTTGAGCCCAGCATCTCTTTCACCTGCTTGCAAACATTCAGGAAATCTGCACCCTGACGGTCCATTTTGTTCACAAAACCCAGACGGGCCACATTGTAATTGTTTGCCAGACGCCAGTTGGTTTCAGACTGAGGCTCTACGCCGTCTACTGCAGAGAAAAGGAATACAAGTCCATCAAGTACACGAAGAGATCTGTTTACCTCCACGGTAAAATCCACGTGACCTGGAGTATCAATGATGTTCATGTGATACACATCATTTTTGTAGTTCCAGTTCAGCGTAGTAGCTGCTGAGGTGATGGTGATACCTCTTTCCTGCTCCTGCTCCATCCAGTCCATGGTGGCAGCACCATCGTGTACTTCACCAATCTTGTGGCTTACCCCTCCGTAGTAGAGGATACGCTCGGTGGTGGTGGTTTTACCGGCGTCAATGTGAGCGGCAATACCGATGTTTCTTGTAAATTTTAAATCGCGAGCCATTATTAAATATTTATCTATTAGCTATTTATAAAATGCTGAAAACAAAAACACGGGAAGCTTTCGCAGAGCTTCCGGTTTTGGGCTGCAAAAGTAAGTAAAAAACTGATAAAAGACTATTAACAAGGCTTCTTAATAATTTGGTTACATCTGGTAAGGTGATTTGGAGGGCTCCAAAGAATAAGATTTGATACTTTGAATTAAGAGGATTAGAAACATTTAGTAAGTTTGGCGGTCTAACCCGCAAGTTAAAAATGGCTAAAAAACAGGAGTCACCAGAGAATCAGATCAATATTGAGCTTTCAGAAGAGATGGCTGAAGGTGTATATGCCAATCTGGCTATGATTGCTCATTCTAATTCTGAGTTTGTTATAGATTTTATACGGCTAATGCCCGGAGTACCCAAGGCAAAAGTGAAATCCCGGGTGATCCTAACCCCTGAGCATGCCAAACGACTACTACAGGCACTGGAAGACAATATCTCCAAATATGAAAAGAATTTTGGGGATATAAGAGAGAACAGTGAAGGTGTGCCGTTTCCTATGAATTTTGGAGGCCCAATCGGAGAAGCTTAGTTCGTGTTATTCTGAACAATCTGAATAATTTTTACCGGGCAGGCTTCTGCTGCTTTCAGGTTTTCTTCCAGTTCGTGATCGGCAGCCTCAGCCAGAAAGATGTTCTTTTTCTCTTTTGCACCAATGAGCGTGGCTTTTCCATCTCTTTTTGACATTCGCCACCGCTGGAAAGCGATTTCCACACAGGCATAACACCCTATGCACCGCTCCCGGTGATGAATTATCTTAAACATGAACAGCTACTACTTTGTATAGTCTGTCAGAAGGCCTGATTTTCCCTGGAATTTTCAGGGTAATGGTATTTCCTTTGACCGCTTTCTGCACGTTTTCGCCATTATCAAGACGTATTTCATGGGCCTCTGTTTCAAGATATCCGGTGGTAGGGCCGGTAATGATGAGTTTTTCGCCCGCATGGAGTTCGTCGCTTTCAAGTACAAATTCGCCCACTTCGGCCTTTTCAAAGTATTTGACGCCTTTTCCCAGGTACACTTTTTTCTCTGTGGCTACAGAGCCGTAGCGGGTACTCCACTCGCCCATTTTGCGGCCCAGGTAGTAACCATCCCAGAACCCGCGGTTATACACTTTGGCAAGCTGTTGTTTCCAGAAATTAATTTTTTCTAGGGTGTAGGTGCCGCTGAGAATGGCATCAGCGGCTTCTCGGTAACATTTAGTGGTGGTGTAAACGTAATCTGCAGCCCGGCCACGGCCTTCTATCTTTAGTACCTTCACTCCGGCATCCAGAATTTTATCCAGAAAGTCAATGGTACACAGGTCTTTGGCAGACATGATGTATTCGTTGTCAACGAGCAATTCGATTCCTTCTTCGTCGGTTACGGTATATTCTCTGCGGCAATTCTGAATACATGCCCCGCGATTGGCCGATGCATTGTGAGAATGCAGGCTCAGATAACATTTACCTGAAATCGCCATGCATAAAGCACCATGAGCAAATACCTCTATCTGTACCAGATTGCCTGAAGGCCCTGTAATCTGCTTCCGCCCGATGATCTTTACAATCTCAGCTACCTGCTTCAAAGTAAGCTCACGGGCCATCACCATTACATCTGCATAGTCTGCAAAAAACTCTACCGTTTCAATATTTGTAATATTTGACTGGGTGGAAACATGAAGTTCTAAACCATTTTTCCGACAATAATTCATTACGGAGAGATCTGAGGCAATAACAGCCGTAATGCCTGCTTCTTTTGCCTGATCAATGATTCGCCTCATAAGTGAGAGGTCATGATCGTATATAATGGTATTGAGTGTAATGTAACTTTTGACCTGATAATCGCGGCAAAGTTGGGCAACCGCGGGGAGGTCTTCGATAAGGAAATTGTTGGTTTGGCGGGCCCGCATATTCAGTTGTTCTACTCCGAAATAAACAGAATTTGCTCCAGCCTGAATGGCTGCCATCATGGCTTCCTTTGATCCGGCCGGAGCCATAATTTCAATTTGAGGGAGATCTTGCATCAGAAAACCGGGTCCGGTTATTGGTTTGGCGGCAAAATTCCGGCTTTCTGACATTGAAAAATATGAGCATTAACAGGAAGGTGACCCAAAGAAACTAGCGACAGGCCCGGCATGAGCAGGAAATGATCAGGACAGATTCAATTAGGCCTGTATTATTTTTAGAAATCAACATTTTGATTTTAAAACATTTGCCTTACCTTTGCACTCCCTTTTTGGGGGACTATACATTTTTTTAATTTTTAACATTTACAATGCCTACTATACAGCAGTTAGTAAGAAAAGGAAGAGAGCAGCTTAAGTACAAGTCAAAATCTCCTGCATTGGATTCTTGCCCGCAGCGTCGTGGTGTTTGTACACGCGTTTACACGACTACACCTAAGAAGCCAAACTCGGCTTTGAGAAAGGTAGCCCGTGTACGTTTGACAAACCAGAAAGAAGTGAACGCTTACATTCCGGGTGAAGGACATAACCTACAGGAACACTCGATCGTATTGATCAGAGGTGGTAGGGTAAAAGACCTTCCGGGTGTGCGTTACCACATCGTTCGTGGAGCATTGGATACTGCCGGTGTGAATAACCGGAAGCAGGGTAGATCTAAGTACGGAGCCAAGCGTCCGAAGCCAGGGCAGGTAGCAGCAGCACCAGCGAAAGGCAAAAAGAAGTAATCCTGTGAGTTTGGGTCGTTTAGTAGCGATTGACTTATAACAGGGAAGTAATGTCATGCAGGTAGCATGATGTGAATTAGTTTAAAAAACGAAACCTCATTAAAAAAACAGAACAATGAGAAAAAGAAAACCACCGAAGCGTTACGTATTGCCTGATCCTAAGTTCAGAGACACTACCGTAACAAAATTCGTGAACAACCTGATGTATGAAGGTAAGAAAAGTCTTGCCTACAGCATTTTCTACGGTGCTTTGGAGCTGGTAGAGAAGCGTACTCAGGAAAACGGTCTGGAAACCTGGAAAAAGGCGTTGAACAACGTAATGCCTTCTGTAGAGGTAAAGAGCCGTCGTGTGGGTGGTGCCACTTTTCAGGTACCTACCGAGGTACGTCCTGAAAGACGCCAGTCACTGGGTATGAAATGGCTTATCAGCTATGCCCGCAGACGTGGAGAAAAAACAATAACTGAGCGTTTAGCTGGTGAGATCGTTGCTGCTTCCAAAGGCGAAGGTGCCGCTGTGAAGAAGAAAGACGATACGCACAGAATGGCAGATGCCAACAAAGCATTCTCACACTTCAGGGTGTAAGAAAAGTTTTGAAAACAGAAAGAGCCTCCTCGGGAAACCGGGGAGGCTCTTTCGTTTATGAGCTCATGAATTGGGAAATTTCTGGAATATCGAATTCAAAAAGTTATCGATTTAATTTGTCAGGCACCTATCCAGTTATATTTTTCGCGGTAAGGTCTGAAAAGCAGGTTGTTGGCCTCGGCATCATCCTTGAACTCGTTCTTTTTGTGATTCCATTCCAGTGGCCGGCCCAGTTTCCAGGAGATAAGGCCCAGGTGCATGGGTTTGGTCATCTCTTTCGCATAGAGCAGATTACTTTCGGGCTCCTGGCGGCTTTTGATACAGTCCACAAAATTCTGCTGATGGCCGGGTGAGCGGGGAATACGTTGAGCAACAGACTCTAGGTCAGTAAGTACTTCACCGTTAATGCGTATTTCTCTACTGCCGTAATCGGCCAGTAGGGTGCCTTTATCTCCGGTGAAGAAAGCTCCTATGTGTCTGGTTCCGGCACCGGGAACGTCTGGTATTTCTGAGCTCCAGGTAAGGTTCAGTTTTTTGAATTTGTATTCAATATTTAACTTATCCGGTGTATCGCCTATGCCTGCAGATTTAGTACCTGTAGCAGAGATGCTTTTCAATTTCTGCGGGTCGATACTCCACCATACAATATCTGCAATATGACACCAGAAATCCTGGAAAACCCCTCCGGAGTAATCGGTGAAATACCGATAGGTAAAATGACATCGTTCCGGGTGATATTTACGCTCGGGAGCCGGGCCCTGCCAGAAATCCCAGTCGAGCTCTTCGGAAACATCCTGATAGCTGGCCTTTTCAATAACCGAAGGGCTGCCGGTTTTCCAGAGTTTGACATCGCTTACTTTTCCAATGACTCCTGACTGAATCAATTCTGCCACCCGATGGTAATTGTCTCCGGCATGAATCTGGGTGCCTAGCTGAAAAATGCGATTATTGGCTTTCATGGCATCATACATCATCTCGCCTTCACGTACCGAGTAGGAGAGCGGTTTTTCGCCATACACATCTTTGCCCGCCTGAAATGCCAGAATGGCAATCTGGGCATGCCAGTGATCGGGTGTGGCACAGCTGATGGCGTCCACATCTTTTCGTTCCAGTATTCTTCTGAAGTCTTTGTAAAGCTCCACTTTCGATTCAGGTCGTATTTTGAGTAGCTCTTCATTTGCTTTTGCCAGGTGATTACTATCTACGTCACAAAGTGCCACTACATCTACTTCAGGAATATTTGCAAACCAGCGGAGGTGACTCAAACCCATTCCGTTGATCCCTATGAGTCCGATCCTGACCCGGTTTGAAGGAGCCGACTGACCGATAATTGAAGGGAAATAATGAAAAGCAAAGCCGGATAGAGCGGCGGTTTTTAGAAACTGACGGCGGTTTGACATGTTCGGTAGGGTTGATTAGTTTCTAAATTTATTTAATAATTATGGCAAAAAAAAGCGGGCAAACCCTAAACCAGGTCTGCCCGCCGATAAGGGTCTTGAATGTCCTGTTTAACCCGGTAAAGGAGCTCCTACTGCTACGCTACAGTCGTGTCCGGGCTCGCCATGTGCCGGGTTTATTTTTATATCTTTCTGAGGGCTGTTTTTGGTAAGGGGGGCACCCACAGCCACACTGCAATCATGCCCCGGCTCACCATGAGCTGGGTTGATGGCTACATTAGGATTTACCTTGAAATTTGGCTGTGGTAATTTTTCTGCCGGTTGCGGAGTAGTAGCAAGGGCTGGAATCGCTGCAGGTTGTGCTACCGCTTGCGGCTGTGCAGCCGGGGCGGCAGTTCCACCCAAAGGGGCACCTACCGGCAGTGCACAAGTGTGCCCGGGCATGCCATGAGCCGGATTTACTCCACTGGCGGCCGTTGTAAATGTATTTTTCGGAGCATTCAGGCTCATGAGAGATCCCAGTTTGGTAGGAGGATGCTTCACCGTACCGGCTGTATTCCCTGCCTGACTGGCTGAGGGATTTGTCAAGGTTACCGGTGTGGTGGACACCCCGGAAGAAGAAAGATCTTCGGTAGTTTCACTTGTGGCAGACTTGCAGGCTATGTTCAGAGCTGCCAGAATCCATACGCCAGATAGTAATTTGTTCATATTCATTAGGAAATCAGTTTCCGGATCAAGTACAATTATGAGGCCAAAATCAATGAAAAGAGGAAAGTAAGCCCTGCTTGTTGCATATTCCACCGTTCAAAATCTCAATTATCCAAAGATTATTGTCTGGTTTTTGATGGTGAATGTAATGCTTTCAGGACAAAATATAAAAAATAGGAGTCTGCCAGTGTATTAATTAACTCAAAATGAGAGGATTGCCTGCCGCATCGTACATGGTATTACTTAGTTTTCCCAGAAGTATTCGGGCGGTAAACTCCGATTGAATAAAAGGATGGAAAACATTTCGTATTTCAGACTCCCTCACCCTTCGATACCGCGGATTCATGGTGTAACCATTCTCACCTGTTTTCGCCGAGGGGTTCCATTGGTAGGGGGCGTCTACGAGCGTACCTCTGGGAGCCATGATGGGAGGGGGCAGATTTTCGCCCCGGTAGTCGGTCTGTGACGGATGTGGCAAACCGAGTGCATGACCAAATTCATGGGCGGCGGTGGTACTTTTTCCCAGCTGATCGGTGGAAAGCCAGTGGCCGGAGTTATCGCCGAGTCCCAAACCCATCATGGACCTTTCCAGATGGTTTTGTGCTTCTATCCGAATAAAATTGTTGGAATAATCCCGGTTATTCGAGATCAACATCGGAATATCTTTGATTTCTACCACCACTCCCTGAATATCGAATCGAACCATCAAGGGTAATCCAAACAGATTGATTGATGCTTCCGGTTCATTCCACATCATATTGATTTCATCGAGGATGTGGGTCAAAACCTCTGGATTGGCTTCAGATCCGTAAAGAAAGAGCCGGGCTACAATTCGAATGGATTGATGTTCGGAAGAAATATAAGCAATGGCAGACATCAGGCAAAAGGCAGATATACCACTTTTTTGGTTTCAAAAAATTCCTCTTCAAAATAATCGGAGAGGTCTTTGAGCATATACGGATGTTTGGCCTCGGCCAGTTCCTCTTCCAGGTCACCACCTTTCAGATACAGGATTCCATTGTCAAGTTCATTGATGGACCGGCCTTCGAATTTATCGTGAATCCAGGAAATAAAAGGCTTCATTCGGGTTACAGCCCTGCTCACTACAAAATCGTATTTTCCTTTGACATTTTCGGCCCGCTCATGCTGCCAGGAGATATTTTTCAGACCAATGGCCGTTGCCACTTCTTCCACCACTTTGATCTTTTTGCCAATGCTATCTACCAGATGAAAATGGGAATCAGGAAACAGAATAGCGAGTGGAATCCCGGGAAATCCACCCCCGGTGCCCACATCAAGAATTTTTGAACCCGAAGCAAACTGATGAACTTTGGCAATGCCCAGCGAATGTAAAATGTGTTTTTCGTAGAGCGATTCTATGTCTTTACGGGAAATTACATTGATTTGGGCGTTCCATGTTTCGTATAATTCGCCCAGCTGACCAAACTGTAGTTTCTGTTCCGGAGTAATATCGGGAAAGTATTTAAGAATTATCTCCATTTGATCTTTTGAGGATTAGAGATGAGCGTGATGGCTCCGAACACCAGCAGATATACAAAATACAAGAAGTCTAAGAAAAGTATCTTGCCGGAGCTCACCGTACGTCCTGTCTTTTTGTTTGCCAGATAAAGAATAAGCCATCTGAGCAGCATCCAGCCCAGGAAGACCGCCGTAATAATTCGCATCCAGTTTGTGAAAGGCTGGTAGTGCTCCCATCCGTAAGGATCAAGGACTTCATTGGGAACCCGCAGCCAGTCTGGCATTTGGAACCAGGAAGGGTTTGCCAAAAGAGCCGGGATAAAGGAGATCCAGCTTAGCAAAAAGCTGATCCAGAGCAGGCCCAGATTAATTTTATTCTTTAATTTATATTTCTTGCCAACAGAGAGGTGCCTCCGCTTTTGAGTCACCCATTCATCAAAGGTTCGTTTCGGTTCAGACCAAACGTACGATTCGGGCTCGGTGCAAATGGTGGTATTTGTGGGAGTCGCCATTTCGTTTACCAGAAGGTCATCGTCACCACTAAGTAACCCCAGGTGCGAGGTAAAGCCGTTGACTTTCCAGAAATTTTCCCGGCGATACAGCATGTTTCTTCCAACCCCCATAAATGGCATTCCCACTTTTGAGAAAGAAAGGTACTGGATGGCGGTCTGAAAGGTTTCGTAGCGTATGAACGCGTTTAGCAGACCGGGATGTTTATAGTACGGAGAAAAGCCGAAAACCATCTCTTTCCCTTCTGTAAGCTGGCTCACCATAAGCCTGGCCCACTGATCAGATGCCGGGCGGCAGTCGGCATCGGTGAGAAGCACCAGCTCTTTTGACGCTTTTTTGATGCCCATGGTTATGGCGTATTTTTTTGCCGTAAAATGCTCAGGCAAAGCCTTCACGTGTACAAAATCAATTTTTTCGAACCCCCCTTCATTGGTACGCAGGAAATCGTAGGTTCCGTCGGAAGAGCGGTCATCTACCACAATAATTTCCAGATCGGGATAGTCTTGATTTTCCAGAAGAGGAAGTAGTTCTTTCAGGTTTTCGAGTTCGTTCCAGGCAGCCAGTATGATGGAAAGACCGGGAAGCGGGGAGCTGGCCTTTTCCTCGTTGGTATGACGAATGAGAGCCGTAAATACAAACAACAGGTAAACCAGCTGTATGAATATTGCAAGGCCAAAAGTGCCAGGTATGATATAATCCCAGATCACTAATAGTGGTGTTAAAAGTTTGTCAAAGATAAGGAATAGAGCGTATTCTGAATTTTAAATAGACGAATTAAAACTAATTTTGCCGAATGCAATTCGAGCTTCAGAAAACAGACATCCAAACCGCTGCACGTGCGGGAAAAATTACAACGGACCACGGAGACATTCATACCCCCATTTTTATGCCTGTAGGTACGGCAGGTACGGTCAAAGGCGTGCATCAGCGGGAGCTGGAAACGGATATACAGGCACAGATCATTCTGGGGAATACGTATCATCTTTATCTGAGACCCGGGCTGGAGGTACTGGAAAAAGCAGGAGGACTACATGGTTTCAATGGCTGGAAACGCCCGATTCTCACCGATAGCGGCGGATATCAGGTGTTTTCGCTGAAGGAAATCAGGAAGATTACAGAGGAGGGCGTTCAGTTTAATTCGCATATTGACGGCTCACGGCATTTATTTACCCCGGAATATGTGATGGATATTCAGCGGGTAATAGGAGCTGATATTATCATGGCTTTTGACGAGTGCCCGCCGTACCCCTGTGATTATGAATACGCAGAAAAATCGATGCACCTTACGCACCGGTGGCTTAAGCGATGTGTGAAAAGGTTTGATGAGACCGAAGGAAAATACGGGTATTCGCAGGCTCTGTTTCCGATAGTACAGGGAAGTGTTTTTAAGGACTTGCGGAAGCAGTCTGCCGAGTTTATTGCAGAGCAAAATCAGCCTGGAAACGCGATAGGAGGGCTTTCTGTGGGTGAGCCAGCAGAGGATATGTATGAGATGCTGGAGCTGGTGAACGGAATTTTACCGAAAGAAAAACCGCGGTATCTGATGGGAGTGGGCACACCTGAAAATATACTGGAGGGCATAGCTCTGGGCACAGATATGTTTGATTGTGTGATGCCAACCAGAAACGCCCGAAACGGCATGCTTTTTACAACGGAAGGAATTATTAATATCCGAAATAAGAAGTGGGAGGATGATTTTAGTCCGATTGACAGCGGTTTGGATAATTATGTCAGTAATTTTTATTCAAAGGCTTATTTGAAACACCTTATTAAATGTCAGGAGATGCTGGGGGCACAAATAGCGAGTGTTCATAACCTGGCCTTTTATTTATGGCTGGTGGGCGAGGCCCAGAGACATATATTGGAGGGGGATTTTGGTGATTGGAAGGCAATGATGGTGAAGAAGCTGATGCAAAGGCTTTGATAATCAATGGCCTTTTATGGCTTTTTCCCATGATAAAAAAGAGTCCTTAAAGTTTGTAAAAATATCGGCATAAATCTGTTTTATGCTTTTGTTATTTTCTGAATCATACAGTTCTATGTATAATCTTTCAGCATTTTCATAGAGTTTTGACCATACGAAAAAGAGCGTCTCAGTTTTTTTTATATTTTCTATACTTTTAAAATCAAACTTTTTCAAAATACTTGTTTGAAAAAAACGAGTTAGAATAAAAAGATATTTTTGAAATATAGTCCTACCAAGATTGCTTTGGAAATGCTTGGGTTTAATTTCTTGAGCCAGAAGTAAAAGAACTGCCATATGATCAGTTAATATTGAACTTGAATGATAGTTTCGAGTGTCCCACGGGTTTCCATAAACAATGAGCTGCTCAAGAAGTTCTGCGGTAGCCGCCACTCCTGTGATTTGAATATCCTTCACTATATAGATTTCCAACTCCTCGAACGATTTTTGAATATTATCGAGTGAATCAACAAAGTATTGGAAATCAATTTGTTGCCTTTTGTGGTCATCCTCACTTTCAAATCTGATCTTGAATTGACTATTCATTTGGATTTGTTCTTTGAGAGTCAAATAGATTAGTACAGAGCTCATTATTGCAATGAATGGGGCTGTTATTCCTCCAATCCAATCTCCCATTTGGCTAGGAGAACCGTAATCAATACCAGTCGAATTGAACCAACTTTTTTGTGAATACAGATAAGGCAATAGAAAAATTGAAATTGAAGCTAGGGAAAGTGTAATTATTGCAAAAATTTCAAGTCGTGAAGGTGGAAGAGCTCTTTTTTTTGAATTGGTCATTTTTGCCAAAGTATTGATAACGAGATTGAAAATTAACGATAAAGCATGTGAGATTAAAATCTTCCATTTTTTTAAGTCAAATACTTGCCAGATTCTGATGAAGCCTATACTTTTGCACCACGTTTTCGGAGACGATAACAAAATAAGATTCCCGAATAGCTCACAGGATCGCCTGCCGGTCGCTTAGAGCATCTGACTGCTAATCAGAGGGAAAATTAGCAAGGACATAATCCCGAATAGCTCAGTCGGTTAGAGCATCTGACTGTTAATCAGAGGGTCGCTGGTTCGAGCCCAGCTTCGGGAGCCTCAAAATCAAGGAGTTACAGAAATGTGACTCCTTTTTTTATTTCCATTTGCATACAATTTGCATACTTTGTCGGATCAATACGGATCAAGCATAATTTCTGGGGGAAGTTCAGATTTAGGCATAAATCTGACATA